>CAITOF010000125.1 GCA_903893945.1 uncultured Oxalobacteraceae bacterium | reverse complement strand
GCCATGATTTTTTTCAGGAAGGTGATTCCGTCCATGCGCGGCATCTCGACATCGAGCACAATCACGTCCGGCCATTCGGAGGCCATTTTTTCCTGCGCAATAATGGGATCGGCGGCGGTGTCAATAACCCTGATCTGGGGATCACTGGACAATACGGCAGAGAGAACCTGACGTACAACGGCCGAATCATCGACGATCAGCACCCTGATTGGATTGCTCATAAAATTTTATCCTCAAAATCACTGTCAAGCCAATCAAATTTGATCCAGACTTCGCCGGTATCAACGTCGAAATACAGGCGTCGATAACCTTCCCCGCCAACGTTCTCTGCGCTTATGCCCAAGCCGGCATCGGTCACCAGCTTTCGTGCCATGGCAATGTTTCTCAGTCCGATATCCTGAACGCCGGAGTTTGAAAACATCTGTCCGCCGCCAAATATCTTTGCCACGCATTGCCGGATATTGACGCCATGCCGTATCAGATCCCGTTTCTGATGCTCAAACGCCGAGGTGCCGTATTTGCCGCCAGCCTTTTTCGTTCCCGGCGCATCGGGAAGAATAAAGTGGCTGATGCTGCCGAAGCGTCTGGCCGGGTGCCAGAGTGTAATCGCAACGCAGGAGCCGAGCAGCGTGCCAAATACCTCGTGACCGAATCCGCATCCGATTTCACCCGGGTTCAGAAAAATCTCCCTGGTCGTCAGGGCATGGAAATCATGTGCACTCATTTGCGCCGATCCAGCCGGTAGGCGCCAGGACCTACAGACACCAATCCTTCAATGACACCGTTCAGGGTTTCGGCCATGCCGATAAACAGCACACCTTCGGGCGTCAGGTTGGAGATCAGCTGGCTGACGACCTTGAGTTTGACCGGATTGTCAAAATAGATCAATACATTGCGCAGAAAGATGACATCAAACGGAACCAGCTTGGGGAGCGGTTCAATCAGGTTAATCTGCGCGAATTCGGTTTTCTCGCGCAAGGTGCGGTCGATGAGCAGCGTCCCTTCATAAGGGCCGGTGCCACGCAGGCAATATCGCTTCAGGAAATCGGCGGGAATATCTTCGGTGCGATCAAACGAATAGTGACCGGTCCGCGCCGATTCCAGTACCCGGGTGCTGATGTCGGAACCGCGCACTTCCCATTTGGGCGCATTCCCGGTGCGGGTCATATCCGCCAGCGTCATGGCGATGGAATAAACTTCTTCCCCGGTTGAACAGGCAGCGCTCCATACCCGGAAGATCCGGCTTCGATCGGCCTTCTCTGCAATCGATGCCAGCATTTCAAAATGCTTGGCCTCGCGGAAGAAGTAGGTTTCATTGGTGGTAAGCAGATTGATGGCCATCTGCAGCTCGGCCTGGTTTTTTCCGGATTTCAGCAGATCAAAATACGCGCCATACGACTCGAACCGGAGCGCCTGAACCCTCTTAAACAATCGACTGCAGACCAGTGCCTTTTTTGATGCGGTAAGTGAGATGCCTACTTTTTGAAACAGGAAATCGCGGATCGTTGCAAATTCCAGATCGCTGATGCCATTTAATTCCATAGGTCACGCACCATAATGACTAAGCATTTTCGGTTGGTTCCGGCGCCATTTGCCGTAATGAGAAGGTGCGCTCGGCATTCAGAATGATCACAAAACCGTCATCCAGTTTGCCCAGACCTTCGATGAACTCGGCACGCACCGGTGTACCGAACCCCGGAGCGGGTTCAATCCGTTCATCGCCAATTTCAATAACCGCCGACACCGCATCAACCATGATGCCAATGTCCAGCATTTCGCCATCGTCGGTAATTTCAAGCACGATGACCGACGTGCGTTTGGTTTCAATCAGCGGCTCGCGGTCGAACATCACTGCCAGATCGATGACAGGAACCACGGCGCCGCGCAGATTGATGACCCCGCGCATATGCAACGGCATGAGTGGAACGGTGGCGAGCTGAACATTTCGCAATATTTCCTTGATCGTGGCAATGCCGAGTGCAAACACTTCCTTCCCAACAGAAAACGTCAGATACTGTTTTATGTCTGCCGGTGCATCATCTTCGCTCATTGCACCGCTGTTACCGTAAGTTTGCTTTTGCATAGGAATCACCCATCACTGTCAGTAGTACTAAAATTAAATGGAGGCAGCCGGTTTAAAAACGTTTAAATTGCGATTCGTCAATCAGGGTCGGGGTAACCGGTTTGCGAACGTGCGGCTTTGCGTCACTGCTTTTGCCGCCACCATCGCCCGTACCACCACTGCCGCGACTGCCGGTAGCCGGCAACTTGCGTGCCGGTTCAATACCGGGCCTGGCCATGCCGACTGCATCGACTTTGAAAAATTCCATTAACTGCTGCAATGAACCTGCCTGCGCCGACATCTGTTCCGCGGTTGCCGCCAGTTGCTCCGAGGCCGCGGCATTTTGCTGTGTAGCCTGATTCAGCTGGCTCATTGCTGTGCTGATGTGGCTCAATCCGCTGGTCTGTTCGTCAGACGCCGCAGTAATTTCCTGCACGAGATCCGATGTTTTTCGTATCGACGGGATCATGGCACTGAGCAGACGCCCGGCAATTTCCGACATTTCAACACTGTTGGTGGCCAGCTCGCCGATTTCCTTCGATGCAATCTGGCTGCGTTCGGCCAGCTTGCGGACTTCAGCAGCGACCACAGCAAATCCCTTTCCTGATGCACCGGCGCGGGCTGCCTCAATGGCCGCATTAAGTGCCAGCAGATTGGTCTGGTCAGCGATGTCGTCAATGATGCCTATCTTGTCAGCGATCTGTTTCATCGCATCTGCGGTGCGGTTGACGGCCTCGCCGCCTTCAACGGCTTCGGTCGCCGACTTGCTCGCCATACTGTCAGTGACTTTGGCGTTTTCACTGTTTTGCGCCACCGAGCTGGAAAGCTGTTCGACCGAGGAACTGGTTCGTTCAACGCCGGCGGCCTGTTCAGAGGCAGACTGCGACAGGCTCTGCGCGGTTGAACTGACCTGTTCCGACGCGGAGGTCAGCGCGTCAGCTGCATTGCGCACTTCGCCGATGATGTCCGCCAGCTTTTCAGTGGTGGAATTGGCGTAGTCGCGCAGCTCGCCAAAGATACCTTCGGAATCCGTGGTAATGCGTTCCGTCAGGTCACCGTTGGACAGGGCGCGCAGTATCCGCACCACTTCTGTCAGTCCGGATTCACTGGTCGTCATCAACCGGTTCATCCCGGTGGCCAGCGTACCAAAAAATCCGTCTTTGCCTGTCAGTTCAATACGTTTTGCGAAATTACCCCGCGCAGCGGCGTCGACAATACCGGCAATTTCTCCTTCAACGGCCACTTCATCGGTGCGGTCTTTCCATTCAACCACCGTGCCCAATCGCTCACCGTCCGGAGCAATGATGGGATTGGCGACAAACACCATGGTGCGGCCCCCCACGACAATCTGGGCTTTGTGCTCGGAGCGCAAGTTGCTTAACATGGCCCGCTGGTGCGCCGGATTTTTGTGGAAATTATCGATACTGTGGCCAACGATATTGTCGGCACGGAATTGCGGCAGGTCCCTGCGCAAATCGCTTGCCGCGTTTTTCATGACCTTCATGACCGATTCGTTCATGTAAATCACATTATTGTCCGCGTTGGCAATCATGACCGAAGTTGAACACTTGTCCAGCGCCTGACGAATCCGTTCATTGCTGCGAGCAATGCGGGCGGCTTCAATTTCGAGTGCACGGTCCTTCCATTCCACAACGGTGCCCAGACGTTCCTTCCGGTCATTGAATATGGGTGTGGCGATCAGGCCAAAAACACGGCCGCCGACAGTGATATCGATTTTGTGCGCGGCATTCAGGCCGGCGAGCATGGTGCGCTGGTGCGCCGGCTTTTTGTGAAACCGGTCAATACTGCCGCCGATAAGCTGGTTGGCGCGGAAATCGGGCAGATCTTTGCGGATATCGTTTTCTGACTGGCTCAGTAATTCGGTGATGGAACGGTTCATGTAGATGATGTTGCCCTGCGCATCCGCAATCATGGCTGACGTTGATGTGGCGTCAAGTGCTGTTCTGATGCGCGAATTTTCAATATTGGCGCGTGATGCTTCCTTGAGCTGATCACGCACCACATCAATGGCCGCAGTAATGGTGGCTTTCTTGCCGGGCAACCGGTCGATGCTGCGCGAAAAATCGCCTTTGGCGTATTGGGTGACAAGGTCGACAATCTGCATTTTCACATCAATATGTTCTTTGACCAGATGATTAATTGAGTCGCCAATCTCCCGGAACGAGCCCGGCAATTTTGCGCTGTCAATCTTCTCGTCTATCCACCCCTCGGCATGCTTCTGAACCACGGCCAGCTGCGCGTTACGCAGATTTCTCAGGGTGGCAGCCAACTCATTCAGCGAACGGGCCGTTTCGCCGTGATCGTCATCGGACTCCAGGTTGCTCCTGGCCGAAAAATTTCCGCCCGCCAGGGCATGCGCCACGTCTGCTATGTCAGACGGCCGGGCGCGGTGTGCGAAGGCCAGCCAGATAATCAGGCCAATACTGATGACAATAAAAACAGCCTGTGGAACACCAAATCCGCTAAAGCCGTTCATGGACAGATAAATACCCATGCCAGCCATGATCAGCATGGAAACCAGCGTCTTTTCTCCTGCACCGAATCGCTTGAACATCATAACCCCCGACTGATATTATCCTGATTAATTCCCATAGACTGCAAATCACGCAATAACAATTTTTTCCGGTCACCGGCCTCCGTATTTTTTTGCTGTGTGGCCAATTTCACCAGCGAACCCACGTCCAGAATCAATGCGACCTCACCCGAACCCAGTACGGTGGATCCGCTGATGCCGTAGAGGTGCTTAAATAATTTACCCAGCGGCTTGATCACGGTCTGGTATTCGCCGTCCAGCCGGTCGACGATAAGGCCTGCTTTGGCACCCACGCCACTGCGTACCACCACAATGCGCCGTTTGGCGGGCGGTTGGTCGTGGCTGCCGAATACCGAGCGCAGATCCAGCAAGGGCAGGACTTCACCGCGCAGTTTGATGTAACCGGCCGACTGGTCATTCAGATTCATGCCGTCGGGATCGGCGTCGATGCATTCAAGCACGGCGTGCAGTGGAATGACAAACGACCCGTCGCCAATGCGGACCAGGAAACCGTCAATAATTGCCAGAGTCAGTGGCAAACGGATTTCGATTGCGGTGCCTTGGCCCAGCGCACTTGAAATTTTTACCGAGCCGCGCAGGGCTTCAATATTTTTTCGCACCACATCCATGCCAACACCCCGGCCGGACAGATTGGTGACCTGTTCCGCGGTTGAAAAGCCCGGTGCAAAAATCAGGTCAAATATTTCTGCTTCGGTTAATACCTGACCTTCGTTCACGAGCCCCTTTTCACGACCTTTGGCGAGCAGCTTTTCCGCATTCAGTCCTTTTCCGTCGTCGCTGACCTGGATCACGATATTGCCCGAGTCGTGCCGCGCTGAAAGACAGATCGTTCCATCCGGTGGTTTTCCGGCGGCGACGCGTACATCGGGCAGTTCAATGCCATGATCGAGTGAATTGCGTACCAGATGCATGAGCGGATCGCCGATTTTCTCCACGACCGACTTGTCCAGTTCGGTATCGGCACCTTCAATGATCAGATTGACGGTCTTGCCCAGTTCGGTCGACACGTCATGAACCACACGACGGTAGCGGACGAAAGTTTCGCCGATGCGCACCATACGCAGGCCGAGCGCGCCATTGCGGATTTCGTCCACCAGCCGGCTCAGTTGCTGAGTCGTACCGATGAGTCCTTCATTTTTTGCGTTGACTGCCTGAAGACTGGCGCTGGCGCCGCAAATCACCAGTTCACCCACCAGATTAATCAGTTCATCCAGTTTATCAGCCGGCACCCGGACAAATAATCCACCTTCCTGTTTGGGGGATGGCATGCGCGCCTGTTTTTCGAGTGCCGCATCCACAACTTCCGGGTTGACCTTGTTCTGCGCCACCAGAATTTCGCCGATGGCCTGACCACTCTGGCGGACATGACCGGTGGTAATTTCACTCTGGTGGGCCAGCGCCTTGTCCAGCGCATCACGCGTGACGGCGCCACAGGAGACCAGAATATCGCCCAACCGCAATTCATTGGGCAGTTCGTTAATCAGTGCAATAAAGTCCGAGGCGCGTCGGGTAGGGGGGATAATACGCAAATCGCAATCATCTGCCACAAATTCAAACGCATTTTCGATCGCCGCTTTGGGTTCGCTGGTTTTCAGGCGGATTTCGAAGCCCAGATAGCAGTTTTCAGCATCAAATCCATCCCAGTCCGGGAAGCCGTCGTCGATGGTGTAAATCGAGGTCAGTTCACCGACATTTTTCAGGTACTCAATCACCGTCACCGGATCAAAGCCGTTTAAAAAGGTGCTTTGATGAAAGCGAACTGACAAGTGCCAGACCGCGTCAGACGGCGAACTTGAATTCAGGGACGAGGTGGGCTCTTCCAGCTTCTGTTTGGACAGCACAGAGCTGTCCAGATAACCGCCCAGTCTTGCGGCCAGCGCATCGGCGGCCTTGTCCGTGGCGGCAAGTTCGGCAGGATCGTCACAGTGCTGTTCAACCTGACCCAGCAGGGTCGCTATCATGTCACAGCTCAGCAGCAACGCCTCACTCAGGTCCAGGTCGATGCTGAGCCCGCCTTTTCGGACCCGGTCCAGGACGCTTTCAACCTGGTGGGTAAATTTGACGACGCGCGTCAAATTGAAAATGCCGCTCGTGCCCTTTATGGTGTGTGCCGAACGGAACAGGGCATGAATGGCCTCTTCATCTTTCGGATTGCTTTCCAGTTGCAGCAGTGAATCTTCAATGTTCTGAAGCATATCGCGCGCTTCATCCAGGAAAAGAAGCAGAGCGTCGTCATACAGGCCGTCATTGTCACTCATACGGCCTCCTGAGTGGTGAAACGGCTGATGACGTCAAATCGTCTCAGGGTGGTGGCGATGATGTCGGGCAGGTCGCCCATATCGATTTCGGCGCCTGCCTTGTCTGCGGCTTTGCGAAAGGCCAGCAGTAACTGCATGCCGGCGCCGTCAAACTCGGTGACTTCACTGAGGTCTACTTCGATGCGGTGTTTGCCGTTGTAGCGTGCCAACGCGCTGCGCATCTGTTCCTGAATATCACTGACATTCTCAATCGTGAATGAACCGGTAACGACGACAGATTTCATTTTCATCGACTCCAAAATGAATTGATGCGATTA
Organism: uncultured Oxalobacteraceae bacterium; assembly: GCA_903893945.1. Taxonomy (GTDB): domain Bacteria; phylum Pseudomonadota; class Gammaproteobacteria; order Burkholderiales; family Burkholderiaceae_D; genus Solimicrobium. Next base: position 9,446 of record CAITOF010000125.1, on the reverse strand, counting down.
AATTTATGGCAGTATCAGCTTCGACACGGCGTTCAACATCTGTTCAGGATTAAACGGCTTGATAATCCAGGCTCGCGCCCCTGCCGCTTTGCCGGCCATTTTTATCTCGTCATCGCCTTCGGTAGTGAGCATGATGACTGGCGTAAATTTGAATGCATTTTTCTGCTTGAGCTGTGTAACGAATTCGATGCCGTCCATACGCGGCATATTGACATCGCTGATGATCAGGTGAACTTTTCTGTCGCCCAATTCAGCCAGTTTTTTCAATCCGTCCAATCCGTCGCCAGCCTCGACAACGTCATAACCGGCAGCAGTTAATGCGAGATTAACGACGCGTCGCAGAGAGGCTGAGTCGTCGACGACCAAAATTGTTTTTGCCATACAAGTACCTTACCAAGTTAAGATTTTTAATCAATTCAACCAGTTCAAAAAAATGTTATGTCGGAATTTTCATCATTTTTTGGCGCCAGCTTTCTGGTCGCTTTTATCGTTGACGTTTTCCGGCCTGTTCGTATTAATTTGGGTTCCAGTTCCTCCACTTCAATATGGTTGTTCTGCTGTCGCTTTGCGGTGGTCGCCGAGGTGGTTTGCAGGATGCCGCGATGTCGCTTGAAGGAGCTCTCGGATCCTTCGATCCAGTCTTCAGCTGTCGGCAGGTCTGCTTCGTTACTTTCCAGCAGTGCAATCAGGCGCTGCATGTCATTGTCGATGACGTCAATAATCTGTGTAACACGATCCTGATACTGCAGTGTCACCATCACTTCTTCAACCGCCACACGGATCGTTGAGCCATGCTCGCGCATTTCTTCCACCGAACCACCCAGCGAACGCACATTGGTTAACACATTGTTGATCACCTCACCCGTTTTGGCGATAACCTTTTTGTCGATTTCGGTGGCCTCGTTGGCCGATTTCAGTGTGGTTTGCATGATCACGCCGATCTGCTGAACCCGGTCACCGATATTTTTGCCGGTTTCCGCTGATGACTGCGACAGCTTGCGAACTTCACTGGCCACAACGGCAAATCCCCTGCCTGCCGTGCCGGCCCGGGCCGCCTCAATGGCGGCATTGATGGCCAGTAAATTCGTCTGGGCGGCAATCGAACTGACCTGGGTTGCCATCTCTTTCAGTTCCAGTGTTTCTTTCATTAGATTGTGCACGCTGGTCAGCAGTGTATCCTTGCTTTTGATGATCAATTCCAGTGAGTTCAACACCGGCAGCAATTCTTTTTCGCACATGGTCAGCAAGGTAATCGTGGTCTCTTCGCGGGACGAATCGGCCTGCCCGCTTACGCCACCAAAGCCGGCACTGTCAAACTCTTTAATCATCGAACTGAAATGGTCGATCACCTGCAAACCGGCTTTTTCAATCTGTGACTTTATCGAGGCTGACTGCGGTTGCCAGACCGAGACAATCGCAATGATAAGCTGCTTCAGCTTTTCCGAATCCTCTTTTCCGTTGATTTCATTTTCCAGCTCACTGTTTCCGGCTGTTGAGTGTGAATAGACGTACCCGACATTGACCAGCGCCATCGCGCTAACCCCCAGGAAGGTCATGAATTGCAACCATCCGGCGGCCTGAAACAGCGGCAATGCCGAACATGCAATAGCAACTATCGACGTAATGATTGCAATGCGCAGCAAGGAACTGGACGGATGCTTCCAGGTTTCCTTCCACGCTGAAGTTGTACTAAATCGCATAATGCCTGCAACTTTCCAAAGGATACAACTGATCAAATAGCCGGATCACCGAAACTGCTGGTGTACTGATTTATGCCTGCAAAATTTAATGTGCCGTCGTCAGGGGAGCATCAGTCCTGATCCGGTACCGGTTTGGCCAACACGAATTTTTCTTTTATTTTTCTCATGGTTCCGACCACCGAGGCCGAGTTAAACGGTTTGATAATATAGCCATTGGCGCCCAACTGAATGGCACTGGTGACCATATCGTTGTCGTCAACGCCTGACACCATGACGATGGCAGCATTGGGTAATACTTTTCTCAGTTTGACCAGCACGTCGATACCTGAGACGCCCGGCATGACAATATCAAGAAAAATCACGTCTGGCTTCTGGCTCTGAGCCATCTTTACACCTGAATCACCATCATTGGCAATACCGACGATATTGTAATTATCGCTGCGCAAAATCACGCTCAACAGTGCGCAACTTAAATCACTATCGTCAATAATTAAAATTCGAAGCGAATTCAGATCCATCTTTTCTCCCCGGGGACATTTACCTGAAACAGGTCACTCTCTGGTGACGCCACTTATGTGCCTATTTAACCACTTACCTGACTGCTTACCGAACTGCCCAGTCTTGCCGTCACTAATGCGCTGTGCTCCGGACATCATGCCATGACTGCCATCACGCGTATGCTACCAAGTTAGTCCTTAACCCGTGCGATGTAAACACCGCTCGGGATACAGACCCACCCGGGTATTGCCTGAATGGCATCATGCCAATTAATCAATAGCCGGGCATCTGGCCTGAACGGCTTTTCCCTGGTTTCATTGCGTTGCCACCTCTGCATTTATAGCAGATTGAAATGCCTATCCACGGAAAAGTTTCACTCAAGACAGATTATTGATTTCATATTAGAACAAAAGGGCGATGATTTTTAGGTGGAAATGGGCTGAAAATTAAATAAATTAGCGTGTCGCCCATCTCAACGCCGGATTAATCCAAATGATTATTTTTTTAATATCGAGTTGTTGCTCATGGTGATGGCGCCGACGGCGGTTTTCACCGGACCGGTTCCCGGTCATGCAAATTCCGCCGGGTGCTTAGTCTGCAATTAATGTGATCAAATATTTTATATATAGCGCTATATTTGGGATTTTAACAGCAATTTATGGCTTTATTTCATAAAATGTGATCAAATATTGGCTGTGGTGAGTTAATCGCCTGGGCCTGATCCAGCATAAATCGTGAGAATCCCAAATGCATACCCCGATGTCAGAATTTTTGAAAACCAATAATATCCATGAGGTTGAATGCGTCATTTCAGATATGACCGGTATCGCACGCGGCAAAATTCTGCCGCGTGACTTGTTTCTGAACGCCGGGGAAATGCGTCTGCCCAAAAGCGTGCTGTTAAATACCGTCAATGGTGAACAGCCCGATAACGATCCCTACGTCGGACCCACCGATCCGGACATGATCTGCGTGCCCGATCCGGCCACCTTGCGCATAGTCCCCTGGGCGGCCGAGGCGGTTGCGCTGGTCATTCATGACTGCCAGAACTTTGATGGCAGCGCGGTCGAATTGTCACCGCGTGCCGTCTTGCGACATGTGCTGACGTTGTTCAGTGAACGTGGCTGGAAGCCGGTGGTGGCGCCTGAAATGGAATTTTATCTGGTGGCACGTAACAGTAATCCGCATGAACCCCTGCAGCCACCGCTGGGCCGAAGCGGCAAATCCGAATCGGGGCGCCAGTCGTATTCGATTGATGCGGTGAATGATTTTGATCCATTTTTTCTGGAATTGTCGTCCTTTTGCAATGCCCATCAGCTCGGTGTCGAAACACTGATCCATGAAGCCGGTGCCGGCCAGATGGAAATCAATTTCTCGCATGGCGATCCGCTGGAACTGGCTGACCGGGTTTTTCTGTTCAAGCGGGCCGTGCGTGAAACGGCGCTGCGCCATGGCATTTTTGCCACGTTTATGGCGAAACCGATGGAGCAGGAACCGGGCAGTGCCATGCATATACACCAGAGTGTGGTAACCAGCGACAGCGGGGAAAATATTTTTTCGACGCCCGACGGCACGGCCAGCGAATTATTTTTTAACTACCTGGCCGGACTGGAAAAGTACATACCGCAGGCCATGTTAATGTTTGCGCCCTATGTGAATTCCTATCGGCGCCTGTCGCGCTTCATGTCAGCGCCGACCAATGTACGCTGGGGCTATGATAATCGCAGCTGCGGGATCCGCATTCCGAATTCGGATGCGGCCAATCGTCGTATTGAAAATCGCGTGCCGGGTGTCGACGTCAATCCTTATCTCGCCATGGCCGCCACGCTGGCCTGCGGCTACCTCGGCATGATCAACCAATTGTCACCCTCTGAACCGACCGGCGGTGGCGCCGAACATGTTGACGGCGAGTTACCCAGAAATCTGGAAGATGCCATTTTCCGCATGCGCGCCTGCCAACCCCTGTCTGACATTTTGGGCAAACAATTTGTCAAAGCATTTTGCGAAGTCAAGGAACTGGAGTTTTCGACATACAGTCGCGTCATCAGTTCCTGGGAGCGCGAACATTTGATGTTGCTGGTATAGGCGGACCGTCATGAATAATCTGGCTTTTACATCCGGCAACGCAACATCGTCAACGCGTGCCGGCGTCTGTTGGGACAAGGCGCAGCACCTGTGGACCAAAGAACGCGACGCGTTCAAGCGCAATAATCCGCGCTCGGAAGCCCTGGCTGCGCGGGCGACCCGGCATCTGCTGTTTGGCGTGCCTTTGCACTGGATGACCGATTGGTCGACCCCTTTTTCTTTGACGGTGGCGGAAGCGAATGGCGCGCAGGTGATCGATGCGGACGGTCATTGCTATACGGATTTCTGTCTGGGCGACACGGGTGCCATGTTTGGCCATGCACCGGCACCGGTGGCCACAGCGCTGGCGCGCCAGTCGGACAAAGGCTATACATCAATGATGGCGTCAGAAGATGCGGTCTGGGTGGCCGAAGAACTGGCCCGTCGCTTCAGTTTGCCCATCTGGCAGTTTGCGCTCAGTGCCTCGGACGCCAACCGGTTTGTGATCCGCTGGTTGCGCGCGGTGACCAGGCGGTCCAAGATACTGATCTTTAATGGTTGTTATCACGGTACCGTGGATGATGTTTTTGTTGATCTGGTGGACGGCAAACCGACGCAGCGCGACAGCCTGTTAGGGCAGGTCACCGACCTGACCGCGAATACCGTGGTCGTTGAATTCAATGATTTGCTGGCATTGGAAGCGGCATTGTCCAAAGGCGATGTTGCCTGCGTGCTGGCGGAACCGGTCATGACCAATATCGGCATGGTCTTGCCGCAGCGCGACTTCTGGGAACAGGCGCAGAACATCATCCGGCGCTACGGGACACTGCTTGTGCTGGATGAAACCCATACCATCAGCTCGGGACCCCATGGCTACACCGGCTTGCATCATTTAACGCCCGACGCCTTTGTCCTGGGAAAACCCGTCGGCGGGGGCGTGCCCTGCGCCGTGTATGGTTTTACCAGGGAACTGGGCGCACGAATTGAGCAGGCCAAGCGACAGGCGGCACCCGGTCACTCCGGTGTGGGTACAACGTTAACCGCCAACATGCTGACCATGGCGGCCATGCGCGCCAATCTGGGTGAGGTTATGACCGAACAGGCGTATGCAAAAATGCTGGCGTCAGCCAGGCAACTCGCTGACGGCCTGCGCACGCTGATTACACGGCATCGTTTGCCGTGGTGCGTGACCCAGACCGGTGCCCGGACCGAATTTCAGTTTGCAGTGACCCCGCCCCTGAATGGCACCGAAGCAGATTCCATACTTGACAGCGAACTGGAAAAGATCATCCATTTATTTCTGCTGAATCGTGGCATGCTGATTACACCGTTTCATAATATGATGCTGGTTTGCCCGGCAACGCAACCAGACCAGATAGACCGGTTTTTATCTGTCTTTGACGACTGCCTGCACCACCTCGTCGCCTGAGAGAACGAAATGCAAGAAGAACAGTTTCCAACCTTGCAGGATAAAACTTACCAGACCCTGCACCAGTGGTTGACGGTAGGGCGGTTCCTGCCGGGCGAACGCCTGAAAATCAGACAGGTTGCCGAGGAACTTGGTGTGAGCATCATGCCGGTAAGGGCAGCACTGCAGCGCCTGGCGGCCGAGGGCGCATTGGTCAATATTCCGAATTGCGGTGTGATGGTCCCCAAATTGAAACGTGCCCAGTTTGATGATATTTTGCAGACGCGAATTTTATTGGAAGGTCAGGCAGCGGAACTGGGTGCCTACCGCATGACTGCACCGGATCGGGCGACAATGGCCACGCTGAATCAGCAGATGGCGGACGCCATTACGGCCCAGGATGTCAAAGCCTATCTTGAAGCAAATGAAGAATTCCATGTCACGCTGTATCGGGCCGCCGGATCTCCGTTATTGATGGAACTGATAGAAACCGTCTGGTTGAAGGTGGGTCCGATTTCCAACCAGCTTTTTGAAGACGAACGCTTTGCAAAAAAACTGAATGACGCGCACGACGATGTCATGTCGGCGTTACATCGACAGGATGGCACGGCTGCGCGACGGGCCATAGAACAGGACATGTTTTATGCCGGGCAGTATCTGAAAACGATCTGCAGCTAGAGGCTGTAGTGAACGAATCGGCCTGCGCGGCGATCCATTCGCGCACGCGCACGCGGACGCAGGACTCGGGGCAGCGGTTTTTCCGTGTCTGACGAGACCGTGCGGTGCTTTTGTTTTGACTTTTCCAGCCGGTTACCGTTAGACTGTCTGGCCAAATATCGTCTGCGAGCAGGAGACTGGATGACATTGCCAGATCAGCGCACATGCAGACGTTCCGGTAACAAATGCAGCACGCATGCAGAAAAACCTTAACTGACGGGAGGTAGTCATGTTTCAGCGCAGGCATATCAATCTGGCGGTGGCCAGTCTCTGTTTTTATCTCAGCAGTACTTCACATGCAGCAGAACCCGTCGCGCTTTCCGATGAGGTGAAGCGTTACGTCAGCGTGGATGCGCCAACGATTGTGCTGACCCATGTGCGCGTGATTGATGGGTCGGGCAGCCCCGCGCTTGACGATCGTAACCTGACGATTGAAAACGGCAAAATTGTCAGCATTGAGGCGGGTAAGGACGTAACTTCGACCAAGCTGAAAACAGTGCTGGATCTGCGCGACCATACGGTGATACCTGGCATCGTCGGTATGCACAATCATCTTTACTACATTGCCCGCCCGAACCTGGCACCCGGCAAACCGATGACACGTGAAAATCCGGTGCTGCTGCCACAGATGACGTTTTCCGCGCCACGACTTTACCTCGCATCGGGGGTAACCACCATGCGCACCACCGGCAGTGTTGAGCCGTATGCCGATCTGAACCTGCGTGACCAGATCAATCAGGGCAAGATTCCCGGACCCCATATCGACGTGACCGGCCCCTACCTGGAGGGTAAGGACTCTTATTTTATCCAGATGCATCACTTGAAAAGCCCTGAAGAAGTCAGCCAGTTTGTGGATTACTGGGCCAGTGTTGGTGTGACCTCCTTTAAAGCGTACATGGGCCTGACCCGGGCGCAGCTTAAAGCCGCCATTGATGCCGTACACCGGCATGGCCTGAAAATTACCGGCCATCTGTGTGCCGTCACTTACGCCGAAGCGGCCGAGATGGGCATCGATAATCTGGAACACGGCTTTTTTGTCAACACTGAATCTGACCCGGATAAAAAGGAAGATGAGTGCTCCAGATCCGATGGCGGTGAAACGATAATGAAGATGGATCCGGACGGCCCGGAGGCTGCCAAACTGATTCAGACGCTGGTGAATCACCATGTTGCCATTACCTCGACCCTGCCGGTATTTGAAGATGCGAGCACGCCATTGCAGGCCCGCGCCATGGAAGTACTGGCACCACAGGCACGGGACGCGTACCTGTACATTCGCGATCACATACTGTCTGATCCGGACAGGAGTCAGCACATAGGCTTTAAGCATGACCTGAAAATGGAGAAAAATTTTGTGGCTGCCGGTGGTCTGTTACTGGCCGGCCCGGATCCGACCGGTATCGGCAATGTTTTGCCCGGCTTTGGCGATCAGCGCGGCATCGAATTGCTGGTGGACGCGGGCTTTTCACCGGTGGAAGCCATACGGATAGCCACGCTCAACGGCGCCATTTTTGAAGGATCACAGGCCTCGATCGGTTCGATTGAAACCGGCAAAAATGCGGATCTGGTGGTGATAAAAGGCGATCCGTCCAAACATATCGATGATATCGAGAATGTTGTCACGGTGTTTAAAGACGGTATTGGTTATGATTCGGCCAAGCTGATCAGATCCGTTGCGGGTCGATACGGTGACTACTGACCAGTGGGTGGGCACGCTATTGAATTGGCCTGGGCGGTAAAGCCAATTCAACAGGTGTGGCAATGTCATTGGCAAACGGGCAGGGACGTCATGCCCTTTGCCATGACACGGGCATTCAGATGATATTAATGCGACATAAGCACCGGGACGATCATTTTTTTCAGCATGGAGCGTGTCATGCCGCCCAATATGAATTCACTGAAGCGTGTACGTCCAAACGCACCCATGACCAGCAGATCGGCACTCTTCAGGTCGATGCGCGACAGGATAAAGTCGGCGGCTTCTGACGGCAGTTTTTCAATTTTTTCCATTTCGACGTTGACTTTGTGACGAGCCAGAAAGGCAGCGATGTCAACGTCGGGCAACTCGTCGGACTGGTCTTTTTTGGAGACGATGGTCATGACGCTGACGATTCGCGCCGCTTTTAACAAAGGCAAGGCATCGGTAATGGCGCGGGCCGATTCGCGTCCGCCATTCCATGCGACCACGACCTTTGCAAATTGGCTCTGGACCACCTGGTTATAGGGCACGAACAGGACAGGTTTGCCGACGTTGATGGTAAAGTGCGAAAAAAAACTCCGATTGATTTCGTCGTCATTATTTCCGGTGGCCATTTGACCCACGATGGCAAGGTCAGCCACACGGGCACGCGTCAATACCTGTTCCATGTCGGTATCCCGAAAACAGGTCCAGTCAAAATTGATATCTGCGCTTTTTGCCTGCTGCGTAAAATACTCTTTCGACTCTTTCTGTTTTTTTTCAACTTCCAGTTCCCATTCCAGTGCAACGCCTGACACCTGCCCGTACGGATCAAATGGCAGCAGGGCGCCGTACGACAGGTGTATGCCAGTCAGATGCGACTGGTGGAGTGCGGCAAATCGAAGCGCGAAATCGAGTCGGTGTTTTGACGATTCGCTGTTATCTAAAAATACCACGACGCTTGGGTAAGTCATTTGATTTCCCCTTTTCGGTTATCCGGTTAAGTTCATCATACGTCTGACCTGTGCCATGCCGTTTGATCAGAATCAAGGGGATATGATAATTGATAGCGAAGCCGGTCATCATGTCAATTTTATAACTAATCCGGTTCTGGCGACGAAAAAATTCCCATGCAGGTGGTGGGGCTGTTGCACGGCTGGCGAGAATGCTCATTGTTAGCGGAATTATCAACGGCATTATCAACTGAATTGTCAGCGGAATTGCCAGCAGAAAATAATATCGCTGCCCGTCCCGTCAGAGCGGAACCGCGAACTGTCGACGCAGCCAGCGTACCGGTGCGCCGACCAGGGGCAGTTTTTGAAATAATTCTTCGGCAGCATCCCAGTAATCGCGATGCTCGGTGACCAGTCCGGCGTCGTCG
>CAITOF010000124.1 GCA_903893945.1 uncultured Oxalobacteraceae bacterium | reverse complement strand
GCTTTGAATGTAAAACTATGCCCAGGGGTCGTGTAAAAAAAATAAATTTGTTTTTAAGATTTTTTAATTTATCGTCGCTCACCTGCATACGTCAGCAGTGTGTAGGACAGGGGTTCGAATCCCCTTGGGGACGCCAGTTAAATAAACAGACCCGTATGCAAATTGTATACGGGTCTTTTTATTGGCAGAACGCGCGGCACACCTGTTTCACGCGGCAACGCCCTATTGCACGGATTGCAAGGAAATCGTTGCAGAACCGGTTGGACGCCCGGTATTTACCCAGCATGCAAAATTAACATTAAAAACTGTCCGATTGATCTGGCACCCGATACAGCCGCCGCAGAGTTGACAATGAAAGATCAGACTGAAAACCTGATCTTTTTTTTCGGTGTTGAAATTGGCACACATTAATTCCTGATAATGCCCTATAATCATAATTGAACAAACGTACAATATGTGATTTTGCTAGTCTGTAACGACTTAATGTCGGTAATGCATTAAAAAAGTTCTCGACAGAAGAGCTGACCAGTGGCTCCGTGCCACCTTGCAGGGCGATGTACACAACCCGCGTTGGCAGTTACGCGGATCCATCATCAGAAATAAAACAGGAGACAAAGCATGGCAGAAAATCGTGGCGTGGTTTATATAGAATCGGGTCGGGTTGAAGTGCAGACTATTCCCTTCCCAAAACTGGTCACACCGTCCGGGAAAAAAATCGGACATGGTGTGATTCTCAAAGTGGTGTCGACCAATATCTGTGGCTCGGATCAGCACATGGTGCGCGGCCGCACCACGGCACCGTCCGGACTGGTTCTGGGGCATGAAATCACAGGCGAGGTCATCGAACTCGGTGCGGATGTTGAAACCCTGAAGCTCGGTGACCTGGTATCGGTACCTTTTAATGTGGCGTGCGGGCGCTGCCGCAGTTGCAAGGAGCAGCATACCGGGGTCTGCCTGACCGTGAATCCGGCCCGTGCAGGGGGCGCTTATGGGTATGTCGACATGGGCGGCTGGATCGGCGGCCAGGCTGAGTATGTGATGGTGCCGTACGCCGATTTTAATCTGCTGGCGTTTCCAGACAAAAAGCATGCAATGGAAAAGATCCGTGACCTGACCTGCCTGTCCGATATTTTGCCGACCGGTTATCACGGCGCCGTGACAGCGGGTGTTGGACCGGGCACGACGGTCTATATTGCGGGCGCCGGCCCGGTCGGTCTGGCTTCAGCAGCCTCGGCTCGCCTGCTCGGTGCCGCAGTGGTTATTGTCGGTGACGTCAATCCGGAACGCCTGAAACATGCACGCAGCGTTGGCTTTGAAACGGTCGATTTGTCCCAGGATGCAACACTTGCCGATCAGATCGAAAACATACTGCGAACACGTGAAGTCGACTGCGCCGTGGATTGTGTCGGTTTTGAAGCACGGGGGCACGGGCATGATGGCTCGCAGCATGAAGCACCGGCCACGGTATTGAATTCGTTAATGGAAATCACCCGGGCAGCCGGCAAAATCGGTATTCCGGGATTGTATGTGACGGATGACCCCGGAGGAGTTGATGAGGCGGCACGCCGCGGCAGTTTGTCGGTGCGCCTCGGTCTGGGCTGGGCGAAATCGCACAGTTTCCACACCGGCCAGACGCCCGTGATGAAGTACAACCGTCAGCTGATGCAGGCAATTTTGTGGGACCGGATCAATATCGCCGAGATCGTTGGGGTGCAGGTGATCAGTCTGAATCAGGCGCCCGAAGGTTACGCGTCATTTGATGCCGGCGCACCGAAAAAATTTGTCATAGATCCGCACCAGATGATTAAAAAGGCGGCGTAACAAAGCGACCGTTTTGAGATTGACAGCGGTGGGTACCTGCCCGGTGCCCACCGTTTTTTTTTACAGTATCAAACCCGGTTTCCCATGGGCATACCCATGCGCACTGCGCCAGCCGGCTGCCAGTCGGGATTTAAACTTATACCGTTTTTAGGAAACAGCAGCACGACGGTTGAACCCAGTAAAAACCGGCCCATTTCATCGCCTTTTTTCAGAAACACCGGTTGCGCCGAATAATCCCAGTGGCGCACCGTTTTGCTGCGCGGCGGATTGATGACGCCCTGCCAGACGGTCGCCATGCTGCCGACTATCGTCGCCCCCACCAGCGTTACTATAAAGGGTCCGTGGCCTGATTCAAAAACACAGACGACGCGCTCATTTCTTGCAAACAAATTCGGCACGCCGCGTGCCGTCACGGGATTAACCGAAAACAGATCGCCTGGAATGTAAATCATTCGTGTCAGATGCCCATCGCACGGCATGTGTATCCGATGGTAATCCTTTGGACTCAGGTAGATATTGGCGAATTGACCATCGATAAACCGGTCTGCAAGTTGTATATCGCCGCCAATCAGATCTGTGGTTGTGAAATAGTGTCCTTTGGCCTGAAAAATCTGGTCTTTCTGAATTGCGCCCAATTGGCTGATGGCGCCATCGACCGGGCAGACAAAGTCCGCGTCGGCAATCGGGCGAACTGCCGGCTTCAACGGGCGAATAAAAAATTCATTAAAGCTGGCATAACTGGCGATATCAGGGTTTAATGCCTCTGACATATTCACACTGTATTTTTTAACAAACCAGCCAATAAGTGCTGTGGTCAGGCGACCCGCCCTGGCATTGGCGATATGTGCACCGAACTCGGTTAATGCCCGTTTGGGCAGGCAGTGTTGGAATAAAATGGCAAGGGATTCGGGCACGATGTGGAGTCAACTTTATGTCATCATTAAAAAGAATGGAGATTGTACCGAGGTATTTCCGGTTTTTGTTAAAGTTGGACTTTGGCTGCGCATGGAATTAGTAAATTGATTATAAAAGGCGCATTAAAAGGAATTCGGGCGACCAATTTTAGTGAATCTCGCAAAAATAGTCGATTTTTTTGCAAAATAACATTGAAGAAATTGACTGTGCGATGATACTGGATACAGCAAGTTCAATCCTGTGGGGGAAACTATTACTTATGCATCGCATTTATATACGGTTAATCGTTATGTTTGTGGTGATCGTAACGGTCGTTCTGGCCATTTCGGGTACATATTCACAATATAAATTGAGTGATCAATTGGAGCGACGTGACAGTCAGTTACGTCAAAGCGTGTTGGCAAGATTGCAAATAAGCTTGCCTCCTGCGTTATGGAATCTGGACAAAGCCAAGGTTGACAGCCTGATTGAGGCGGAAATGATCGCACCGGAAGTGAAATCAATCCGGGTTTTTGATATTAATGTGACCAATCTGTTCAGTGGCAAAACCAGAGACGATGACGGAAAAATAATAAACGCGACCAACGCGCCGCTGAAGGGCGACATTGTCGATTCGCCGCTGTCGTATAGCGAATTTGATCCGAGTAACCGCAATTCCCAGAAGCTGGCCAATATTGGCAAGGTCGAAGTCAAATTCAGTCGCGACCAGATAAATGCCGCCTTAAATGCCGAACTGCTCCATAAAGTCGTAGAGGTACTGCTGCTTGATTTTATTCTGGTTATTACCCTGACCTACAGTTTGAGGATGGTATTCGTGCCCCTGCAACAACTGCGCGACAGTCTCAATGATCTGGCGATCCATGAAACCAACGAAGTGGAAGAGCTTCCAGAGGGGCGGCGCGACGAATTCGGTGACGTCGCGATCGGATTCAACCGGATCCAGCGTAAAATGAAATCGACCATCAGTATGGCAAAGCAATCGGAAGACGCGGCCAAACGGGCCTCTTTGAATGCGGAAAAAGCGTTGCTCGAATTGCGCCAGACCCAGGACTCGCTGGTCCAGTCTGAGCGACTTGCTTCGCTGGGCGGACTGGTCGCCGGGGTTGCACATGAAATTAATACCCCGGTCGGTATTACGTTGACGGGTGCGTCGATCCTGCAGGAGGCAACCGATAAGATCAATGAAGCAGTCAATTCCGGTAATATCAAGAAATCGCAGATCCAGGAATATATCAATACGGCGGTAGAAAGTACGCGCCTGATTATGGCCAACTCCCAGCGCGCGGCAGAACTCATCCATAGCTTTAAACAGATTGCGGTTGATCAGACCAGTGAATTACGGCGACCTTTCAAAGTGAAAGACTATATCGACGAGGTTGTGATGTGTCTTCATCCCCGATTGAAAAAAACGCATATACAGGTGAATGTTAATTGTAATGAAGAGACGGAACTGGACAGTTACTCTGGTGCCTTCGCCCAAATCATGACGAATCTGATCATGAATTCGCTGATACACGCATTTGACCTGAATGATACGGGCAGTATAGACATCACCGTGTCATCGCAGGGTGGCCTGTTAAAACTGGTATTCGCCGACACCGGTAAAGGGATCAGCCCTGAAAATATCAACAAGATTTTTGATCCGTTTTTTACCACCCAGCTTGGCAAGGGCGGTTCGGGACTTGGCCTCAACATCGTCTTTAATCTCATCGCCAAAAAACTGGGCGGAACCATTAATGTGGAAAGCAAATTGGGGAGTGGCGCCGTCTTTACGATACTTATTCCCCGGGTTGCCCCCAATTAGACCGCCAGAAATGACATCCTGACGTGCCCTGCGGCGCACGATGTGGCGCTGCAGCGAACTGGACTGAATACTTAGACTGCGTCAGTTCGCAGTTCGATCTGCAAAAGCCGCGCCTATCATCACCAGCACAGGTCCGCTCCGATCAGACAAACCTTGCGTGAGCCCGGCCAGCGTCAGTCGTTCTATACGCTGATCCGGCAAGCTGCAGTTTTCGACAATGATCACCGGAAGTTCGGGTGGCCGTCCCTGGGCGAGCAGAAGCTCCGCGGTTTGCAACGCTTTTTGACCACCCATGTACTGGATCAGGGTATCGCTGTCTGGCAGTTGTGTGGTGTCGGGCAGTTCCGGCGCGCTGCTCGAGGTAAAAAATGCCACGCTGCGGGCAATACCCCGTTTGGTCAGGGGTTGCAATGTTGCCGCGGCGGCCGCGAAAGCGGTCGTGATTCCAGGGACTACCGCGACGTCAATGCCGGCGCGTTCGAGTGCCGCCAGTTCTTCATCGGCCCGGCCAAACAGCATCGGATCACCGCCCTTTAAACGTACCACGAGCGCATGCGACTGCGCGTATTCGACCAGCAGCCTATTGATGGCCGCTTGTGCGGTGGAACGTTGACCATGGCGCTTTCCGACTGGCACCTTGATCGCATTCGGGCACAGATCAAGCAATTCCTGCCCGGCCAGTGCGTCATACAAGACGACATCGGCCTGGGCCAGTATGCGTGCACCGCGCACGGTGATTAAATCCGCCGCGCCGGGTCCTGCGCCAATCAAGACGACTTTGCCCATGGGTTTCCAGACTTATGGAAGCCGGATCATGCCGGCAGCAACCGTTTGATGGGTTACCTGGTCGATTAAAATAAAGGCGCCGGTGCTCCGTATCTCGTCATAATTATCCGCTGCCAGCGGTTGTTGGACGGTAATCCTGACGCGCGCAATATCATTCAGTTGCAACTGGGTTGCGCCGCGGGTTTGTTGGGTGTTGATGTCCAGCAGCGTATCGATTTCAGTGACTCGCGCGGGAACCTGACGGGTTGTGTGTTTGAGCAGATACTTGCGTTTGAGATCCAGCGGTTCTTCGGATAGCCAGCAGACGTCGGCGCTCACATTTTTGACCAGCGTTGCCGGACGAGCGGCCTCTGCCAGCATGTCGCCGCGTGAAATATCGAGATATTCGTTCAACCGTAGCGTGACCGATTGGCCGACCACCGCGCTCTGCAAAGTGGCACCCAGAGTGAGAATTTCTTTGACCGTGCCGGTCTGGCCACCCGGTTGAATAACCAGTTTATCGCCAACGCTCACTTTGCCTGCTTCAATGCGACCCATATAGCCACGGAAATCGTCGGCTTCGTGACCGTTATGACGGGCCACCAGCTGCACCGGAAAGCGCAACGGTTCGTCGTGTGAGGCATCATAAACGCTGAGGGATTCCAGCAGTGTAATCAGGGTCGGTCCGTCGTACCAGTTCAGATGGTCACCTTTTTCAACCACGTTATCACCTGCCAGAGCCGATAGTGGAATCGGGGTAATGTGCTTCAAACCCAACTGGGCCGCAAAATCCCGGTAAGCCTTGACGATCTGGTTGTATCGGGTTTCATCATAGTCAATCAAATCCATTTTATTGACGGCGACGATCACATGCTCAATCTGTAATAACCGGGCAATGGTTGAGTGCCGTTTGGTCTGGATCAGCAAATCCACTGAACCATCGGCACTGAATTTGACTTTGGATACGTCGATCAGGATGATGACTGCATCTGCGGTGGACGCCCCGGTCACCATGTTGCGCGTGTATTGTTCGTGACCCGGTGTGTCCGCAATGATGAATTTGCGTTTTGGCGTTGCAAAATACCGATATGCCACATCGATGGTAATGCCTTGTTCGCGCTCAGCTTCGAGGCCATCGGTCAGCAGCGACAAGTCAATACTGTTACCCGCCGTACGTTTATGCTTGGCGCGTGACATGGCATCAAGCTGGTCGGCAAAAATGCCTTTGCTGTCAAATAACAGCCGGCCAATCAGGGTACTCTTGCCGTCGTCGACCGAACCGGCCGTAATAAAACGCAGTAATCCGCGTTCCCGGGTGACTTCTTTCAACTGGGGGAGCCTGCTCCTGGTGATATCTATAGCGGCATTCATCAGAAATATCCTTCTTTTTTACGTTTTTCCATTGAGGCTTCCGACGTTTGATCATCCATGCGGGTGGCACCGCGTTCGGTGATCTGGGTAATCGCCGTTTCGGCAATTATGTCTGCCACCGTCGCTGCTTCAGAGGCAACCGGACAAGTGCATGAAATATCGCCTACCGTGCGAAAACGCACCTGCTGACTGACAACCTGCTCACCGTCCCGGGCCGGGGTCAGGGGCGTCAGTGGCACCAGCAACCCGTTGCGGGGAATGACGTCGCGCTGGTGCGCAAAATAGATAGACGGCAAAGCCAGCTGTTCGCGCTCTATGTATTGCCAGACATCGAGTTCGGTCCAGTTTGATATCGGAAATACTCGAATATTCTGCCCGGAATGTACACAGGTGTTATACAGGTCCCACAATTCGGGACGTTGTGCTTTCGGATTCCACTGGCCAAACTCGTCGCGGAACGAAAATATCCGTTCTTTGGCGCGGGCTTTTTCTTCATCACGTCGTGCTCCGCCGATGCAGGCATCAAACTTGAATTCCTCGATGGCCTCCAGGAGTGTCACCGCCTGGGCTGCATTGCGCGAATCGGTGGCAGGATTTCTTAGTCTGACCGTGCCGCGCCGGATCGAATCTTCGACTAAACGTACAACCAGTTTTTCACCCAGTTCGGACACACGCCGGTCACGAAAGGTGATGACTTCATCAAAATTGTGGCCAGTATCAATATGCATTAACGGAAATGGAAACGGACCGGGGCGAAACGCCTTTTCGGCTAATCGCAGTAATACCACGGAATCCTTTCCGCCTGAAAAAAGCAGGACCGGATTACTGCATTCTGCGGCTACTTCACGCATGATATGAATGGCTTCCGATTCCAGCCAGTCCAAATGGCGGTTGCTGGCGGCATCGGTAAGAGTTTGTTGTGTCTGTTGCGATAAGTTCATAGTTTGTTGACGGCTGACGTTGTCGGTGTGAATCTAAAAGTAAAGGGTGATCTGGCTGAAAATGCGTTGGCAAATAAGGTTTTGGCGATCAGGTTGGCAAACAGGCAGGCCACCGGATTGCACTTCAAGCGGGATGTGCGGTTGATTTTCCGATCCGGACAAGTTTCCCGTCGACGACATGCAAACCGCATTCCTTGCTCTCGGGCGTTTCCCACCACCAGCGACCTGCCCGGATATCTTCGCCGGGCTGGATGGCCCGAGTACAGGGTGCGCAGCCAATTGAAGGGTATCCGGCATCGTGTAGCGCATTGTAAGGCACTTTATGGGATCGAAGATAGTACCAGACATCGTCTTCAGACCAGTCGGCGAGCGGATTAAATTTGACCAGACCGTGCACAGAATCCTGTTCTTCGACCTCGAGATGGGTACGCGTGGCAGACTGGCTGCGGCGCTGACCGGTCAGCCACGCTTTTTTGCCGGCCAGTGCCCGGCCCAATGGTTCAACTTTACGTATTTGACAACATTTCTTGCGTAAGTCAACACTGTCGTAAAACCCGTTCAGCCCGTTGCTTTCGACATACTCTGCCACAGCCACAGGATCCGGGTAGTAAAGTTGAATGGAATAATGATAGCGTTGCCGCACCTGGTCGATGACGTCGAGCGTTTCTTTCGGAAGGCGGCCGGTTTCAAGCGAGAAGACAGCAATCGGTAACTGATTCGTTAAAATCAGGTCTGTTACAACCATATCTTCTGCCGCCAGACTCGAAGCGAAAACGGCAGGCGCATAATCGCTGGCGATCGTCGCGATAAGGGTCTGAGTCCGAATCAGGCGCTCGGCAAAACCGGCCGGCTGGTCAGGGGTTTGGGCGTAGTCCGCAGCTGTCATGATGCAAGATGTTGGTGTCGTTCAACACGCTGGAACAGCGGGAACTTTTGATCAATCGAGGTTTGGTAGCTTATGCTGAAATCACTCAGTCCCTTCAGCGCATCCTGAATACTTCTGTCCGAGCGGGTTGCAAAGGCATTGAAGCCAACACGCTGCATGTAAAACAACTGGTCGCGCAAAACATCGCCGACCGCGCGCAGTTCACCCAGGTAACCTAAACGTGCGCGCAGATTGTAGGCAATCGAATACCCACGGCCATCAGAGAATTTTGGAAAATCGACGGCAATGACGGGGAGTGAATGAATATCGTCCCTGAGCAGTTCGGCGCGCTCGGAACTGGCAAGCCAGACACCGACATCACCGCGTTTCAGCAGGCTGTCGCGTTGCCTCTCCCAGACCGGGAGCGGTACGATGACTTTGCCTTCCGGTATCTCCGTCGTGTCGGGCGACTGACCCTCGGTCAATCGGACGATGTTCCATTCATCAGCTACTATTTTTCCGTCTTTGATGATATCGCGTTGTTCTGGGGTGAAGTTAGGCATAGGCTTTCTCACTTTGTATTTCCGCTACCGGAATGGGTGTCGCGTAGACATAGTCTTTAAAAGGGTTTATCCCAATCCGCTTGACCGTGTCGATAAATCTTTCGTTGTCGAATCGCTGATTCAGGTACACCGTTATCAGCCGTTCGATGACTTCAGGCATTTGTGCTGCGGCAAAGGACGGGCCGATAATTTTGCCGATGGTGGCATCGGCACCTTGCGAGCCACCCAGGGATACCTGATACCACTCACTGCCGTCTTTGTCGACGCCCAGGATACCGATATTGCCGACATGATGGTGGCCACAGGCATTGATGCAGCCGGAAATATTGAGCTCCAGATCGCCTATGTCATGCAGGTAATCAAGCTGGCTGAAACGTTCAGTGATCTCGAGCGACACCGGAATTGATTTGGCATTGGCCAGCGAGCAGAAATCACCGCCCGGGCAGCAGATCATATCGGTCAACAGGCCGATGTTCGGCGTTGCCAGTCCGTGCGATTTGGCGAGGGTCCACAATTCAAACAGGTCTGATACCGCCACGTCGGCCAGTACCAGATTCTGTTCATGAGTGATGCGTATTTCACCAAAACTGTAGGTGTCTGCCAGATCTGCAACAAAATTCATCTGCTCGGCCGTTGCATCGCCCGGTGCAACGCCCGGCTTCTTGAGCGACAGCACGACACTGCGGTAGCCTGCCACTTTATGTGGCTTGACGTTGCGACGCACCCAGTTTGCAAACGCCTTGTTGTCGTCCAGACGGGCTGAAAAATCGATATCCTGATCGGCAGATGCGGCATAGGCGGGCCTTGTAAAGTAGCTAGCCACGCGCGCGAATTCTGCTTCTGTCAGTGTGCCGGGTCCGCCTTTTAAATCGGCCCATTCTGCTTCAACCTGTCGGGTAAATTCATCGGCGCCGAGTGCTTTGACCAGAATCTTGATACGCGCCTTGTATTTGTTGTCGCGGCGACCGTATTCATTATAAATCCGGAGGATGGCCTCCAGATACGTCAGCACATGTTGCCAGGGCAAAAATTCACGGATAACGCTGCCCAGTATGGGGGTGCGGCCCAGGCCGCCACCGACCATCACCTGGAATCCGATTTCCTGCTGCTCGTTATACACAACCGTTAAACCAATGTCATGTACCGCGATTACGGCGCGATCCTCTTTTGAACCATTAATCGCAATCTTGAATTTGCGCGGCAAATAGGCAAACTCGGGGTGAAAAGTCGTCCATTGGCGCAGGATTTCGGCGTAGGGGCGCGTATCGATGATTTCATCAGCTGCGACACCGGCGAACTCATCCGAGGTAATGTTGCGCATACAGTTGCCAGATGTCTGGATCGCGTGCATTTCGACACTGGCCAGGTGCGCCAGAATTTCCGGCGTCTGCTCTAAATGGAGCCAGTTGAATTGGATATTCTGACGGGTCGTAAAATGCCCGTAACCTTTATCAAAATGCTCGGCGATATATGCGAATTTGCGCAGTTGCGCACTGGACAGCATGCCATACGGAACCGCGATACGTAACATATAGGCATGACGCTGCATATACAGGCCGTTCTGTAACCGCAAGGGTAAAAACTCCTCTTCGGTGAGTTCATCGGCTAACCGTCGGCGCACCTGATCGCTGTACTGCGCAATCCTCTCCCTGATAATCTGGTGGTCATACTGGTCGTAGCGATACATGAAAAATCCTTGCAATAAAATGTCGTATTTAATTCGTTATACAGAAAAAAATGATTAAAAAATCAGTTTTGCTGCAATCAGGGTCAGCGTGGTGGCCAATAAAACCCGCAAAATCCGTTCCGGTACGGCGCGTGCGGCCATCGAGCCCAGAATGATGCCCGGAATCGAGCCGACCAGTAAGGTGACCAGCAGGATCCAGTCTATGGAGCCGAGCCACCAATGGCCGATGGCGGCAATGGCCGTCAAGGGTAATGCATACGCAATATCGGTGCCGGCAATTTCAGCGGGGCTCAGTTTCGGGTAAAGCATCACAATGACTGTCGCACCGATGGCACCGGCACCAATCGAGGAGACCGTCACCAGCGTACCCAGCACCACGCCTGAAAAAATCGTTGCGGCCGCCAGAACGCCGCCCTGCAACTGTTTCTCCGGGTGGCGATTCAGCCACGCCAGCATGTTTTTTCGGAACAGCAGGGCGACCACAGTCAGCGAGACCGACGCGGCAATCGTATGGCGTATGATTTGCGCCATGTCATTGCTCAAGGCACCAAAGTACTTCAGGGCCAGTGAGGCAAACAGTGCGGCGGGCAGGGCGCCCAGACACAGTAAGCCAACAATAGGCCAGTTTACGGTGCCGCGAAGTTTATGGGTAAATGTACCGGCCGATTTGGTCATGGCGGCAAAGGCCAGGTCGGTCCCGACCGCCACAGTGGGCGACACGCCAAACAACAGCGTCAGCAGCGGTGTCATTAGCGAACCGCCACCGACGCCGGTCAATCCAACCAGAATGCCGACCACAAACCCGGATATTACATAAGATAAAGTCATAAAGCCTCTCACAATAAGGCGTAATCGTAATAAACTATTGCTTTATTCCAAACGACATAGTATTCATTTGCTTATATACGAAATTGCCATATATTAATGCGTGAAACACATAAAGCCCCGGGAATAGCACAAAAGAATGCAAATAAGAAACGAATTCGGCATCAATTATAAAAATCCAGGATGCTGACTTTCACTGCTAAAAGAGAGATAACTTGCCTAAAAGGTAAATAACGACCTCATGAACCTACATCAACTCCGTTTCGTGCGCGAAGCCGTTCGTCAGAATTTCAATCTAACTGAAGCCGCCAAGGCGTTGTTCACCTCGCAACCGGGTGTGTCCAAGGCAATTATTGAACTTGAAGAAGAATTGGGCATTGATATTTTTACACGTCATGGCAAACGCATACGCGGCCTGACTGAACCGGGACGGGCCGTTTTGAAATCCGTCGAATTGATCATGCAGGAAATTGAGGGCTTAAAACAGATCGGACGTGAATTTGCTGCCCAGGATGCGGGCAGTCTGACGATAGCAACCACACACACACAGGCACGTTACGCCCTGCCGCCGGTGGTACAGGCCTTCATGCAGAAATACCCCAAAGTCCGATTATCACTTTTGCAAGGCAACCCCAGACAGGTGGCCGAAATGGTATTGCGCGATCAGGCCGATATCGCGATCGCCACAGAATCGATTGCCGGTATTGACGGGTTAATCACGCTGCCCTGCTATCAATGGGAACATATGCTGGTGGTGCCGCCAGATCATCCGCTGCTGAAACTTAAAGCGGTCAGTCTTGATGAGATAGCACAATTTCCCCTGATTACCTATGACAGTGCATTTGCAGGCAGAAACAAGATAGATCATGCGTTCATGCTGCGCCAACTTAAACCGGACATATTGCTGGAAGCCATTGATGCCGACGTGATTAAGACCTACGTCGAACTTGGCATGGGTGTGGGCATCATTGCCGGTATGGCGTTCGATGCCGAGCGTGATAAAAACTTGCGTGTAATTCCTGTGGGTAATTTATTCGGTATGAATGTGTCGCGGATTGCTGTAAAACAAGGTGCTTACCTGCGCAGTTATATTTATACTTTTATAGAACTGCTGGCACCGTCATTAAACCGGAAGTTGATTGATCAGGTTTTACAGGGCGGTCACGATACCTACGAATTATAAAAATGAACCCGAAAATGCAGACTAATCTGGCTGAATATTACGCAAAACGAGCACCGCATTATGAGGATATATATCAACTGGCGCATCGTCAGTCAGATCTGCTTGAACTCACCGAGCGACTCCGGCAAACAATCGACAACAGGAATGTCCTGGAAGTCGCGTGCGGTACTGGTTATTGGACCGAACGGTTTGTAGGGCACGCCCGTCATATTGTGGCGACCGACATCAACACAGCGGTGCTCGACATCGCCAAAGCCAAACCGGCTCTGGAAAACCGGGTTGACTTCACCATCGCTGATGCATTCAACCTTCCCGAGGGGGATTTTGACGCCTGTGTGGCGGGATTCTGGTGGTCACATGTCAAACGCTCGGACCAATCGTCGTTTCTGACGGGCGTCCAAAAAGCCTGCGGCAGTGGCACATTGCTGGTGCTGTTTGATAACTGTTATGCTGAAGGCGACAGTATACCGATTGCCCGCACCGATCTGGACGGCAACACCTATCAGATCCGGACGTTGCCAGACGGAACGCGTCATGAAATTGTAAAAAATTTCCCGACCGATAGCGCATTGCGCAAGAAATTGGGCAGCCATGCGCGCGATATTCGAATAACCCGACAACGCTATTTCTGGATGCTAACCTGTCTATTGCGTTAGCCGCATCCTGGCAGGACAGAACCCCCAGCAATGAAACCCGATTTGACACCTGATTAACTACACTCTGACATTATGAAATTAGCTACCTTGAAAGACGGCAGCCGGGACGGCCAACTGATCGTCGTATCACGCGACCTGAAATTCGCCGTTATTGCCAACAATATTGCACCAACCCTGCAGGATCTGCTGGACAGCTGGGACTTCATGGCACCGCAATGTGAAGATCTCTACTTTCAGCTGAATCATGGACGAGCACCAAACAGCTTCGATTTCGACCCGCAACAATGCATGGCACCGTTGCCACGTGCCTATCAGTTCGCCGACGCTTCTGCCTACGTCGACTATATCGAACTCATCGGCAAAACCAGAAATCGCGATCTGCCCGACCTGTTCCGTTCGTCGCCGTTAATGCACCAGGCTGCGTCGGATGATTTTATAGGCGCCTGCGATGATATCGTCGTTGTCGACGACGGGTTTGAAGTTGATTTTGAAAGTGAAGTTGCGGTCATAACCGGCGACATAAACATGGGTTCGGCGCCTGCCAGAGCCGGTGAATTCATTCGATTGATCATGCTGGCCAACGACGTGTCATTACGTGCCCTGATACCGGATGAAATGATCAAGGGCTTCGGGTTTCTGCAGTCCAAACCTGCTACCAGTTTCTCTCCGGTCGCTGTCACACCCGATGAACTGGGCGATGCGTGGCAGGGCGGGAAAGTGCATCTGTCGCTGCGTTCGTCATTGAATGGCAGGGTTGTCGGACATCCCAATGCGGGTATGGACATGACATTCAGCTTCCCACAACTGATTTCGCATCTGACCCGAACAAGGAATGTCAGGGCAGGGACGATAGTGGGTTCGGGTGCCGTATTCAACAGGGACGGCAATAAGGGCTGCAGCAGTCTGTATGGCATACGCGCTCTGGAACTGCTGTCGGGCTCAGAGACGGCCACACCCTTTTTACGTGGCGGAGACCATATTAAAATTGAGATGATGGATAAAAATGGCAAATCAGTTTTTGGCGCTATTGACCAAAAAGTGACCAAACTAACCTGATTTTCACACTTTTGAATTCACTTTTGATTTACATCAAATCAAAAGAATTCGCGTTGTAAAACTATATGTTATTTTATAAGCCAATTACAGGGAGACATCATGAGTGAAATAGAATCCAATGTTGAAGAGAGTCGTGTTTTTCCACCCGCCGCGTCGTTTACCGCGCAGGCCAACGTGCCTGGTATGGATGCCTATCTCGCACTCTGTGATGATGCAAAAAATGACGAGCAGGGTTTCTGGACCCGGTTGGCGCGCCAGCAGCTGCAATGGCATAAACCGTTCACCAAGGGATTGGACGAATCCAACGCACCGTTTTACACCTGGTTTGCGGATGGTGAACTGAACGTTTCTTATAACTGTCTGGATGTTCATTTAACCAACGGTAATGCCGACAAAACCGCGATTATTTTCGAGTCGGACGATGGCGTTTCAACCCGGGTCAGCTATCGTGAAATGCACCAGAAAGTCTGCCAGTTTGCCAATGGACTGCGTTCCATCGGCATAAATAAGGGCGACCGGGTCGTCATTTACATGCCGATGTCAGTGGAAGGCGTGGCCGCCATGCAGGCCTGTGCACGAATCGGTGCAATTCACTCCGTGGTATTTGGCGGTTTTTCAGCAAAATCATTACATGAACGCATTATTGACGCCGGTGCGGTGGCCGTTATCACCTCAGACTATCAGGTACGTGGCGGCAAGCAATTGCCGCTCAAGGCGATTGTTGACGAAGCGCTCGGTCTGGGTGGATGTGACAGCATCAAGAATGTGGTGGTCTACAAGCGCACCGGTGGCACCATCAACTGGAATGGCCACGACAAATGGCTGCATGAACTGCTGCAGGGTCAGCCAGTGCAGTGTGAACCTGAATGGGTCAGTGCAGAACATCCTTTATTCATTTTATATACATCGGGCTCCACCGGAAAACCCAAAGGTGTACAGCACTGTTCCGGCGGCTATCTGCTGTGGGCCAAGCAGACCATGCAGTGGGTCTTTGATCTCAAGCCGTCAGATGTTTTCTGGTGCACCGCCGATATCGGCTGGGTAACAGGTCACAGCTATATTGCTTACGGCCCGCTGGCGGCCGGTGCAACCCAGATCGTTTTCGAAGGTATTCCGACCTATCCGAATGCCGCAAGGTTCTGGAGCACGATAGAAAAACATAAAACCACTATCTTTTATACCGCACCGACGGCGATCCGGTCGTTGATCAAAGCAGCCGAAGGTGATCCTGCCGTTCACCCGGACAAATATGATCTGAGCACGTTGCGACTGCTGGGGTCAGTCGGCGAACCAATCAATCCGGAAGCGTGGATGTGGTATTACAAACACATCGGCCATGAAAAATGCCCGATCGTTGACACCTTCTGGCAGACAGAAACCGGTGGCATCATGATGAGTCCCTTGCCAGGCGCCACACCGTTGGTGCCCGGTTCCTGTACGCTGCCGTTACCAGGTATTGCCAGCGCCATTGTCGATGAAACCGGCCATGATCTGCCCAATGGTCATGGCGGACTGCTGGTCGTGAAACGCCCCTGGCCATCCATGATACGCACCATCTGGAATGATCCCGAGCGCTACAAGAAGAGTTATTTTCCTGAAGAGCTGGGTGGCAACCTGTATCTGGCAGGGGACGGCTCGATACGCAATCCCAAAACCGGCTACTTCACCATTACCGGACGGATCGACGACGTACTGAATATTTCGGGCCATCGTCTGGGCACGATGGAAATTGAATCGGCGTTAGTGGCCAATCCGCTGGTGGCTGAAGCGGCTGTGGTCGGACGACCTGATGAAACCACCGGTGAAGCCATCTGTGCCTTCGTGGTGCTGAAACGGTCGCGTCCAACCGGTGACGAAGCGCGCCAGATTGCCACCGATCTGCGCAACTGGGTGGCCAAGGAAATCGGACCGATAGCCAAGCCGAAAGAAATCCGTTTCGGCGATAACCTGCCCAAAACACGTTCGGGCAAAATCATGCGCCGTCTGCTGCGTATCATCGCCAAAGGCGAATCGGTAACCCAGGATATTTCGACGCTGGAAAATCCGGCAATCCTGGATCAGTTAAAAGAAACACTTTAAGCCAACGCCCGACAACAGGGTATGCCGGCCGGCGTACCCTGTTGCATTCCCGACCGATGCGTCATGGTGGTTATCGCGGCAGGGCGCGGACCGGCAGGCTCAGCGGTTAATGCTCAGCGCCACGGCTTCAGCAACACGAATCCCGTCAACGGCTGCCGACAGAATGCCACCCGCATAACCTGCCCCTTCGCCAGCAGGGAATAATCCGCGCGTATTCAGGCTTTGCAAATCATCGTCATTGCGCTTGATACGTATGGGAGACGAAGTCCGGGTTTCAACGCCGGTAAGCACGGCATCATTCATGGCGAATCCACGAATCTGCTTGTCGAAGGCGGGTAATGCTTCCCGAATGGCGGCAATCGCATAATCAGGTAAGGCCGAGCCCAGGTCACCCAAGGTAACACCGGGCTTGTAGGAAGGCTGGACAGTGCCGAATTTGGTCGAGGGTCGTCCGGCGATAAAATCACCCACTAACTGCCCGGGCGCATTGTAATTTGAGCCCCCCAAAACGTAGGCGTGACTTTCCAGCGCGCGTTGAAATGGAATGCCGGCCAAGGGGCTGCCCGGGTAATCTTCCGGGGTAATGCCCACGACAATCGCGCTGTTGGCATTGCGTTCGTTGCGGGAATATTGGCTCATGCCATTGGTGACAATCCGGTTCGGTTCAGACGTGGCAGCAACCACCGTGCCACCCGGACACATGCAAAAACTGTAAACCGAACGACCATTGCCGGCGTGGTGCACCAGTTTATAGTCCGCTGCGCCCAGAATAGGGTTGCCCGCATTCGGTCCGAAACGGCAACGATCTATCAATGACTGGGGATGCTCAATCCGAAACCCGACTGAAAAAGGCTTGGCCTCAATATACACGCCCCGATCATGCAGCATTTCAAACGTGTCTCGGGCGCTATGGCCAATTGCCAATACAACGTGGTGGGTGGCAATCTGTTCGCCACTTTCCAGTGTAACCCCTTTGATTGCGTCGTTCTCGCGCAGGATGTCCACCACTTTCTGGCTGAAGCGAATTTCTCCGCCAAGTTCGATAATATTGGCACGCATGGCTTCAACCATTTTTACCAGTCGGAATGTGCCAATGTGCGGCTTGCTGACAAACAAGATCTCTTCCGGCGCGCCCGCCTTGACAAACTCGGTCAATACTTTGCGTCCATAATGTTTCGGATCTTTGATCTGGCTGTACAGTTTGCCGTCAGAGAACGTGCCGGCGCCGCCTTCGCCAAATTGCACATTCGATTCAGGTTGCAATTCCCGCTTGCGCCACAATGCCCAGGTATCCTGCGTCCGTTCCCGCACGGCTTTACCACGTTCCAGGATGAGGGGACGAAATCCCATCTGGGCCAGCAGCAGGCCGGCAAACAGGCCACAGGGTCCGGTGCCGATGACAACCGGTCGTTGGAAGGTGGTGTTGTTTGCCCGGGTAACAAACTGGTAATGCGTGTCAGGCGTTACGTTAATGTGCCTGTCTGCATGGAACTGTTTTAACAGTTCATCGTCTCTGGTTGTTTCTACATCCAGTGTATAGATAAGATTAATCGCCAATTTCTTGCGTGCGTCATAACTGCGTTTAAAGATGGTTATGGTGAGCAGTTCGGAATCAGCGAGCTTTAATTTTTGTAGTACGGCCAGGCGTATCGCGGTTTCCGGGTGATCCAGCGGGAGTTGAATATCAGTCAGACGCAGCATTTAAATGTCCAGTCAGTGGCTACAGGCAGAGGCAGCATTTTATCTTACCGGATCGTGGGCGACACGTTTTATGGAAATGCAACATTTCTGATCGCCGATGGATTCAGGCAGATAAATCCTGATGCGCGCCATCAGGTTAAAATGGCAATAACCGGCCGATGTGTGATATTGGATCAAAAAAGGTATTGACGGGAAATGGAAAAGGACGCATAATCTCGTTTCTGTGCTGCTGACAAACACAACGCTTTGTTGGGGCAGAGACGAGATTCCCGGAGTGCCTCCTTGAAGGCGCTTTTTTATCGGCAACGAGGG
>CAITOF010000123.1 GCA_903893945.1 uncultured Oxalobacteraceae bacterium | reverse complement strand
TGGTATATTAATAATTAAAATAAGGGAAAGTATTGACTTATTGATATTGTAATGTAAAATAGTCTTTCTAATAAATTAACTTAATTAATAGGGAAGATTAATTATGCGTTTCAACAATCAACGTAACTTTTTACTCAAACTTGCACGTCCTGTGCTGGTCATATTCAGCCTAACTGGTTTTCTTGGCATAACTGCATGCGGCGGGGGCGGCGGAGATAATCCCGGTCCCGGCCCAGACCCAGTCGGCGCGTCATTAATGGTCAGGGCAGACAAGTCCCAAGTTACAGCTGCCGATGGCCAATTTGCGGTCGTGGCGGTCAAGAGTGGCACAACATTACCCGTAACCTGGTCACTATCGGCCGGCGCGCAGGGCAAGCTAGACGCCGTCACCGGTGATGCTATTCACTACATACCACCAGCGGCATTAAATGCCACTTCGATGGAATACATTACGGCGACCATCGATTACGATTCTGCGTCGACCAAAATACATCTGAAATCCACAGTATCGGTACAAGTATCACCGCAAAAAAGCGGCACTACCGTGAATATTCTCCAATACAACGTCAAAGGTGACAGCAAGAAAACCGGTGGTTGGAACGTTGACACCATCCGCAATAAGCAGCTGGAGATTATGTCCAACTATTCTGGCGCGCTGGATTTCATTACACTTGAACAGGCAACGCTGGACACGAGCGGCACGTCGTTGCCGTTGGTTTCAGATGTAATAGGCAAAACAGGTTGGAGCACAATCGTCAGTCATTGTTATCAAGATGCGATCCAGATTGGTTATGACAATACGCGGTGGACTCCCGTGAACTCGTTGGCAGTGGCGCAGGGCAGATCCCAGGCAGTGGCGGGCTTTGGTTCCTGTCCGGCAATCGGCACAAATGATTCCAGACCCTACAACATGGTGCTGTTTCAGCGCAATGGCAGCAAACCCGCATTTCAGGTGTTACTGGTCGCCGTGCACATGCCACACGGCTCCCCCGACACGATTTCCTGGTCGCTTACTGACTTTTTCAACGCCGCACTCGTGGTCGCTAACGTGCAATCCATCAATCAGTTGAAACAGACCACCAATATCATTATGGTGGGCGATATGAACGAGGTCAGCAATGACAATAATTATTCTGTTTTTTCCAATGTATTTGGTACTTTGCAGGCTACACCACAATTGCCCACATGCTGCTCGAACAGCCGTACACAATGGCAATTCAAGTACGACCGGGTATTGAGTAACGGATCACAAGTCCCGACAGCGTCAATTCCTAGTCCGCCTGCCGGAGTCCGCTACCCGTTAGGCAATGATGAAGAACATTTGCCGATTATTGCCACAGTCAAGTTTTAATCCGAACTCTTAGTTTGACCGACTCAACTTCCCGTTTACCTTAACTAGTAAGCGGGAATTATTTCATTGAGGTCGGTCGACCCTATAATTTTTCGACTGTAGCTGGCTTGCTGACTGTCGTCACGCGAATCAAATTGTAATGGTTTAATTTTTTAAATTTGCTACTCTGGGTATAAATATGCCTCCCAACTCAGGATCGGCATGAAGGGCAAACACGTCGACTTGCCTTAACTTATATTCAGAATAGGGCAGAAATGGCAACCCTGATTTCCTGGTTTTATAAAATTTTCAACCCCGGCTATACCCCAAAAGCCCGTGGCCAGGAATACGCCCCCGTTCATACGGATTCGAATTTAATTGTCAAAAACAAAATTTCAGGTGAGCCAGTTAGTAAATTGGCCAAACCGGCCAGATCTGCAAAATCGCTGACAAATAAGTCGAACCATGCGTTGTACGAATTCGACGGTGATTACAAAGAATTGCCTAAGTTTGTCGATGCTTGTTATTTCGACTGGATGGCAGGCACTGCAAAGGATCACGCAATCAACGACCATGAATTCGAGCGCAAAATTATCGAATATCTGGATGTGTTGGCAGAATCCGAATTTGCCGGTGCCAATTTGATTCCACGGGTACCAAGCGTCA
>CAITOF010000122.1 GCA_903893945.1 uncultured Oxalobacteraceae bacterium | reverse complement strand
TCCAGAATTTTTTCCAGTTCAACCCTCACTTATTCCCAACTTAATGCGCCACCTGTTTGATATTCAATGACGCGAGTCTCGAAAAAATTCCGCTCTTTTTTCAGGTCTATCATCTCGCTCATCCAAGGGAAAGGGTTCTCTTCATTTGGAAACAGCGCGTCCAGACCAATCTGCTGCGCACGTCGATTTGCGATGAATCTCAGGTAGCCTTTGAACATCGGCGCATTCAATCCAAGCACGCCACGCGGCATTGTATCTTCGGCATAACGATATTCCAACTCGACTGCACTTAAAAACAACGTTTTGATCTCTTCGCGAAATTCAGTGGTCCACAAATGCGGGTTTTCCATCTTGATGGTATTGATCAAATCGATCCCGAAATTGCAGTGCATGGACTCGTCGCGCAGGATGTACTGGTACTGTTCGGCCGCACCCATCATCTTGTTCTGCCGGCCCAGTGCCAGGATCTGGGTAAAGCCCACATAGAAGAACAGGCCCTCCATCAGGCAGGCAAACACAATCAGGGACTTCAGCAAAGTCTGGTCGTTTTCCGGCGTTCCGGTCTTGAATTCAGGGTTGGTCAGCGCGTCAATGAACGGAATCAGGAACTCGTCTTTGTCCCGGATTGAGGCCACTTCGTGATATGCGTTAAATACTTCGCCTTCGTCCAACCCCAGTGATTCGACGATATACTGGTAGGCGTGGGTGTGGATCGCTTCTTCAAAAGCCTGGCGCAGCAGATACTGGCGGCACTCCGGCGCGGTGATATGGCGATAGGTTCCCAGCACAATGTTATTGGCGGCCAATGAGTCGGCCGTGACAAAAAAACCAAGGTTTCGAATAACCAGGCGGCGCTCATCCGGGGTCAGTCCGTTCGGATTTTTCCAGAGCTCGATGTCGCGCTGCATATTGATTTCCTGCGGCATCCAGTGGTTGGCACAACCGGCCAGATATTTGTCCCAGGCCCATTTATATTTGAACGGAACCAGCTGATTCACGTCCGTGGTGCCATTAATTATCCGTTTGTCGGCGGCGTTCACGCGTCGCGCAACCTGCTCGGCACTAACCGCAGAATCGCTTCTGATTTCCGGCACAGCAGGTATAAACACCTGCTCTGGCGCACGCAGTGGTTGCAAAGCCGGCATTTTGTGCGCCAGGTTTGCCGCGGCAGACCCGCTTACTTCGTCATCCCATGAAAGCATTTTTATATCCTTTTTTACGTATTAACCGTTGTTATTGGCAGGCTTCGCATTCATCAAAGCCGGCATCGCCTGGCCTTAACATGCAGACTGGACCTTCAGCCGCCGGCGTGGCATCGGTGCTGCTCAAGCCGGTAAAGTTGGTCGCGGTGCCTGCTGCTGCCGACATGGAACTCATCATCGAACCCTGTGCGCCATCAACGGCGACAGCATTTAATGCACCGGTTTTTGAGGTGGATTTTTCGGTGTGAGTCGCGCCTATCGTACGCAAATAATATGTGGTTTTTAAACCACGCAACCACGCGGTTTTGTAGGTCTCATCCAGTTTTTTACCGGATGCACCGGCCATGTAGATGTTCAGCGACTGGGCCTGGTCTATCCATTTCTGGCGTCGGGCAGCAGCCTCAATAATCCAGATCGTATCCACTTCAAATGCCGTGGCATACAATTCGCGCAGGTCGGCGGGAATGCGATCAATTTTGGCCAGGCTGCCGTCAAAGTACTTCAGATCGGAGATCATGACTTCATCCCACATGCCGCGATGTTTCAGATCCCGGACCAGGTATTCGTTGATTTCGGTGAATTCACCGGACAGGTTGGACTTGACGTACAGGTTCTGGTAAGTCGGCTCGATGCAGGCAGACACGTTAATAATGTTGGAGATCGTGGCGGTCGGGGCGATCGCGATACAGTTGGAATTGCGCATCCCGTATTGCTTGATCCGGTTGCGGACCACGCTCCAGTCCATCGATTCACTGTTATCGACCTCAAGATAGCCGCCGCGTTCTTCGGCCAGCAGTTTCAGGGTGTCCTGCGGCAAAATACCCCGATCCCACAACGAGCCACGATAGGAACTGTAAGTGCCGCGTTCTTCGGCCAGCTCAGTCGAGGCCAGATAGGCGTAGTAACACACTGCTTCCATGGATGTGTCAGCGAATTGGACGGCTTCCCTGGACGCGTAAGAGGTTCGGATCATGTGCAGACAATCCTGGAATCCCATGATTCCCATTCCCACCGGACGGTGCTTCAGGTTCGATTCGCGGGCTTTTTTCACTGCGTAGTAATTAATGTCGATAACGTTGTCCAGCATCCGCATTGCCGTACGTACGGTTTTTTGCAATTTGACATGATCCAGCTTGCCGTCTTTCATATGTGCCGGCAGATTCACCGAACCCAGGTTACAGACCGCAATTTCTTTGTCATTGGTATTCAGGGTGATCTCGGTACACAGATTGGAGGAGTGCACCACGCCCACATGCTGCTGAGGCGAGCGGATGTTGCAGGGATCTTTAAAGGTAATCCAGGGATGTCCGGTTTCAAACAGCATGGACAGCATCTTGCGCCACAAGTCCAGCGCCTGCACTTTTTTGAACACCTTGATTTCGCCCCGGGCGGCTTTTGCTTCATAAGCCGTGTACGCGGTTTCGAAGGCCCGGCCGAACTTGTCATGCAGATCGGTGACGTCGGAAGGTGAGAATAATGTCCATTCACCCTTTTCCATCACCCGTTTCATAAACAGGTCAGGGATCCAGTTGGAGGTGTTCATGTCGTGGGTGCGTCGTCGGTCATCGCCGGTATTTTTGCGC
The DNA here is from genome assembly GCA_903893945.1 of uncultured Oxalobacteraceae bacterium. GTDB lineage: Bacteria > Pseudomonadota > Gammaproteobacteria > Burkholderiales > Burkholderiaceae_D > Solimicrobium. Next base: position 16,189 of record CAITOF010000122.1, on the reverse strand, counting down.
AGTTCGAGGAATTCTTCCACGTCCATGTGCCAGGTTTCCAGGTAAGCGCAAACCGCGCCTTTGCGCTTTCCGCCCTGGTTGACTGCAACGGCCGTGTCATTGACGACTTTCAAAAACGGTACCACGCCCTGCGATTTGCCATTGGTACCTTTAATATGCGCACCCAGTGAGCGAACCGGTGTCCAGTCATTTCCAAGGCCGCCGGCGTATTTGGCAAGCAGGGCATTTTCCTTGATGGCCTCATAAATGCCCTCCAGGTCATCCGAAACGGTCGTCAAATAGCAGGACGATAACTGCGAGCGCAAGGTGCCTGAGTTAAACAGTGTCGGTGTTGAGCTCATGAAATCGAAACTTGACAACAGGTTATAGAATTCAATGGCGCGGGCGGTGCGATCAATTTCGTTTAACGCCAGTCCCATCGCCACGCGCATGAAAAACACCTGGGGCATTTCGATGTGTGAACCTTCAATATGCAGAAAATAGCGGTCATACAGGGTTTGCAGTCCGAGGTAGCCGAACTGCAGGTCACGGTCTGCCACCAGCGCCTGACCCAGCTTGGCCAGGTCGTATTCTGCCAGGCGCGGATCCAGCAATTCTGCCTTGATGCCTTTTTTGATGAATTCCGGGAAATAGACAACATACTGTTGTGCGGCATCCTGCTGAGACACTTCCAGGCCAAACACTTCGTTGCGTATCGTGTGCAACAGCAGGCGGGCCGTAACCTGGCTGTAGGCCGGTTCTTTCTCCATTAATGCGCGTGCCGCCAGAATGGCCGATTTATATAATTCTTCGACCGGCACATTGTGATACAGATTTTTTACTGTTTCCGCCAGAATTGCTTCGGCATCAACCAGCTTGTCCAGGCCAACGCAGGCTGCACTGATCAGCTGGCGAACCTGTTGGAGGTCCAGCGGCTGGCTTTTTCCGTTAACCAGCACATGCAACTGGTTGTCTGCCTGTTTGCCGGCATCGGCTGTTTCCTGCTGGGCACGCCGTTCTTCCATGCGCTTAAACCGGTATAACACGTAGGAACGCGCCACATCATGTTCCCCTGAGCGCATCAGGGCAAGTTCCACCTGGTCCTGTACATCTTCTATATGGAATGTGCCACCGTTGGGCTGGCGTCGGAGCAATGCGCTGACGACACCCGAGGTCAATTGTTCCACCAGCTCGCGAACCCGCGCAGATGCCGCGCCCTGACCGCCACTGACTGCCAGAAAGGCCTTGGTCATCGCAATCGCGATCTTCGACGGCTCAAAACTGACCACCGCGCCATTGCGCCGGATGATGCGATATTCCGTATAGGATTGGGATGGCTCTAAAGGGTTGATTCCGATCGGAGGTACGGCCTGATTTGGATTTAGGTGGGATTGTGTATATGTTTCAGTTGAAGAGTGCATTCCGCCTCCAGAGTCTATGGTGGAAATGACACATGAAATATGTGCCATTTTATTTTTTAATTTATTTTAGAGAGTATTTTGCTTATTAATTACTGCGTCGAGGGCAAACTGCGCCCATCGAACTGCTGGCCTGATAGCCTGCTTAACAAGTCCAGATTAACAAGCCCAAATCGAACCGGTATCAGCCAAAATCAGAAGGTGACACCCCTGAAACGGAACTTTCCAGGGATAGGGCGTATTTTCGTAAAAGCACAAAAAAACACTATATATAGTAAGTCACTTCATAATTTTCACTAATTCTAGTGCCCTGCATTCGACAATGCAATCGCTTTTTAAACTATTTTTCCGGGAATTTTTCGAATAAATTTTCTGGAGCAATTGACTTTTTTAACGATCAGCAGGAAAGCGTATTGCCGCGTTAGCGAGTACTAACGGGAAGTGTTGGTTTAGTGAACTACGGAACATTTTCCAGTCAAAAAAAGGACCCGGATCGGTCTTTCTTCCGGGCGCGATGTGCTGGTGTCCGACAATGTCCCGAATTGGAAAATGCCGGATCAACAATCCTGTCAATTTAGCCAGAGTGTCGTACTGAGCCGGTTCAAAGGGGACATGGTCACTGCCTTCCAGTTCAATCCCGATCGAAAAATCGTTGCAGCGCGGGCGGCCCCACCACTCGGACACGCCGGCATGCCAGGCGCGCCGGTCGACGCTGACAAATTGGCACAGGGTTCCGTCACGGGGTATGAAGAAATGGGCCGAGACCCGCATGCCTTTGAGCGTAACGAAGTCGGGATGGGCGTCGATGTCCAGTTGGTTCAGAAACAGGTCCGCCACATGGTTGTCCTGCATGTCAGTGGTGAACCGGCCCACCGGCAAACTGATGGCGTGGATCACCAGCAGTTCGGGAACACAATCCTCGGGCCGCGCGTCAAAATTGGGTGAATCAAAGCGCCGGGCGGCAGCAATCCAGCCTGCCGTCAACCTGTCATCGTCGGGCGTGGAACCAGGTGGCGTGTCAGAGTCACTCATTCGGATTCATCTATTTTCAGCTTCTGGATCTGATAGCGTAACTGGCGGAAACTGACTCCCAATAATTCGGCAGCCTGAGTTTTGTTATAGCGTGTCTTCTGTAAAGCGCGAATTATGATGTCGCGTTCAACCTCTTCCAGATAGGCAGGCAGTGATTTTGGCAGTTCAGCGCCACTATCGTCGCTCAATTTAAAGCTCGGGGCGGGCGCGACCGACCTGATCGCGCTGGCGTCACCCGGCGCATGTCTTGCGCCCTCGTCGTTCGGGCCGGATTCGGGATTTCCTGTCGTCTCGTTGTGCAACCTATCGTCACTGACCCGCGGCCCGGTTTCAGGCGCCGGGTTGGTGACAGCCGGCACCGTGGCGGCGAACGATTTGGCGTATTTCAGGGCCAGGTCATCGAGCTGTACGATACCGTCGTTGGCAAACGCCAATGCACGTTCCAGAATATTTTCCAGTTCGCGCACATTCCCGGGGAAATCATAATTCTGCAAGGCGGCCAATGCATCGGGTGACAGACTGACTTCCTTACCGGACAGCCGGTGCAAGATGCCCGTAGACAGCAGTTCTATGTCATCGCGTCGCTCGCGCAGCGAGGGCAATTTGAGCTCAATGACGTTGAGACGATAGTACAGATCCTGCCGGAAGCGTTTATTTGCCACGCATTCCTCCAGGTTCTGGTGCGTTGCGCTGATGATGCGCACATCGACTGACTCTTCGGCCGTCGCGCCGATTTTACGTACCGCACGCTCCTGGATGGCGCGCAGCAGCTTGACCTGCATGGCCAGGGGCAGATCAGCCACTTCATCCAGCATTAATGTGCCGCCGTTGGCAGCCTGAAAAAAGCCGTCCCGTTCTTCATTGGCGCCAGTAAAGGCGCCTTTCCGGTAACCGAAAAATTCGGCTTCCATCAGTGCTTCAGGGATTGCGCCGCAATTGACAGCCACAAACGGTTTCAGTGCCCGGGCGCTCTGCGCGTGGATTTCTCGCGCCGCCAGTTCTTTTCCGCTGCCGGATTCTCCCCAGATCGACACCGGCGCCATGCTCCGCGCCAGTCGTCCAATCTGTGAGCGCAGTTCTTCGATCGCCCTGGATTGGCCGAGCATCCGGGAGCCGGGCGCGCTTAATGGGTTCAATGCCAGCTTGTTCTGGCTGACCTGGAGTGCAGAATGGACCAGTTTTCTGAGCTGATCCAGCGCGACCGGTTTGGAAAGATAATCAAACGCACCGGCTTTGAGGGCAATGACGGCATTATCGGCGCTGCCAAACGCGGTGATAACGGCAATCGGGGTATTTTTGCCGCTCCTGGCAACCTCTTCGACCAATTCCAGACCCAGTCCGTCTGGCAAACGCATATCAGTGAGCACCAGCGAGTAATTATTCTGTGAAAAATAACGCCTCGCAACGGCCAGGTTTTCCGCACTGTCAACATCCATACCCATTTTGATCAGCGTAATTTCCAGCAATTCGCGCAAATGGGCTTCATCGTCCACCACCAGAATACGGGGAACACCGCCGGGCATCGAAGAAGTTTTATGTTGGTTCATACTTTTTCTTGGGTTTAACGAAAGTGATCACGAAACGTCCGGTGGCCTGATTAGGGGTGTTCTGCGTGTCATTATCGGTAAAACGATATTCGTAGTCCAGCAGGGCACCATTATTCAGGCAGAGCTCGCGGGCCATATACAGTCCCAGGCCGGTTCCCCGGCTGGAGGTAGTGTAAAACGGTTCAAACAGGTGCGCCCGGATTTCTGCCGTAATGCCCGGGCCGTCATCGCGTACATGCAACTCCAGCTGGTCGTCGAGATCGGCCACCACGAACAGCTGAATGCTGCCCGGGGCGCCGCTTGCGTAACGGATGGCGTTGTTGAGCAAATTCACAACGACCTCGCGCAAATGCAGGGGATCAAACCGGATTCTCAGTTTTTCCGGAGCAGTCAACTGGACGATGTCGGTGGCCAACCCATGTGTTTCCTGAAACTCCTGCAAAATTTCCTGCAAGGCCGGTTTAATCAAAAATGGCTCAATATTTATCTGGGCTTTGCGCGACAGGCGCAGGATATCTTCAATAAGCCGGTTCAGCCGGACGACATTGTCATTGACAATCTTGACCAGTCGCGCGCTTTGATCGGTGCTCAGATCCGATTCTCCCAACAGGGAGGCGGCATAGGAAATTGATGACAGCGGATTTCTGACTTCATGGGCAATGCTGGCGGTAAGACGACCCATCGATGCCAGTTTCAGCTGTTGTGCCTGGTTTTCAATGTCGGACGCATCTTGCAAAAAGATAATGTATCGCTCATCGCTGTCGTCGGAATCGGTGCCCACATGGACGAACCGGAGTTTCAGGTGGGTCACAACATCATTGCGGATACCTTTGACCATGACAGAACTGTGCTGGCCGGATTCGTCATGCTGAGTGTATGCGGTCAATGCAACGGTCTCCGGTATATCCCGGCTAAGTTCGGACAGATTGATTTCCCATGCATAAAAGGCGTCCGCAATCGGTTTCAGGCTCGGTACTTCATTCAGTTTGGTCAGTCCGGACACGATCGACGTGCCCAGCATCTGCTGGGTCGCCGGATTGCATGCGTAGACCAGGCTGCTCGAGTCAATGACAATGACACCGTCGCCCATGTCGGCAACGACCAGCTTGTTGATTTCCTGCTGAATGCGCAGATTCTTGCCGTGTTGAATGGCGATTTCTTCCTGCCGTATCAGGCGGTCAGCGAGCCGGTTGACAATGTACACCACGGCCAGAAAGGTTGCACCATACAGCCCGGCGCTGGAGACGGCGATTTCGGACCCCGAGACATATTCCTGAAATGAACTGATCACCATCAAATACAGCGCAACCACCGAGGAAAGGAATAGCGCCCAGACCAGTGGCGCCAGTATGGCGCAGCTGGCTAACGGGAAAAGGTACAGAATGACAACGCTGCTGTTGATGCCGCCGGCGAAGAAAAATAATACAGAAATAACAATGACATCGAACGTGACCTGCTCACTCAACTGCCAGAAAAAATACTGCTTGATTCTCATTTGCAGCCCGACAAATCCCAGCGCGCCAAACAGATAGACAGAACAGATCAGCCGGTAGACAGGCGGGGCAATCGACCAGATGAATTTACTGTTATGCAGTCCAAGCAGGCTGAGCAGCACCAGGGCGATCAGGACTCGCGTCACACTGAGTGTTTTCAGTGAGCGCCACAGGGTCACGTTGGGATTTTGACTGGTGCTGCTGCTCATTCGCGGGAAGCTGAGGAGTGGGGTGAGGACGGGTTCGAATTCATGCGCAGGTGATCTTCACAGCAAAAATAGCGGTCCGCTGTTGGGGTGACCAGATGCACCGCTTCTGAGGCCGGTATATAAATCTGGCAGTAGGCACAGGCCACCATGTTTTCTGGTGGCGGGGCCGGGCGGGGTGGCTGCATGGCGGCGGCCTGCGCCGCCATTTCGGCCTGGACCGCATTGCGCAGGTTGTTCTGCATGGTTTTCACTCTGCTGCGCACGGCGAGGTAAATCACCAGTCCGAAAATCAGCCACACCAGCCACCTCATAGAAAACTCCGATGCAGGATCACTTCCAGCACAAACCGGCTTCCGACATACGCCAGTAACAGTGTGGTAAACCCGGATAAGGTCAGACTTAACGCAGTTTTGCCGCGCCATCCGCGCCATCTGCGTCCCCCCAGCAGGATGCCGAATAAAGCCCATGATAACAAAGTAAAGACCGTTTTATGATCCCACCTGAATGCCACGCCGAAAATTTCTCTGGAAAAGCCGATGCCAGAGACCACGGTCAGGCTCAGCAGGATAAAACCGATGAAAACCAGTCGGAACAGAATTCGCTCCATTAACAGTAATGCCGGCAATTTCTCGAGGATAACGCCCGTCCAGCTTGTCGGGAACAGGGAAGTCCGGTTGCGCAGCCGGGCTTCCTGCAATGCCATCAGAACGGCATGAAAAGCGGCGATGGTCAGTGTGCTGTAGGCCAGCAGCGCGATGGCGATATGCCATGAAAACCACATTGATTTTCCGGCAACCGGTATTAACTGGCCGGGGAAAAACAGCGGCAGCAGCGCCTGTATTGCCGCGCCCGGCAATATCAGAAAACGCAGCCCGTCGAGCGGCAATTGCCAGTTTTCAAGCCAGTAGGCCAGCACGGAAATCCACAGCGCGCTGGATAACATGACGGCAAAGCCCAGCCGGATTCCGGTCGGCGAACTGATCTGCATCCACAATGCAACGCCGTGGGCGATCCAGCCAAGAACAATAACGACTGACAGGAGTGCCCGGCCGCGTTCAGGCAGAAAAAGACAACTTGCATAAAGCAGTGCGGCGACAATCGTTAAATAGGTTTGCATGAATTCAGTGTACTTTATCTGTATCGCAAGAATGAAACCACAACAAACTTATTCTTGCAATAATTAAAAGTAAATAGTTGGTCGCGAGAGATGGCATAGCGTTATTTTTTTGCAATAAACGGTTCAGACCCCGGTGGGTGGGCGCAACCAGGCATTTATTCCATGGCCGGCCGGTTCGAATACGCTTAACCCTACTGGCATCGGGTAAAATGGTGCTTTTGAATCGACCCTGTTCATCATAGAAACGTCCCCATGCTAGATAATCTCACACAACGACTCGCCAAAGTTGTCAAAACCATGCGCGGTGAAGCGCGATTGACCGAAACCAACACGGCAGACATGCTGCGCGAAGTACGCTTAGCCTTGCTGGAGGCCGACGTTGCGCTGCCTGCCGTACGCGAATTCATCGGCAAAGTGAAAGAAAAAGCACTCGGCGAAGAAGTCATTTCTTCACTGACGCCGGGCCAAGCCCTGGTCGGGGTGGTGCAGCGCGAATTGGCGGCATTAATGGGTGCGGATCTCGGCGCCCAGGCGGCACAGCTGAATTTCGCCACGCAGCCACCGGCCATTATTTTGATGGCCGGCTTGCAGGGGGTCGGTAAAACGACCAGTGCCGGTAAGCTGGCGAAATTTCTGCGGGATAATTTCAAGAAAAAAGTATTGACCGTTTCGGCCGACGTTTACCGCCCAGCGGCGATTGCCCAGTTAAAAAGCGTCACCGAGCAGGTCGGTGCTGATTTCTACCCGACACAGACCACCGACAAGCCGGTCGAGATTGCCCTGGCGGCGCTGGATTTCGCCAAAAAACATCATCACGATGTGTTAATTATTGATACCGCCGGCCGGCTTGGCGTGGATGCGGCGATGATGACCGAAATAGCCGCCGTTCATGCCGCGGTCAAGCCGATCGAAACCTTGTTTGTGGTCGATGCCATGCTCGGCCAGGATGCCGTCAACAGTGCACGTGCGTTTCATGATGCGCTGCCGCTGACCGGCATTATTCTGACCAAACTGGATGGCGATTCACGTGGCGGTGCAGCGTTATCCGTGCGTCATATTACGGGTGTACCCATCAAATTTTCGGGTGTTTCTGAAAAGATGGACGGATTGGAAGCGTTTGATCCGACCCGCATGGCCAACCGGATTCTGGGAATGGGTGACATTCTGGCGCTGGTTGAACAGGCCCATAAGAGTATGGATGTGTCTGCCGCGCAGGATTTGGCCAACAAGGTTAAAAGCGGTGGCAAATTTGACCTGAACGATTTCAAAGCACAACTATCCCAAATGAAAAAAATGGGCGGCTTGTCCGGTCTGCTCGATAAATTGCCGGCGCAAATGCAACAGGCTGCCAGTACAGCCAATATGGGAATGGCCGAAAAGCAGGTGCGACGCATGGAAGGCATTATCAATTCCATGACTCCCCTGGAACGCGCCAAACCGGATTTGATAAAAGCGTCGCGCAAGCGGCGAATTGCGACGGGGGCAGGCGTTCAGATACAGGAGGTAAATCGCATGCTGGCCCAGTTTGAACAGATGCAGTCGATGATGAAAAAACTCAAAGGTGGCGGCATGATGAAAATGATGCGCAGTATGAAAGGCATGCTTCCTAATCGGTAAATTGGCCGTTTGCAGAGGGAAAATGCCTATTCTGTGAAAAATTCGCACAAAAACATGAAAAAACACTTGCATACCAAATAAATCCACACCACTATAAGCATTGCGTGACGTGTGGTAATTTTTTATCGCGTAACCTAGTTCGTTTTATTTTGTTTTTTTATTTTTTTCAGGAGGCTTACCAATGGCAACAGCCAAAAAACCAGCGGCCAAAAAACCAGTGGCCAAAAAACCAGCAGCCAAAGCAGCTCCGGCTAAAAAGGCAGCTCCAGCTAAAAAAGCAGCTCCAGCAGCTAAAAAAGCAGCTCCAGCCAAGAAGGCCGCTCCAGCTAAAAAAGCAGCTCCCGCTAAAGCAGCAAAACCAGCCAAAGCAGCTAAACCAGCAAAAGCAGTCAAAGCAGCTAAACCAGTGAAAGCAAAAACCGCTAAAAAAGTGAATTCGGCTTTCATGAAACCACAAAATTTGTCCCCAGCTTTAGCCGCAGTGATTGGCGCCGCTCCACTGCCACGTACTGAAGTGACTAAAAAAATCTGGGAATACATCAAGAAGCACAAGCTGCAGGATGAAGCAAACAAACGCAATATCAATGCCGATGACAAGTTAAAAGTGGTATTCGGTGGTAAAAAGCAGGTATCCATGTTTGAAATGACAAAACTGATTTCAGCACACCTGTCTTAATTCTTGGGGCAATGCCCTAAACAAAAACGCCCGCATCGCGCGGGCGTTTTTGTTTGGCGCTTCCGGTTTCAGGAATTCGACCCGTTAGGTGTCTGGTATTCCCATTTTTTCCAGGCCGACAGCACCATGTTGGGGTAATCAGACTGACCGCGGCTACCATTGTAGCGGCCCAGAGCCATAAACAGGTTCCCGCCTTCCATGTCGATGTACATGCGCAGGATAGAGCAGCCGTAACGCAGATTGGTTGTCATGTTAAACAATTTTGTGGCGTCGCTGTCGCCAATGATGCGCGACCAGAACGGCATGACCTGCATCAACCCGCGTGCGCCAACGACCGAGGTCGCGTATTTGCGAAAGGCCGATTCAACCTGGATTAATCCGAGTACCATGGCCGGATCCAGCCCCGCGCGTTTGGCTTCGTACCAGGTTGTTTCCAGAAACTCGATGCGCGTCATGTTATCCGGAATTTTTTTCTTCAGGCGTTGTGACATTTCGCCCAGCCATTTTAAATAGTTTAACCGGTCCTCCATGGCCGTAAAACTGGGCCTGGGCGGCCGACTGTCGGTCACCGCCTTGGTCAGTGCCAAACGCACCGAATCAGCCAGAGCTTCTTCCTTCTGATTTCCGGCCTGGACCGAAAAACTTGGCAAAAGAAAAACGGAAATAACGATGATTTTATAAAGAGTCATTGTCATACTTTATGTCATGCCCGGAATCAAACCGGGGATCGCGCCGGGTTCGTTTGACATTCTAGGCCAGCGCGTCCAGTTTCTGCCGGATAACGCTGACCATGTCCGCTACAGGAACGGCCGTGGCGACCGATTCACGGCGTCCCTGATATTCCAGCTTGCCCTCTTTTAACCCACGTTCACCGATGACGATGCGATGCGGCACACCGATCAACTCCCAGTCGGCAAACATGGCGCCCGGCCGTTCGCCCCGGTCGTCCAGAATAACATCGACACCCGACGCCATCAGTGCATCGTAAAGACGGTCTGTTTCGGTTTTCACCTGTTCACTGCGGTCATAGCCCATGGGGCATAACACGACCGCAAAGGGGGCCAGTGCAGTTGGCCAGACGATGCCCTTTTCATCAAAATTCTGTTCAATGGCAGCGCCCAGAATACGGGTGATTCCTATCCCGTAACAACCCATCTGCAACAATTGCGGTTTGCCGTTTTCGTCCAGATAGGTTGCTTTCATCGATGCCGAATAAGACGTCCCCAACTGAAAAACGTGGCCGACCTCGATACCGCGCTGCACTGCCAGCACACCCCCGCCATCCGGCGACGGATCGCCGGCTTTGACGTTCCGAATGTCGGCGACAGTTGACAAAGGCAGATCCCGTTCCCAGTTGACGCCGGTCAGATGGTAGCCGGCCTCGTTCGCGCCGCACACAAAATCGCTCATCATGGCGACGGTCCGGTCTATGACCACGGTGACCGGCAGCCGGGTCGCTATCGGCCCGAGGTAACCCGGTTCACAGCCAAACCATTCAATGATTTCGGCTTCGCTGGCCATGCGAGACGTCTGCAAGCCGGCGATCTTGCCGACCTTGATTTCATTCATTTCGTGGTCGCCGCGCAGCAACAATAACCAGAGCTGCTTCTTGGTTGTCCCGTCATCACTTTCATCGACAGCCAGTACGACCGATTTAACGGTCTGCTGCAGATCGATATTTAACATTTTCGCCACATCCTCGCATTTGCTCATGCCGGGCGTGGCCACTTTCTGGCAGGTTGCCCGGGGTGGTACACGCTCTTTAAGTAACGGCAACGCTTCAGCCGCTTCCATGTTGGCCGCGTAGTCCGAGGTCGGGCAGTACACCAGCGCGTCTTCACCGGTATCAGCGATCACGTGGAATTCATGGGACCCGGTTCCACCGATGGTACCGTTATCGGCTGCCACGGCACGAAACTCCAGGCCAAAGCGCTTGAATATGCGGACATAGGCATCAAACATGATCTGGTAAGACTTTTTCAGGGCGTCCACATCCCGGTCAAACGAGTAGGCATCCTTCATCGTGAATTCGCGTCCCCGCATCAGGCCGAAACGAGGGCGGCGCTCATCCCGGAACTTGGTCTGGATATGGTAAAAGTTGATCGGCAACTGGCGGTAAGATTTAATGTCCGAGCGTGCAACGTCAGTAATGACCTCTTCGGAGGTCGGCTGAATAATAAAGTCGCGGCCGTGGCGATCTTTTATTCTTAACAATTCAGCACCATATTTGTGCCAGCGGCCGGTTTCCTGCCAAAGTTCAGCAGGTTGCACAATTGGCATCAGCATTTCTATGGCGCCAGCGCGGTTCATCTCGTCGCGGACTATCGCCTCCACTTTACGGATTATCCGCAATCCCATCGGCATGTAGTTATAAATTCCGGAACCAAGGCGTTTGATGAGGCCGGCTCGCATCATTAATTTATGGCTGATAATTTCAGCATCGGCCGGAGCTTCTTTTAAAGTTGAAATAAAAAATCGGGTTGCGCGCATAACAATGAGTTCTTTTTAAAAAGAGGAGGTTATAATCAACTCAATTTTAAAGGATTAGTTGGCGTATGCACCCATTGTTTGCAGTTTTTTGCTCCAATATCGTTCTGTTCCGGGCGTTTTGAACGATTTATACTGATTTTCACTGGTTTGTGCAGGCGCCGCAGAAAGTTTTGAGGACATCATGCTTGATCGTGAAGGCTTTCGGCCTAACGTAGGCATCATTCTGCTCAACCCTACGAATGAAGTATGGTGGGGCAAACGGGTGCGCGAACACTCCTGGCAATTCCCGCAGGGGGGCATTAAATACGGTGAAACGCCGGAACAGGCGATGTTCCGCGAGCTGGAAGAAGAAACCGGACTGTTACCCAAGCACGTCAAGGTGATTGGCCGCACGCGCGACTGGCTGCGCTATGAAGTGCCAGATCATTTCATCAAGCGCGACATACGGGGTCATTATCGCGGTCAAAAACAGATCTGGTTTCTGCTAAGAATGACCGGCAGGGATTGCGATGTGAATCTGCGCGCGTCGAACCATCCGGAATTTGATGCGTGGCGCTGGCATGATTACTGGGTGCCTCTCGATATGGTGATTGAATTCAAACGGGAAGTGTATCAGCTGGCACTGCAGGAACTGTCCCGTTTCCTGTCGCGTCCCGAACGCTCCAAACAACGACAGACCGGGCGTTACCTGCGACAGCAGCAAACCGTGCATAGCCACGAAAAAGTGCTGGCGAGTGTCGAAACGCGCGCTGAAGGCACCCTGGAAACCAAGATAGAGATTGTCACCGATATCAGTCTCTCGTCAACCTTGAAAAACGAGTCGAATGAGTAAATTCAACACCGGTTATATTTATAAATTTATTATTTTTTTAGCGGGTGCAGCCATCAGTCTGGCTGCAATGCCAGACGAAAAGCCGCCATCCGACGTAAAGGCGGCAACGGCGCCGGCGCCGGTCATTTTGCCGGCCAAGGCGACCCGTTACATCGTTTTTTACTCGAGTTTGCAGCTCGACTTCGAGATTGATCCGGATTCCATCAGCATTCAACCGGGTCCGGACGGCGAAGTCCGTTATACGTTAAAGGCAACCAGCAAGCAGGGTGCAATCAACGTCAGTTACGAAGGGATACGCTGCAGCAATCGCCAGAAAATCATTTATGCCGTCGGCCAGAAAAACGCGGAATGGTCATTGAGCCGTTCGCCGGAATGGTCGGCCATTTACATCAAAGGCATGAATATTCAGCATGCGGTGCTGGCTAACGGGTTTTTCTGTTCGGACAGCAGTGTCGCCGGTAAAGTGGCGGATATCGTCAGTCGGCTTGAATGGAAAAAAAGGCTGGATGAAAAATACTGATCCAGGCCGGATTTACGGTGTCAGCAAGACCAGATTATCGCGATGGATTAATTCGGATTCCTCGATAAACCCCAGAATGCCGGCGATTTCAGACGAAGCATGGCGTTTAATGCGCCGTGCGTCACTGCTGGAATAGTTGGACAGGCCACGGGCAATGGCCACACCGGCCTGGTTAAAGCAGGTTACTGCTGCACCACGCCCGAATTCGCCGCTCACCTCAATGACACCAATCGGCAGAAGTGACTTGCCTTCATGGACCAACTTGCGGACGGCCCCCTCATCCAGGATGAACTGACCGGTGGTCTGCAGGTGATCCTGTAGCCACTGTTTGCGCGCTGCCAATGGCGCTGTCTGGGCAACCAGATGGGTACCGATCTGTTCGCCCTGCAAGAGCCGCACCAGAACCTGCGGCTCCCGTCCCCAGGCGATAATCGTGTGCGCGCCAGAATTGGCGGCCCGTTTTGCGGCCAGAATCTTGGTCAACATGCCACCGCGGCCAATACTGCTTCCTGCGCCACCGGCCATGACTTCCAATTTGGGATCGCCGGCCGTGGCGTGATGGATAAATTCTGCATCGGGATTTTTGCGCGGGTCGGCACTGTATAAACCGGTCTGGTCGGTGAGGATGATCAGGGCGTCCGCTTCAATCAGGTTCGCGACTAACGCGCCGAGGGTATCGTTATCGCCCAGTTTGATTTCATCGGTGACCACGGTATCGTTTTCATTGATGATAGGGACAACGCCCAGGCGCAGCAGGGTGCGCAATGTCGATCGCGCGTTCAGATAGCGTTCACGATCGGCCAGGTCTGCGTGGGTCAGGAGAACCTGCGCTGTGCCCAGGCCGTGTTCACGGAAACTGGTTTCATAAATCTGGGCCAGCCCCATCTGACCCACAGCGGCACAGGCTTGAAGTTCATCGATCTCGGTCGGGCGTCGGGCAAAGCCCAACCGTTGCATGCCTTCGGCTATGGCGCCGGAACTCACCAGGATCACGTCCTTGCCCATGGTGCGCAAACTGGCGATTTGCGCCGCCCAGTTCTGGATCGCCGAATGATCCAGACCCCGGCCGTCATTGGTGACAAGTGACGAACCTACCTTGATGATTAATCGTTTGCTATTCTGCAGCTCGGTGGTCATGCGCGGTTTCCTGATTCAATGCGAATTAATCGATAATCTTGAATCGTGGATCATCGGGTTCTATCGATAAAACGCCGTGGGCAGATTCTTCCATGCTGGTTTCCTCGGCGCGGTTTTCCTGGGTACGTTTTTCAGCCAGATAATTGTAAATTGCCATGACCAGCTCTTCACAGCCCTCCCGGTTCAATGCTGAAATCTCGAACACCGGCCCTTTCCAGGCCAGCCGTTTGATAAAGTCCCTGATACGTTTTTTTTGTTCGGCTTCAGGTACCATGTCCAGCTTGTTCAGGACCAGCCAGCGTGGTTTGTCGTACAAACTTTCGTCGTATTTTTTCAATTCCAGTGCCAGGGCTTTGGCTTCTTTGACCGGATCGACATCATCGAAGGGAGAAAAGTCGATAATGTGCAGCAGCAAGCCGGTGCGTTGCAGATGGCGCAGGAACTGGTGGCCCAGACCGGCACCTTCGGCAGCACCTTCGATGAGCCCCGGGATATCGGCGATCACAAAACTTTTTTCATGGCTGACTCTGACCACGCCCAGATTGGGGTGCAGCGTGGTAAAAGGATAGTCTGCAATTTTGGGGCGTGCGTTCGATACGGCGGTAATGAAGGTTGATTTGCCGGCGTTGGGCATGCCCAGCAGGCCGACATCGGCCAGCACTTTCAGTTCCAGACGCAATTCCCTGCGTTCACCTTCTTTTCCGTTACCGTGCTGCCGTGGGGCCCGGTTGGTGGAGGTCTTGAAATGAATATTGCCCCATCCACCCTCGCCGCCTTTGGCCAGCAGGACTTCCTGTCCGTGTTCGGTTAAATCGGCGATCAGTTCTTCGGTATTGCGGTCAAAGATCAGCGTGCCAACCGGCATGCGCAGGAAAACGTCGTCCGCCCCTTTGCCATAACAGTCGGCACCGCGGCCGTTCTCACCGCGCTTGGCCATGTGTAATTTGGAAAACCGGAAGTCGACCAGCGTATTGATATTGCGGTCAGCGACGGCAAAAATGCTGCCGCCTTTGCCGCCATCGCCACCGTCTGGGCCACCGAAGGGACGAAATTTCTCACGGCAAAATGACGCAATGCCATTGCCACCATCGCCTGCGACGACTTCAATTCGGGCTTCGTCAATAAATTTCATATTTCATGTCCTTCCTTACAACATGACCAGCGGTGACTACTTTTTCAAAATCAAAAAGGCACTTTTATAAATCCACAGTAGTTGCTGATTTATAAAAATGCCATAAAAAAAGCTCTACAGACAGTAGAGCCTTTATATTGCCAAAGGCTAAGCATTTATTGGAAAAACCCAAAAAAAGGTCAGCCTGACAAGAGTCGGTAGGGTTACAGTTCCTACCTCAATGCGCAACTCGCGATTTAATTTGCATGAATTCAGCCCGAACCGATCGAGCTGAATTTAGGCGGTTAAGCTGCGACCGGAGCAGGGACGATTGTTGCGTACTGATGTTGTTGAGCACCTTTGATGACAAATTGTACTTTGCCGGGGATCAATGCAAATAATGTATGGTCCTTGCCCATGCCGACGTTTTCACCCGGATGAACGCGTGTGCCACGTTGACGGACAATGATGCCGCCCGCATTGATGGATTGACCGCCGTAAACTTTTACGCCAAGTCGTTTCGATTCTGAATCGCGACCGTTACGCGTGGTGCCGCCGCCTTTTTTATGTGCCATTTAAGACTCCTTACTGATCTGAATTTGCTTACTGCTGATTGATTGCTGATTAAGGTAACTGTTACTTCGAATGATCCGGGCCGTATCAGGCAGACACACGGTTAGGCATGTTTCTGTTTGCGCTGTCATGCGCAGATACTGCACCGGAACAAACGGTGTATTAACCGTTAATCGATACGATGTGCAACTCGGTATAATTCTGGCGATGGCCCTGGTGCTTCTGGTAGTGCTTACGACGACGCATCTTGAAAATTGTTACCTTGTCGTGACGACCATGCGCCACTACCTTAGCCATCACCGTAGCACCTGCAACCAGTGGAGCCCCAACTTTCAGAGTATCTCCAGCGCCCACTGCGAGCACTTGGTCAATGGTGATTTCGGATCCGATGTCTGCAGGTATCTGTTCTATTTTAAGTTTTTGGCCAGCAGCAACTTT
>CAITOF010000121.1 GCA_903893945.1 uncultured Oxalobacteraceae bacterium | reverse complement strand
TGACTGTATGTTGTTAAAGATCATCAGGTTGCCCTGGAATTTTGCTGCAAAAAAATTGAATTTTTTGCACCTGGCGGGTCAATCGTTTTGTTGGCCTGCCGAAAAGAAGCGAGATTATGCGTCCTTTAGTCAATCACGTCAATAACTATTTTGATCGGCGGCTCATAATTACGCCAAGGTTGTTTTTTTGATCTTTTTATGATCGCCCTGCCATGAAAATTAGCTATTTTTAAATTGCGGAGCCCGCTTTTCCAAAAATGCCTTCATGCCTTCTTTCTGATCATCCGAGGCAAACGTACTGTAGAACATGTTCCGCTCATATTGCATGCCTTCGGACAACGTCGTTTCATAAGCGCGATTGACCGATTCTTTTATCATCATCAAAACTGGCAGCGACATGCCTGCTATGGTTGCAGCAGCGGCCAGTGTCTCTTCCATCAGCTTTTCGGGCGCCACCACCCGGGAAACCAGACCCGACCGTTCAGCTTCGGCGGCATCCATCAGCCGCGCTGTCAGACACAGGTCCATGGCTTTGGATTTGGAAATGGCTCGCGGCAGGCGTTGTGTGCCGCCACAGCCCGGTATTGTTCCCAATTTAATTTCCGGCTGCCCGAATCGGGCGTTGTCAGCAGCGATAATAAAGTCACACATCATTGCCAACTCACATCCGCCGCCCAGTGCATAGCCAGCCACAGCAGCAATCACGGGTTTTCTGATTCTGCGAATATGCTCCCAGTTACGGGTGACATAGTTACCCTTAAAGGCGTCCATATAGGTGTAATTGGCCATCAAGGTAATATCCGCGCCCGCTGCGAACGCTTTCTCACTGCCTGTAATCACGATGCAACCAATACTTTCGTCACGGTCAAAAGAATTCAGCGCCAGCCCCAATTCGTCCATCAACTGATCGTTGAGCGCGTTAAGTGCTTTGGGTCTGTTCAATGTAATGACACCGACTTTATCTTTAGTCTCGACCAGAATAGTTTCGTAGTTCATGGTTCACTCCTTTAATTAATGACGTGCAAATGATTTATTCCCGGCTAGGGGGACTGATTCGGTCTGGTGCCCAAAGGGATACTGGCCAACTTTGGCCACAGCACCCATAACTGGCCACGCTGTTTCATCCGGCCCGCCATTTCCCCGGCTTCTGTCCCGAAACCCCAGAAAAAATCAGCACGAACCGCGCCACGAATTGCGCCACCGGTATCCTGGGCCATCATTAACCGTTTGACGGGCGTGTCCGAATTCGGTTGCGTCGTGTTTATGAATATCGGCGCGCCCAGCGGCAAAAACTGCGCATCAATGGCCACTGAACGTTTTTCTGTCAACGGCACACCCAAAGCACCGTCCGGGCCCTGACCGGGATCAATCAATTTTTCTTCCTTAAAAAACACAAAACTCGGATTCGCATTTAACACTTCACTCTCGCGACCGGGATGGGTAGCGATCCAGTTCTTGATTCCCTGTGCCGAGGCCTGTTCAAGTTTCAATTCATTTTTATCAACCAGATAGCGTCCGATCGATTTGTAGGGGCGACCATTCTGATCTGCATAAGCAACCCGGATGATTTCTTTGGTATCGACCAGAAACACACGACCCGACCCCTGCACCTGCAGAAAAAAAGCATCCACAGCATCATCAACCCAGCAGATTTCCCTGCCGGCCAGTGCATCCGATTGCAGCAACTCGGCCCGGCTTGGGTAGGGCACGACCTTGTTGCCGGAAAGCAGACCGCGCAGACGCATACCTTTCAGGTCTGGATAGGCACTTGCCAGATCTATCGTCAGAAGATCCGCCGGCGCCTGATAGATTGCCGTCTGAAAAGGGCCGCCACGCTTGCGTGCGCCGCGTAACAACGGCTCGTAATACCCGGTAATCAGCCCGGAGTCCGAACCGTCCGGGTTAATCACCTGATAGGGACTGAAGAATGCCTCAAAAAACTGGTGTACAGCCGCGTTATCAGTGCCATCGACACCGCTGGCCACCGTGCATGGCTCAAGCCAGTCGGGTTTATTGATCAGCGTCGAACAGGACAGCCTGAAAGCGGACCAGACCTCACTCAGATTGTCCTGTGCCCAACCTGGCAGTGCGGCGTAATCAACCGGCCTAAAACTGGCCACTTTTGCTTCTGCCGGCACGGTCGGAGGCGTCACGACGACGGGTACCGGCGGTTTAATAACCGTGGACTGGCACGCGGCCAACAGCAAGAACAGCGCCAAAGAAGGTACACGACGGTTTATTTTCTTGAACATGAGGCGAGTTATGTGGTTGATATTTGTGGAGGCGACGGGGGCATTTCTGGTGTTTGCACTGATTATCTGGTGGACCATGTACTCGGGAGCCAGGCCCCACGATGAGGATCATGATAACGACTCAAACTAAACATCAATGCAGCGTTCTGGGTTGTGACAGAACGAATTCCGGAATGACTGCATCAAACTGCACGCCATCTTCTGCCACGCATAAATAGGTACCGTGCATGCTTCCCAACGGTGTTTCCAATGCCGTACCACTGGTATATTCGAATTCCTGACCGGGATCAAGCAGCGGTTGATAGCCGATAACACCCAGTCCACGTACCTGCTCTTCATTACCGTTGGCGTCTTTTATGATCCAGTGCCTGGCGATCAGCTGCGCCTTCATCGTACCCACATTCTTGACAGTGACAGTATAAGAAAAAACGTAGCGCGAGGCTGCCGGATCGGATTGCTGCCCCAGATACCTGGTTGAGACGGACACGCTGAATTCATACAGTGCCATTAACAGATTCCTATTTTTAACGTAATTGGTCAGGCAAGTATTCGACACCAAATCATCGCCCAAAGCAAGCGGTTTTATCAATCCGGCTGACGTGGGCCGGTTCCGGCGATGGCCCCCGGCGCCGGATTGCCATGTCGCAGATTTCCGGTTGATGGGGCTACCGGAAAGGTCAATCCACGTTAAAATAGATCCCTGAAACTTCCCTGCTGACACAACTTGAGCGACACAACCGACTGCCATGAGCCAAAAACCAACTTACCGTATTGCCCCGAGCATTTTATCCGCCGACTTTGCCCGGTTAGGTGAAGAGGTCCGAAACGTCGAGGCAGCAGGTGCCGACATGATACATTTCGATGTCATGGACAATCATTACGTTCCCAATTTAACAATCGGTCCTCTGGTCTGTCAGGCAATCCGGCCCCATGTACAGATCCCGATTGATGTTCATCTGATGGTCAAGCCGGTTGATCGCATCATCCCGGATTTTGCCAAAGCCGGGGCCAACATCATCAGTTTCCACCCGGAAGCCAGTGAACACCTGGATCGCAGCCTGCAACTGATACGCGACCACGGCTGCAAAGCGGGTCTGGCGTTCAATCCGGCGACACCCTTGCATTATCTGGAACACGTCATGGACAAACTGGACCTGATTCTGATCATGTCAGTCAACCCCGGTTTTGGTGGCCAATCCTTTATCCTTCATACCCTGAAAAAAATCGCCGAGGCGCGGAAACTGATCGCCGCCTCGGGCCGCGACATCCTGCTCGAAGTCGATGGCGGAATCAAAACCGACAACATAGCCGACGTCGCCCGGGCCGGTGCTGATACCTTTGTTGCCGGTTCGGCTATTTTTGGCAAACCCGACTACCGCAGCATCATTGCTGGCATGCGCACGGAACTGGCCAGATAAGACTGCACGTTAGAGGCTGGTCCAGGACAAATCGGACCCTGTGCCGGTTTTGTCCGGATCTCCGGCACATTGGATCTGTACAAGTGATTCAACCTGATGGTATAGTCCCTATCCAGTTGTGCATAACACATTTTTCGAACCGATAATTACATCCCAACCATGTTTCTCATAAACAGACGTCCCATTTGCGCATCAGGCACTTTCGAGGCCTGGCTATGGCGACGCTAGCATTTATCCAAGCTGATGAGCCAAACTAATTAGCCATTCAATAACAGTTGAATTTGATGGCTCGACTTAAATATCCAGTTTAACCACTCGACCATTCAGCTTAATTGCTAGAAGTCAACTAAATCTGGCGGCATAGTTGACACGTTAATCACTACACCCCACATTGTGGCACACGAGAAAGTCATGACCGAAATCGAATTCCATTCCTTGGCGAACCAAGGTTATAACCGCATCCCCCTGATAAGTGAAGCTTTTGCTGATCTGGAAACACCGTTAAGCGTCTATTTGAAATTGGCACAGAGTCAGCATTCAGGAAAAAACACTTTTCTGCTTGAATCGGTCGTACGCGGCGAACGTCTCGGCCGTTATTCTTTCATCGGGCTGCATGCCAGTACCTCTTTACGCAGTTATGGTCAACGTTGTGAAGTACTGCATGAAGGCAAAGTGATTGAATCACACACCGGCAATCCCCTGGACTTTATTGCCAGTTTCCAGAACCGGTATAAGGCCGCGCTGCGCCCTGGCCTGCCCCGGTTCTGCGGCGGCCTGGCGGGTTATTTCGGCTATGACACAGTGCGGCATATCGAACCGCGCCTGGCCGGATCCTGCCCCAACGATGATCTGGGCTTGCCCGACATTCAGTTGCTGGTCACTGAAGAATTGGCCGTTATCGATAACCTGTCAGGCAAACTGTACCTGATCGTCTACGCTGATCCGGGCAAACCGGAGGCCTATTCGACAGCACGGCAGCGACTGAAAGAGCTGCGCGCCATGTTACGACGCAGTGTCGATGTACCGATCACCTCGGCTTCAGTACGTACCGAAACGATACGCGAGTTTGCCAAAGACGATTATCTGAAGGCTGTACTGCGAGCCAAAGAATACATTATGGCCGGCGATCTGATGCAGGTACAGATTGGTCAGCGCATCAAGAAACCCTACGTTGATTCACCGCTGTCCCTGTATCGGGCATTGCGTTCGCTGAACCCGTCGCCCTACATGTATTTCTACAATTTTGGTGACATGCACATTATCGGGTCATCACCCGAAATTCTGGTCCGGAATGAAGGACAGCCTGACGGCTCACACACTGTCACGATACGCCCGCTGGCCGGCACCAAACCACGTGGCACGACGCCGGCACAAGACGAACAGCTGGCGCGCGATTTATTGGCCGACCCCAAAGAAATTGCTGAACACGTCATGTTAATAGACCTGGCGCGCAACGATTTGGGGCGCATCGCCAAGACCGGCACAGTGCACGTGTCCGATCAAATGGTGATTGAAAAATATTCACACGTGCAACATATTGTCTCGAATGTCGAGGCAACATTGCAGGATGGACTCTCCAATCTTGACGTGCTCAAAGCAACTTTCCCGGCAGGGACCTTGTCTGGCGCGCCGAAAGTACGTGCGATGGAAATTATCGACGAATCAGAACCCACCAAACGCGGGATTTATGGCGGCGCCTGTGGTTACTTATCCTTTAGCGGCGCGATGGACCTGGCGATTGCGATTCGTACCGGCGTATTAAAAGACGGCATGCTTTACGTACAGGCCGCCGCGGGCATTGTCGCCGATTCCGTACCTGAAACCGAATGGCAGGAAACTGAAAGCAAAGCGCGCGCAATTTTGCGTGCTGCCGAGCAGGTTCAGGACGGCCTGGATGGCGAGATGTGAAGCTGGCCATGGGTCACATCATTCGTGACAGAAAAATGATTTGTATACCAGGGAGGAAACATGAGCAGCGCTTCCAGCACACCAGACAGTAAATTAGCCATGGCGGCAATGGATGAGCGCCTGGCTTTCTTAAAACAGTTGCATGTTCTGACCAACAAAATTCATGCCTGCAACCAGATTGACGGGATTATCGTGGATCTTGCCGACGACATCTGCAATTTGTTTGCCTGCGAGCGCCTGACGATCTATGTGGTCAGTGACGATAAAAAATCCATTGTCTCCAAGGTCAAAACCGGCTTAAACCAGTACAAAGACCTGGTGCTTGCGATTTCTGATCGCAGCATTGCCGGGTTCGTCGCCCTGAACCGGGTGACCTTGAATATTCGCGATGTATATAAGCCGGATGAGTTGCAGTCATACTCACCGAGCCTGAAATTCCAGCTGACCATCGACAGCCGGACCGGTTTTCGCTCAAAACAGATGCTGGTGGCGCCTCTGGCCGACAGTTCGACCGGCGAACTGTTTGGCGTCATTCAACTCATCAACAGTCGCAATGACAAGGCGTTTTCTACAGTGACCGAAGAAGGCCTGAAAGAACTCTGCGAGACCCTGACCATTGCGTTAAACCAGAGGAAGAGGCCGCTGTTATCACCGTTGGCGACCGACAAGTTCGGTTATCTGAGCAAGCAGGGATTCCTGTCAGCAGATGATATTGACATGGCAACCCAGACCGCAAAAAGCAAAAACACCGACCTGGGCGAATTCCTGATCACCGAACTGCACGTATCGCGGGCTGTGGTCGGCGAGGCCCTGAGTCACTATTTTGGCGTGCCGTATGAACCCTTCAAAAGCAACCGGATTGTCCCGGTCGACATTGTAAAAAATCTGAAACGTCCCTATGTGGAAGAGAATCAATGGCTTCCAGTTGACCTGGATAATGGCGGATTGAAAGTGCTTGCTTTGAATCCCGAGTTCGTCAAAAACAACAAGATGGTCAGCAACATATTCCCCAAACACGCCCTGAATTTTTGCGTCACAACATTACTCGAATTTCAGCAGACGCTTGACCAGTTTTTCGGAACTGCGCAGAACGCCTCGGTTGATGACATTCTGTTCGGCATGGAAGAAGGTGGCGAAGAATTTGATGAAGAGGGCACCGATGTCAGTGCCGCAGTGGAAAATGAACTGGTTAAACTGGTCAATAAAATAATTATTGACGCCTACCAGCAGGGCGCGTCAGACATACACATCGAACCCCAGCCTGGCAAGGAAAAAACCATTATACGGTTCCGGAAAGATGGTTCACTAGAACCCTACATTGAAATTCCCTCCACCTATCGCAGCGCATTACTGGCCCGGATAAAGATCATGTGCGACCTCGACATCTCCGAAAAGCGCCGGCCGCAGGATGGTAAAATAAAGTTCAAGAAATACAGCCCACTGGATATTGAACTACGGGTCGCGACCATACCCTCGGCCGGCGGAATGGAAGATGTGGTTATGCGGATACTGGCTGCAGGCGAACCCATTCCCCTGCAGCAGCTCGGCGTCATACCGCATAATCTGTCCCGTCTGAAGGAGTGCATCGAAAAACCTTACGGCATATTTTTTGTCTGCGGTCCGACTGGTTCGGGCAAGACAACGACCTTGCATTCCATTCTGAGTTATCTCAACCAGCCCGACACCAAAATATGGACCGCCGAAGATCCTGTTGAAATTACCCAGAAAGGATTGCGACAGGTTCAGGTCAATCGCAAGGCCGGAATGGACTTTGCCACAGTGATGCGCGCTTTTCTAAGGGCCGACCCCGACATCATCATGGTCGGCGAAATGCGCGACAAGGAAACCGTGTCGATCGGTCTGGAAGCGTCACTCACAGGTCACCTGGTATTTGCCACCCTGCACACGAACAGCGCACCTGAATCCATAGTCCGATTACTCGATATGGGCATGGATCCATTCAATTTTGCCGATGCTCTGCTTGGCATACTGGCGCAACGATTGGCAAAGCGGTTGTGCGGCAAATGCAAACGCGCTGTGATTGCCAGTGCCGACGATATCCAGATTTTGCTGAACGAATATTGTGCCGAACTCAAGAACACCAGTCGCTACAGGCTGGATCCGGCCGCTGCACAGGCTGAAATAGCCGCCCAATGGGAAAAACAGTATGCGTCGGAACGGGGCGAGTTTACGCTCTACCAGGCCGTTGGTTGCCCTGCCTGCAGTAATTCAGGCTATAAAGGCCGGGTGGGACTGCATGAACTGATGGTCGGTACAGATACGGTTAAGAAGCTTTTGCAGGAACACGCGCGCGTGGCCGACCTGCTCGCGGCAGCACTGGAAGACGGTATGCTGACGCTGAAAATGGACGGCATTGAGAAGGTTTTGTCTGGCCTGACCGATATCAAGCAGGTTCGACATGTATGTATTAAATAACTCCGTTCGGATGCTTGCCATCCAAACTTAAATCAGGCTGAAACAATTATGCTGCTAATGATAGATAACTACGATTCCTTCACCTATAACCTCGTGCAGTATTTTGGCGAACTCGGCCAAGAAGTCCGCACATTCCGTAACGACGAAATTTCACTGGACGACGTGGCGGCCCTCGCCCCCGATCATATCTGCATTTCACCGGGTCCCTGTACGCCACACGAGGCCGGAATCTCGGTTGGCGTACTGCAGCGCTTTGCCGGACAGATTCCCATGCTGGGCGTCTGTCTCGGTCATCAAAGCATTGCTGCTGCCTTTGGCGGGAAGGTCGTTCGTGCCAAACAGGTCATGCATGGCAAGACCAGCCTGATCGCCCACACCGGTGTCGGTGTTTTTCATGGCCTGCCGACACCCTACACCGTTACGCGTTATCACTCGCTGGCGATCGAACGGGCAAATTTGCCCAGCTGCCTGGAAGTCACGGCATGGACCGATGACGGTGAAATCATGGGAATACGCCATACCGATTTTCATATTCAGGGTGTGCAATTTCACCCCGAATCGATCTTATCCGAACATGGTCACGCACTACTGAAAAATTTTTTAACGGTAGATGTGCCCAACCGACAACCTGATTCAGCGAGCGCCAAATGACCATTTCCGACCAAGAAGCTTTACTTCGTTGCATAGAACATCGGGAGATTTTTCACGACGAAATGCTGTTCCTGTTTCGCAAAATCATGGGCGGGCAGATGTCTCCCGTCATGATTGCCGCACTGACCATGGGTCTGCGTGTCAAGAAAGAAACCATTGGTGAAATAACCGCCGCAGCCCAGGTGATGCGCGAGTTTGCCACCAAGGTTCCGCTGGCCAACATTGATAATTTGATTGATATCGTCGGTACGGGCGGTGACAGTTCACACACATTCAACATTTCAACAGCTTCGATGTTTGTTGCGGCAGCGGCAGGTGCACGGGTCGCCAAGCACGGCGGCCGCAGTGTCTCATCGTCCTCCGGAAGCGCTGATGTACTGGAGTCACTGGGTGCCAACATCAATTTGAAGCCGGAACAGATTGCCCAATCGATTGCCCAAACCGGAATCGGATTCATGTTTGCCCCGAATCATCACGCTGCCATGAAATACGCTGCACCGGTACGCAAGGAACTGGGGGTGCGTACGATTTTCAATATCCTGGGACCACTCACCAATCCGGCAGGCGCTCCCAATATTTTAATGGGCGTGTTTCATCCTGACCTGGTCGGGATTCAGATTCGTGTACTGCAACGACTGGGCGCACAGCACGCGCTGGTAGTCTGGGGTCGGGACAATATGGATGAAGCGTCACTGGGCGCTGGCACATTGGTCGGGGAACTGATTCACGGCGAGATTCGCGAATACGAAATTCACCCCGAAGATTTTGGCCTGGCCATGTCGTCCAACCGCAGCTTTAAAGTCGGCAACGCGGCCGAATCCAGGCAGAAAATGCTGGAATCATTAAGTGATCAGCCCAGCCCGGCACGTGACATTGTTGCGCTCAATGCGGGCATGGCACTCTACGGCGCCAATATTGCCGCCAGCATTGCCGACGGTTTGGCCAAAGCCAATGAAGTCATCAAATCAGGAGCAGCGCGCGCCAAGCTGGATCAGTTTGTCAGCGTCACCCGACAGCTTGGAGCCCAGAATGGCTGATATTTTACGTCACATCATTGACGTTAAGGGCGACGAACTGCGCCTGGCAAAAAAGTTTCAGTCGTTTGCCAGTTTGCGCAGCGACATCGAATCCAACCGTGAATTGCGGAACGATCTGCGCCCGTTCGAATCTGAGATCAAACGCAGAATTCACGCCGGACAGACCGGTGTTATCGCGGAAATTAAAAAGGCGTCGCCATCCAAAGGTATCATACGCGCCGATTTTGATCCTGCACAGATTGCCGCCAGCTACACCCGGCACGGCGCCACATGCCTGTCGGTACTCACCGATGAACAATTTTTCCACGGCAAGCCGGCCTATCTGCAACAAGCCAGAACGGCGTGCGCACTGCCTGCATTGCGCAAAGACTTCATGATTGACCCGTACCAGATTTATCAGGCACGCTCCTGGGGCGCTGATGCGATCCTGTTGATCGTCGCGGCGCTGGACGCCGGATTAATGCGCGAACTGGAAGCCGTTGCCGCAGAACTGGGTATGGCGGTGCTGGTTGAGGTTCACAACGCGGATGAATTGCATGCTGCACTGACGCTGAAAACACCACTGCTCGGCATAAACAACCGGAATCTACGAACATTTGAGGTGTCACTGGATAATACGCTGGCACTGCTGCCGGGAATTCCGCCCGACAAATGCATAATCACCGAATCCGGTATCAGCACGGCAGACGACGTCAAGCGCATGCGCGACGCCAATGTTCATGGATTTCTGGTCGGCGAGGCGTTCATGCGTGCCACTGAACCCGGTGCCGAGATGGCGCGCATTTTTTCTTAAGCCGGACGCGCCTGCAGATCGCGGTAAGCAGAGGGTGAAATTTTCTCCCATCGCTTGAACGCGCGCCGAAAATTGGCGATATCGCTGTAGCCCAGCCGATACGAAATTTCCTGAATGCTGAGGTGCCCGGAAGCCAGAAATTCGATCGCCAGCGTGTGGCGTATATCCTCAAGAATTTCTTTATAGGATGTCTGTTCCTGCAGTAATCGGCGATGCAGCGTGCGCGGCGTCACATGCAGCAGCCGCGCCATTACATTAAGCGATGGAAACCCGGACTGCTTTTGCAGCATAATGCGTCGCACCTTTGCTCCTAGCGATTCATTGCGAAGAAGTTTATCGAGCTCGTATTGGCAGATCTGCACTGCCTCCCGGTAGGTCGCAGGATCGGCCATTTTCAGAGGTTGATCGATCCCTGCCAGAGGCAGCACCATCCCGGCCCATGTCTGATGATAGTGCACGTCGCATTTAAACAGCTCGTGGGCAAGCGCCGCATACGCAGGCGTTGCGAAGGGAAATGCAATCTCGCGCACATTGCAACAACCCATTGCCACATGATCAAACAGATTCTTAACCGTCAGAATCACCGCCTCCAGCACGGAGCGGCGAATGTCGCCCAGCGGTGCGGGTTCGGTAAACACCAGATGAACCTGATCGCCGTGAATTTCATGGCTCAGCAATACAAGTGAGGTTCGCACAAGCAAATATTGCTCAAACAGACTGATTACCTGCCGCAACGTGCTGCTGTTCATCGCGGCATAACCGAGCATGCCATGCGAATTGGCAACCAGTCGTTCCCCGACCAGCAACCCTAAAGCAGGTTCGTTTGTCAGGGTCACTGCATCCAATATCAGGCATTGCAGTGTTGAATACGGGATCTGCAGGGCCGAATCGGCCAGTTGAGCCTCTTCCAGTCCGCTACGCGCAAGCCATGCGTGCGGATCCGCACCAACACGGCGAATCTGCTCTGCAATCTGCCGCAGATAGATAACCGACAATGAAAATTCTGTTTTGATCATGGTCGCGCACCGTAATGACTCAATGTTTGTGGGAATTGTCAACAAATGACCCATCAATGTCAATCATGCACCTCGAGTTTACCGGCGAGCCGTCGTACCATGACGACAAACCAGATAGTTAATGTTACGGAGACAGCATGTTTTTTTCACAATCAGGCAAGGCGCCGGTCCTGGCGACCATTAACGGCACCGGTATTCGTGTTCTACCCGACGAAACCCTGTTGAATGCTGCACTACGGGAAGGCATCGCGTTCCCGAACAGTTGCCGTGTCGGCGGCTGTGCCAGCTGCAAATGCAGGCTATCTGGAGGACAGGTTCTGGAGTTGACCGAATCCGCGTATATACTCTCCGACGAGGAAGTGAAAGACGGATATATTCTGGCCTGTCAAAGCATTCCGCGATCCGATGTCCATATTGACGTCGAACTTGACCGGCACACGGTACCGAGTACGGTTTCCGGAACCGTGATTGCCCAGGACCGGCTAACGCATGATATCGTCCGCCTGCGTGTGCAACTTGAGACGGCGTTACCATACATGGCAGGCCAATCTGCCCAGATCAGCATCGCGTCGCTGCCGGGGATAAGCCGCTCCTATTCATTTGCGACGCCGGTTCAGCAGGACCGGCAGGTCAGCTTCTTTGTTCGTAAAGTCCCGAACGGGGTTTTCTCATCGCTTATCAACGACCAGGACGTCCTTGGGCAGGCAGTCCAGATCAGCGATATCGCTGGCACCTTCTGGCTTCGTCGCTCCAAGGCACCCTTACTGCTGGTCGCCGGTGGAAGCGGACTCGCGCCGATATTGGCGTTATTAAAGGCCGCTGTGTCAGAACCGGACCCAACCAACCGGGGGCGAAACATAACGCTGCTGTTCGGTGCCCGGGAACAGAAAGACCTTTACTGTCTGGATGAAATTGAGCAGATAAAAAGCCAGTGGCTTGGTGTATTCCGGTTCGTCCCGGTTTTGTCTGAATCGACTGCCGCTGATGGCTGGCAGGGTCAGCGCGGTCTGGTGACAGAACGGATTCCGGCGTTGCTGGAAAGCGGCACCCATGCGTATCTTTGCGGACCGCCTGCCATGATAGATCGCGCAGTTGATATACTGCAGCAACAGGGCGTTGCGCACGGATCGATACACACTGACCGATTTATCACCCGGACGGAAACCCGGACCAAGCCGGTTCAGGCAATACCCGGGGCACCAGATTCTGGCGTTTCTGCCGGCATCCTCGATTACCTGAAGTATTTCATGTTTCATCTGGTTGGCTTGCTGTCCGTTGCGGCGATTCTGGCGGGTGGAAACTATGTCACGGCGGGTCTGTTGGCGGTGGTTGTTTTCTATATCGTTGGCGATGCAGTAATGGGCGACGATGTGTCCACTCCAGTATTCAGCCATCCGCGAGTTTTGACGACACAGCTATGGCTAGCATTACCACTGCTGGCACTGATTGCCTTTTCTGCCGTCTGGTCTGTCAGTGCGGGTGACCCCTTCGGGTTTGGTCACCGGGTATCTGAATTAACCGGTTACGATGTGATGGCGGCGCGCAATCCACTGGCGTCGTTCAACACCCTGTCAACCGTTATTCTGACCGGACTGATGATAGGATTGGTTGGCACCATCACTGGTCACGAACTGACCCATCGCACCTGGGACACGATTTCCATGTTCATCGGCCGTTCATTGCTTGCGTTTAGCTTTGATACCTCCTTTGCCATAGAACACGTTTACGGTCATCACCGCTACGTCGCAACGGAGCATGATCCTGCCACCGCACCGCGGGGTCGCCATGTGTACCATCATGCGGTTGCTTCAACAATCAAGGGA
The DNA here is from genome assembly GCA_903893945.1 of uncultured Oxalobacteraceae bacterium. GTDB lineage: Bacteria > Pseudomonadota > Gammaproteobacteria > Burkholderiales > Burkholderiaceae_D > Solimicrobium. Next base: position 9,393 of record CAITOF010000121.1, on the reverse strand, counting down.
AATATCAGCGCCTGGAAGATCGAGGCCAGACGGTTGAAATTAAAGGGCTACGCGCTCATTTCCATGCATAATGCTGTCCTGCGCGGCTACCTGATGAGTGTCGTGCTGGTGATGGCGGCATGGGCAGTCGGTGGCAGCCGAGGCGCACTTTTTTTTATAATCAGTGCACTATTCGGCAAGTTCCTGCTTGAGGTCGTCAACTACATGGAACATTACGGCATTGTCCGTGACCCTGCCACGGCCGTACAACCAAGACACTCCTGGAACACGAACCGGCGCATCAGTTCGTGGACACTGTTCAACCTAACACGCCATTCACACCACCACGCGCAGGGCGAAGTCCCTTTCCATGAACTCAAACCGTACCCCGAAGCGCCCATGATGGTCAACGGTTACCTCACAACCATTCTGATTGCGATGATACCGCCGCTCTGGCATTACTTGATGACACCCAAAGTATTCGATTGGGATCAGTACCATGCCTCAGGTGAGGAACGACTACTGGTCGGCCGTGCGAATGAAAAAAGCGCAATGAAGGTCTTCCAGCGAGCTGCTCGGACTTCTGACATCGGACCATGAACGCCGGCCCCAAACCGGAACCGGGTCAGAAAACCAATGTATCCGGGGATTTACTTGTAATATTTGCACGGGCGAGGATCCCATGTCGGCCCCCGCTGTTACCTGATGCATAGCGGCATTGTTGTCAGCGAGACCGTGTGCTAGACTTTCGTCATGAAAATAAACCGGAAAACCTGTCAGTTCACACGCCAGATAGCGCGTCGATTTGCACAGCGCGCCGTGCAACAGACGACGGCCTGGATAGCATGTCTGGCGATCCTGATGACGGCGGTCGCGCCAACGATTTCGCAGGCAATTGCCTTTTCCAATGGCACCGATTCGATCTGGTCAGACATCTGCAGCACCGACGGAGCAAAACTGGCCAGGAATGACGGCCTGAAAAATCAGGGCAATCCTGGTCAACAACATGCCGGTTTCAATCATTGCCCCTATTGTTCGATCCAGGCAAATTCCCCGGCGCTACCCGCTAACCCTGTTGTAACAATTCCCCGCATCAGGACAACGGTATCGCATGCAACAAATTACCATGACACCTTTCCTGCCACGACCAGTTGGCTAACATCCCAGCCCAGAGCCCCTCCCCGTTACTCCTGACAGCGCAGATCATGGGCTTTTCCCCGTGGGGTCAGCCCATGCCCATTTCATTACGCAGGAGTTTTTCATGACAATATTCAGCAGAGATTCTGCATCAGCACCTTTATCAGCTACTTTTTGGGCCCTGTCACTGGCCACTCTGGTCGTTTCCCCTGAGGTTCTTGCCTGTGCCACGTGCGGCTGTTCGTTATCACCCGATGGCGCATTGGGATATAGCACGACTGGCGGCTGGGGCATCAGTGTGGACGACAGCTTCATCAACCAGAACCAACTGCGAAACGGAACCAGCCCGATTTCTCCGCAGCAGGTGCAGACTGTGACGGATCAGGAAGTTGAACATCAGACCGTCAACCGCTATGTGACAGTCGGGCTGAGTTACACCAGCGACGCGAACTGGAACTTCAAACTGTTACTGCCTTATGTGGACCGCTCTCATTCGACTTATGGGACCGATGCAACGTTGCCGCTGACAGCCGACCAGATCAGCAGCGCCACGGCCAGCGGCCTGGGCGACGTCAGGCTGATTGCCAACTACCAGGGATTTTTACCAAGCAAGAATCTGGGTGTGCAGGTCGGTATCAAACTGCCGACCGGCGATTATGGTGGCCCTTCCGCGACAAATCCGGACGGTGGCGCAGGCCACGGATCCGTGGGGCGCAATCCTGTCGTGTTTGGACCGTCGGGCAATTCAGGCTCAAGCTATCTGGATACCAGTTTAAACGTCGGTAATGGCAGCACGGATCTGATCCTGGGTGGTTATTATTTTCAGCCGGTGAGTCAGGACTTCGATGCGTTCGTCAATGGGCAGTATCAGTTTTCAGTTAAGCAGGCACTCAATCAGTCCGGCGCAGACTATCGTCCGGGCAATAATCTGAATCTCAGTTTTGGGCTGCGCTATGAAGTCAACCCGGACATGGTTCCCCAGTTGCAAATCAACCTGACCAACAAAAAAGCAGACTCGGGCGCTTTGGCCGATACGACCGATACGGCAGGCACCGTTGCCTACTTAAGTCCTGGTGTTTCTCTGCACGCCATGAAAAACACCCAGGTCTATGCATTTGTCCAGGTTCCGATTTACAGCAATCTGAGCGGCTATCAATTGTTTCCCAGGTATACCGCGTCGGCAGGCGTCAGTTACCGGTTTTAAGTTAGCCTGACGTACCGGGGAGGTGCCATCGATCAGCAATCCGATCGATGGCACCGCTCCCCGGTCATTTTCCTGATTGCGCCTTACTCGGCCTGGCTAACAGGGCGCGCTTTTTGCCGGCGCCTTTTTCAGCTACGGGATGCAGGCCCCACATCGGCGCCGCATCGGCCTGCAGGGTCACATGAAAGGTCATTAACTCGTCACGCCTGAAAGCATGGACATCCAGTCGCTGCCCGACCCGATATCGTGCCAGCAATTTGTTGAGGCTGTTCGGCCCATCCATGGCCGATACACGTAAACCATCAACAGCAATGATGACATCACCGGCCGACAAACCGCCAGAATGTGCCGCGCCACCGGCCAATACCTGTGCCAACCTGCAATCAGCACTATCCCGACTCAACTTCACGCCCAAGCCGGGCTTGACCACCTTTCGCTGGTTGATCAGTTCCACACCAAACTCAGGAAGCAGCGCGGCCAGCGGTACATCCTTGGTGCCACGGACATACAGATCAAAAAATCCGGTCATTTTCTTGCCGCACAGTTGTCCTGTCAGGTCTTCAATCTGCTGTCCGGTAATCCCGGACTGCTGACCCGTCAATGCCAATTGATAGAAATCTCGTCCGAAGGATTTCCATAAAAGGCGCATCAGGTCATCGAGTGACTTTTTGCCGCCCGTGGCACGGCGTATTGTCAAATCAAGAGTCAGGGCGATCAATGAACCTTTCGTGTAATAGCTGACGATGGCATTCGGTGAATTTTCATCCTGCCGATAATATTTGGACCAGGCATCAAAACTGGATTCGGCAACACTTTGCCTGTGGCGCCCCGTACCAGATAACACCCCGTTCAGATTCTTGCTTACCAGACCGAAATAGGTCGCTTCATTGATGACGCCACTGCGCACCAGCATCAGATCATCGTAATAACTCGTCACCCCTTCAAAAAACCACAACAGCGGAGTGTAATTCTCCTGCTGCAAATCGTAGCGCGCGAACACATCCGGTTTGATCCGCTTTACATTCCAGGTATGGAAATATTCGTGACTGCACAGACCCAGAAAATTGATATAGGCCTCGCTGGTTTCATTATTTCCTTTAACGGGCAGATCCGAACGGTTGCAGATTAGTGCTGTGGAAGACCGATGTTCCAGTCCACCATACCCGTCACCGACAGCCAGCGCCATAAACAGGTAGCGCTCAACCGGCGGTTGCCTGGTTTTCGGCTCAAATAAGGCAATCTGATGCGCACAGATTTTCCCGAGGTCGGTGGCTATGCGCTCCAGATCAACATTCGGGACTCTGCCGGTCAGCACGAATTCATGAGGGACACCGCTGACCGTAAAACCGATCTTCAGGAATTCCCCCATTTCAACCGGATGATCGATCAATTCATCGTAATTGTCGGCCCTGTAGGTACCAAACCCGTATAACCGGGCCTTCAGTAACCGTAGCGTTGTTGCCACCTGCCACCGCTTGCACACGGGATCTGCGGGCTTTTGAATGTCAACAATATGATCCGACATTTCCTGACCCAGGACGCGCAAAAACACACTGGTTCCGTTAAAAAAGCCGTGCGTCTGATCCAGATGCGCTGAACGCACTGACAAATCCCACGCATAAACCAGATAGTCGACGGTCAGTGCGTGCTTCACTGGTTCGGCCTTCCAGGTGTGTTTGTCCAATTTGGTCAGGGTTACTTTTTCACCGTTTGAATGCGCTGAAATCGCCACGATATGCCGGGCAAATTCGCGCAACATGTAACTGCCGGGTATCCAGGCGGGTAATTTGAATTCCTGACCCTGCGGTGCGGTGTGTGCAACGGTCAGTGACACTTTAAACAGGTGTCCCACCAGATCCTGCGCGGTAATGGTGTAGTAAATTGACATGAATTATGCGATTCGTGTTGGTTTTTAAATTGAAAGGTCTCTGTTTATTTATAGTCCGAATTCAGAACATTACAATCCTTGCAGATCCGATAAATAGTCAATATCCTGAATCACGCCGGGGTCGTCAACATTGACGTAATCAACGCCGTACTGCCCCAACAGTTGACGTGCTCCCGTGTCGCCTGTCAATGCCATTAGTGCCGGAAAATGCCGTTTTGAAAACCCCACCGGATGTCCCGCCTGATCGTTATACCGCGGCTGCACGAGATCCGATCCGGCCATTGTTCGGGCTACTATGTCCTTGATCGTACTGGTTTTAATATGCGGCATGTCAGCCAGTGCAACAATAACCGACCCCGCTTCCGGGTGACGCGTTGCCACATAGTCAGTTGCAAATGCCAGCGATGCCCCCATCCCTTGCCGGGCACCGGCAAACACCAGGACAGTGCACCCTAATGCCGTTAACGGGTCGGTCAGTTGCTGATTCTGTACCACAACGATTACCCGGGGCAGCGCTGCACATAAATTCTTTGCAGACTGGACAGCGACAGCAACGCCTGATGGCAGCAGCGCTGTCAATTTATTCTGCCCGCCGGCCGGGTCAAAGCGCCTTCCAGACCCCGCAGCCAGCAGAATGCCCACCGGAGCTTGGTTCACCATAAAGCTTATTTCAGCGTATTCAATTTCTCTTCCAGAGCGGCCGCATCAACAAACCCCGGGATGCGTGTGCCGTCAGGGAAAAATATCGCGGGCGTTCCATTAATATGCAATTTGGATCCCAGTGCCATGATTTTTTCATGGGGACTGGTGGTGCAATCTTTAGGGGCATCGGGTACGACGATACCGCTGACCATCCAGTCGTTCCAGGCTTTTGCGGGATCGGGGGCACACCATACGTTTCGGGACTTGACAGCGGAATCGTCCGACAGAATGTCATACATGAAAGTATAGATGGTAATATTGTCGACACTCTGAAGTGCCTTGCGCAGCTTTTTGCAATAGCCACAGTTTGGATCTTCAAATACAGCGATAACCCGTTTACCGTCGCCTTTAACCTGTTTAAAGGCGAGCTCGAAAGGCAAATTGGCAAATTTGACCGTATTCAGGCTTTCCTGCCGGATTCGGGTGAGATTTTTGTGGGCATTCATGTCCATGACATTGCCGACAAACAGGTATTGCATCTTTTCATCGGTATAAAAAATATCGTCACCCACCTGCACCTCATATAAACCGGAGTAGGGTGTTTTTTTGACGGAATCCACCACGACCCCCGTGCCCAGTTTAGGTCCGATTGATTTCTTGATTGATTCTGACGTATCGGTCTGAGCACAAGCCGTCGTTATGATCAGACTTGTCACCAGCGCACCCACTATCCATGCCGCTTGCTTTAATGATTTCATACTTGCCTTTATAAAATAATCCTGCCTGTGTTGGGGTTGCTCACTGAGCGACTCGCTGATCGGGTCGATCCGCTAATCATCGACCTGTTGCCTGCAGCATGAGCTGCCTTTTCAGGAACGGCAGTTTATTGACGATATTCAAACCTGCCCGTCGCAATGTTTTGACAGGCGTCAGTGACGAACCGAATAATCGCGCCAGGCCGTCGGTGGCCAATTGCATCAACAGCACATCTTCTTTGCGTGACCTTGCATAACGTTGCAGGACCCGCTCATCACCACAAGTCCGCCAGGGCTCGCGCTCCCTGACAGCATCCAGTAACGCCACCACATCACCGAATCCCAGATTCATTCCATGCCCGGCCAGAGGATGGACGACATGAGCTGCGTCACCCACCAGCGCAAACCGGGGTCCGGTCATACTGTGCGGACTGATGAAGTTTAATGGAAACGCCTGCGCCCGTTGGGGTGGCAGCGCTGTCAGTTCGCCCAGGTGCTCACTACAGTAGTGCGCCAAACGGCTAGCCAACTGGGCGGTTGTTTCAGACAGCAATTGCAAGGCCAGTTGTTCCGGCGCAGACCATACCAGCGAAACCCGCTGACCAGGCAGGGGCAACAATGCAACAATACCCTGTTCACCGGCGAACCATTGACGCGCCACGCCATGATGTGGTTTGCTGCAGCTGAAATTGGCGACAACACCACGCTGTCCATAAGAACGATAATCCAGACCGATCTCGGCCAGATGGCGCAGCCAGGATTGCGCGCCATCAGCACCTATCCATAAATCGGCCTGTAAAGTGGCTCCGTCAGTCAGTGTCAGCACAGAAAAGTCGGCAGACATCGTGTCTGTTTTTCCGTTGACAATCTGAATGTTCGGTGTAAAACGCAACACCGTATCCAGTGCCTGATTGATATTCTGATCCTCAACAATCCATGCAAGTTGCTGGTGGTGGGCGGAATAGGCGTCAAGGACGAGTTCTGCGCCAGCCTCGTCCATCACGTGCATGGCGTCGATCGGTGCAATGCGGTCGACGTCCAGGGCATCCCAGACTTTTAATCTTCCCAACAGATGTCGGGCAGTATGGTTTAACGCAAAAACTCGTGCGTCCCACTCTTCTGACAGGGCTTTACCAGCGACCGCTGGCGATACCAGAATGACCCGATAACCTGCTTGAGCAAAGCCCAGAGCGGCGGCCTTGCCGACCGCACCATTACCAATTACTGCTATTTCACATTGCATGGTTATTCACCGAAAATTGTGATTCAGGTACACAGGCTGACAGTGAAGGGCGAGCTGTGCAGCACGAGCCAGGAATTAAAATCAAAATCAGCCTTCCATTTTACATCATAGTTCTCTATAATGTCGCTCTTGGCCTGGTAGCTCAGTTGGTAGAGCAGAGGACTGAAAATCCTTGTGTCGGTGGTTCAATTCCGCCCCAGGCCACCAAAATAAGCATTAAAAACAAAAGGTTACGGGCAACTGTCCGTAGCCTTTTTTATTGCCCCCACCTCAATTGCCGCGCTCGAAATCACGAACCCCAGATCCCGTGAGCAGTAAATGTTGACTTGCAAACAAGAACTCCGGCAGGTTGTAAACATCAAGCACTGCAGTTCGAATTGATCCTGTCGGACTGCAGAAAGGCCGACAACGGACTGCCAGTGAGAACGGAACAAAATGAGATGGCAGGCAGGTTGGGAGGTCTGCGAAATCTTTTCATGAAAATCCATGACCAGCCACGACGCTGTTCATTTAAAAAAGCAGAATGCCAGATCCATTACAGGCATCTGGCATTCCACTCCCGTCAATCCGGGAACAAATAATCAGTTCAATTGATTATCAAAAGCCCAGGTGGCTGATAAAAGCGTTCGTGAATCCGAAAACGCCCGCGCTTCCATATGAATTACAGGTCGATGATGCATAACCTGGGGCACAGTCTGTGTCGCGATCAAATGACCAGTAGTGAATTCCTGCCAGACCATTCTGCAGCGCGAATGACGATATCGTTGCCGCGTCGGTTAAACTGAACACTTCATTGGTGGCATCATTTCCGCCTATCATGGGTGTCAATTCAATCTGGTTATAGGGGACGCCGTAGTTGGTATGCAGACTGGTTGCTGCCGCGTTGGCTGACAAACCCATATTGCAAAGGTTGCTTGCATTCAGAACACAGTTGCTGCTGAGTGCACTACCGTAATCCATCACCATCAAATTAACATAATAATTGGTCAAACCATTTGCTTTGATCGCTTGCATGACCGTGACGCCCATCGAGCCCAGGTCCTGAACACCACTGGCACCCAGAGTCGCGACGGTAAATGAAAATCGCATGGCCGGGTATTTGGCTTGCGCAACTTTAACGCGCGCGATCAAATCATTGATTTGCGCCGGAGTCTGGCCCGCTTCGATATCAAAATCGACACCGATCATATTGGCACTGTAGTAGGTATTGATGAACGTCGCAAAGCCGGCATCTGTACCACAGGTGAACTGTCCGGCGGCACCGCCGGTCGAGACAATGTAGGATTTACCCGCTGCGACCATTGCAGCTATGTTGGCTGCCGCCATAGGTGCAGCCGCTTCACCGCCCCAATTTTCCGCACCACATTCTCCGGTAGCAAAGGCCAGCGTGACCGTTTTTAATTTGGCTGGCATGACACTTAACATCGTGGTTGTCGGTCCGGTGACCGCGGTTGAAAACACCAGGGTGTTCCAGTTCAGATTGATTGTCACATCCTTGTAGGGACTCAACACCAGGCCCGAATGACTGGCTGTACCCGTTGTGCCGGTGGTGCCGGTGGTGCCGGTGGTGCCAGTAGTACCTGTTGTGCCGGTGGTACCTGTAGTACCTGTAGTACCTGTAGTACCGGTTGTACCTGTAGTACCGGTTGTACCTGTAGTACCGGTTGTACCTGTAGTACCGGTTGTACCTGTAGTTCCGGTTGTACCGGTTGTACCTTTGGTACCGGTCGTACCCGTTGAGCTGGTTGTACCGCCACAGGCTCCAACAACAGTCCAGGGCTGCCCACTTCCGGCTGCGCCGCTGTTTGTCGATGGAATGTTATTCTGTGTCCACCAATTTGCTTTGTAGTTTACGTCGTCATAACTGGCCAGCGCACCGGCCGAATAAGCCGTCGAAGCAGACCACACCGCATCGCAGGCCACGCTTGTCGCGCCGCCCGTCGTCGTTCCGCTGGAGGAACCCGAGGCTGAGCCAGACGTTGTGGCGCCGGTTGTACTCGATGTTGACCCTGAGGTTGACGTGGTTGAGGTACCAGTGGTTGAACTTGTCGCTGTCGTACAAACGCCTGTTGACGCCCACAAGCTCTTGACGCTCGGGTTCCAGCCGGCGCCGAGGTAATCGGTCTGGGCCACCAGGGCTTTATAGTTTGACCCCTGATAACTGACGATGGCGCCTGCCTTATAAACACTGCCATCTTTCCACGCGGGCGAACAACCTGGTGTTTTAGGCAATATCTGCTGGTGTGACGGCGCACTGGGCAGATCCGTCGAGCCCGTTCCACTTCCGCCACCGCAGGCGGTCAGAACGCTGCCTGTCAACGATAATATCAAAATGCTAATTTTTCTAAGTTTCATTTCTGTTTTCCTGTAAATTTTTTACCAAAATCCGAAAATTTCTCAAATAGTCCCATAAATTGGCCTATGGACATTCTTGATAGTAACATTATTTGCCTAAATTGGAAATTATTTTACCTAAAAATGAATTAAAATATTCCCTAAATATAATTTAATTGCTATTTAGTAGCATAAATTGCTTAATAAATTG
>CAITOF010000120.1 GCA_903893945.1 uncultured Oxalobacteraceae bacterium | reverse complement strand
CCCTGTTGCGCCGGTTCCACGGGCTTGTGCCACCGCCAGGGATAAGTCGGTCTGATCGGTAACCGCATACATCCAGGGAGCCGCCCCGGCCTGCATACCGAGTGCTGAAGTGACGGTACGCGGGTCCTTGAAAAAATCGGGACCCGACACGAGTGACGCATAATAAATATCCGGCGCAGGAATGTCGTTAATCAGCGCCTGACGCGACAGGTCGCCCAGAAAACGGACATCACCGGCCATATCACGCACACCGGTTATGCCCGCGTAAAGATCGCGTTTCAACTGCCCCTCGGCAAACAGGCGATTGGGGTGAGTTGCATGGTGCACATGAGAATCGATCAGGCCCGGCAGCACGAATAATCCGTGTACATCAATGAGTTCAGCCCCGGCCAGCAGGGTCGCATCAAGGTCGGCCGACGGCACGATCGACCGGATACGCTCGCCTGTTACGATAATCGCCTGGTCAGGCAGCAGCGTCAGCATGTCGCCGGCAAACACATTGGCACCTTTATAAATCACCGTGCCGGTTGGCTTGCCTGACAGTTGCGCCAACTTCTGTTCTGGCGACAACCCGGTCGTGCCGGCCTGCTTGTCGGCTGATGCAGCGCCTGATTCAGCGGCATAACAGGTGAACAGGGTCAGGCTCAAACTGAAGGCTGAAATGTATTTAATGGTTTTTAATAACATGACTCCGCCGATCTGAACTTTAAAGAAATTGGATTTAAATCATCCTGAAACTCGTTGTTTCCATTATGACTTGATTCGTTTAACGAGGCAAAGCCGCAGTTATTTTTATAACATGTCTTTTTATTAAAATCAGCCCTGTCCGCCACTGACTTTGTCCGAAAAACCACACACTGATAATTTTTATTGCCGCACGGAAATTATTCTGGCAAGATCGTCGTTCCCTGCTGAAATCGCAGTGATTGCTTGACTAAAAAGAACGACGATGTAGATGCTTTTTGAATTAGACGACCAATATACCTGAGTCGAAATTATTCTAAGAATATATTTCTATTTAAAACATTGAATCTAAGGTCTAGAATGGATCAACTTTCTTGTGATGAATTATGCGAACCTGATCGCGCCGAAAACTTTATGGCATTTTTAAAATCCGAAACATCTCATTTAGCGCCCTGGAAAGTCCTCATAGTTGATGACGAACCTGATATTCATAACGTCACCAAATTAACCTTGAGTCGTTTCAGGCTGGATAATCGGCCGATTGCCTTTTTTCAGGCGTTCAGTGGTCAGCAAGCCAAAGAAATTCTCAGCACCGAACCGGACATCGCCCTGGTTTATCTGGACGTTGTCATGGAATCCGACGATGCCGGCCTGGAAGTGGCCCGCTGGATGCGGCAGGATCAGAAAAACCATTTCACGCGTATCGTGCTGCGCACCGGACAGCCCGGACAGGCACCCGAGGAAAGTGTCATTTTTGAGTACGACATCAACGATTACAAAGAAAAAACCGAACTCGACCGCAAAAAATTATTTACCACCACCTTTGCCGCATTACGCGCCTACCGCGACATTATGGCCGTCGAGGAGGCACGCCGGTTTCAGGCCACTTACCGTGCCGGTCTGGAACGCGTTATTGAAGCCTCGAGTTTTATTTTCAAACAGCGTAACCTGCACGATTTTGCCGATGGATTACTGCAGCAGGTGGTCGCACTGTTACAGCTTGAAAAAAGCATGCTGGTGCGCCTGCGCGGTGAGTCGGGCATTTCAGGCGAAAAGAATTATGAAGTGCTGGCCAAGATCGGCGATCTGCAAGCCGGCACCCCGATATTTACCCCGGAGTTGTTGAAACAGCTCAATGAAACCTGCGTCAATCGTATTTCGCATCTGTATGGTGACACCTATGTGGGCTATTTTCCCAACAACAGTGGCAAAACGTCCCTGTTAATTCTGCAAGGGGTAAGCAGCGTCTCTGACATCGACACCAAACTGCTGGAAATATTTTCTTCCGGTGTTGCGATTGCCTTCGATAATATTTTGCTGAATCAGGAAATCAGTGACACCCAGGGTGAACTGATCATGCGTCTGGGCGACGTGGTCGAATCACGCTCACACGAAGCAGGCAACCATGTGCGCCGTATGGCCGAAGTATGTTACATGATTGCCATCGAGTCCGGCATGACCAAGGAACAGGCGACCATACTGAAACAGGCTGCGCCCATGCACGACATCGGTAAAATCGCGACACCGGATTCCGTTCTGCTGAAACCCGGCAAGCTGGACATTGAAGAATGGGATGTAATGAAACTGCACCCCGGTGTCGGGCATTCGATCCTCGACGGGTCACAGCGACCGATCCTGCGCGCCGCTGCAACCATCGCCCATCAGCATCATGAAAAATACGACGGCAGTGGCTACCCCCAGGGATTAAAGGGCGAAGAAATTCACCCGTTTGCACGTATTGTCGCTGTTGCCGACGTGTTCGATGCACTGATTCAGAAGCGCTGCTACAAGCCCGCATGGCCCCTGACGGAAGTGATGGTGCACCTGGAAGAAGTCGGCGGCAGCCATCTGGATCCGTTCTATGTCGGCATATTGAGCAAAAATATCGACAAGGCACTGGCCATTAATGACCGCTATCCGGGCTGAACCGGCCACGCTGACGGGTATGAATGAAAAGGCTCCGCAAACCCGGGGCCATTTTTCTGGACATCGGCAGCCGGGGCCGGGCACGGCCTGGGGCTAATGCGGTTCGGTGCTGTCCGCCTCAGGCAAAACAACAAATCTGTTACGGCCGGTTTTCTTTGCCATGTAGAGTGCATCGTCCGCCCTTTTCATCAGCGCCAGCAGGTCTTCACCCTCGAAGACGGTCACACCGATACTGATGGTGACAAAGTCCGATACGGACGACTTTACATGGGCCAGCCTGAGATGAGCCATCGTATCAATCAGGGCCTTGGCAATATGGATGGCCCCGCCCCGACTGGTTGACTGCAAGATCACCGCAAACTCTTCACCGCCGATTCGCGCCACGAAGTCGGTTGGTCGGCAGGCTATTTCGGTGAGTGACTTTCCGAGCTGTTTCAGAACTTCATCGCCGGCAAGGTGGCCGTAATAATCGTTATACTGTTTGAAGCAGTCGACATCAATAATCAGCAGGGCAAGATCGGACTCATCGCGCGTGGATCGTGCCAGTTCCATTTTGAGGCGATCGGTAAATGCGCGCCGATTGCCAATATGCGTCAGGGAATCGGTATTGGCCACCTGCTCGAGGTTGCTGGTCTGGTCGCGTATCAGCACAAACATCTGGTTGATCGCCTGACCAATTTCATGCAGTTCATCGGAGTCATTGTAGGTGGTAATGAATCCTGTCCAGTTGTTGCTTTTCTGAACGGAATTCAGTTCTTTCACCATCCGTCTCAGCCGCCGTATCAGTATAAAATGAAAACCCGCCAGAAGTATGGCTGCGTTGACCAGAATTACCGCGACAATGGTCTGCATGATGGCCGATTTTATCGTGTCACCCTGCCGGCTAATTTCATTGGAATAGTTGAGTTTGATCTCAAATACGTGCTGACCCATGATATTGAACAGTTTTGCACTCAACTGGTTGGATTGCTCATCGCCAAACTGGATGGAATCGGCATCGAACAGCGGAATCGATTTCCCCGGTACTTTCGCTTCGCTGGGACTGATGGGCTGCAGGGTAAAGCGGATACCGGTGTTTGAGGTCAGCCTGTCCAGTACCGCGTTATCGATCAATTTGCCGAAAATCAGGGTACCACCGTCACCGGCGCCGTTGGTCATATGAATTTCCTGCCAGCAGACATAGACCGCACCCAGCTCGGTTGTATCGATTCCACAATTCTGGAATGACGGAAGCAGCCGGATGCTGACCCATTTCACATCCTGCAGAACTTTGGAAAAAATCGTTAAACTGTCCTGCCTGGTCCTGACGTTATACGACGTTTCGAAAAACATTGTGCGGTCATTGCGGTCCTGGATAAACGCGAACGTGACGCCGATAGTCCCTAACGAGGCCGGATTGACCTGACTGTCGGTAAACTGGTTGGTTGGCTTCTGGGTGTACAGGAACATCTCATCCCATACCGCCCAGTCTGCATTCATCTGGTTAAGCTGTACCAGATCGTCATCAATATTTCTGACCAGATGATTCAACTGGCTGATGGCTTCTTTATGCTCGATCTCGCGGTAATTTTGTTTAAGATTGTGCTGGATGATCAGGAACGCGATCCAGGAGGTCAGCAACAAACTGATCATGAACAGACTGATTATTTTTATTCGCAAGCTCATTGTATGCTTTATTTATAAACCAACTGTTATCGAAATTGCACCACAGTCGTCGCCGGCCCGGCACCGACGGCTGTCATCAACATCCTGTCTGGAGTTATTTTTATAGCAGATAGGCCGGATTATTCAATAACTGTCGACGCAGTCCTGGCATCGGCATCAGCCAGCGGGTTTTACCGGAAAGCGGGGCGGACGGGGTGACACCGTGCAAAGGCGTCGACATGCGAACTAATCAATTTCAACAGGCACGGAGCGCCGGCAGGGGATTTTAATCTGGTAATGCAGTCCATTACCCGGCGAGCTGGTTGCCTTGATGGTACCCGCGAGCGGTCCGGTTACCATGTTGTAGACGATATGGGTTCCAAGGCCGCTGCCGCCCTGCCCGCGTTTTGTGGTGAAGAAAGGTTCAAACAGCTTTTCCATCGCCGTGTCACTCAGGCCAATTCCGTCATCATCGTAATTGATGAACACTATCGAGTTTTCGGTGCGCGCGCTGATACTGACTTCCCCTTTGGGACGCCCCTCAAAGCCGTGCATGAGCGAATTGGTCAGCATATTCGTGATCACCTGGGATAACGCACCGGGGTAGGTTTTCATGGCGATACCATTCGGACAATCGATGTTAATCGTGATTTTTTTGCCCTTCAGCTTCGGTTGCAGCGAAAACAGGATTTCATCCAGATAAACGCGCAGATCAAATTCACGCACACTTTCAGACGACTGGTCGACAGCGACCTGTTTAAAGCTTCGAACCAGTGCTGCGCCACGCTGGCTATTCGTGGTCATGATACGCAGTGACTGGTCGAATATGTCGACGAATTCCAGCAGCCCTTCTTTGGTAAGTTCATCGTCGTCCAGCTGTTTTTTCAGCATCGTCAATTCTTCAACCATGTGACTGGTTGCGGTAACGCAGATACCCAGCGGGGTATTGATTTCATGCGCAACACCCGCAACCAGACCGCCCAACGACGCCAGTTTTTCCTGACTCACCAATTCGGCCTGGGCGGACTTCAGTGTATCAAGTGTCTGGTTCAACACGCCATTCTGCTGCTCCAGTTTAAGCTTGGCATTGCGGATATCGTCGTCGGCCCGGATCCGCGCAAAAGCGGTTGCAACATGACTGGCGACAAATGCGATCAGGTCCAGATCGGTCTGGGTATAGATAAGGTCCGGCGAATAACTCTGGATAACGATGACGCCATACAATCTGTCATCCACCACCAGCGGCGCGCCCATCCAGCTGTAGCTGGCAATTCTGCCGATGACCTGAATCTCATTCTGGCTGATCAGCTCATCCAGCCTGGCGCGATTGATCAGTTGTGCCTGTTTTTTCTTCACCACGTAGGAGGTAATACCTGCACCCAGCGGAAAACGGTTAATCACGCTGCGATCATTGACTTCATCAATAAGGTATTCAATGTTGAATTCCAGATGTTCTTCATCGTACAGCGCCACCATAAAGTTGGGCACTGTCACCAGCTGACTGATGATGTCATGCAGGCGAGAAAACTTTTTGTGATTTTCCGATGCGACAACCGACAGTTCCGCGATCTGGTACAGCACGCGCTGCAATGTTTCGGCCTTGCGTCGTTCTTCTATCTCTTTTTCCAGCATCGCGGTTCGCTCGCTGACAGCCTGTTCAAGCCGGTCCACACTGATCAGACTTTCCAGGGCCACGGAAACGTGCGCTGCAATCAGGCCAAAAAGGCCCTGGTCCTCCGTGGAATACATGTATTTCTTGTTGTAGCTCTGAATAACCATCGCGCCTAGCGGTCGGCGCTGGTGGTCCAGTAGCGGATATCCCATCCAGTGCTCTGCGCGCGCACCGGAGCCCCACTTCTTCAGCTCCCGTTCACGTGCCTCATCTTCTTCGGCGGTTAATACGAAGGGCTGGCAATTCAGGATAACCCAGGCTGTCGGCGACTCTTCCGGTGACTGGAGTTTGTGCTGGATGGTCGGATCAATCGTCTCATCCTGTTCATCAACCTGGTATACAAACCGGATGGCATGATCGGCCTGATCGAACAACGCCACGTAAAAATTGGCGGCGTACATGATACGCCCGATGGTGTGGTGAACCGATTTCAGGAATTCGACGACGTCATTACACGATGCAGAAATCTTGCTGATTTCCAGCACTACTTTTTGCACTTCTTCAAGTCGTTGCAAGCGCGTTAGCATCAATGTCATTGGCTGGTTTCGGATAATAAAAAATGGACAGTGTTCATACAACTTCCGACTTTTCTTACCATGTTCATTAGCATGAAATGCAATAGTTTCTCAATTGCATTATTAAACAGCATATATGGGTCGCTAGTGATTGTCTATCGCAACTTGATGAAAAAATGAAACGAATTTAATAATTCAGCAACATTTTTAACCGGAACCAAGCTTACGTTGACGCTCTTCACGAGGCGTTATACCGAATTGCGCACTGAATGCCGTCGAGAAATGGGCGCCCG
The DNA here is from genome assembly GCA_903893945.1 of uncultured Oxalobacteraceae bacterium. Lineage (GTDB taxonomy): Bacteria > Pseudomonadota > Gammaproteobacteria > Burkholderiales > Burkholderiaceae_D > Solimicrobium. The sequence continues at coordinate 18,463 of CAITOF010000120.1, read as the reverse complement.
ACGAAAAACCACACATCAGCCCAATCTGGACAATCGAACTGTTTGATTCCAGCAACAACTGGCGTGCCTTCCTGAGCCGCAGCTCCAGATAGTAGCGCGAGGGCATCGCACCCAAATATTGTTTGAACTGGCGTTCGAGCTGCCGGCGGGAAAGACCAACCAGTTGTGCTATATCATCTGTGCTCAACGTCTCTTCAATGTTGTTTTCCATCAGTGTGACAGCCTCACTCAATTGGGGTTGCAGCGCCCCGAACCGGGTCTGCAGTGCTATGCGCTGACGTTCATCGCCACGTCGCAGCCGTTCAATACACAACATTTCCATGACCTGTGCCTGCAGGTCGGTGCCGCACAATGCCTGGATCAGCGTCAGCGAAAAATCGATGCTGGCTGTGCCGCCGCAACAGGTCACACACTGACCGTCGAGCTCAAACAGGTTGGGAACAAGAATGGCATGGTCTGCAACGTCATTCACATCGGCATACAGCGCCCACGGCAGGGCCGCGCGGCGGCCGGACATTTTCCCGACGCTGGCCAGCCATAACACCGCCTTGCCGACCGCCCCCCAGAAACGCGCCTGTTGGCAGTGCATGGCAAGTTTTCTGAGGTCGTCCTCTGCCGGTGCGACCGCAAAATCATCCGCCACCAGCAACGCCAGATGAATATCGCCCTGCCGCTCAATTAAAGTGCCCTGAACGGAGGCGTCGCCGGCGCAGGAAAGTCGCTGAAGACTGACATCGATCCTGTCTGCACCGGCCAGTTCCTGGGCCAGCCGCAGTGGTGTCAGCAGTCCGGCAAGACTGATATGACTTATATCGGCGTCGTTCCCAACATACAGCAGTTCAATTCGCAGCGGCGTGACTGAACTGGCCAATGCTGAAAACGACGTCATACAAAATCAGGCCAGATCAAACGGCAATTTTCGCAATCGTTTGCCCGTCAGGCTGGCGATGGCGTTTGCAAACGCCGGCGCCAACGGCGGCAGGCCGGGTTCGCCCATGCCGGTAGGCGGATCATTGGAGGGAACGATACCGACCGTCACGACAGGCATATCCGGCATTCTCGCCACGGTGTAGTCATCAAAGTTGTGCTGCTGAACCACACCGTCTTTCAAGGTAATGGCAGCGCCGGGCAAGGTGGTCCCCAATGCCATTAACACGGCACCCTGTACCTGCGCCTCTATGGTTAACGGATTGACCGCCTGGTTGCAATGCACGCCGGCCCACACCCGATGCAATCTGGGCTTGCCCCTGGTCACCGACGCTTCAACCACATACGCCACGACCGAGTCAAACGATTCATGCACGGCGACACCAAACGCATGGCCGCTGGGCAGTCTGGTTTTTCCATAACCCGAAAGTTGCACGGCCCGATTCAATGCCCCGATGTGTCGGGGATGGTCATTACCCAGCAGCGTCTTACGATAAGCCACAGGATCCGTTCCCGCCAGATGGGCAATTTCGTCTATCAGGGTTTCCATGACAAACGCGGTATGCGTTCCGCCGACTGAACGCCACCACAATACCGGCACATTCGCCTGCGCGTTATGCACGGACAGATTCATCGGTATGTTGTACGACTCCGTCAATCCTTCTATCATGGTTTCGTCAACACCGTCTTTGACGAACATCGGAGCAAACGGCGTTCCGGTGATTATCGACTGCCCGACCACCGTGTGGTCCCAGGCCAGAATCTGTCCTTTCTGATCCAGTCCAATCTCGACCCGGTGTAAATGCGAAGGGCGATAGTACCCGCCCTTGATGTCGTCTTCACGACTCCATATCAGCTTTACCGGACCCGATTTGCCCGATTCACGATAAGCCTTGGCGACATTCACCGCCTCCACAATGTAATCGGACGATGGTACAGCACGTCGCCCGAAACCGCCACCCGCCATCATGGTGTGCAAGGTGACCTGCTCCGGCTTCAGTCCCGACGTACGCGCGATCGCCCCGTGATCGAATGTCTGGAACTGACTGCCTGCCCAGACCGTGCACGCCTGGTCCGTTAAATCGATGACACAATTCAGGGGCTCCATCGGTGCGTGTGCCAGATAGGGGAACTCATAGTCCACGCTGATTTTTTTAACCGCTTTCGCCATACCGGACAGATCCGCCTTTTTTGCCACAATGCCTGGCGTTTTTGCCAGCGCCTTGAATGCATCTGATTGCCGCCCTGAATCCAGCTTGTCGACGTTGGCGGTATTCCAGTTCACCACCAGAGCATCACGACCCAGTTTGGCGGGCCAGTAACCGTCCGCAATAACCGCCACACCCGAACCACCGCGATCGGTGGGCACCTTGAACACGCTGCGCACACCCTTGATGGCCAGAGCCGCTGTTCCATCAAAACTGGCCACCGTGGCGCCAAAAACCGGCGCTCTGGCAATTAATGCAACCACCGTCCCTGGCAGGCTGAAATCAAGCCCGAACTGTTGTGAGCCGTTCGATTTTGCCAGGCCATCGATACGCAAAGTCGGCTTGCCTATCACCGTGAACTGATCCGGCTTTTTAAGCGTCACCGATTCAGGCACCGGCATCTGCATGGCCGCATCGGCCAGCGAGCCAAAGCCGGCTTTATAGCCCAGAGGGCCCATGACCATGCTGTTTTCGGTATGACATTCCTTTTCTGTCACCTGCCATTTTTTTGCCGCGGCCGCGATCAGCATGGCGCGTGCCGCAGCGCCGATTTCGCGGTATTGCAGATACGAGTTCTTGATGGTCGACGATCCGCCTGTCATTTGTATTCCAAAGACCGGATCGCTGTAGATGGCCGACGCGTTCGCCAGTTCGGCGCGCATGTCAGACCAGCTGGCACCCAGCTCTTCGGCAATTAACATCGACAGACTGGTGGCAACGCCCTGTCCGAATTCCAGACGGTTGATGGCCACAGTGATGGAATTATCCGGCGCAATCCGCAAAAATGCATTTGGCGTGATGACCTTTTTTTCGTTTTCGGCACGGGCAAACTTGTTTGCACCCGGCACAAAAAATCCCAGGACCAAGCCGCCCCCTGTCGCACTGGCCACTTTTAAAAAGCCACGACGTGACATTCCAGGCAGAGGCTGGTTGGTGTCATTTCTGTCTGAAATAGTGATCCGTTCGTTACGCATGGCGACTCCTTTATGAGCGTTGCATCATCGAAAAATTATGGGCATCAATTTAAACGGGGAAATGATCAGGCCAGATTTGCGGCGGCATCCTTGATCGCCGCACGTATGCGCTGATAGGTGCCACAGCGGCAGATATTGCCACTCATCGCCGCGTCAATATCGGCGTCGGTCGGTTTGCTGTTGGATTTCAGCAAGGCCGTTGCGCTCATCACCTGACCGCTTTGACAGTATCCGCATTGCGGCACATCGTGTTTCACCCATGCTGCCTGCACGGCCTTACCCACTTTATCGTTTTCGATGGCTTCGATGGTGGTAATTTTTTTGCCGGCCGCGCTGGCAACAGGCGTGACGCAAGACCGGATCGGCTGACCGTCCAGATGCACCGTGCACGCCCCGCACAAGGCGGCACCGCACCCGAATTTGGTACCGGTCATGTTCAAGGTGTCACGCAACGCCCACAAGAGCGGTGTGGCCGGATCGATGTCCAGCGCTTTGTCCTGACCGTTGATATGAAGTGTAATCATGAGTTTCCCCTGGGTTGGCTTTGAACGTTGCTGCATTGAACGTCCCTGCTTACGACAGATTTATGCGTTGATGTCTTTGCTTCCTGGTGGGTCGCGTCGTGGCAGAGCACTAATTCTACTCGCTAAATTCACTGAATGTGCGGTAGAAAACCGGACTGGCAGAATTCGTGCGTTTCCTGCGCCCGGATTTGAATTTGCAGGCCGGCACAAGCGGCCATTTTAACCCGCGCATCCCTACCCTGTTCAGGTTATTAGCCAAGCGTGTGAACGTGCGGCAGGGACCGTGTACACGCTTGATTCAGGCTTGATTCAGGCTTGACTCAGGCAACTCCGGGCCCCGATAATTTAATTATTTAGAACAATAACAGAATTATAATATACTGTAAAAATATGCAACTTTATGACCGGTATGCAGCGCGCAGGTCTGAATCGCAACCGCGACACAGCATCGCCTGAACCTGAGCTATTTTATCGGCCACTACAGACCGCCTGGCGGTCCCGTCAGGCAGACCAGTTAGCGGCTAAAATGGTGGGCATTTTCCCGGTTGTCAAATCGGGCTAAAGAGGATTTCTGAATCATGTGCGTGAATTATCAAACGGTCACTCCCCAACAGCTCACCCAGCATTTCAAAGCCGGGTTGCCGGCAACGACCGAATGGAAGTCCGAAGTCTGGCAGGACTATGCTGCACCGATTATTGTGGGTGACCCACAGGGACGGCAGGCCATAGTCGGCTTATACAGCATGGTGCCCAAAAAGCACTTGCCGGTCGGGGCAAAACGCTACAGCACCATGAACGCACGTGCTGAAACCATTGCCTCCTTGCGCAGTTATTCGCAACCGTGGCGCGATGGCCAGCTTTGCCTGGTGCCGATGATGGGCTTTTATGAACCCAATTATGAATCGGGCAAAGCCGAACGCTGGCGAATTGCCATGGACGACGCGTCGCCATTTGCCGTCGCCGGCCTGTATCGTTCGTGGAAAGAACCGGATGGTGTTACCTCGTATTCATTCACCCAGATCACCATCAACGCCGACAGCCATCCGGTCATGAAGCGGTTTCACAAGCCCGGTGATGAAAAGCGCTCGCTGGTCATCCTGCCACCGGAACGTTATGACGAATGGCTGAGTTGCCGTAACCCCGACAAGGCGCGTTCTTTCCTGACCCCCTTTGCAGCAGCGTTAATCGACACGCACCCCCCTGAAAAAAAGGATGACTTGCCCGGGTTGTTCTGAATGCGCCGCATTCCGGAAACCGGAATTCTGATTTTGCAAAGTGCCCTTTAAGGATCTAGAATCAAGTCTGGCAGGATAAAAATCACGAGGTGGTTTTATGCTTAAATCATTAATTGCACTCACGCTGGCCGTTTCAGTGGTCTCCTGCGCAACTAACGAAGCCACCCAGTTAAATGCGCCGAAATCAACCGAAGATCGTCTGGGCAGCGCCGTCGTCGCTCCACTCAATGATCTGAATCTGGCTCAGCCCGACATTCCTGCTGTGCTGACCGAAGCCACAAAAAATCCGTATCGGGTACTGACAGCCAGCTCCTGTGAAAGTTTGACCGAACAGATCAGGTTGCTTGACAAGGCACTCGGGCCCGATGTCGATTCCCTGATCGCTGCGCAGGAGAAATCAGACCTGGAAAAAGGTACGGCGTACGTGCAGAATGAAGCGGTCGGTTCGGTCGAACGGACGATCGAAGGTTTTGTGCCGTTTCGCAGCTGGATACGCAAGTTAAGTGGTGCCGAAAAGCGCTCCAAAGACTTGAATGCGGCCATTGCCGCTGGCGTGATGCGCCGTGCTTTCCTTAAAGGTATCGGACTGGAACATGGCTGTGAAGCACCAGCCGCACCCCTCAAACATCTCGAGCCGGAGCCAGCCACTAACGACGGGGGCGATTCGACAACCCATTCCCTCCAACCCGCAGAAACCGGCGCAGCCGCCACACATTAATAGCGCAGTTCAGGCGTTCGCGCAGTTCAGGTCTTCGACTACCCGTTCAATTACCCGTTCGGTCCGGACCGGCCGCGGCAAACCGCCGCGAGTTTATTGCCGTCCGGGTCCCGCACGTAAGCCGCATAGAAATCATCATTATAGTGCGGTCGCAGTCCCGGCATTCCTTCCGACGTGCCACCATGAGCAAGGGCTGCCGCGTGGAAGTCGTCGACCGCGTTCCATGACGCCGCCTTCAAGGCGATCATTGTGCCGTTACCGGCGCTGGCGCGATCGCCATTGAAAGGGGTGCAGATCCACAGTGCCAGTTCCTGGCGGCCATCATCCGCATAGGTTCCCCAGCCGACCATGTCTTCAAATCCTGACTCCTCGCCGACATCACAACGTTGCAATCCAAGCGTGGCGAGCACGGCATCGTAAAAAGTGATGGCGTTGGGAAGATCGTTTGTACCAAGACAGATGTAAGTAAACATCAGATTATTCCAATTCAAGGTCATGAATTCATCAGCAGACGCTGTTTCAATGCAAAAAAACGCCACCGGTTTTACGGGTGGCGTTTTTTCAGTTCATCGACAAAACGGACTGATCATGCTTCGCCGTCGGTCACTTCACTTTCACTGTTGTTCGCTTCGATATTTGTCGCAAATGCGGCTTTCTCAGCTTGCAGCATGGCGTTACGTTCATCCGCTTCCCAGGTTTCCTTCAACTTGCGGGCACGGTGATACGCCAGACCTGTACCGGCCGGAATCAGGCGACCCACAATCACGTTTTCTTTCAGACCACGCAGGCTGTCCTGTTTGCCCATGATCGCCGCTTCGGTCAGGACACGTGTCGTTTCCTGGAAGGAGGCGGCCGAGATGAAGGAGTCCGTTGACAGCGATGCCTTGGTAATACCCAGAAGGATATTTTCATAGGTTGCAGGTATCTTGCCTTCAGCAATCACGCGGTCATTTTCATCCAGCAATTCAGAACGTTCAACCTGCTCACCCACGATGTAATTCGCATCGCCCGGATTGAGCACAGTCACACGGCGCAACATCTGACGCACAATCACTTCAATGTGCTTGTCATTGATCTTCACGCCCTGCAGGCGATACACGTCCTGAACCTCTTCCACGATGTAACGTGCCAGCGCCTCGATGCCCAGCAGGCGCAGGATGTCCTGTGGATCACGCGGACCGTCGACTATCATTTCACCCTTATTGACCACCTGGCCGTCATGCACCAGAACCTGTTTCTCTTTCGCGATCAGGAACTCGTGTTTTTCACCGTCCAGATCGGTAATTTCCAGACGCTGCTTACCTTTGGTTTCCTTACCGAAGGCGACGGTACCTGTCACTTCGGCCAGAACGCCGGCGTCTTTCGGTGAACGCGCTTCAAACAGTTCCGCTACCCGTGGCAGACCACCGGTAATATCACGGGTTTTCTGCGATTCAGTCGGAATACGTGCCAGAACTTCACCGACGTGAACCTGCTGACCGTCTTTCACCATCAGCAACGCACCAGGCTGGAAGCTGATCGTTACTGCATGTTCAGTACCGGCAATCTTCACTTCCTGGCCCTGTTCATTCAGCAACTTCACCTGTGGACGCAACAGTTTCGTTGCCACACCACGGCGTTTTGCGTCAATAGCCACCAGCGTCGACAGCCCGGTAACTTCATCAACCTGCTTGGCAACGGTAACGCCTTCTTCGACGTTTTCAAATTTGATCTGACCGCTGTACTCGGTAATGATAGGACGGGTTAACGGATCCCATGTTGCCAGCGGCGCGCCCGCTTTGATCACCAGACCATCGGTCACGATCAGGGTGGCACCGTAAGGCACCTTATGACGCTCACGCTCACGACCATGATCGTCGGTAATCAGCACTTCACCTGAACGGGAGATGACAATCAGGTCGCCCTTACCGTTGGTCACATAGCGCATGGTGGCAGTAAAGCGCACCGTACCATTCGATTTGGCTTCGATCGCCGAAGCAACCGCAGCGCGGGACGCGGCACCACCAATGTGGAAGGTACGCATGGTCAACTGGGTACCGGGTTCACCGATAGACTGCGCCGCAATCACGCCCACTGCCTCACCGGCGTTGACCATGTTGCCACGGCCCAAATCGCGGCCATAACACATGGCGCACAGGCCGTATCGTGTATCGCAGGTAAGCGGTGTGCGGACTTTAACTTCATCAATGCCCAGACGCTCAATTTCTTCCACTTCATCTTCGCCCAGCAGCGTACCGTTCGCGTAGAGGGTTTCCTGGGTGTCCGGATTGATCACGTCAACCGCTGTAACACGACCCAGTATCAATTCGCGCAACGGCTCAATGACCTCACCGCCTTCAACCAGCGCTTTCATAGATGCACCATTGGATGTGCCGCAATCGTCTTCAATCACCACCAGATCCTGGGTAACATCGACCAGACGACGCGTCAGGTAACCCGAGTTCGCTGTTTTCAACGCAGTATCGGCCAGACCTTTACGTGCACCATGGGTGGAAATAAAGTACTGCAACACGTTCAGACCTTCACGGAAATTCGCGGTAATCGGTGTTTCGATAATCGAACCATCCGGTTTTGCCATCAGTCCCCGCATACCGGCCAACTGGCGAATCTGTGCTGCAGAACCCCGTGCGCCGGAGTCGGCCATCATGTAAATCGCATTGAACGATTCCTGTGTGCCGTGCGTACCGTCGCGTTTCACCACGTCTTCCACTTTCAGACGTTCCATCATGGCTTTACCGACATCATCACCGGTTTTACCCCAGATATCGACCACCTTGTTGTAGCGCTCACCGGCTGTCACCAGACCCGAGGCGTACTGCTGTTCAATCTGTTTTACCTCTTTTTCCGCGGCAGCAATCAGGGTTGCCTTCTGTGGCGGCACCAGCATATCGTCGATACAGATCGAGATACCGGCACGGGTCGCCAGGCGGAAACCTGACTGCATCAATTTGTCGGCAAACACCACCGTGGCGCGCAAGCCGCATTTACGGAACGACGTATTGATCAGTCTGGAAATTTCTTTCTTTTTCAATGCGCGGTTCAATACGCTGAACGGTAATCCCTTGGGAAGAATTTCCGACAGAATCGCACGACCCACGGTGGTTTCATAACGGGTAATGGTCTGTTCAAATTCACCGGTTTCCTGGTTTTTGGGATACTCGGTAATCCGAACGGTAATACGCGTTGTCAGTTCCACTTCCTTGTTGTCGTAAGCACGAATCGCTTCGGACACGTCAGGGAACATCATGCCCTCGTTCTTACCATTGATTTTTTCGCGGGTTGCATAATACAGACCCAGCACGATATCCTGTGAAGGAACAATTGAAGGTTCGCCGTTGGACGGGAACAGGATATTGTTCGATGCCAGCATCAGGGTACGAGCTTCCATCTGCGCTTCAACCGACAGTGGCACGTGAACCGCCATCTGGTCACCGTCGAAGTCGGCGTTGAATGCGGCGCAGACCAGCGGATGCAACTGGATCGCTTTACCTTCAATCAGCACAGGCTCAAACGCCTGGATACCCAGACGGTGCAGCGTCGGTGCACGGTTGAGCATGACAGGATGTTCGCGGATCACGTCTTCCAGAATATCCCAGACGATAGGTTCCTGTATTTCAACCAGTTTTTTGGCGGCTTTGATGGTGGTCGCCAGACCCATCAGTTCCAGTTTGTTGAAAATGAATGGTTTGAACAATTCCAGCGCCATCAATTTTGGCAATCCGCACTGATGCAATTTGAGCTGCGGGCCCACCACGATAACCGAACGACCGGAGTAGTCGACACGCTTACCGAGCAAGTTCTGACGGAAACGTCCGCCTTTACCCTTGATCATTTCAGCCAGCGATTTCAGCGGACGCTTGTTCGCGCCTGTCATTGCCTTGCCGCGACGACCATTGTCCAGCAGCGAATCGACCGCTTCCTGCAACATCCGTTTTTCATTGCGGGTAATGATTTCCGGTGCGCGCAGTTCTTTCAGACGCTTCAGACGGTTGTTACGGTTGATCACACGACGGTATAAATCGTTCAGGTCTGATGTCGCAAACCGGCCGCCATCCAGCGGCACCAGTGGACGCAATTCAGGTGGCAATACCGGCAGGACTTCCATGATCATCCAGTCTGGCTTGATACCAGAACGCTGGAACGCTTCCAGCACTTTCAGGCGCTTTGCGTATTTTTTGATCTTGGCTTCAGATTTTGATTCCTTGAGTTCAGTGCGCAATGCTTCAGCATCGCGATCGATGTCGATCGAGCGCAGCAGTTCGCGGATACCTTCAGCACCCATGTACGCGGTGAATTCGTCGCCATGTTCTTCATACTTGGCGGCATAGTCGTCTTCTGACATGATCTGGCATTTTTTAAGCGGTGTCATGCCGGGATCGGTGACCACATAGGCTTCAAAATAGAGTACGCGTTCGATATCGCGCAATGTCATGTCCAGCACCATACCCAGACGGGAGGGCAGGGATTTCAGGAACCAGATATGTGCCGTGGGAGAAGCAAGTTCGATATGGCCCATGCGTTCGCGACGCACCTTGGTCAGCGTAACTTCAACGCCGCACTTTTCGCAAATGACGCCGCGATGTTTCAGGCGCTTGTACTTGCCGCACAAACATTCGTAATCCTTGATCGGGCCGAAGATTTTGGCGCAGAACAAACCATCGCGTTCCGGCTTAAAGGTCCGATAGTTAATGGTTTCCGGCTTCTTGACTTCACCGTAGGACCATGAACGGATTTTTTCGGGAGACGCAAGACCGATTTTGATCGCGTCGAATTGTTCGTTTTGCTGAACTTGCTTGAATAGATCGAGCAGGGCTTTCATGTATCACTCCTGGCAAGCGCATCAGTGCGCTAGTTGGCTGATTAAAGCAGCAATTGTTGTCATACCCTATTCGCATCAATGGGAGAGCCAGGTTACACGCGGTTAACTCTGGTTCCATTCATACCGGGAACAACGCCTGCTGCTCACTACTATTTCTTTTTAATGTCTATCGCCCGTCTTGATTATGATCATCAGTTTCGGGCGATAGTGACACGACAGACTACCAATACAAAAATCAATTATGTTCAAGATCAATGTCGATACCCAGCGAGCGGATTTCCTTGACCAGCACGTTAAACGATTCCGGCATACCGGCGTCGATCACGTGATCGCCCTTGACAAGATTTTCGTACACTTTGGTACGACCATTCACGTCATCCGACTTCACAGTCAACATCTCCTGCAACACATACGACGCGCCGTACGCTTCCAGTGCCCAGACCTCCATCTCACCGAAACGCTGACCACCGAATTGAGCTTTACCGCCCAATGGCTGTTGCGTGACCAGCGAGTAAGGACCGGTGGAGCGTGCGTGCATCTTGTCGTCAACCAGATGGTGCAGTTTCAGAACGTGCATGTAACCGACCGTGACGTTTCGTTCAAATGATTCACCGGTGCGGCCGTCGTACAGCGTAACCTGATTTTTCGACGGAGTCATACCCAGCTGCCTGGCGATTTCATCCGGATAGGCCAGATCCAGCATGCGGCGGATTTCACTTTCGTGCGCTCCGTCAAACACGGGCGTTGCAAATGGAACACCGTGTTTCAGATTGTTCGCCAATTCGACGATTTCATCGTCGGTAAATTTGTCCAGTTCTTCTTTCTTGCCGGATTCGTTATAAATCGAGGCGAGGAATTTGCGCAGTTCCTGTATGGCTGTATGCGCTTTCAACATTTCACCGATGCGCAATCCAAGACCTTTGGCGGCCCAGCCCAGATGCACTTCGAGAACCTGACCCACGTTCATCCGTGACGGAACCCCCAACGGATTCAGCACGACGTCAGCCGGTGTACCGTCGGCCATATAAGGCATGTCTTCTATCGGCACGATGCGCGATACCACACCCTTGTTACCATGGCGGCCGGCCATCTTGTCACCGGGTTGCAGGCGACGTTTGACCGCGAGATACACCTTGACCATTTTCTGCACACCCGGCGGCAATTCATCGCCCTGAGTCAATTTGGTCCGTTTTTCTTCAAAAGCCATGTCAAACTGGTGACGTTTTTCGGCGATCGAATCCTTGATCGCTTCCAGTGCGGCAGCCGCATCGTCGTCAGCCGGACGAATGTCAAACCAGTGATGACGATCCAGATCAGCCAGGTAAGCCCTGTCGATGACGGCGCCTTTGGACAGTTTTTTGGGTCCACCGTTAGCAACCTTGCCGATCAGCATGCGTTCCAGACGTTCAAACGCATCGCCTTCCACAATACGCATCTGGTCATTCAGATCCAGACGATAGCGCTTCAATTCATCATCGATAATCTGCTGCGCACGCTTGTCACGCGCAATACCTTCACGGGTAAAGACCTGCACGTCAATCACCGTACCGACCATACCGGAAGGAACGCGCAACGACGTATCTTTGACATCAGAAGCCTTTTCACCGAAGATGGCACGCAACAGCTTTTCTTCCGGTGTCAACTGGGTTTCACCTTTAGGTGTCACCTTACCGACCAGGGTGTCACCTGCCGTGACTTCCGCACCGATATAGACTATACCGGCTTCGTCCAGACGTGCCAGCTGATTTTCAGCCAGGTTGGAAATATCACGGGTAATTTCTTCAGCACCAAGTTTGGTGTCACGGGCCACAACCGACAGTTCTTCGATATGAATCGAGGTATAACGGTCATCGGCAACCACTTTTTCCGAGATCAGAATCGAATCTTCAAAGTTATAACCATTCCATGGCATAAACGCCACCAGCATGTTCTGGCCCAGAGCCAGTTCACCCAGATCGGTGGACGCGCCGTCGGCCAGTACATCACCCTTGGCGACGATATCGCCGATCTTGACGATAGGACGCTGATTGATATTGGTATTCTGGTTTGAACGGGTGTATTTGATGAGGTTATAAATATCCACACCAACGTCACCCGCCGTCGCTTCGGCATCGTTCACACGGATAACGATACGGCCGGCATCGATATAATCGACTTTACCGCCGCGCAGGGCCTGAACTGTCGTACCCGAGTCAACGGCCACGGTACGTTCAATACCGGTTCCGACCAGTGCTTTTTCCGGACGCAGGCAAGGAACCGCCTGACGCTGCATGTTGGCACCCATCAGCGCGCGGTTCGCATCATCGTGTTCCAGGAACGGAATCAGCGAGGCGGCAACAGACACGACCTGACCGGTGGCCACGTCCATGTACTGAACACGTTCCGGTGTCACGAGTATCGTCTCACCGGCCTGACGCGATGACACCAGTTCATCACTCAATTTGCCCTGTGCATCAATCGTGGCATTCGCCTGGGCGATGATGTAGCGACCTTCTTCAATCGCCGACAGATAATCAATCTGCGTCGTGATCTTGCTGTCGATCACTTTGCGGTACGGGGTTTCCAGGAAACCATACTCATTCAACCGTGCATACAGCGCCAGCGAATTGATCAGACCAATGTTCGGTCCTTCCGGCGTTTCAATCGGGCAGACACGGCCGTAATGGGTTGGATGTACGTCACGCACTTCAAAACCGGCGCGTTCACGTGTCAAGCCGCCCGGCCCCAGAGCCGAAATACGACGCTTGTGCGTGATTTCCGATAACGGATTGGTTTGATCCATAAACTGCGACAGCTGCGACGAGCCGAAGAACTCACGGATTGCAGCAGAAATCGGCTTGGAGTTGATCAGATCGTGCGGCATCAGATTGTCCGCTTCAGCCTGGCCCAGACGTTCTTTGACAGCGCGTTCGACGCGCACCAGTCCGGCACGGAACTGATTTTCTGCCAGTTCGCCGACACAGCGAACCCGCCGATTTCCCAGGTGATCGATATCATCGACTTCACCACGGCCATTGCGTAATTCGACCAGTATTTTGATCACGGCCAGTACGTCGTCATTCGACAGAGTCATGGCGCCGGTCAATTCTTCACGACCGATACGACGGTTGAATTTCATACGACCGACAGCCGACAGGTCATAACGGTCTGCGTTATAGAACAGGCCGTTAAACAGGGCTTCCACAGAATCTTCGGTGGGCGGTTCGCCAGGACGCATCATGCGGTAGATGGCAACCTTGGCCGACATCTGGTCAGCGGTATCGTCCGAGCGCAGGGTATTGGAAATGTAGCCACCCTGATCCAGGTCATTGACATACAGCGTCTGGATGCTTGACACATTTGCCGCACGCAGGTTGACCAGCAGTTCTTCTGTCAGCTCATCATTTGCATTGGCAATGATTTCGCCGGTCTCGGCGTCGATGACATTTTTGGCCAGCACACGGCCCAGCAGGTAATCTTCGGGAACCGAGATGTTCTTGATTTTTGCGGTTTCAACATCGCGGATATGACGGCTGTTGATACGCTTGTCCTTGGCAACAATCACTTTGCCCGCCTTGTCGACGATATCAAAGCGCGCCACTTCACCACGCAGGTGATCGGCGACAAATTCCATCTCGGCGCCTTCACGGTGCAGAATGAAATTGTCAAACACAAAGAAATTGGCCAGTATCTGTTCATTGCTCATGCCTATTGCCTTGAGCAATATCGTGACCGGCATCTTGCGGCGGCGATCGACACGGAAAAACAGTATGTCTTTGGGATCGAATTCGAAATCCAGCCAGGAACCACGGTAAGGAATGATCCGCGCCGAAAACAGCAGTTTTCCGGACGAGTGCGTTTTGCCGCGATCATGTTCAAAGAACACGCCGGGTGAACGATGCAACTGCGACACGATAACGCGCTCAGTACCATTGATAACGAAGGAACCGGTCGTGGTCATGAGTGGCAGTTCACCCATGTAGACTTCCTGTTCTTTCATTTCCTTGACCACCGGTTTGGTCGGTGATTCTTTATCCAGTATCACCAGGCGCACCTTGGCACGCAGCGGTGAGGCGTAGGTCAGACCACGCTGCTGACATTCTTTGACGTCAAAAGCCGGGTCGCCCAATACGTAGGACAAAAATTCGAGACGCGCAAAACCATTGTGCGACACGATGGGGAAAATGGACGTGAAGGCAGACTGCAAGCCTTCATTTTTACGTTGTGACGCTGATTTGTCAGCCTGTAAAAAGCCCAGGTAAGATTCGAGCTGGGTGGCCAGCAAGAATGGAACGTGGTGAACGTTGGCGCGTTTCGCAAACGATTTACGAATACGCTTCTTCTCAGTGAATGAGTAGTGCATGAACACTCCGTGTATGGCAGGGAAAGATAGAGAACTCAAATTTCAACCCGATTCGGTCTGCTGAAAAAGCCGGCTAAAACTTCAGTTCTTTATCCTTCGTACTGTAAGTTGATTAAATGTAATTCAAATCAACAACTAAGAACGACAAACGGAACCCTCTCTTTCGAGAGGATTCCAACTTTGCTTTTTGACGAATACCACTTCGTCTGTGCACGATTACTTGATATCAGCTTTCGCGCCAGCTTCTTCCAATTTCTTCTTGGCAGCTTCTGCATCTGCTTTTGACACGCCTTCTTTAACTGCTTTTGGTGCGCCATCCACAACGTCTTTAGCTTCTTTCAAGCCTAAACCGGTCAATTCGCGAACTGCTTTAATGACGCCAACCTTGTTTGCGCCAACTTCAGACAGAATCACGTTGAATTCGGTTTGCTCTTCAACAGCAGCTGCACCAGCACCAGCCGCAGGACCGGCTACTGCCATTGCAGCAGCAGAAACACCAAACTTTTCTTCAAAAGCTTTTACCAAGTCGTTCAGATCCATTACGGACATCGCGCCTACGGCTTCTAAAATATCATCTTTGCTAATTGCCATTTGAAACTCCTAATTTTTTCAGTAATTACATCTATTCGGTATTTGACGAGATTCAGATTACTCCGCAACGGCCGGAGCACCCTCACCTTTTTTTGCTGCCAGAGCAGCCAAACCACGTGCAAATCCAGCCACTGGTGCTTTCATCATGCCCGCCAACTGGGCCAATAAAACTTCACGAGCCGGAATGCTTGCCAATGCAGCCACACCCGCTTTGTCGAGTGCTTTACCTGCATAATTGCCTGCCTTAATAACCAGTTTGTCATTGGATTTGGCAAATTCATGCGTTACTTTTGCCGCAGCAACAGCATCGTCAGAAATTGCATAAATCAATGGACCAGTCATATCACTACCTAAGCTGGCAAACGCCGTACCTTCCACTGCGCGACGAGCTAATGTATTTTTCAATACACGCAGGTACACGCCCTGGGCACGGGCTTTGGCGCGCAATTGCGTCAAATGACCTACCTGGATGCCACGATATTCGGCCACAACGATAGTCTGTGCTGTTGCAACTTTTTCAGAAACTTCAGCGACTACGGCCTTTTTGTCATTCAGATTGAGACTCACGGTCAACCTCCAATTATGATGCTCGGATCATTCCTCACATCGTTTCGAACACGGCGTCCGAAGTCAGGAGTTTTAGCTGCGATCATTCATTTCAGCTATGTAACTACAAAACTTGCTCGGGCCCACCATCTGCGTTGGGCACATCAAACAGCGGAATTATTGCGTCCCCCTGCTTTTTGCGATTACCTGCCAGGCAAAAAAACTCATTTACCCGTCAGCCCAACGGTCTTTGATTGTCTGGGTGAATAGTCACCCAGCCCAAAGATTCGCCTTAGGGTCCCCGACGCGCCAGAGCGTGTCCGCGACCATAAGGGCTTTATTTGTTACGCCGCCAGGTTGGCGTGATCAACGCGAACGCCTGCACCCATAGTGGATGACATGGCGACACGGCGCAGATACACACCTTTCGATGTGGCTGGTTTGGCTTTTTGCAGCGCTTCGATCAAGGCCAGCAAATTGGCTTTCAGATCAGCGTCTGTAAATGACTTGCGGCCAATGGTTGAATGGATGATGCCGGCCTTGTCGGTACGATATTGCACCTGACCCGCTTTGGCATTCTTGACAGCGCCGGCAACGTCAGGCGTCACTGTTCCCACTTTTGGATTCGGCATCAAACCGCGCGGGCCCAGAATCTGGCCCAGTGTACCGACGATACGCATGGTATCTGGCGAGGCGATTACGATATCAAACGGCATGTCGCCTGCTTTGATACGCTCGGCCAGGTCTTCCATACCGACCACGTCCGCACCCGCTGCTTTAGCCTGTTCAGCCTTGTCGCCCGTAGCGAAAACGGCGACGCGAACTGTTTTGCCTGTACCGGCAGGCAATACCACAGAACCACGCACAACCTGGTCTGATTTTTTGGGATCAACACCCAGCTGAATCGCTACGTCAAACGATTCATTGAATTTTGCCGTTGCGCATTCGCGTAACAGGGCAACTGCATTGTCAAATGGATAGACCTTGGTACGATCGACTTTGGTCTTGATCAATTTTGCGCGTTTAGATAACTTAGCCATTACACACCCTCCACCGTGATGCCCATTGAACGGGCTGAACCAGCAACCGTACGCACTGCGGCGTCCATGTCAGCTGCAGTCAGGTCTGCGCGTTTCAATGTGGCGATTTCTTCTGCCTGCTTGCGTGTCAGCTTGCCTACTTTGTCTGTATGTGGCTTTGGTGAGCCTTTAGTAATTCCAGCTGCTTTCTTGATCAAATATGTTGCAGGAGGCGTTTTCATTACGAATGTAAACGACTTGTCTGCAAATGCAGTGATCACAACAGGGATAGGCATACCTGGTTCAACACCTTGAGTCTGGGCATTGAATGCCTTGCAGAATTCCATGATGTTCAGACCACGTTGACCCAGAGCTGGTCCGATTGGTGGGGATGGGTTTGCTTTACCAGCTGGCACTTGCAGCTTGATAAAACCAATGATTTTCTTTGCCATGATGGCTCCTTGATTAATTGAGTAGTAGCGCCTATCCGATGTTTCGCTGTTTTAGCTTCCAATCAGACCGGCTCCTCCGGGTTGCTGAATCCTGAATTTCACTCCAGGCGCCACAGCTGGCGTTTGACACAAATTCTTTATACTTTTTCGACCTGGCTGAAATCCAGCTCGACTGGCGTAGCACGACCAAAAATGGTGACAGTAACGCGGACTTTAGATTTCTCGTAATTGACTTCTTCGACATTGCCGTTGAAATCCGTGAACGGACCATCTTTAATGCGGATAACTTCACCAACCTCATACAGCACTTTAGGTCTTGGCTTTTCAACCCCTTCCTGAACTTGCTGCATGATTTTTGCAACTTCATGCGGTGCGATCGGTGTTGGCTTGTTTGATTTGCCGCCGATAAAACCAGTTACCTTACTGGTGTTCTTAACCAGATGCCATGTGTCGTCGGTCATTTCCATTTCAACGAACACATAACCCGGGAACAGGCGCCGCTCGGTAACTGCTTTATTGCCGTTCTTAACCTCAACCACCTCTTCGCTCGGCACCAAAATTTGACCAAATTTGTCCTGCATGCCAGCACGCTCGATACGTTCGGTAAGTGCGCGCTGCACACTTTTTTCCATGCCAGAATAGGCATGCACCACGTACCAACGCATATTCCCGGCAGGCGTCACAGACACTTCCGGGTTGTTTGTAGTCGAGAGATAGTAACTCATTATTTCTTACAGCTCAGAATCAAGTCATACAAGACAAATTCCAAAATTTTATCCGTACCCCACAGGAACAAGGCCATAATCAGAACAAAACCGAATACGACTGCAGTGATCTGACCAGCCTCTTTAGGAGTCGGCCAAACGACTTTTTTGGTTTCGCGAACGGCTTCATTGCCAAATGTCAGAAAACTCTGACCTGGCTCGGTCGTCCACATCAACGCTACGGTCAGCAACAAACCAACAACTAACGCGACGATACGCACAGTCGGTTGATCAGCCAATATAAAAAAACCAACCACGCCTGCTATGGCAGTTACCACGGCTAAAGTGATTTTTATTTTATCGCTTGATGTGCTGACAGTTTGCACAGATTGATTTGACATACT
>CAITOF010000119.1 GCA_903893945.1 uncultured Oxalobacteraceae bacterium | reverse complement strand
CAGCGACGCCTGGGTGGGTGAGGCCGTGCCCGCGGCAGTGGCCAGATCGTTTGCCAATGCGGTGGCCTGCGCGCAGCGCAAAGGATCGGTTGTGCCCGGGTCAAAGGCAAATTTCAGCGAGTTGGCGCTTTCCACCAGATTTGGCGCACGGAAACCTTCTTCGAACGTCGCACGGAATTTCAAGGAATCGGTTGCCGAATACAGCGCGGACAGTTTGGGTGAGAAATGTGCGTTCAGTTCGGGAAATTTATCCAGGCGCAATGCAGGGGTCACTTCCAGATTTTTCAGCGCAGGAATGCTCAGTTCGGTGTAGACGGATTCGACATTTCGCGAGGCGTCTGCCGTGCTGATGCCGTACCCGACAATATCGCCGGTCTCAAGATTATTGCTTACGCCAATATTCATGCTTTCATGGCGCAGTTCACCACCCAGGGCAAAGTTGATCGGCCCCGCGGGCAAAGTATACAGAGGGCCACTGATTTTAGCGTCGGCAAATTCTGCCTGGGTTTTACCGGTGTTGCTGAACACTGGGAACAGGGTGTTGATGACGGCGGCACTGTTGACCTGACCCGGATGATAGCCATTGGGCTGATTGAAAAAATTGACGTCCGACGCGTTATAGGACAGATTCACATTCGGATTCGTGTTGGGGTAATAGTTGTTGTAGTTGCCAATTTCCTGAATGAACCCGGAACTGCTGAAGGCACCCTGTTCGTTGGACGTGACTTTGGATCCCATGATACCGGCTGCCGATTCCCATTCATAGCTCGAGAAACTGCCGCGTAAGCCACCCAGTACGCGAAACTGGGTCCCTTCAACGTTGTTGTAGGAGGGTGCATCGGTAAAGCGGTAACGAAAACCAACGCCGTCATCGTGAAGAAATGGCTGACCGACGTAGTTCTGGTTCTGTGTCGGGTTAAGCGGACTGTTACCGGATAATCCCAGATAATTGAAGGTCAATGCCTGGCCGGTTGACGGATTTCCCCAGGTAACGGGTGAAAGGCTGTCACCATAATATGGGTAAGCATTAATGTAATCGGTTTTGGACTTGGAATAACTTATTTCAGAAAAAGCCTGAGTCCCGCCACCTAAATTAAAGGTGCCGGTGACAAATAAATTGCCACGATCAGATTCGGGCACCGCCTGGAATCGGCCGTACCGGTCGTATTTGCACAGACCGCCAATAATCAGGTTGGGTGCGCAGCCAGCCACGGGCTGTGACTGGTTGCCATCGATGATGTTTCCCGGATAGGAATAGGTGGAGTAGGTACCGAATACGTTCGATGTTTTTGTCAGATCCGGATTGGTATATTGCAGCAGGTTGGTCCACATCACATTGTTCTGCTTGAACACATCCGCGTTGACCATAATGTTGAAACCGTCCTTGTCGTAGTCACCAAAACCGGCAGTAATGGCAGCCTTGTTGGTCCCAAACGTGTGGCTTTGCAGCGATTTGGTCGCATCCGCGCTGACTTCCACACCCTGAAAATTCTGTCGGGTAATAATGTTAATGACTCCGGCCACCGCATCAGATCCATAAATCGCCGATGCACCGCTTTTCAGGATCTCGACGCGATCAACCGCATCGATCGGAATCGAATCCACGTTGGAAAACACCTGGGTGAAATCCGCAAAGCCATAGGAAGCGATACGGCGACCATTCACCAGCACCAGTGTGGATTGTTCACCGAGATTGCGCAGGGCGAGCGCGGTACCGCCTGATGCGAAGGAATTCGATCCGGTAACAGCACTGGTCTGATTGCCGTCCGTGGACGACGCAGAGATATTACTGATCAGATCCGAGATATTGGTCACACCTTGCCGGGTAATGTCTTCACGCCGAATGATCTGTACGGGTGACGCGGTCTCGGCGTCGATGGTCTTGATGTTCGATCCGGTGATGAGAACACGTTTTACGCCGGTATCAGCGTCACTGTCGCCGGTGCTCTGGGTTTGCTGGGCAAACGAAGCCGTCATGGCCCCACTCGCGAATACGGCTAATGCAAATCGTACGGATATAACACCGATCGTGTGCTGATATTTCATTACGTCTCCTTGGTGGGGGGTAAACGGGGGGATTTCAACGACACATCAAAAACCTTTACGGATGATGGTGTATTATGGATTAGATTCAAATGAGAGATAAGGCCGTGGTTGCGGCAAAACAACGGCAACGGACGCCACTGTAAGCGCATCGGTGGTTGACGCAGAGGGGTGGCCGGGTTGAAATTTTCAAGCGAAGTGAGCAGAGCTCGTGACATGACTGCCTTACCAAGCCGGCCATATATTTATTAATAATAAGCAGCGATCAGCAAGTAATTATGGATGCCGGAAGTCGTGCAGCGCGCATGGCGTGCACTATCGAAATTTGGAGCGCATGAACACAATGTCGGAGATAATCTGCCGGGCGGTAGGTCAAGTCAACGACCCTGGCGTTTCTCCGATCATCGCAAGCGAACGGCCTGCTGTGGCGGCGCAATTCTGTTATCTGGGTCACGATCCAGAATAACCAGATTGCGATCCTGGTTGCAGTTATGGGAGGCGATCATAGAGCCGGTCTGCACCATATCCCCCTGGCATTTTACAGGCGGCGGGGAACCTGCTGCGTCGTTATCCGGCGTGTCCGACGTTGCACAGCCCGCCAGCAAACCGGCACTGCATAGGCTTAGTACCAGGAATTGAATTTGTCGCATTCTTTCGCCCTTTCAGTGAGTTTGGATTCCATGACGGGTCTGACCCGGTCCGATTTGAAACTACCGGCATGGTACAGCAAAACGCCGGATCAGTTCAGCGTCGACCCCACAATACCTGTCAATGCAAGTCATTGCCAGGTGCATTCTGCGTAATTTGCTGCATCATGCGCTGCAGCAGTTCCTGGTTGCTCCACGGCTGCCAGCCGTGCGGTTTCAGGGGTCTGCCATACTCCACCGTTCCGGCGTAATAAGGGCCTTTTTCGGGAAGCCGGGTGCTTTCCAGAAATGCGTCAAACCGGTAAACGCCCAGATTCAGAAAATAGTTATCCGCATCGCCAACGGCTATATGCAGTTTGCCTGCCAGTTGTGGTCCGAGAGTGGTCCAGTTTCTTTCAAGGTAATCACGCAGGTCATAGCCGTTGGCGCGCATCGATTCAACCACGGCAAGATCGATGAGCCCGGTGCGTTTGTCCCAGACAGGTTGCGGGTAACCATCATTGCCGACCGGCGCCCAGGCGGCCTGCCAGCCGTCCCACTGTCCGCCTGAACGGCCCTTGCTGGCGATTACCCGTTCCGCCTGGTTTTCTTCGCGAACACTCAGCTCGATAGTGCCATTGACATTCCGTTTGGACGGAACCTCGCTGGCAAGCCACGAGTTATCAGGTCGTTCGTAGGCGTTGGAATCGCGATACAGGTCACCCATCTGGTAAGTATGGAAGTCCAGTGAATCGGGATACAGCGACCATGCACCACCGAATACCGCAGGATAGTGGATCTGAAGTGCCAGCACGTCCCAGCCGCCGGTTGAACCGCCCGTCAGGACGCGCGCATACGGCGCGTTGATCGTGCGGAAACGGTGATCAATTTCCGGGATGAGTTCCGTCGTCAACGCATCACCGTAGGGGCCATTGTTGGCCGAGTTGAGTACATAGCTGTCATCGTAAAAGGGTGTGGGGTGCTGGATAAAAACAGCGATCATCCCGGGTACCTGACCTGCGGTCCAGCCCTGCTGGAATTCGCAGCCGGTTTCACGTGCCGAACGGCTCAGTCTGGCCTCGCGCAGCGCGGCCGCTTCCGTCTTGTCACATCCCTCGACGGTAAAACCGAACGGTGCCTGTTCGCTGAAATGCCCTACCGTGTAAACGACCGGGTAACGTTTATCCGGTTGGTCATCATAGCCCTTCGGCAGCAACACCACCGCACCCAGAGTCATGCGGTGGTTCCAGAATTTACTGACCAGCGCCGACTCGATATGCAGCCGTTTGACCCAGACCGTGTCTGCAACCGGAGGCAGCTCGGGCAGCTTTCGGTTCAGGGTCAGCCGGGTCAACGACTTCAGGTGCGGGTCGAAATGGATCTTCTGAACCGCGCTCACCAGCGACCCCGGCGAATCGTTGAAGCGTTGTCCTTCGCCGGCATCCATGTGGGCCCAGATCGTATGACCATCTGCGCGATGAAATTCGGTATAAGGAACGATAGCCGCCTGGACAAAATAGTCGCCCGCCGGCAATTGCCTGAGCGATGCCAGTGGGAATCCTTCGGTGCTGCCATTGAAAATCACCGGTTTGCCAGGCGCGAGCCGATCAACATCCAGTCCCAAAAATTCTTCGCTGCTACGGTCGGTACTGGCCTGCAACCGCGGTTCGGTGGTATTGGTGCGTGCAATAAATAGATACGCACGACCGGTAACCGGGTCAGGTTCAACATCACTATCAATGGACAGGCTAAAAGATTGAGCGGCGCACTGGTTGGAGTATACAAAATAGGGCAGCGCAAATAAAAAGCATACGTGCCGCAGACAGCATGTCAGGTTCGATAGCATTCAGGCGTTTCCATAATTTATATTGTTGAATATTCGGCAAGTAAAATCTGAGCACTCTTGAGCGTCAAGGCAGGGCAAATTTTAATTGAAATCAAACGTGCTGACATTATTGCAGAGGACTATAATCGACCAATAAAAATCGATCAAAAGCAACAGAATGACATTAACTTTAACCAGAAGGTGATGTTATGTACAGATTTTTTATAACTCTTATTGGATGTTTCATTTCTGGTTGTGTGACGACAGTCGTACCAACTGGATCGGCCGACAGGATTTTTCACGATGATCTGTTTGAAGCCGCGTCTACCCCTGTTCACGCGGAAGACGCATTGACCGTTTCCGATGCTATGCGCCACTATGCGCAAGACCAGTTATTGCACAGTATGGATGGCGTAAATCGAAATGATGTGCGTACCTTATTTGTAAGAAAAACATATCAAAAAGGCGAATTGAAGCTCGACTATGACGCCTCCCAAACGCGCACGGCTGCACAGGCGTTTGAATCAAAATCCGGTAACTGCCTTTCGCTAGTTCTACTTACATCGGCTATGGCCAAAGAAATTGGTTTATCAGTGCAATATCAATCGGTTGTTGTTAAACCGGACTGGAATAGGAAAAATAATTTTTTCGTGTCGATAGACCATGTTAACTTAGTGATATCAGACCCCTTAGCCAGGGTTATAAGTTGGCCGCGCGAGATCACGATCGATTTTCTTCCTTCGGAGGTCGCGCAAGCGATGGAGACCACAACCATTGACGAGAAAACAGTCTTGGCAATGTATTCAAACAACCGAGCAATAGAGTCACTAATGGATGGGAAAATAAACGATTCCTATTGGTGGGCGAGAGAATCGTTAAGGCAAGACAGCAATTTTCCCAATGCTTATATTACCCTAGGCGTCATTTTTCGCGAAATTTCTCGTGCTGATCTTTCTGAGCAGGTGTTGTCACAGCTGGCTGACCTCGCGCCCGATAATACTGCAATGTTGGCGAATCGGATTTTAGTGTTGAGAGAATTAGGAAAAATACAGGAGGCTGAGAAACTCGCCGACCGACTCGCGCGACTGGATCCGCACCCTCCAATGAGTTATTTTAAACAAGCCCAGAAGGAAATGGTAGAAGGGCACTTTGAAATAGCAAAAAGACTTTTTGAAAAAGAAATAGAGCGTGATCCGGACCGTCAGGAATATGAATTCGGTCTTGCATTGGCCTATTTTAAGCTTCGCGATAATGTACACGCCTATCAGCACATGTATCGCGCTTTTGAATTAAGTACAAACCTTCCTGTACACGATCTTTATAAAGCAAAGTTGGAAAAATTGAAATCGCTGGGTGTTCAATAGCGCGACTGTCCCGGCATTATCGCGGTAATGGCTTTCACGTTATCACGAACACAAAAAAAGGGCACTCAATGAGTGCCCTTCAATTTGCTAAAGCAAACAGCGATTTAACAATGATGTTTCTGAGTCTAACTACTTATTCTGACACACGAAACTGATGAATTTTCAGACAGAAGTATCATCAATTTAGCGTTACAGCACGATCAGAACGAGTAAGTACCTCTTAAGTAGTATGCGCGACCAATAGGGCTAGAAAGCAATGGATTATAGCCAGCTTGGAAGGTCAAAGCCTGGTTAGAAAATGGAGGAGCAGTATTAAACAAGTTGTTGATACCAGCAACAAGTTTAAACCCAGCGAAGCCTTTGTAACTGACGTATCCATTCCATACGGAATAAGCGTCAACATTGGCAATGCTGCCATTCGCGTACGGCGCAAAGTCCTGGTACCTTGACATGTAATGGTTGTTCAGACCTGCGCCAAATTTGTCGCGTGTCCAATCAGCCGTTATCGTCTGCTGGTAACGTACCACCGGTTCGAAACCCTGGTTAAATTGTCCATCCAGGTTCAGCTGCGGGCCACCGGTATAAGTCTGCAAACGGTAGTCCATTACATATTGGCTATGCAAACCGAAACGAATTTTTCCTGAATCGGCAAGGTTCAACAAATAACTGCCGCTCAGGTCGAGACCATCGGTTGTGATACCACCGGTGTTCTGTTCTGTTTGGATGATATATCCGCATGTTGCAGCATGGTAAGTAGGGCAATCCAGACCTTCTGAGATCGACGGAGTCAGCGTACCTTGTGGGTTCAA
This sequence comes from uncultured Oxalobacteraceae bacterium, assembly GCA_903893945.1. Taxonomy (GTDB): domain Bacteria; phylum Pseudomonadota; class Gammaproteobacteria; order Burkholderiales; family Burkholderiaceae_D; genus Solimicrobium. The sequence goes on along the minus strand of CAITOF010000119.1, from coordinate 18,061 downwards.
GACATAATAATTTGCATATGTCGTTGGGTTCGCATAAATAGCTGTGCTAGGAATCGTCTGGATCTCGTTTCTGACATTGATCCTGTAGTAATCCAACGTGAAGTCGAGATTACGTGTAGGTGACAGGATGACACCCAGATCAAAGTTCTGGGAAGTTTCTGGCTGTAAATTTTTATTACCACCAACAAGTGTCAGACCCTGATTGGAACAAGTCGTTGCAGTAAATATTCCAGGACTGCCAGCTGGGCAACCTGGTCCATCCATAGTACCCGGTGTTGCACCCAATGTATTGGGTGAATACTCTTCAACCAGCGATGGGGCTCGGTAACCTGTTGATGCAGCACCCCTTATTTTCACGAAATCGGACGGTTGATACGCGAATGACAGCTTTGCGTTATTGGTGTGACCAAAATCGCTAAATTCATCAAAACGGTCTGCAATCGTTACATCCAACCGCTTGGAAACGGGTACCAATACCTCAGAGTAAAGCGCCTGAGATTTTCTTGAGCCTTCTATTGAAAAAGGTGAGAAACCGGTCGCAGGAGACAGGACTGTTGCCAGTGTTGTTGACGCATTGTTGATGCTTTCGTTTTTGATATCGAAACCAACACCAATCTGTGCCTGACGACCTGCATTAAAGGCGTCGCCCAACTGATGGCTAGCGTTACCGTTCAAACTGGTCAACGTTAATTCGCCATAATTCATTGACCCATTTAAATACGCACTGTTAAGAAGCGCATTACCTGCAGCTGACTGCGGGCCAAACGGGTTGATAAGGTTGGAGATAATGCCTCCAGGTGCGATGACGGCGAAATTAGGAATACCACCTTCTTCATTATAGGTACCCGCGTTCCTGCTCCAGTTGAAACTGGTGCTGAAATCCCAACCAGCGCGGTTACCAGAATAAGTCAATAACAGGCGTTGTTCCGTGTTGTTATTTCCCCAGTAACGCTGGTTGGCTGGGTCAGTCCACGCGACGTTGATCGGACCGCTTAAATTCGGAGGCGCGGCGCTACCTGCGCCTGCAACATTGGTAATCCATGTCGAATTGGCTACTGTTGGGAAATAAGTAGGATTGGTGGCTGGAGTCATTCCGAAGTTATAAAACATCGGACCGGTCCAAGCAATCAAATCGGTTTTACTCAGAAAATATTGGGCCGTAAACGTGTCGTCTCCATTGAGGCGTTTAGTAAACTGGACCATGCCACTTTGCGATTTTGAATCAGGAATCGTATCGGTTCCGGCGCCGTAAAGGTATTGGCAGCTACCGTTGTAGTAAACGACATAGGTATTGGCGCATCCAGGTCCGCCGTTGACTTGGTACAGGTTATAGTTGCTATCGATGAATGAACCTGGGGCGGTTCCGAATGTTCCGTTCGTGATGGCGAGGTTTCTTGACGGATCAAATCCAGTGGCAGAAACCGACCGGTTTACTGCCCTCAGTTCTTTTTGATGGGAAACAGTTGCTGTGACCATCAAATTATAACCATCTGTATCCAAGTCGCCGTGTCCCCAAGAGAAATCGAAGGTGTCAGCATTACCGCCTTGCTTCTCTGGTTTGGAGTAGCCAACGTTGATTTCGCCGCCTACCATGTTCTTTTTGGTGATAAAGTTAATTACACCGCCAATCGCATCTGAGCCATACAGGGCAGAGGCGCCTTCCTGCAATACTTCGATTCGTTCTATCGCAGCGAATGGGATTGTATTTAAATCCACCGCGCTACCGAGAACAACATTATTTGCCAACCGTTGACCATCCAGCAAAACCAGGGTTTTGGACGAACCTAAACCGCGCAGATTTGCTGTGGAAGCGCCACCATTATTCGCGCCAACGTTTGATGCCGCGTTTATTGTTGTGTTGTTTGATGTCACTAAATTGAGGGCCGCTTCCACGGTTGTAATGCCCATATCCTTAAGCGATTCAGCCTTAATGATAGTAACGGCTTCGGCCGTTTCTGCATCAACCCGTTTAATCATCGAACCGGTCACCACAACCGATTGCACTTGCGGCTCAGTTGCCGGTGCTGGTGCGGCTGCAGTTGTTTGTTGCGCCATAGCTGGTGAAATTATCAGTGCAGAAAACGCTCCGCAGGCGACAATTTGCGATATGGCAAAAGGTAATGCTTTTAACTTTGTTGACATGCAACACTCCTCGTGTAAATGATTTTCAATTTTTTTAACGCCACCTCATGGGCAACGTTACCAAACTCATTTCTAAACTCAATCATGGAAATCTGAATTTAAGGCTACATAAAACCATTTATTACAATTAGGTGTCAACAATATGCCTTAGCCAAAGAAAACAAAAAACAACACTTGGACGATAAATTTATAAATTCCACAAAGAAATTAATTTAATGTTATTAAAACTGCCGAATAAAATGTACTTTATGACAAAATCCAGAAGAATAAATTATTTAAAAAATAAGCAAAATTGGGGTGGATATAATCCTGAAATTTATATTTTTATTATTAAATGTTTACTGAAATAGTGAGCTTTTTGATACTTAAAAAGTTGGTAAAAAATAATTTATATGAACTAAAAAATAATATGGATCGCGTATAAATACCTGTAAGTCCGAAATGGTAAAAATGCTCAACCTCGGTCTGGACGCACATCATTAAGAAATTAGGACCATTAGTTATGCAATGATCAATTGCCACCTAACCAAGGTTTTTATTGAAACAGAGTCCGGAATAGAGCAATATGTGTACGTGCACGTATAACTTGAGGTAGCAACATGCAACGGAAAATGACAATCACAATTGATGAAGCGGTCTATTCAGGCCTGCATCGGGTTATCGGACGAGGAAATATCAGCCAATTTTTAGAAAGTTTAGCTCGTCCCCATGTGATGAAAGAGAACACCCTGGAAGCAGGTTATCAGGCAATGGCAGCTGATAAAGACCGGGAAACCGAGGCAGGCGAATGGTGTGATGCACTTAATGGAGACGCTGCCAATGAAACGAGGTGAAGTGTGGTGGCTGGAATTTGAACCCGCAGCGGGTGGCGAAATCCGGAAAAAGCGGCTTGCCGTCGTTGTAAGCAATGATTTTTCTAATAAACATATGTCAAGAGTGCAGGTATTGCCGTTATCGAGTAATGTGGGCCGCATTTATCCCAGTGAGACCGTGGTCACGCTGTCAGGTCAGAAGAATAAAGTCATGGCGGATCAAATAATGACAGCAGATAAACGCCGACTTAAAGAAATGATTGGAAATCTTAACCAGGCAGACATGCGTGCAGTTGCAGCAGCAATCCAAACCCAGCTTGGCATCGAACCGTGAAAAGAACGGCACTACTAACCAGACCGAATGACCTTTTAACGGGCCATTTCAAATAGAGTGAAAACACTTCCCCCCATCCCCGATCAAATAAAAGCCGATATGTTTTTACATCTGTCGGTCATGGAACGATCCGGTCTGCCACCCGACAAGGCATTTTCTTTATTGCAGCTGCCTGCCCGATTTCAGGAGCGGGTCACGATTTTTCGGCGCATGCTAAGTAAAGGTGTTGATATTCCCGCAGCGGGGTTAAAGTCGGGGTTATTTTCCGATCTGGAGACAAATGTACTACTCGCCGCATTTAATGCGGGCAGCCCAGAAATCACCTACAAAAGATTGGCTACGCGGCATGAGCATAAAGCAAGACAGGCGTCACTGATAAAATCGCGCATGGCCATGCCCTTGTTGGTGCTGCTGATCGCCCTGGCTGTACAGCCCTTGCCTGCGCTAGTGTCCGGTTCGATCACGGGCGCAAATTATTTTCTTTTTGTGTTGAGGCCATTTGTGCTGTTCGGCGGCTGCGTATTTTTGTATCGTTTCGTGGTAAAACGCATTACCAACATGAGTGCGACGCCGACGTCGATTCAGATTCAGCTGACCAGGTTGATTACCAGAATACCGCTGTTAGGTCCCATCGTCATCAGAAAAAACGTGCGTGATTTTTATGAAAATCTGGCGCTGATGCTGGAAGCCGGCATTCCCATGTTTGACGCGCTCCCAAAAGCTGTACAGACCGTTAATCTGTGCACGATACGGGCCACGTTTGAACAGGTAAAACCACGCATGGAGAAAGGCGCTACCCTGGCCCAGGCGGTAATAAATCTGCCGTACCAGGGGAAATACCCCATACACAGTTATCTGCAGACCGGGGAGGGGAGCGGAAGCTTGCCGGAAATGCTGCTGCGCTATGCGGATGGCGAGTCGGAAGCGGTGACGCAATTTCAGGTGCAGTTGGCCAACTGGTTACCGCGCCTGTTCTATTTTGGCGTTGCCGGGTGGATGGCCTATCAAATTTTAAATTCACACGTCCTTTAAATTTACTATACTGCATCGACGCTGTTTTCACTCTGCACCGACCTATCCATGCCAAATAATTAAGTTATCATTCAAAACATGACTAAAAATAAAGCATCCATCGCTCCCGCTGCGCTGACCGGTCAGTCGATCGATAAGATGCTGAGTACCATCAGAATACCGCCTCGTCCCAGCCTGCTGCTCGAAGTGCAGCACGAGCTGGCCAGCGCGGATCCTTCTCCGCAAAAATTATCATCCATTATTGGTCAGGATGTGGCGATGGCCGGGGCACTGCTCAAATTAGCCAATTCATCGTTTATCGGTTTGAAGCTGAAAGCCAAATCGGTTGAACAGGCTGTCATGCGCCTGGGACTGGAACAATGCAGCCTGTTACTGACAGGGTTGCTTGCACGAGAATCGATTCAGATCGACGGTATTTCATTGACGCCATTCTGGGACAGCTCGACAAAACGCGCCCAGGCGATGAGTTATTTTGCTAAAAAAATGACGTTATGCCGCAGTGATATTGCCCACACCTTTGGCCTGTTCTGCAATATAGGTGTGCCCTTGCTGATGACAAAATTTCCCAATTACAATGCCACTCTGGACGAGGCCATGAAGTCAGGTGTGTATGACCTGACGAGCCTGGAAGAGCATTATTTTAAAACCGATCATGCCTCGCTGGGATCGCTGATGGCGCGCACCTGGGGTTTGCCCAATGAAGTCGTCGAGGCGATCCTGCAGCATCATTATTACGATATGCTGCAGGACGCCAATGCAGGCAACGTGGTAAAGAATTTGGTTGCATTGGCCCTGGTGGTCGATTACGGTATCAGTCATCACCAGAGCAAGAAAATGAACGAATGGGAAATGGGCGGTGACGCGGTGCGTGCTTACCTCGGTTTGAGCCAGTCTGAAGTGGATAATACCGCCGATGAAATTCAGCAGATGTTCGAGGAATGTTAGTCAGCCCGGACTGTCTCGGGTAAAATACCGGTATCGACACAGGCAGAAGGTATTATTCAATGCACGACCCCGTTCAATTAATTGATCGTCATGGCAAACCTGTTGCCGTCAGCGACATAGTGCGCATTGTCAAACTCAGCAGCAGCTTTATCGACAATTTCCCGGACGATGAACGCGCCCTGATTGAGGCAATGATAGGGCAGTTTTTCAAGATTTATGGCATCGATGAATTCGGTCAGCCGTGGGTCAGCAAGGAATGGCACGATGAAAAAGGCAAGCTGCAGACCCACATAATTGCGCTCGATCCGGATGAAATGGAACGAATCTGATCTGACTCCCCAGCGCGAACTGCCGAACCCGCTTACGCCGTTTGATTCCCTTTTTTAATTTTTATGAAGTGGGTACCCGATGAACTTTCCCAGTGTACGTCGAGCCAGCGTGCGGTTGAGCGCCGCTGTTGCTCTTGCTGTGTCCGGTCTGTCAGCACAGGCCGCCTCAACCACGCCGGTTGCGGCTGAACATGGCATGGTGGTGACGGCCCAGAGCCTGGCAACCCAGGTTGGTGTCGATGTTCTGAAAAAAGGTGGCAATGCCGTTGATGCCGCGGTGGCGGTGGGTTACGCGTTGGCCGTGGTTTATCCGGCGGCAGGCAATCTGGGTGGCGGTGGCTTCATGACCATTGCGCTGGCAGACGGCCGGAAAACATTTATTGATTTTCGTGAAAAGGCGCCACTGGCCGCAACGGCCAACATGTATCTGGACGCGAAGGGTAATATCATCCCCGGACTCAGTACGCGTGGTCATCTGTCTGTCGCTGTCCCGGGCACCGTGGCGGGTATGGAACTGGCGCTGGCAAAATATGGATCGCTGAAACGTGCCGAGCTCATGCGGCCTTCAATTAAACTGGCTGAACAGGGATTTGTCCTTCGTCAGGGCGACGTCGACTTGTTGGCCGCCAGCACCGACGAATTTAAAATGGACGCCCCGACAGCCGCCATTTTCCTGAATCGGGGGCAACCCTTCAAAGTCGGTGAGACACTGGTTCAGGCCGATCTGGCCAGGACGCTTACAGCAATCAGTCAGCGCGGCACAGACGGTTTTTACAAGGGCCCGGTGGCTGGCGCGATTGTCGGGTCAAGTAAAAAAGGTCAGGGCATTATTACGCAAGCCGACCTTGATCAATATCAGGCGCGCGAACTGAAACCACTCGAGTGCAGTTACCGCGGCCTGCAAGTCATTTCAGCGCCGCCACCCAGTTCAGGCGGGGTCGTGATTTGCGAGATGCTGGCTATACTCGAAGGCTACCCGTTAAAAGACTGGGGCTTTCGTTCTGCCAAAGGTGTGCACGTTCAGATCGAAGCCATGCGTCGCGCCTACGTTGACCGTAACAATTACCTGGGCGATCCTGATTTCGTCAACAATCCGGTTGATCACCTGCTGGACAAGAATTATGCCGCACAGGTCCGCGACGGTATCAGCATGACCAAGGCGGGGGTCTCCAGCGAAATTCAGCCGGGCACCGCGCCGCATGAGGGTACCAACACTACCCATTATTCGATTGTCGATAACAGCGGCAATGCCGTCTCGGTAACGTATACGCTGAACAACCTGTTTGGTGCCCATGTAACCGCCGCAACCACCGGGGTGTTATTGAACGATGAAATGGACGATTTTACTTCCAAGGTCGGTTAGGCGAACATGTTCGAACTGGTCCAGGGCGAGTCGAATGCAATAGCACCAGGCAAACGCCCCCTGAGTTCCATGAGTCCGACCATCGTCAAACGTGACGGCAAATTGCTGATGGTCGTCGGTACCCCGGGCGGCAGCCGTATTCCGACCAGCGTTTTCCACACCATGATTAACGTGATCGATTATGGCATGGACATTCAGGAAGCCGTGGACGCCACGCGGTTTCATGAACAATGGATGCCGGATGTCACGTTTATGGAACGGTTTGCGGTAAGTCCGGATACACGCGCTCTGCTGGTCGGTATGGGGCATCATATCGTTGATTCGCGGTCCTGGAATCATGTCGAAGCAATACTGGTCGGTGCGCCGTCGCTCGATGGCAAGCCGGTCGGCAACAATAAATATTACGGTGCCAACGACCCGCGCAAAAATACCGGTTCGGCGCAAGGATATTGAGCACCCGCCGAAATTATGTTTTTTATATTATTTTTTATAAAATCTGTTAAAATCGTGCTATTAATAACAAAAGCAGATAATTCAGATGACATGGTTAGGCAGGCCACCCCGTGACCAGCAGCTGCTGGGCCAGCAGGGTGAACGACAGGCATTACACTATTTGCAACAACAGGGGTTAATCCATCTGGAAAGCAATTTTCGACGCCCCTTTGGTGAAATTGATCTCATCCTGCAGGAGGCGCAGACCCTGATTTTTGTCGAAGTGCGCAGCCGGGCAAAAGGCCGATTTGGCGGGGCGGCGGCCTCGGTGACGCCAGCCAAGCAGCGCCGTCTGAAACTGGCCGCGAAGGCATACCTGCAACGCTTTCGCCAGATGCCACCCTGCCGGTTTGATGTGGTTGCCATCGATGACGGGAAAATTGACTGGATCAAGAATGTCATTGAGGGCTAGCGCAGCCGCTGCACGCAACGCCCTGCCAGCCGGGTTTATGGGTCAAACCGAGGCCAATCGCGCGCAGTAGGCTATAATCTCCCCTGTACCGGGTTCCTATAATTTCCTGACGCGTCCATCTCTATGAAAAATCAACAAATTCTGTCGCACTTTCATGAAAGTGCTGAACTCAAAATGCAGGCGGGTGAGCAATTGGCCGAACCGATCGCGCAGGCCATTGAGATCATGTTTACCGCGCTTTCCAATGGCAACAAGATTCTGGCCTGTGGCAATGGCGGATCAGCCGCTGACTGCCAGCATTTTGCGGCAGAACTGGTCGGTCGATTTGAGCGTGAACGGTTGCCGCTGCCGGCCATGGCGCTAACCACCGACAGTTCCATCATGACAGCTGTCGGCAATGACTACAGTTTTGCCGACGTGTTTTCGAAACAGGTTCAGGCTTTTGGCCAGGCGGGCGATGTCCTGCTGGCCATATCAACGTCGGGGAATTCAGGCAATGTGGTCCAGGCTGTCGAGGCAGCCATCGAACGTGGCATGCGCATTGTTGCATTAACCGGGAAAACAGGCGGCACCCTGGGCACGTTGCTCGGCGCTACCGATGCACATATCTGTGTGCCGCATGACCGAACCGCGCGCATCCAGGAAGTGCACCTGCTGACGATCCATTGCATCTGTGATGGAATTGATAACGCGTTATTTGGAGGAGAAGTGAATGAATAAATCCACATCAGTTCCGCGCCAGCGGGTTTCGCAGCGGCTTGGCCGATCCCTGTTGCTGATGACACTGGGCGCGTCTCTGCTGGCCAGCCTGTCTGGTTGCGCGGCCCTGTTCGTGGGCGGTGCCGTGGGCGGTGCGATATCGGTGTCGGACCGGCGAACTTTTGGCTCGCAAACCGAAGACACGTCCATCGAATTGAAGGCGTCGAACCGGATATCGAATGTGTTCGGTGACAGTGTCCATGTTAACGTGAACAGCTATAATCGCAAGGTGCTGCTGACAGGTGAAGTCAAGGATGAAGCGACGAAAACCAAAGTCGAAAATGAAGTCAGGTCAGTCGAAAATGTGATGTCGATCGTGAATGAAATTCAGGTTTCGCTGTTTTTATCAAGTTTTGGCAGTCGTTCCTCGGATACCCTGATTACAACCAAAGCGCGTGCCAATCTGGTCAGCACCCAGGACATCTACTCAAGCTCGTTCAAAATCGTGACGGAAGCCGGTGTGGTGTACCTGATGGGACGCGTTTCCCAGCGGGAAGGTGATGCCGCAGCAGAGGCTGTGCGCGGTATTTCCGGAGTAACCCGGGTGGTGAAGGTCTATGAATATATCGACGAAAGCGAAGTCAGGAATTACGTGCAGCGCGGACAGCCGGCAGAAACTGCAGATACACCGGCACCGGCTTCAAATTAGACCTGTGGCTGATTGCCGCCCCTCATCGCTGTGCCACGCGCATTCCTGCTGAAACGGCAGGAATGACGCGCCACGGAAGCCGTATCCTGCATGCGGCGCTTCCGCCCTATTTGCCGCTCGGGACAAGCTCGATTTCAATTGCGACAGCGTCGCTGAATACAGCCTGAACCTGGTCGCCTACCTGCAGCGATTTCATGTCAACTTTATCCGGGACCGAAATCGTGACGGTTCGGGTCGGCCCCTGAATGGTGACGGTGCGTGCCTTGATATCAAACGATTGAACATTGGCCAGTACTTCCACATTGTTTTTGGCCACAACGCCAGGCACTGCACCCGGTTTTGCGGTGCTCACGCTTGAGGTTTCAACCATTTCCCGGATGCCGTCCTTGACGGCCGGATTGAGTCGCGCAGCAACACCGATCTTGTAATGGACCATCAGTACGTCGCCAATTTTAACCTGATCAAAATTATGCAGTCTGACGGGTACCCGTACGGTAACGAAATCATTTGTGGGCGTGAGTAGCGTTGCCATTCGGTGCAGCATGTCGAGTTCGACCACTTTGGCCGTTACCCGCGCTTCAGTCAGGTTGACATGAATGGGATAGTCACTGCCTGGTTTGGCTGTCGTCACGGTGGTGGCATCCGAGGCAGTCGGGGTTGGCGAGGTTGACACTGTCGACTGGGCCAGAGAGGCAACAGGAAACGCCAGGGCAAAACTCAATGCGGCAGCAACTGTTGTTAAACGTGTCATAAAATTCTCCGATAAACTTGAATGAAACCCGTGCCGTCAACTATAACCTGTACAGCTGATATGCGAATGGAAAAACAGGGCTGACCCGGATTAATTTGCGAAAACATGATCGAGGTCAAATCCAGTCAATAACCCAGCCGGTTCTAATCTGATCTGTCATTTCGCAAAAAGAATTTGCCGCCGCGTTTTAAAAGACGCCGCCATAACAGAATGACCAATTCACCGCTTTTCCGAAAACTGACGTCACGCGAGCGCATGGCAACGTAAAGTGCCAGCGAAAAACTGACCGCCAGATTGGCCACGCCAATCAGAAAGATACCCAGTATGGAATCGACCCAATCCTGCCACGGAAGGACAAAGTCGAGTCCGGCAAGGGCAATCATGAAATTGGCGCTGGCAAACGTCACGTGACGAATATCAATCGGAAGACCCAGAAACAGGCCTATCTGTCCGATGCTGCCGAGCATGATACCAAAGTAGAAATTACCGGCCAGAGCGCCGAGATTGTTGCCGATATAGGTGGTGATGCGCTGCCATCGTTCGGCACCGAATAACCGTGTCATCGCGGGTATCTGTAACAGACGTTCAGCAATCTTGTTATAACTGGCGTTATTGTCGAAATAGCCGGAAATCAGGCCTGACAGAAATAAGCACACCCCGGCAATGGCAGCATGAAACACGGACAGACTGGTAAATGGATTGATGTCGTGAATCAGGAGGCGCGCTTTGTCAGCACTGACGATGTGTTGTCCGGTGCTTGCGTTCCAGAGCAGCGAAATGACAAAAGCGGTCGGCACGGCCGCCACAATATTGCCGGCGATGGCAATGAACTGGGTGCGAATTACCTGAACCGCCAATCCGGTCAATTCATCGAGTTTATGGCCGCTTCTATCCAGCGTGCGTGCGATCAGCGCAGCGGTCATCGCGGGCTGTTTGGTCGCAATGGTAAAATGCAGTATGTGTACCAGCATAAAACCGAGCGAATAATTCAGGCTGTAAAAGAAAGCAAATCCGAATGGCGCCAGGAGCAGTTTTCCAAACAATAATTTGGTTAAACTCATGAAGGCGATGATGAAACCGGCACCGCTGGCGGAGTAGAGCATGCTCAACCGTTCGCTCCGGTTGTTGGCGACATAGTGTTCGCCGCTGCGCCCGGCATGTTCACTGACTTGCAGTGTAAGCAGACGGGTATTGCTGCGCATGAGTTCGCGCATGCTGAACTTGCGGTTATCAGCGCATACCAGTTCCTTGAACAAGCGTACCCCGGTCTGCATGGCTTTCTCACGGTCGGGCGCTTCTATTAATTCGAGCAGGTGACGAAGACGGGTGATGCTCTCGGAAGCGCGCAACAGCAACCGGGTTAAACTGACCGATACACCGTTGCTGGACGAGGTCCGTTTGATGGTCTTGATGATGTCTTCGCATTGCGTCAACAGGACATCAACATGCCGGCTGTCACGATGTGCGACGCTGTGACCAGCCCGCCACAGGCGAAACTCATGCACGTAGGCGTTGATTTCATCATTCTGGTGCAGAAAAGGTGATTCATGCCGCTCGATGGCAGGAAAGTTGCGGACCAGCTCTGCTTCCAGTCCGATGGCAGTGATCCGGTATGAAAGAACCTGCAGGGAAGAAAGCAATTCATCTAAAAAACCTTCGGACCCGAGCTCCGGTGCGTCAGGGTGAATACCTGTGGTCTGAATCAGATCGAACCACACGGCGTCGTCAATGCCCTGGATCCAGATGTAATCATCTGCTTTATTGAACACGGTACCAAATACATCTCGCAGATACCGGTCGTTAACCAGCGGTGGCAGAAATTTGTGCATCAGCCTGTCCCAGGCCGCATTCCAGAAATCGTTGCTCAGCGTGATACCGGTATCGGTAAACAGATGCACACTTTGCCGGCTTGATACCAGCCCGCTGACGTAGTTTCCCAATGCAGTTGCGTAGTGCGGATGGGATTTCAGTAAAAAAATCAGCGCATTCAGCCGGTTGGTGGCGACATGGGTCTGGTTTGCTTTTTCAGGGCGTATGGCGGCCACGAGCTGCCTGAGTAGCGTCACATCGGGCGAAAGTGGTGTGCTGGCAATGCTGTCCAGTAGAGATTCAAGCGACAAAACGGTTCCTGACTTTTATGTTTCCGGGTAAATGAGAAAAATTATAAGGTATCCGGGTCATTTTCGTATGGGTACTTTGACTATTATTTTTTGCACAAGCATCCCAACAAGGCATTGACACAAAGCAATTGCTCACCCTACACTGCCACGGCACGCAGTCCGATGTCGGGGGTGTTCCAGATACCGGTCCTGATAGTCGGGTGACGTAACTTCATTTTAATCCGGTTAGCGACAACAGCGACGTATTGATGAGCGTGGCGCCAGCTCCACAGCCCTAATGACTGGCGCCAATGCCATAACCTCACAAAAAAAGGTAAATCATGATCCCTGCATTGATGATGCAACAAAGAAAAACCTGTCAATTTCTGGTCAGGTTCTTGTTGGCTTTATGCATTGTTGCCGATGTGCACGAGGTCAGCGCACAGGATATGCCCAAACCGGTTGATCAGCCCTACCCCGGCGTAATTGAACTGCAGGTCGATGCCACCAATTTACGCCAGAAAATATACACGGTGCATGAACGCATTCCGGTTAAAGCGGGCAAGTTGACCTTGCTCTATCCGGAATGGTTAAAGGGCACCCATTCACCCTCCGGTGAACCGATGCAGCTGGCTGGCTTGATCGTAACGGGCAATGCTCAGCGGCTTGAATGGACCCGCGACCCTTTGTATGTATTTGCTTACCATGTCAGCGTACCACCCGGTGTGACGACGCTGGACGTGGATTTTCAGTATCTGTCGGCGCTGGCGGACAGTCAGGGTGCCGTGCTGGCAACACCCGAAATGATCGCGCTGCACTGGGAGACGCTGGTGCTTTATCCCGCCGGCTACTATTCGCGTAATATCCTCATCAAACCGAGCCTGACATTACCTGCGAACTGGAAGTTCGGCAGCGCGCTGGAACTGGACGGACAGGAGGGAGCGCGGGCCAGGTTCAAACCAGTCAATCTCGACGACTTCATCGATTCGCCGCTCTACGCGGGGAAATATTTCAAACGTTTCGATCTGGACCCCGGTGCCAAAGTGCCGGTCTATCTGGATCTGGTCGCCGATCATGCGGCTGATCTGGAGGCCAAACCTGCGCAGATCGATATGCATCGTGCGCTGATCCAGCAGGCCTATAAACTATTTGGCTCACACCACTACGATCACTACGACTTTCTTGTGGCTGCCAGCGATCTGTTTGGTTTTGCAGGCCTCGAACACCACCAGTCAGGTGAATATGGCGTGGCGGCGAGCTACTTTACCGACTGGGACAAGGGCATAGACTGGCGCGCCTGCCTGATACCTCACGAATACATACATTCGTGGGATGGCAAATTCCGTCGACCTGCCGGTCAGATGACACCCAACTACAACACACCAATGGAAAACTCGCTGCTTTGGGTGTATGAAGGGCAGACGGAGTACTGGGGTTTTGTGCTGGCTTCGCGCTCCGGTCTTCTGACACTGCCGCAAATTCGTGAATCGTTTGCCTTGCGCGCCGCCAGTTATGACCACGTAGCCGGTCGCCGCTGGCGTGCCTTGCAGGATACGACGAATGATCCGGTCGTCACGCGCCGCCGTCCGCAGGGCTGGATGTCATGGCAGCGCGAAGAAGATTATTATGACGAAGGCGAGTTGATCTGGCTTGATGCCGACACCCGGATCCGTGAGATGTCCGGTGACAAGCGTTCGCTGGACGATTTTGCCCGCGGATTTTTTGGCGTCGAAGACGGACGCCGCACACCGCTGCCCTACACCTTTGACGATGTGGTCAAAGCGCTAAACGCGGTACAGCCCTACGACTGGGCCACCTTTCTTCGTACCCGGCTGGACAGTCACGGACCGGGTGCGCCACTTGACGGCCTGACCCGTGCAGGCTGGAAGCTGGTGTATACCGAAACGCCGTCCGATTATTTCAGGAACCTGGAAGAGCACCGGAAATTCACTGATTTTGAATATTCACTTGGTTTTTCCATCGGAGACGGCGACCGGCTTATCTCGGTACTGTGGGATGGGCCCGCGTTCAAGGTCGGCCTGGCCAAAGGCGCCGTCCTGTTGGCCGTGAATGGACGTGCCTACCGAAGCGAGATTCTGAAACAGGCCATTACCGATGCGAAAAGCGCCAAGGAACCGATTGAACTGCTATTCCGGAGCGATGATCACTATTTCACCGCTGCGATCGATTACCACGACGGTTTGAAGTACCCCACCCTGGAACGGATCGAGGGTACGCCAGATCGGCTGGAAGCGATACTGCAGCCGTTAAAGTAAAATCTGTCAAATGAATTCCGGGCAATGCCATCGGGTTGTGGCTATAATTAGTCCAACCGGGTGCACAGCGTTATTCATCGAAAAAATGGAACAGGCAGCGCACGAAACCCTATTGGAATCAGCATAAAGTCGACCTGAAATGAACCCAACAATCCGCGCCTGGCATATCAGGCAATTCGGGGCAGGATTAACCTTTTGCGCGGTGCTTTTTAGCCTGACCGGTACTGCACACGCCCAGACCAGACAGTTACAGATCACCGCAGAAACGTCCATTCCCTTCACGATGTCCAGCGCCGATGGCCAGTCGGTATATGGGCGCACTGCGGATAAGGTGCACGAATTATTGCGCCGCAGCCAGATCCCTTATCAAATCCACGTCATGAGCTGGAACCGGGCGTTTGAACTGGCGCGTACCCAGAGTGATACCTGCGTATTTGAAACCGCGCGCACGCCTGACAGGGAAGCCAGCTTCAAATGGGTCGGACCCATTTCCAGGGGCCAATGGGGAATCTATGGACGGCCGGAGGAAGTCGGAAAAGTGACCCGGCTGGAACAGATCAAAGACAAGTCAATTGGTGGTTATCTGGGCGACGCCCTGGGTCAGTATCTGGACCAGCACGGTTACCATGTCGTCAATTCATATGAAGATGAAATCGCCCTCAAAAATCTGTTGATTGGCCGACTGGATTACTGGACGACTGATACGTCGCAGGGAGCCGTCCTGATCGCGGCCAGCCATGTCAAGGATAAAGTCGCCCTGCTATTCACCTATGGCGCGTCCGAATACTATCTTGCCTGCAATCCGCAAGTCAGTGACGAATGGATCGACACCATGAAAAAAAAGTTACTTGAAATAAAAGCAGACGGCACGGATGCAAGGATCGAGGCAAAATACTAGTCCCACCCAGCGTACCAGAAAGTTTCGCAGCTCTGGGTGAATTTGTTCGCCAGAATTCAGCAAGACCGTTCAATAGGGAAACCAGCTAGGCTTTGAGCGGAAGCGCGACCGGTGCCGTGGGCGATCAGCGCGCCTTGCAGGATGTCATTTCCGGTCCGTGTCAACTTTGAACTACCGTGAATTAACGCATCAGACAAACCGGTGTAACCCGCATTCAAGTCAAGAAAAGGGAAGTAAATGCCTCGACTGACCGTTAGCAACACACAATGGAAGATCCTCATTGGCGCGCTGGGGATGATTCTTTTTGCATCGTTTACTGTGGCCGCAATCAATTGGGAACAGTTTGTCATACCAGAAAAAGCAGGTGTTATCGACATGCAGGTTGGGCCTTCGCTACCCGGGCCCACTTTTCCGGTTATTGCGGTGCCGCCAGAATCGTCGGCGGCCGCACAGGGTGTAAAAGTTGGCGACGTGATCCGTTATGACCGCCTGAGCGATACGACAAGTTCCTCGGGGTACGAACAACACCGATTTGGCATTAATGATCAGGTAGGAATCACCGTCAGCAGCCAAGGGCAATCGCGACATGTTTTTATTCATCCGAGACCTGTCCAGACCATAGATAAGTATGACGTCTTCACTTATTTTTTCGATATGGTTATAGCCCTTTCGGCAATCATCTTTTCTGTTGTGATAGGTATTCGGAAACCTGAAAGTTTCTCAGCGCGGATGTTGTCACTGATTCTGCTGGCCTTCTCATCCGGAGTAATTGAAAACATGTTGCCAATCGGCCAGATAAAAAATACTTTTTATCTGCTGGTGAGCCCATTCAGCTTTTTTTTCACGTTCGGTGGCTACCTCGTTTTTGCAATGTACTTCCCAAATGACCATGGGTCAAACCAGCCGCCGTTATTAAGGCGTATCGTTCCTATTGCGCTCGTGTTCGAATTTCTGCTGGATCTGTGCGTAAGTCTGTGGCGGATCGGGCACCTGCCGTACATTATGGTCCAGATTCTGCGACCTCTTGGAGCCGGCCCCACAGTAACGCTGATTGTTCTTTCGTTTATTGTCATTTATTTTTCATACAAAAACACCACCGGAGAAGCGCGACAGCGTGTGCGCTGGATGATACTGGCTACAGTGCCGATCTATCTGGACCCGGTATTAAATTTCTTTGTTGATTTCATCTATCCATCCATAAAAGGCAGCCCCGAGGTAAATCTTGTATCGTCCATCCTGCCGTTAATCTCGATGCTTGGTCTGGCCTATGCAGTACTCCGCGTGCGAATTTTTGATTTCGGTTTCGTCATCAATCGCGCGCTGGTCTACGGCGTTGTCAGTCTGTTGTTGCTGACGTCCTTCGGCCTGGTTGAATGGCTGGTGGAACATCTGATTCACTTTGAAGAACGTGAAAAAAATGTCTTGCTGGATGGGGCAATTGCACTTGCCATTTACCTGTCATTCCATCGGGTCCGACATGCGGTTGAGCATTATATCGAGCAGATTTTTTTCCATAAGTGGCACAGCAACGAAGAAACCCTGCGCCACTTTGTCAGGCAGGCAGCCTACATTTCCGCCAGCGATGCTTTGTTAAGAGATTTTCTCGCCGAATTAAAACGATTCAGCGGCGGAGCCGAGTGCGCGCTCTATCTGCCGGATTCGAACGGTAACTACCGTGCCACTACGATTGATTCGCCAGGTGTTGTCGAACTGATTGATGCCAACGACAATATTGCCGTTGCGTTGAGAGCAGGACTTGTACCCATACAGAATGAGGGTCAGCATCCGGGTCTGGCCAACAACCTTGCCTTACCAATGAGCCACCGTGGCCAGATAAACGGATTTGCGCTGATTGGCCCAAAACCCAACGGCGAAATATTCCGTCCTGATGAAATGGAGGTACTTGGATTTGCAGCCCACCAGATCGGGCTTGACCTGTTTGCACTTCAGAATGAAAGACTAAAAAGCGACGTTGCCCGTATGAATAAAGAAAAAGAGATACTGCAGATTAAATTGGACGATAGTCATAGGGCGCTTGAAACCTTCGCCACAAAAATGGGCGATCGATCTGATCGATTGAGGACCGAATGACCGCCGTCGGCAACAGTGTGCATGAACGCCCGTGTCAAAAGTCCTGTGACAAAACTGAAGCAGTCGCAGCGAGTATGTCGACATGGGATCATTGTCGGTACCAGGTTGACCATCGAAACCCGATCCCACTATTGGTGGTTCGGCAAAGTTGTTATGGCAACGCACCAGCAGATGGGAAATCATAATGCACGAACTACGACCAAACTGTGAAACTGATGATAAATCGGAAGCAGTCATTGACGGTATGTCTGGCAACAGTCACAATCGGCACGAAGGCGACAGTCAAGGTGAAATCTATTTGTTGCCTACCAAACCAGCGGCGACCCAATTAATGTTCAAAAAATGTGAAGGGACGGGAAATGTTGTTTCAGTGCATATTAAAAGGAAAATTTGCATTTGTATTTGTTTTGCTTATTTCACTTGCAAATTTAGCCTTTGCAGATGGCGTATCGTTAAAGTCCGTTGCCAGTGTACCTTTCATAGTCAAGTGGGATGCATCAAAGAAAAACAGTTATATCAGTCAAGAATTTGAAGCAAAAGACTATCGGGTTTATTTGATAGTTTTGTATTTTTGCACGACTGTCCGTGGAGATAAAAAACAATTCGATGAGCTGCATAGTTTTGTTGGGACAGGTCAGGCGTCCCGAGTAGCTTTTGAACCTCATCGCTGGGATTCT
>CAITOF010000118.1 GCA_903893945.1 uncultured Oxalobacteraceae bacterium | reverse complement strand
GCCATGGATTGCCTGACCACGTCACTGTGTGGCTGGAGTTCAAAGCGACAGATGGGGCCGCAGTTTCTGCAGTCGCAAACGGGCTTATTTGGATTGTTGCGCAGGGTTGATGGGTTCGGAAAGTCAGTTTGAAATAAGTCAGTCATTTTATTTCTCCTGTTGCACAATGAAAAAAGAGACTGCGATGAGCTGCAGTCTCTTTATTTTTTACTGATTCACTGCTGAACTGCACGCATGATGTTGACATTGATGGTCAACGGCATGCCTTACAGAGCCGCGCAGATTTCTACCAGAAGTAGATGTTCTGCACATAAATGGTTCCGCCACTGCCAGGTGTCAGTGCAGTGAAACTCAGCTGGAACACGTTGGTCAGATCGACGCCGGTAAAGGAGCTCAACGGTATATCAACGCTGTTCCATCCACCCGTTGCAACCGTAGCCAGAGTCAATGAATTCGTGGACATGAATTGGTTCGGGCCAGGAGAAATCAGGTCGAAACCAAGGCTGGTGACATTCGGTGTCCACACATCGAAATGGACATGCGTGGCAGCGGATACATCAGTATTTGCTGCCAGCGCAATGCCTTCGTAGTTCAGCAAAGTGTATGCAGCAGTCTCAGTACCACCGATAGTCGGACTGGCATACTGTGTTGCCTGACCCCAGTTCGGGTAGAAATTGGTCCCGGCAAGATCCGCAGCACTGTTGGTCAGCACTGAGATTACTACGGTATGCGCAGGCGCTGCTGCAGCAACTGTCGGTGCTGTCGGTCCGGTCGGGGCCGCTGTTACGGTGTACGGACTGGAACCCGTCACAGTAATTGATCCCAATGTTGCACCAATAGTGCCAGTACCTGCTGTAACGCCGGTGATGAGGCCTGTATTGCTGACTGTTACGTCACTGTTACTTGGAGTTAATGTATACCAACCCCAACCAACATTGTTTTCAAAGCCGTCAGGCAACGTACTGAAACCAACCGTATTCGGAGCTGAACCATTAGGTGATGACAGTGCTGTGGAAGTTCCCCCTACGGCGACAGTAACAGACGGGAAATTACCTGTAGCAGAAGAGGCAACTGGCGCCGGGCTGAGCGTTTCATACTGAATGTCATTCAGCCACACGGTGTAATTGTTGTCGCCATCGGCAAAGTAGAACAGGCCGCTGTTGGCAGAAAATTTAGCCGGATCTGGCAGTGGCACGATGAATTTTTTCCAGCTTGAAGTAATCGAAAAGCCAATAACTTCCGCCTGATACGCTGTGTCAGTGGCGCTTCCATCCTGACCGATCCCGACTTTGAAAGTTGTCGTTGTGGGACCGCTTGTTTTTGCCCAGAACGTCAGAGCATTGAAAGAGGATAGATTTTGTGGTGTGGCTGCGATCAACATACCGCCTACGTAGTTATCTATACTGCTGCTTGGAACTGCAATTTTCAATGAAGCAGTCAGACTGTTGGCCGGATTGGTGGTTGTTGAATCGACTGTCATGACAGGCAAACTGTTCGCATCAAAACCCAGGGCAGTTACACCCGTCGCATAATTGTTCTGGAACACGGCGGCAGTGGCGGGTGCTGCTGTCACGTTAATTGTCAAAGGAGCAGAGGTGTGACCTGTTCCAGTGTCGGTTGCAGTGACTGTGGCGGTTCCGATTGCTACTGCTGTAACGGTTGCACCTGAAATGGTAACGGCGCCGGCGGGTGAAACACCGCTTAATGCGTAGGTTACGGCAGTGTCTGTACCAGTTGCATTGTTCGCGTGTGTTGATGTCACCGCTAACGTTGACTGCTGACCGACGGTCAGCGCCAATGGACTTGTGGCTGGCGTGGTGATGGCAATGGATACGACAGGTGATGCAATCACGGTGACGCTCAGTGGTGCTGATGTCAGGCCGGTTGCCGTGTCTTTAGCCGTTACAGTGGCGGAACCTGCCGCGACAGCGTGCACAGTCGCGCCCGAAATAGTCACACTGCCGGCTGGACTGACACTGCTCAGTGTATATGTCACACCAGTATCAACCGCAACCACATTCGCGCTGTTGGTCGACGAGGTGACAAGTGTAGATGTGCTTCCGACTGTCAGACTCAGTGGGCTGCTGGCGGGTGTCGTGATGGCAATTGATGTCAGCGTCACGGCAGGTGGCGTTACGGTGATGACATAGGCTGGCGACAGTTTGCCGCTGGCGGTATCGGTTGCAGTCACAGTGGCAGTTCCTGCAGCCACCGCAGTCACTTGAGCCCCGGAAATGGTCACGCTGCCAGCAGGGCTGACATTGCTTAACGCGTACGTGACGCCGGTGTCGGCCTTGGTCGAATTATCACTGTAGGTGGCTGTGACAGTCAGGGTTGTCATGTCGCCGACTGGCATGGACAGCGTATTGGTTGTTGTCGGGGTTGTAATGGCGATGCTGGTCAGTGTGGCAGGCGTTGCCGGTACCACGGGTGTGACGGTATTGGTGCCTCCGCCGCACGCAACAAGTGCAAGACCCGTGTACGTGATTAAGCCGAGATACGATAACCTCTGAAGTAAATTCATTGCATGTCTCCTTAACCAATCCGCAGCTTGTGGGCATCAAAGTTGGCTAAAATAATTTTATGGTTGGAATAGGAAAGTCTTTTGAAAGCGCTTTCATCGACGAATATATGGGAATCAAAAAAGGAAGTCAAGAATTTTGTAGGCAAAAGAACGCTCGGGATGCTCCGGAGACATGCTTGGAATGCAGTGCAGCAATCATTTTTGTCTATGGAGAATCGTCAGGTGATTCAGATTTTTAGAAAAAATTGATGCTGAAAATGGCGCCGCGAATGGTGCGGTGCAGCGTATTTTAAATTTGTATTTTATACGCCTAATTTGAAAGCGGTTTCAAAAAACGGTATAAAATAGGGCAATGTTTCACCCTCTGAGTAAAAGGATGTACCGTGCTGACTACCAGGCGTTCAAGGAAAATTCTGATCACGATGACGGTCGGCGCGCTGCTCGCCGGCTGCGGTGGTTCATCGGGTGGTGGACCCGCGGCAGGGAGTGGTGCTACGCCAGTCGTCACCCCACCTGCCAGCACACAGACGTTGACTGTTTCAGGCAGCGTGAGCGGCTTGCTGCCGGGCACCCTGGTGGGCGTGACCAACAACGGTAGCGACCTGATCACCATCGATTCCAACGGAACCTACCAGTTTGATGTGCAGATACCGTATGACGGTGCCTACGACGTTGTTATTGCCAGCGAGCCGGTGGGGCAGTCCTGCACCGTGCTCAACGGCTCGGGTACGGGTATCACGCAGAATGTCAGCAACGCGGATATAAATTGTGCCGCGACGCCGACCGTGCCGGTGGCACCATCACCCATCCCGGCGACACCGTTGTCCAGTGCGTATCACACCCTGGTCTGGCAGGATGACTTTGCGCAGGATACGGCCGGCGCGCCAAACGCCACCTTGTGGGCCATGCTGACCGGCAACGGTACCGAATACGGCAACACCGGGTGGGGTAATAACGAAGCGGAATATTATCTGCCATCGAATGCATCCGTGGTCAATGGTGCCCTGCAGATTATGGGCAAGGCGGATATGACAGTATCGGGCAACAGTTGTGGCAACAGTCAGTCCGGTTGCCAGTTTTCGTCGGCGCGGGTTACCTCATTAAAGAGCATCGATCTGGGTCAGCCGGGTTTTCTGGAAGTGCAGGCACAGATTCCAACTGCCGTCGGGTCATGGCCGGCGATCTGGTTGTTGCCCGGTGCGACGCCGGGCCAGGCATTTCCGCCCAGTCCTGCCCAATTGGCGGCACAGCCGACCTGGCCCTCGGGCGGTGAAATCGATCTGGTGGAATATTTGTGGCTGTATCTGTCACCCGGCGATACGGTGGTACAAACCAGCATACACTTGCCCGCCGGTGCCGCCAGTCCGTATGCAGACAGTTACCAGTATGTCCGGACCACGCTGACCAGTTCGGCCAGCAGTGCATTTCACCTGTACCAGTTATCCTGGACGGCCGGGCAGATTGAGTATGCCATTGACAACAGCGTTATCATGACCTGCGTCAAAGTGACCCAGACCTGTACGCCGAGAGACCCGACCTCGCCCGGTGTGCCGGCTGTTTCCAGCTGGCCTTACGGTACAACATTCAGTCAGTATTATCTGTTGATGAATCTGGCCATCGGCGGCAATGCCGGTATTACCGGGTCCAACAATGCGCTGGTACCGGCCAACTATGACCAGCGCATGGTGGTTAATTACGTGCGCTACCTGACGCCGTAAGGGTGCGTTCAGGACCTGCTGATCAGCTTTTCAGCAGCGTCAAACGCCAGCACGTAATCCAGATCGACCCGCATGCCGACCGTGTCACCCGAGGCTATGCTGACGCGTGAATCGGCCTGCTTGACCTTGATCAGGTCGTCGCAGCCCTGCACCCTGACGTGAACTATCATTGAATCACCCAGGTATTCCACCAGCAGTACCTGCGCAGCGACACCCTGTCCGGCAGGTAACAGATGGATGTGCTCCGGGCGAATGCCGATGCTGACAGCGTCAGCAGTGCTGTGCGCCACTTGCTGCCATAACTGGACAACGCCGCTGCCGCTGTCGGTCTGCGCAGCCGGACGATGGATGAAATTGATGGTGGGTGCCCCGAGAAAATGGGCCACGAATTTGTTGGCGGGACTGCGGTAAATATCCATCGGTCGACCGATCTGCTCCACCAGGCCGCCGTTGAAAATCGCGATCCGGTCGCCCATGGTCATGGCCTCGACCTGATCGTGCGTGACATAGATCATGGTGGTACCGAGTTCCTTGTGCAGGCGTGAAAGTTCAATCCGCATGTTGACCCGCAGTGCGGCATCAAGATTGGACAGCGGTTCGTCAAACAGAAATACCTTGGGCTTTCGCACGATGGCACGGCCAATCGCGACGCGCTGGCGCTGGCCGCCCGAGAGTTCCTTGGGGTAGCGTTCCAGCAGGTCGGTGATTTTTAAAATGTCGGCCGCACGAGCGACCTGCTCATCGCGTTTGCTGCGTTTTTCACCGGCCATTTTGAGCGAAAAGCCCATGTTTTCCCGGACGGTCATGTGCGGATACAGGGCGTAACTCTGGAACACCATGGCCGCGCCGCGATCGGCCGGGTGTATGTCGTTCGACCGGACCCCATCGATAAACAGGTCGCCCGCGCTGATCGATTCCAGTCCTGCTATCATGCGCATGGTCGTGGACTTGCCGCAACCGGACGGACCGACAAACACCATGAATTCGCCGTCTTTAACATCGATGTCGATACCCTTGATGACGTCGTTGTCAGCGTAGCTTTTCCGGATATTTTTTAACTGTACCTGGCACATGTCATGTCCGATCGTTGCTGGTGGTCTGCAGGAACTG
>CAITOF010000117.1 GCA_903893945.1 uncultured Oxalobacteraceae bacterium | reverse complement strand
TTGCCATAAATAAAATATTTACTTTTGCCTAATTGCACTATATGCTTTCAAAAAAACAAATTATTATAATAAGTAAAAATTAATTTTTTGTAATGTCTTTCGCACTTTTCGTTAAACCCACCATTCCATAACCAAGCCACTGTAACACCCGCATTATTTTATTACTGATGCAGTTTGGACCACAATAAACGGAGACCAATGACATGGAAACTGAAAACAAGGACAAGGCATCATGGATACAGCGAACCAATACCCGGTTCGAATCCGTGGTTAAACGTGGTGTGTCCATTTCGATTTTTGAAGGGATCCGCGAAGCGGCCCGAATGATGTCGGCTGAAGGCGTGCCGGTAGAAGTCAGTGCGCGCGTGTTAGGTCATAATAAGCGACGCGCCACCGACTGGATGTAACTGGCACCGTCCCACCCCTGGCCCGCAGCAGCGGCCAGGAGCGGGTTCGGTCAAACCTGCATCAGAAGTGATAAATCAGAAGTGATAAATGAGGTCGCCCGAAAGAACGGATTCTGATCGTTTATCAGGAGCGATCCCATAATTCGAATTCCCGTTGAATGCCGGCAGACCCGAATGGTAGTAGGCAATTTCCGGACGAATTTCAATCTGGGGCGAGAACCAGTGCTGCCAGCCGAGGGCCAGATTTTTATAGGTGGTTGGTATGCCGGTACGCTGACCCTGGATGTCCTTGTATATCTCAGGACGAATCGAAAAATTATCCATTGGATTCGGCGAATAATTCAGGTACGCGGTGAAACCCTGTGAAACACTGTTACAGGTCAGATTCGCAGCGTTGCTGGTCGTCGTATTGCCCGAACAATAGGCCATGCCTGGCTGGTTGAAATGAACCAGATTCGGCGAAAATGGCGTCCCTGCCCCCACAGCCACAATGTCATTGAGCACATAGCTGTTGTTCAGATTGGGCACACCGCCCTGACTTTCCTCATAATATTCTGCTGACAGGTGCCAGTGTTCGTCAAAGGAATGATAAAAGGTCAAGCCTTTCCACTGAAGGTTGTTATAGCCCCACACACCGTTATTGATGCCATTGGCGCAAATATTCACGTCGGTCCTGCCATCGTCAGAATTGTACCTGGCGCACAGCGTGCCGGCCGGTCGGGCACCCGGGTCAAGCTTGAAGCTTGACCCGGGGTACAGAAGGTTCGGGTGCGTGTTGGTGGTTGTCTGCCATTCGTGCGCGAAATAAGCCTCGGTACCGATTTCGACACCCGCCTGCAGA
This sequence comes from uncultured Oxalobacteraceae bacterium, assembly GCA_903893945.1. Taxonomy (GTDB): domain Bacteria; phylum Pseudomonadota; class Gammaproteobacteria; order Burkholderiales; family Burkholderiaceae_D; genus Solimicrobium. Next base: position 15,429 of record CAITOF010000117.1, on the reverse strand, counting down.
ATCCAGTTACTGTTCGCCTGGAGTGAGGCAACGATACCTTCATTGGTATAGTTATCGAAGGTATAGGTCATCGAGTGCGAGTACATGTAATTGTTCGGTGCCAGTTGCGCTTCAATATCGGGAACCGATATATAACGACCCACACGAATATTCAAACCCTGGGCAACAGCGGGTGTGTACCAGTCCACATACAGCATGGGCATATCCCAGCCGTTGGCGGCATTCTTGTCCAGTAACTGGTAGCTGCCGATACCATACGATGTGGTGTAACGATAGTCGGAACCATAGATCGCTGAAAATCTGTATCCCCAGTCGTTATGGTCCTTCTGTACCATATCAGGAACACGTTCCACGTACAGAACGGCCTGGTTAAAATCAAGGGCGTTCGGATTGTAATCGTAGGCCGCAGGCGCATTACCGCCGTGGACAGTGCTGGTACTGAGGTTCGCGCCCACATCCACCCAACCGTACATCTGTATATGGTTGTCGGCCAGCCACTGGCCAAACTCCGTATTGGCCAGTCCCACCATGAGTGGACTGTCGGTTGCATTGGGAAGCGAAGCGCCCAAGGCCGGTGTACCGCCATAGGGCCATTCCGTAAACGGCATGGGTGGCGTCGATTGTGCAGCAGGCGCAACGTCGTCACGGCGAGACGGTGGTGCTTTGGGATCAGCCGGTGCGGCGGGCTGACCGTATTCCAGCGTATAGTAGTGGGTGATGCGCTCCCAGATACCGGTTCCGAGGTAGCTGTCGAGGCAGGAGAAATCCTTGTAGGGATCGCATCCGGCAATCTGCTTTTTCATGACAGATGCGGGCGCTGCATCGGCTGCCATCGCAGCTGAACCAGTTTCTTCTGCACAAGCAGATTGGGTTGCCATCAGGCCAGTTATCGCCAATGCGAGCAAACCGGGTTTGCAGGCGTCGATTTTCAACAATGACATATAAGACTCTTTTCCATTTTCAGTTCCTGCTTCTGTATCAGTCTGACCAAAAACGGCGCTGCCCGTCTGTTGTCAGAGATCATCGGCATAGTGTTATTCTCGTTTGAAAATCATTCAATCTTCTGATCTTCATCAATATAGATTTATTCTGTTACTTATCCCGTGCCGTGACCGGCGAGATAATTTGGCAGTGTACCCAACAGAGGCTAAATTTTTTATAAAAAGAATGGGGAGATCGTGTAAACAACGCGTAATAATTGCTCAAAAGGATACGTACAGTGATATCAGGCTGTGATTTTATATTATCGCCCGGGAAAACGCATGCCATCCTGACTATTTGTTATTAAACCGTACCATAGTTAATGGCTTTTCCTCCTTCCATGGTATCGCTGCCTGAAATAAACAGCGTGTTAACAAGAAACCGCTAACAGGTTCATTCTGTTTACACCATTTTTATACCGTCTTGCGCGACTTATACGACAAATTTACTCCGCTTTCAGTATTCTGTAACCACCTTTTCAATGGAGCAGTTATGGACATTACCTATCTGGCTGACATACTCCTGTTTGTCGTCATCACACTTTTAATCATCAAAGGCTGCAGCCTGCTTGGAGGTGAAAAATGAGCACACTGCAAATTATTGTTTCAGTCATCTCCGCGCTACTTTTCCTTTACCTGATCTACGCATTATTAAAAGCGGAGAAATTCTGATGAACTCATCCATTTTTTTTCAGCTCGGGCTGTTTCTGGTTGTGCTGTTTATTCTCGCCATTCCATTGGGCAGCTATATTGCCGGTGTCATGTCGGACGGCGAGTGCCAGGCCAAACGCTGGTTTGGTCCTGTCGAGCGATTCATTTATCGCATCAGCGGCGTGGATCAGCAGGCTGAAATGGGCTGGAAAACCTATGCTTATGCCGTCATCCTGTTCAGCTTTCTGGGATGTCTGGTGGTCTACGCCCTGCAACGGCTGCAGGGATTTTTGCCGCTGAATCCGCAGGCCATGGCAGCGATCTCCCCTGACTCGTCATTTAACACCGCCGTCAGCTTCGTCACGAATACCAACTGGCAGGGTTACACCGGTGAAGCGGCAATGAGTTATCTGACCCAGATGCTGGCCCTGACCGTGCAGAACTTTGTTTCTGCGGCCACCGGCGTGGCTGTGCTGGTTGCCCTGATCCGCGGTTTCACGCGCCACAACGCACAAACGGTCGGTAATTTCTGGGTCGATCTGACCCGCAGCACGTTTTACATACTTATTCCGTTGTCACTGATTGTTGCCGTGCTGCTGATGGGACAGGGTGTCATCCAGAATTTTGACAGTTACCGAACCGTCTACCTGACCGAGGAATTGACTTACACCCAACCCAAAGTTGATGCGGCGGGTGCGCCGGTTCTCGATAAAGCCGGTCAACCTGTCACGGAAACATTGACCACCAAAGAGCAAACGTTGCCGATGGGACCGGTCGCATCGCAGGAAGCCATCAAAATGCTGGGCGTCAATGGCGGTGGCTTTTTTAATGCTAACTCGGCACATCCCTATGAAAATCCGACACCGTTATCAAATTTTATTGAAATTCTGTCGATTTTCTTACTTCCGGCCGCACTGTGTTTCACTTTTGGAAAAATGGTCGGCGACAAACGCCAGGGCTACGCGGTCATCGCTGCCATGACCCTCATGTTCGTCGTCATGGCCTACCTGGCCAATGCCGCTGAATTACAGGGCAACCCTGTGCTGAACGGAATGGGTATTGACCAGTCGCCGCAAATGAGTATGGCCAACACGGCTCAGGCCGGTGCCAATATGGAAGGCAAGGAAACCCGTTTCGGCATTACCGCCTCCAGCATCTTTGCAACCGTGACCACGGCAGCTTCCTGCGGTGCGGTCAACAGCATGCATGATTCCTTCACGGCTCTGGGTGGCATGGTGCCGCTGTGGATGATGCAACTGGGCGAAGTCGTTTTTGGTGGTGTCGGTTCCGGCCTGTATGGCATGCTGATCTTCGCGATACTGGCGGTGTTTATTGCCGGCCTGATGATAGGCAGAACACCCGAATATCTGGGCAAAAAAATCGAAGCGTTTGACATGAAAATGGTATCGATCTCGATTCTGGTCGGTCCCAAACTGGTGTTGATCGGTACCGCCGCCGCCGTATTGCTGGCAGAAGGAAAGGCCGGCATCCTGAATCCGGGCGCGCACGGATTTACCGAAATACTGTACGCGTTTTCGTCTGCGGTCAATAACAATGGCAGCGCATTTGCCGGTCTGTCCGCCAATACGCCGTTTTATAACATCATGCTGGCGATTGCCATGTGGTTCGGGCGCTTTCTGGTCATTGTGCCGGTCCTGGCGATTGCCGGTTCCCTGGCACGCAAAAAACGGCTCGCGACCACCTCAGGATCGTTACCCACTCATGGCCCGCTGTTCGTGGTGCTATTGATTGGCTGCGTGGTCATAGTCGGCGCATTGACTTACATACCGGCGCTGGCACTGGGTCCGGTGATTGAACATCTGAGTTTCAATGTGGCCCACTGATACACTGGAAACGAGAAAAACATGACACATAAAATTAATCAATCCCTGCTCAATCCCGACATACTCAAAGTCGCGCTGGTCGATTCATTCCGAAAATTGACCCCTGGCCACCAGATCAAGAATCCGGTGATGTTTGTGGTGTTTATCGGCAGCATTCTGACCACGGGTCTTGCGCTTCAGGCGCTCTTAAGCACGGGCGAAGCACCGGCCAATTTCATTATTGCCATTTCACTCTGGCTCTGGTTCACCCTGCTGTTTGCCAATTTCGCCGAGGCGATGGCAGAAGGACGCAGTAAGGCGCAGGCCGAGTCGCTGCGCGGCGCCAAGCAGGATGTGCGGGCAAAAAAACTTCAGCAACCGGCACACGGGGCCACACAGGTGCTGGTCAACGGGTCGACACTGATCAAGGGTGATGTCGTTCTGGTTGAAGCCGGCGATGTCATCCCCGCTGATGGCGATGTGATCGAAGGTGCCGCATCGGTCGACGAGTCTGCGATCACCGGCGAATCCGCTCCGGTGATTCGTGAAGCGGGTGGTGACTTCTCGTCGGTAACCGGTGGTACACGGGTTCTGTCAGACTGGATCGTCGTACGCGTGTCGGTCAATCCCGGCGAAGCGTTTCTTGACCGGATGATCGCCATGGTGGAAAGCGCCAAACGTCAGAAAACGCCGAATGAAATCGCCCTGACCATCCTGCTGGTGGCACTGACTATTGTGTTTCTGCTGGCCACGGTGACCCTACTGCCATTTTCGCTGTTCAGTGTGGCGACTGCTGGTACCGGCACACCGATTACCATTACCGTGCTGGTCGCTTTGCTGGTCTGCCTGATTCCCACCACTATTGGCGGCCTGCTGTCGTCCGTGGGTATTGCCGGGATGAGCCGGATGATGCGCGCCAACGTCATCGCCACATCCGGTCGTGCCGTCGAAGCCGCAGGTGACGTCGACGTCCTGCTGCTGGACAAAACTGGCACGATCACCCTTGGCAACCGGCAGGCCTCGAGCTTCTATCCGGCCCACGGCGTGAGCGCCGAACAACTGGCCGATGCGGCACAATTATCGTCACTGGCGGATGAAACGCCTGAGGGACGGAGTATCGTTATTCTGGCCAAACAGAAATATCAGCTGCGTGAACGCAATATTCAGGCGCTGGGCGCGACATTCATACCGTTTACTGCGCAAACGCGCATGAGCGGAGTTGATCTGAAGGATGCCGAAGCGGGTAACGGCTCGCCGGACAAGGTGCGCCAGATCCGGAAAGGCTCTGTCGATGCAATCCGGCTGCTGGTCACCAGCATGGGACACGATTTTCCGAAAGAAGTAAGTGAACTGGTGGATCAGGTCGCCAAAAAAGGAAGTACACCTCTGGTGGTCGTGGATGACAGTCGGGTGATGGGCGTGATTGAATTGAAAGATATCGTCAAAGGAGGCATTAAAGAGCGCTTTGCCGAATTGCGCATGATGGGAATCAAAACCATCATGATTACCGGCGACAATCGACTGACCGCAGCGGCGATTGCCGCAGAAGCCGGGGTCGACGACTTTCTGGCTGAAGCCACACCGGAAGACAAGTTGAAACTGATACGCAGTCATCAGGCCGAGGGTAAGCTGGTGGCCATGACCGGTGACGGTACCAATGACGCACCCGCACTGGCCCAGGCTGACGTTGCGGTCGCCATGAACACCGGGACGCAGGCCGCCAAAGAAGCCGGCAACATGGTGGATCTGGATTCCAATCCGACCAAGCTGATCGAAATTGTCGAAATCGGCAAGCAGATGCTGATGACACGCGGCTCACTGACGACGTTTTCGATCGCCAATGACGTCGCCAAGTATTTTGCGATTATTCCGGCTGCTTTTGCCACCACCTATCCGCAGCTGAATGCGCTGAACGTCATGAATCTGGCGACACCGGCCTCGGCCATTTTGTCCGCGGTGATCTTTAATGCCCTGATCATCGTGTTCCTGATTCCACTGGCCTTGAAGGGAATGAAGTACCGTGCCCTGGGTGCGGCGGTCCTGCTGCGTCGCAATTTACTAATCTACGGACTGGGTGGATTGATCGTGCCGTTTATCGGGATCAAGCTCATCGACGTCATCCTGACCGTTCTCGGTTTAGCCTGATATTCAGTATTACGATCGGAATTTCCATGAAAACATTAATTCGCCCCGCCATCAGTCTGTTTGTCCTGCTCAGCGCCGTCACCGGTGTCCTATATCCGCTGGTGGTAACCGGCATCGGCAAAGCGACATTGTCTGATCAGACCCGAGGCAGCCTGATTGAAAAAGACCACAAACTTGTCGGTTCGACCCTGATCGGCCAGAACTTCAGCTCACCCGGTTATTTTTGGGGACGCCCATCAGCCACCAGCCCGCAACCGTATAACGGCGCCAGTTCCGGCGGCTCCAATCTGGGGCCGACGAATCCGGCACAAAAAGCGGCTGTGGCTGACCGCGTCAGGGCGTTGCACGATGCGGACCCGACCAATCTGCAAGCGATACCGGTGGACCTGGTCACCGCCTCGGGCAGCGGGCTCGATCCGGAAATCAGCCCCGCTGCTGCCTATTACCAGTTACAGCGGGTTGCCAATACGCGTCACATGGATCCGGAAACTGTCCGAAAACTGATCGCCCAGCATACGGAAATGCCTCAACTTGGCGTTTTGGGGGAATATCGTGTTAATGTGTTAAAACTCAACCTGGCCCTGGATCAACAAAACACTGTCATTCAACGATGAGCGATAACCGCCCCGACCCGGACGAACTTCTTGACAAGATTCAGCGCGAAGACGCCAAGCAGCAGCGAGGACATTTCAAACTGTTTTTTGGGTCGTGCGCCGGCGTTGGCAAAACTTACGCCATGCTTAGCGCTGCAAAAATTCAGAAACAGAATGGCATCGACGTGGTTGTCGGCGTGGTGGAAACCCATGGACGCAGCGATACGGCAGCACTGACCAGCGGTCTCGAGTTTCTGCCGCCACAAAAAATCAGATACCACGACAGGCTGCGCGATGAATTTGACCTTGACGGTGCACTGAAACGCAAACCTGCTCTGGTATTAATGGACGAACTGGCCCATTCCAACATCCCCGGCGCCAGACACCAGAAACGCTGGCAGGACGTGGAAGAACTGCTGGCCGCCGGCATTGATGTGTATTCGACCGTGAATGTGCAGCATCTGGAAAGCCTGAATGACATCGTTGGCCAGATTACTGGCATCCGGGTCTGGGAAACCATTCCGGATCATGTATTTGACATGGCCGACGAGATCACGCTGGTTGACCTCCCCCCCGACGAACTGCTGCGGCGGTTGAAGGAAGGCAAAGTCTATATTCAGCACCAGGCTGAGCGCGCCTCAAAAAATTTTTTCCGCAAAGGTAATCTGATTGCGTTGCGTGAACTGGCGCTGCGGCGCACCGCCGATCAGGTCGACACGCAAATGCGCGATTACCGCGCTGACAAATCGATACAGGATGTCTGGCAGGCCAAAGAACGGTTACTGGTCTGCATCAGTCCGCACGACAGCGCTAAAAAACTGGTGCGTAGCGCAGCACGTCTGGCAGCGAGCCTTCGGGCCGACCTGATTGCCGTGTATATAGAAACACCAAAATTGCAGAAGCTGCCCAATGGCCGGCGTGAAGCGATACACAAAACGCTCAAGCTGGCGCAGGATTTGGGTGCTGAAACAACGACCCTGTCCGGTGACAACCTGGCACCGGTATTACTGGGTTATGCGCAAAGTCGCAACGTCACCAAGATTGTGATCGGCAAATCCATGCGGCCGACCTGGTCGCGTGTGCTGCGAACCAGCCTCGCTGATGAACTGGCGAGCCGCTCGACCGATGTTGACGTGTATGTTGTGGGGCATGATTTTGATGACGAACCCGGTGAAGGCAATCGACACAGGCATATTGATAACGTCTCCGAAGATACCACGCGACGCGCATCACCACCGTTAAATTACCTCTGGTCGGCGGTCATCTGCATTGTTGTCAGCGGCATTGCGGCGGGACTGGTGAACATATTTGACCTGGCCAACGTCATCATGCTGTATCTGCTGGCGACCGTGTTCATCGCCATCAAACTGGGTCGGGGGCCGAGCATATTTGCGTCATTTTTAAGCGTCGCCAGCTTTGACTTTTTCTTCGTCCCGCCCCGATTTTCATTTGCAGTTTCCGATACCCAATACCTGTTCACCTTTGTGATTATGCTGGCGGTATCGCTGCTCATCAGCAACCTGACCGCCAGCCTGCGCTATCAGGCACGGATCGCCAGCTTCCGGGAACGCCGCACCAACGCACTCAACGCAATGAGCAAGGCACTGTCATCGGCGCTGATGGTCGACCAGATCATTGAAATCAGCAATCAGCACCTGGTGGGCATTTTTCAGTCAAAAATTGCGATACTGCTGCCCGACAGTCACGACACGATACGTCAGCCATTAACCAACTCCGACACCATCCCCGACCATCTGGATCTGAGTGTTGCACAATGGGTCTACGACAATCACCAGCGTGCAGGGCTGGGGACGAATACCTTGCCTGCCAACGCCCTGCTTTACCTGCCCCTGCAGGCCCCCATGCGCACCCGTGGTGTGTTGGCAATTGCGCCAACCGAGCTGCGTCAGGTTTTCCAGCCGGAGCAACTGCAGTTGCTGGATACCTTCGCCTCGCAAATTGCCCTGGCGATCGAACGCATTCATTATGTCGAGGTGGCACAGGATGCCATCATCAGCATTGAAGCAGAACGACTGCGTAACTCGCTGCTGTCAGCCATTTCCCATGACCTGAGAACACCGCTGACATCGATAGTCGGCTTGGCGAGCACGCTGGCACAACAGAAACAGATCAGCGAACAGACTCGCCAGGAATTAATCCAGGGCATCAATGACGAAGCCCGGCACATGAACAGTTTGATTATCAATTTACTGGACATGGCAAAACTCCAGTCGGGAAAAGTCGTTCTTAACCAGCAATGGCAACCGATCGACGAAGTCATAGGCAGCGCCTTGCGCCTGTCTAAGCCACTGACTGCCCAGCATCACATTTTGATCGACATTGCAAAGAATTCGCCGCTTCTGAATTTTGATGCCGTTCTGATTGAGCGTGTGCTGTGCAACCTGATCGAGAATGCCGTCAAATACGGCAAGGACCAGATTATCATTCATGCCAACGTGATTAACGATGCGTTTGTGGTCAGCGTCACCGATAACGGCCACGGAATTCCGGTTGGCATGGAAGAGAAGGTTTTTGACAAGTTCATGCGCGGCGAAAAAGAGTCATCGACCCACGGCGTGGGCCTGGGACTGGCGATCTGCAAAGCGATTATCGATGCACACCGTGGTAAAATCTGGGCAACCAATCTACCCAACGGCGGGGCCAGAATCAGTTTTTCACTACCCCTGGGAACCCCGCCCAGCATCAACAGCGACGACAGTTAACCGGCTCCCATGACTAACGAGACCTCAATTCACCTTGTTGTGATCGAAGATGAAAAACAGATACGGCGCTTTATCAGTGCCGCGTTAGCGGCTGAAAACATCCTGGTTTTTGAGGCTGAAACCGGAAAACAGGGACTGATCGAATGTGCCACCCGAAAACCCGACATCATTATTGTTGATCTGGGCTTGCCCGATATCAGTGGAATCGAACTCATCAGGGAAGTCAGAACCTGGAGCGACGTACCTGTCATAGTCCTGTCTGCCCGCACTCAGGAACATGAAAAAGTGGCGGCACTGGATGCAGGTGCCGACGATTATCTGACCAAACCGTTTGGCATACCGGAACTCATTGCGCGGATCAGAGCGCATCTGCGGCGCCGTCAGCCTAATGTCAATGCAGCGGACCATTTATTTCAGTTCGGCGATGTGGTGGTCGATTTTTCCTTGCGCACGGTGACCAAGGCCAGGGAGCTGATTCATTTAAGTCCGCTGGAATACCGGCTGCTCACCGTCCTGGCACGTAACGCAGGCAAGGTAATGACGCACCGGCAACTGCTGCACGATGTCTGGGGACCGAATCAGTCGGAAAGCAGCCATTACCTGCGTATCTACATGGCCAACCTGCGCCAGAAACTGGAAAACATACCGGCACAGCCGAAACACTTTATCACCGAGACCGGGGTCGGTTATCGCCTGGTGGTTAATGACAACTGAACCGGTCACGGTGCGTCGCACGGCCTGCCTGGGCAAGGCAGGCCACGGACAATTACTTCAGCGGCGCCAGAATCGCACCGAGTCGGTCAGGGGTTCCGTCTATTCGTACCAGATGCGGGTATTTCAGACCCTCATGGTAATCGAAACTTACGGTACGAAAACGATCATCTTTCCTGATCAGTATTTCAATGGGTTGCTTGCCGGTTTTTGCAGCGGTAATCGCCTCTTTCAGTAATTCCGGCTTGTACACGCGGCCATTTACCGCCATCAGCGTTGCACCGGCAGTCATACCGTGTTTGAATGCCAGACTGTCCCACAGGACAAAGTCGATCTTGGCGTCTTTACCGACCGTAAATCCGAGTGAATACATATAATCGGTGATTTTGTGCTGGTCTTCACTGTATCTGGTGTGTGAATTCGGTTCATCGGTATACGCCAGCTTCCAGCCTCCGCGCGTCAGACCATCTTTGGGCGCCTGGCTGTCATGGCCGTCAAGTCGTGCACGCAAAAAAGTCCGCCAGTCAAACGGTTGCACCGCATTGAGCGTGTTTACCACATCATCAAACGTGTAAGTCAGCGCAACGTTGCGGCCATTTTCCACGCCGAAGAAGGCTTTGGCAAAATCATTGAGCGACTTCCTGTCGTTGGACAGCTCGCGGATCTTGGTATCGGCATCCAGCCAGACCAGTTCACTTTCACGATAGTACTCGGCACCCCGCTGCCAGGATGGCCACGCTGCCGGACCGCGATAGGAAATGATCGGGGTATTGGTGGTGTCCTGCAGATTCCGCCAGGTCCGTCCTTCCTGGTGATCGTAAAAAGCAGCCACGCTTGCCATCTGGTCGCGCATCTGGTCGGCTGTTTCCAGGCCCGAACGTACAGACAGCACTTCGCCCCAGTATTGGGTCTGACCTTCGTAAACCCACAGCAGCGAATCCTGCATGGGCACATTAAAATTGGGGGTCCACAGATCTGCCGGACGCCGGAATTTACCATTCCAGGAATGCGTGTATTCGTGAGGCAACAAGCCGCGCATTTCCCAGGTCTTGGCCCAATCCGTAAAATAACTGGCTTTCACACCGTTTTCGCTGGATTGATGATGTTCCAGCCCGATACCACTGAATTCGTCACTGAGTGCCAGCAAAAAATCATAATGCACATAGTGCTGCGAGCCATACAGCCTGCAGGCTTGCTGTACCAGCGCGCGATGCGCTTCAATCTGCTCGGGCTTGGCGTCCAGATTTGCCGCACTGTCGGCCACGATGTTCAAAAACACCGGCACGCTGGCACCGGGATTCAGATCAACCCGTTTGAAATTTTTGCCGGCGAACAGCGGAGAATCCACCAGATCATCCAGATTGACCGGTTTGAACCGGGCCTGGTCACCGTCCTGCCGGTCAAGTTCCAAGGCGGAACCGAATTTCCACCCGGCTGGCAAGGTCAGGTTGGCCTGAACGTTGATATCGCGTGCATAGTAACCTGCCGGGTAGAGCGCAACGGTATTCCATTGCACGCCGATGATGTCCGGGGTGACAGTGGTGCGACCCTGATTCGGCTCCACAGGTGACAGGAACTGATAATCGGCATCAATGAAGGCCACGCCGGCCGGAACGTCGACATGAAATGCATACATCTCGACCCTGTCGCGAACCCACTCAACGGATTTGCCGTCCGCTGTCAGTGTCAGACCGGCAAACTGTGTCAACGGCCCCGTTGGTGAATGGGTACCGGGTAGCCACTGCGGATAAAGCAGCGTCAATTTCCCGGCAGTGACCGGGATACGTTCATGCACTTTGACTATTTTCTGGTCCAGATTCGTCACATCGACATCGAGCTGAATGACCCCGGGATAGGGTTGATCAACCGGCGCCGGTACACTTTGCGCATAGTCGTTATGAAAGGCAAGTGCGGTGACCAGTGTGGCGATGCATTTCGCGTTGGGTAACTGGCTTCCATGAGCCTTAGTTTTTGTTTTAAGCAACATACTTGTCCTATCATTCAGTTATTAAGAATTACCCCGGCATGGCAAATTACTTACTCATTTGAAACTTTTGAAGATAGGAAGTTTCGCGCGAAACCTCGATTGCGTCAATAAATAACGCAGGAACAACTAAAATGACAGAAATATCATCAAATTCTTGAAAAAAGGTTTTGTTTAAGAAATACTTAAACCGGTTCCCAATTAACAATATTTTCTGATAATGATGAAGGGGCAAAAAATGTCATTCAGCGAAGCTATCAGCACCTGTTTTACCAAATACGCCGACTTCACCGGTCGGGCCAAACGATCGGAGTACTGGTGGTTTGTACTTTTCATGTTCATCGGATCCCTGTTATTTCACATTGCAGTCCGATCCGGCCTGCTGAGCGGCCTGTTTTCACTGGCCACCATAATCCCGTACTGGGCAGTCGGTGCACGTCGCCTGCATGACACGGACCGCAGCGGCTGGTGGCAGTTACTGGTCCTGGTCCCTATCATTGGCTGGCTGTTTCTGCTGATCTGGAAAGTGCAGGACAGCGACGCAGGTACCAACCGCTTTGACAGTATTGCCTGAGCCGGTCCGTTAATTCAAAAGGTATCCGTGCAGAGCTAAGCTCGCCACCCACTTATGGCCGTCAACCATTACGAAAATTTTCCTGTCGCTTCATTTCTGCTGCCGTCGAGATTACGCCCTGCCGTGCGTGCGCTCTACACGTTTGCGCGCAGTGCCGATGACATCGCCGACGAAGGCGATGCAGGCCATGAGCAACGCATTGCAGACCTGGTCCGCTACGAAACGCAACTGGATAAAATTGAACGCCATGAAGTACCGGATAACGGGCAGTTTCAAACCCTTCAGCGCGTCATACAGGACTACAGGTTGCCGCTTCAGCCGCTTTACCAGCTGCTGTCGGCATTCAAGCAGGATGTGGAAAAAAAACGCTATGCCAACTATGCCGAACTGCTTGATTATTGTGACAGATCCGCCAATCCGGTCGGACAACTGATCCTGCATTTATATGGTGCGGCCACACTGCAGAATCTGCGCGATGCCAATGCCATCTGTTCCGCGCTGCAATTAACCAATTTCTGGCAGGATGTGGCGATCGACTGGCAGAAACTGCGCATCTATATCCCCCAGGAAGACCTGCAACGGTTTGGTGTGACCGAACAGGATATTGCCGAAGCAAAAAGTCACAGGGCGTGGCAGGCTCTGATGCAGTTTGAGGTGCAGCGCACCCGTGAATTGATGCTGTCGGGCAGCCCATTGGCGCGCCGCCTGCCCGGCCGGATCGGACTGGAATTGCGCGCAGTTGTTCAGGGCGGTTTGCGAATACTGGAAAAAATCGAATCGGCGCAGGGCAATGTGTTCCAGCATCGTCCGGTCCTGAATAAATGGGACTGGCTGATCATTTCGTTGCGCGTTCTGTGGAATTGAATCACGCCGATTCTGGCCGGTACCGCAAGCTGCCTCACCCTGCTCTGCGCGACACCATCATGGCGGGCTCATGTGCTGAGGTCCCTGAGCTGCGCGATTCATGAGCCCCCTGCAAAAAATTGCAGCACCCTCTTGACAGCCTCCCGAAAATACACAACAATATGGTTGTGGATAATATAGGAACGATTTTTCTGGCCTTGTCAGACCCGACCCGGCGGGCGATTATCGAACGGCTTTCCCGAGGTCCTGCGACCGTCAATGAATTGGCCGGGCCGTTTAACGTCTCGCAGCAGATGGTCTCAAAGCACATTGCCTATCTGGTCCGCGCAAACATCGTGCTGAAAATAAAGCATGGCCGGGAAAGCGTCTGTACGCTCAGGCCCGAAGCAATCAGGGACGTGAGTGACTGGGCGCTGGAATACCGTCGATTCTGGGATGAAAGCTTCGACAAACTGGAGGCCGTTTTGACTGAAATGAAAAGGATGGAGGCAAACAAATGACTGAACGCACCACAAATCTGCTGGAAAATCTGGAAATTACCCGGGTATTCGATGCTCGTCGCGAACTGGTCTGGAAGGCCTGGACGGATCCTGAACTCGTGATGCAATGGTGGGGGCCGACAGGTTTTACCTCGCCGGCCTGCAAAATCGATTTCCGCGTCGGCGGACAGTACCTGTGTTGCATGCGCGCACCTGACGGACAGGAATACTGGAGCGGCGGCGAATACCGCGAGATCATTGACCAGCAAAAAATTGTCTCGGTACTGTTCTATGCCGACAAAAATGGAAAAATCGAACCGGCCGACAGCAATGATGTGGAGGTTTGCGACGTCGTGACATTCGACGACCTGGGCCATGGCCAGACCCGGCTGACCTTCAAACGCAGTCACTGGGATCTCGGTGAAGATGCCGGCATGAACCAGATATTGGACAAACTGGCGGCACTGGTCAGCCATCTGCGTGGCATGACGCCGGCATAAGTCACCATCTTCATGCACAACGGTCGCGCGCGCCCCCGGAATGGGCGTGCGCGACCAATACCCATGGCAAATCGCGACGAACCCGGCGGTGAAAGTGGCTTGTTTTCTTAAATGCAATAAACTAAACTCGGGATTTGCTTAAACAATCTCCTGCACAAATGAATGAATCCAACCAAACAGCCCCGGCACGCCCGCTGACTTCCAGCGACGTTAAAATCCTTTCGTTGGCCTCGTTAGGTGGCGCACTGGAATATTACGACTTCATCATTTTTATCTTTTTTGCATCAACCTTCAGTGGGCAGTTTTTTCCGTCCGATTTGAGTCCGTTCTGGAAAACACTGAATACCTACGGTGCATTCGCCATTGCCTATTTCATGCGACCCGTCGGAGGCGTGATCATGGCGCACTTTGGTGACCTGGTCGGGCGAAAACGCATGTTCACCCTCTCTATCGTCCTGATGGCATTGCCGACTTTCTGTATTGGTCTGTTGCCGACCTTTGAACATATCGGCTACGCGGCACCGATACTATTGCTACTCATGCGCATGCTGCAGGGCATCGCCATCGGTGGTGAAATCCCGGGTGCCTGGGTATTTGTGTCAGAACATGTCCCGGCAAAACGTGTCGGGATTGCCAATGGCTTTGTCACGAGCGGATTGACGCTGGGCATTCTGCTCGGCTCGCTGATGGCGCTCCTGATCAATTCCAGTTTTTCAAAAGTCGACATTATGGATTTTGCCTGGCGTATTCCTTTTATCGTCGGAGGTGTACTTGGTTTTGTGACGGTGTATTTGCGAAGCTACCTGCATGAAACGCCGGTCTTCAAAATGATGCAGGAATTAAAAACGCTGAACCAGGGACTGCCGATTGCAACGGTCTGGCAGGATCACAAACCATCCATCCTGATATCGATTATCGCCACCTGGTTACTAACTGCCGGCATCGTCGTGGTTATTTTGTTTGCCCCCGAATTAATGAAATCGGACCTGTTTTCGATTCCGGCCAAGGTCACCCTGACCATGCAGAGCTTTACCATTGTCGCGCTGGCACTCGGCTGCATCGTGACCGGGTGGCTGTGCGACACGATCGGCGTGGCTAAAACGTTTATCGGCATGTGCGCCGCGCTGGCCGTCAGCAGCAGCGTTTTCTACCACAGCATCGGCCACGTCAGCTACCCGACCCTCACCATCATGTATGTTGTGACCGGATTCTTCGTCGGTATCGTCGGGGGCGTCCCTTATATAATGGTGCATGGCTTCCCGGCGAAAATCCGGTTCAGCGGAATTTCGTTTTCCTATAACCTGTCGTATGCCGTTTTTGGTGGTTTTACTCCGCTTTTTTTGGGCATCGTTAACAAGATTAATCCGCTCGCGGCATCTTACTACGTGGTGTTTTTAAGTTT
>CAITOF010000116.1 GCA_903893945.1 uncultured Oxalobacteraceae bacterium | reverse complement strand
TGACAAGGTCGTACCCGGAATGGCTAGTGCATCTTGCATCACACCTGGTGTCAAGCCGGTTGGACCTGAAACAACTAACGCACGGAATACTTTTAAACGCACTGGATGAGCAAGTGCACCTAAGGCCTTGATGATGTTGTCTTCGTTCATGGTTCTATATTACCATATTTCCAGTAATATAGTAATATAAAGTGGAACTGAGAATCTAATCCATTTTTTGAATACATGTAGAAAACTCAGGAAAAACAATAGGTCGGAAATGAAAAAGCACCGACCAAAGTCGATGCTTTTCTATCAGAAGGCTGGTGCCCGGGGCCGGACTCGAACCGGCACGCCTTGCGGCGGGGGATTTTGAGTCCCCTACGTCTACCAATTTCATCACCCGGGCTAATTTCGCGCAGCGTGTCAAGAAAAACGCCTGAAAAATCGTGTCGCTATTATGCTACAGGGGGCAGGTGGGCGCAAGTCATTTTTGCCGGGTATCCGGCGATTAATCGCGCTTGTATAACATAAATCGCTCTGATTTGTCTGCTGCGCGATGTCCTTCCCAAATCGGCTCCGAACTCGGGTAATTGGACGGTTTGGGCACGTGCCGTTGCGCCAGCACATAGTCGCATCGGGCTGAATTAAACGGTGCAAAATGGATCTTGCCAAAATAAGCAAACGACGCGCGCTGCGCGGCGCCGATATTGCTGTCGACGCATCGGTAGCCGGCCGGCAAATGCGTGGCAATTTCTTCGGCTAACGGACGGTAACTGACCCGGTAATCGATCCATGGGGCAAACAGGGTCAGGCTCAGCAGCCAGCATAGAATCACCCCGCTGCTCGACAGAACGACGGCGCGCCAGAGCACTCGCGGGTGCCGTGAAAGTCGCCAGTGAACCAGTTTCAGCCACGCGCAGGATGACACGAACGCGATGAAGAACACCGCCGGATTGAATTGCGGATTAAACCCCGGCGCTGTTTTGAACACATTGTCATGTAACTGGCCGGGCCAGCCGAACTGCATGGCTATCCAGCTCAACCAAATGAACACGGCGAACATGCTGAACACCATGACGGAAAACCAGTCGACCGCATTGATGGCGCCGCGCTTCATGGTGGGTAATCCAAATGCAGCGAGTATCGATAATGCCGGGATCAGCGGGATCAGGCTGCTTTGTTCGGCGTAGGGGCTGCAGAACGCCAATACCACCAGGACGATCAGAAAGCTTAAAGGTATGGCAATGTGCAATGCGGTTGTCTGTTTGCGCCACGCATAGACCGCCCACCCTGCAAAGGGCCAGGCGGGCCAGGTAAACCACGCGCTGTATTTTATAAAGTAGTGCAGGCTGGTGTAACTCGGACGGAAGAATTCCTGGAAGTTCCATTTCATCCATGCGTCGTAAGGTGAGCTGTGGTAGGGTTGAAGTACCGCGCACGCGATTAACCAGAGCGATGCGACTGCTACGCCTGCCGGCAGTACAATGAGCACCAGATGCGCCAGCAGTTTTCTGCTTTGAAATCCGGCCAGCAGCAGGCAGGTGAGCCAGAGTCCCAGCGGAACCAGCCAGCCGCGCGTTAAAATCAGCAGACCGAATGCAATCCCGGTGAGCAGTGCCATTCCGATTCGGGAACCGGGTTGCTCCGGGTCGTTGTCAAACAGGCGGATAGTAAAAAAGAGAACCAGTGTCACCAGTGAAATCTGCAGGGCGACCGCACTGGTCAGGTGACTGTGTATCAACAGCCCGAGGCTGCCCAGATAAATCAGCAGTGCACCATCGGCCAGCGTACGACCGAAATCTTTCGGTTCGGGCTGGCCGCCGAAGGCAAGCTGCAGCGGTTGCGCTTCCTGCCGGCGCCCGAGTGTATAGGTTGCATACCAGACTGATGCCGCACCGATGATGAAAAACAGCAGCGTCGCGATACGCGCGGCGGTTTCGTCACCGATCAGCCAGCCGCTCAACCTGATGCAAAGGGCACCTATCCAGAAGCTGAGCGGTCCTTCCTGCGGCATTGGCAAGCCCGCCACGTTGGGCCATAACCAGTCATTCAGGCTGCCATGTGCCATGGTCCACATTACGCCGAAGCCGGCCGCATCGCCGTCGATCTTCCACGGATCGCGTCCCATGAGTCCGGGCAGTATGTAGAGCACGCACAGCACAAAAATGACAGTGCGGGGCAGCGCTGACGTGGCGGAGGCGGGCAGGCGGACTGGTTTCATTAATTAGAATGTCGATTGGGCCGGTGAGGCAACAGGTAATTGGCAGAGAGTGCAGTGAATTTACGCTTTAGTCGCACAGCCTGCAATAAAAAAGCAGCCGAAGCTGCTATTTTGTGGTGCTTTGGCACGACAGTAAAATTATTCGTCTTTAACGGCTGTTTTGGATCCCACAGCGCCGAATTTTTTACGGAATTTGTCAACACGGCCGGCCGTATCAACAATTTTATGTTTGCCAGTGTAAAAAGGATGCGATTCAGCAGAAACCTCAATTTTTACCAATGGATAAGTTTTGCCTTCAAATTCTATCGTGTCACGTGTATTGATGGTTGAACGTGTGATGAATTTGAAATCGATGGACATGTCCTGGAACACGACTTCGCGATAATTCGGGTGTATACCGTCTTTCATAATTGCCTCTGTATAAAATGGGGCAGCCAATAACCACTTCGTCGGTCGCCCTGCTTCTTGACCCGATTGAGTATCACTTACCTGACTGGTTGAAATCGGCTGCCGATGCAGCCGAGCCGTGGATTATACACAAATTGCGGCAAAAATGCTTGAGTAGCATGCCCCGAAGGACTATCGACGCATCATTTCAAAGAATTCAGCATTGTTTTTTGTGCCCTTCATCTTGTCTAAAATGAATTCCATTGCTTCAATTTCATCCATGCTATAGAGCAATTTACGCAATACCCAGATTTTTTGCAGCTGATCTGGTTTAATTAACAACTCTTCACGACGGGTGCCTGACTTGTTCAGGTTAATGGCCGGGTAGGTGCGTTTTTCAGCCAGTCGACGTTCGAGGTGGACTTCCATGTTACCGGTTCCCTTGAACTCTTCGTAAATCACGTCGTCCATGCGGCTGCCGGTTTCAATCAGTGCGGTGGCGATAATGGTGAGTGATCCACCTTCTTCAATGTTACGGGCTGCGCCAAAGAATCGTTTCGGGCGCTGCAAGGCGTTAGCATCCACACCGCCGGTCAACACTTTGCCGGAAGCCGGTATCACGGTATTGTAGGCGCGTGCCAGGCGGGTGATCGAGTCCAGCAGAATCACCACGTCTTTCTTCATCTCAACGAGTCGCTTGGCTTTTTCCAGAACCATTTCTGCCACCTGCACGTGCCGGGTGGCGGGTTCGTCGAAGGTGGAGGCAACAACTTCACCGCGCACGGAACGCTGCATTTCGGTCACTTCTTCCGGCCGTTCATCGATCAGCAAAACGATCAGGGTAATGTCAGGATGATTGGCGGTGATGGCATGCGCAATGTGCTGCAACATGACCGATTTACCGGATTTGGGCGAGGCCACCAGCAGTCCGCGCTGCCCTTTGCCGATGGGGGCGATCAGGTCAATGATGCGGCCGGTGGTATTCTCTTCACCGCGCATGTCGCGCTCCAGGCACAGGGGTTTATTCGGGTGCAGCGGTGTCAGGTTTTCAAACAGGATGCGGTGTTTTGAGGCTTCAGGCGATTCGCCGTTGACCTTGTCAACTTTCACCAGTGCAAAGTACCGTTCCCCGTCTTTCGGGGTTCTTACTTCACCCTCAATGGAATCACCGGTATGCAAATTGAAGCGGCGAATCTGGGAAGGTGAGATGTAAATGTCGTCCGTGGAAGCCATGTAGCTGGCGTCCGGCGAGCGCAGAAAGCCAAACCCGTCGGGTAAAACTTCAAGAGCGCCATCGCCAAAAATCTGTTCGCCCTGTTTGGCGCGTTTTTTAAGTATCGCAAACATCAATTCCTGTTTGCGCATTCGGGCTGCGTTATCAATGTCAAGTCCAAGTGCCATTTCTAGCAGTGCGGAGACGTGTAACGCCTTTAGTTCAGATAGATGCATAGTTGAGTGTCCCGAGACGGGAATAGTGGTGGGGGAGGAACAACGTGGTGTGAAAAATAAAAGTTACAGTAGTCGTCAATTTAATCAGGGTTTAATCAGGGTTTAATCAGCGACGCGACAACCGGATGGCATTGCCGCGCACCGGTCGCGCAGTCACCGCGTCATGGGGTCTTACAGATTGCTATCAATAAATGTGGTTAATTGACCTTTGGCCAGCGCGCCGACTTTCTGAGCCGCTGCGACGCCGTTTTTGAACAGGATCAATGTCGGAATGCCGCGAACACCGAATTTGGCCGGGGTGTCCTGATTTGAATCAACATCCATTTTGGCGATGACGACTTTGCCATGATATTCTTTGGCCACTTCTTCCAGTATGGGCGCAATCATTTTGCAGGGTCCGCACCATTCAGCCCAGAAATCAACCAGGACGGGTTTGTCAGATTTTAATACATCAGTTTCAAAGGATGCATCGGAGATATGTTTTATGTTTTCGCTCATGGATTCCTCAATGTGAGGGGAATTAAAAAAGGGTAATGGTAAGGTGTTTTGTTGTTTCTTGTGTTGTACTACCGATAGTCTCGTGTTTTGCGCAACTGCCCAAAGGTGATCTGGGTTTGATAATGACACTGGCTAAACCGGTGGAGTCTGGTTCAGTTCAGTCTGATTACCTCATTTTTATTACAGTTCGCAATGAGTATCAAGGCAGGGAATTCGCATGATACTCCATTTTCTAAAAATAGGTGGATAGATAGATAATTATTTTCAAACAAAACCGGGTCACCTGAGCTGGAACAGTCGCTAATATACATTTTGATAACTTTTGGCGATCGATGCCGGCGGCGATTCAAAATTAAAATGGGCGCGGATGCCGTCAGGATTCAGTCCGCCCGGTTTTCTCGCATAAAATAGTGGATCACTTCAGTCAGGGCGCCCATGCTATTTTCCTCGGTTCTGTTTCCACCTTCCGGCCAATTCTGGACGCACGCTGCGGCACACTTGATTCAGCTCCGAAAACGGGCCACGGAGGCAGAGGATAACGCCAGTGCTGCGCTGGATTTTTCAGCCTGTCGCGTCATCGTGCCGGCTTACGCGCATGCCAGACTGCTGACCCAGGCTCTCACCGACGCACTGGGTCAGAATATCATTTTGCCGCGGATTAACACCTTGTCAGCCTGGCTGGCTCTGCAACCTCCTTGCGACCAGCGGACTGCCCCGATGGGTGAGGGTGAGCGATTGATGGCACTTTATGCGCAACTGCGGGAAAACGCCTGGTTAAAGAAACTGTTCTCTGCGCGAAAAAATACCGACCTGCTGCCCCTGGCGCAAACCCTGATTGCCCTGTCTGATGAATTGACCGAGTCGCTGTTACCGCATGTACTGCAGCACGGGCCGTCTGCAGGTGATCCGTTACAGCAGGTGTGGTTGCAGGCGCTGGCAGAGTTGCCTGCGCCCGCCCGGCAACTGTTGTCCGATGAAGCGGAACTGGTATGGCAGATCTGGAAGAGTCAGTTGGACAGTCACGATGCGGTCAGTGTCCGGCTCCGGCAAATGGTGGCGCTGGCCGGGCGGGCACCCGATCCGTTAGTCTGGATTAACCCGGTCAGGCCAGAAAATGGCGACCGGCTTTTTTTGACCGCCTATGCCAGAAAACAGCCGGTGTGCGTGATCAGTCTGGACTGGCGTGCAACGGCCGTGGCGCCGCTGTATGCGCGGGCGTGGAAAGAGATGCTGGACAACGATCCGGCCAGTCTGGCGCCGCAGGCCTTACCGGCATTGTTGCCGAACCGGGTGTCAACCCTGGTAGCGGACAATCTCGAACTGGAAGCGCAACTGGCCTCGCAAACCATCATTCAATGGCTGCAACAGGGTAAAGCCAGTATTGCCCTGATTGCCCAGGACCGGGTGGTGGCACGACGGATTCGCGCTCTGCTGGAACGGGCGCATATTCATGTGGCCGATGAAACCGGCTGGAAATTGTCTACCACACGAGCGGCGTCGGCACTGGCCGCCTGGTTTGAAGTTATTGTCAGTTACGCTGACACGGTCGCGCTGCTCGACTTTGTCAAGTCACCGTTTTTCATGCCGCACAGCATGCATACCTGGGAAGAAAAATCCGCACGGGTCATGGCGCTGGAAATGGTGCTGCTGAAGGGTAATGTGATGGGTGGCTGGGACGCCATCATGGCTGCGCTTGAATCCTTGCCTGAATGCCTCGGACTTTGTGCGCATCTGAAAGCCCATGCCGCTCTGTACGCGCGCCGTAAAACTATCGACGAGTGGCTGACGCTGACGCGCCACAGCCTGGATGAATTTGGCATTACGGCGTGCTGGCAGCAGGATACGGCGGGTCTGCAGGTCCTGCACCTGCTTGAAAAACTGCAGGTGGAGTGCACCGCATCTGCAGACACGTTTTCATTGCCGGAATGGCGCATTTTCATGAATCTGCAATTGGAGAGCGCCGCATTTCAGGCCGACCGGCACGACCGGCGGGTCGTTATGCTGCCATTAAACGGTGCCAGGTTAAGACGATTTGACGCGGTGCTGATGGCGGGTTGTGATGCAGCCCACCTGCCGTCACCACCTGAAGAAGTGCTTTTTTTTACCAATGCAGTTCGACGCGAATGTGGCCTGATTACACGTGAACAGCGTCAGCAGCAACAGTTGCGTGATCTGACCGAATTGCTCTCATCAAGCTCTGAAGTGGTGCTGAGCTGGCAACGCCAGCAGCGCGGTGAAGACAATCCCGCCAGTCCGTGGATACAGCGACTGAATCTGTGCCTGCAACAGAATGGGTTGCCCGCACTGGCGGCCAGCCAGGCCGCGCTGCGCATGGAAACGTTGCAGGCGATTATCACGCATCAGCCGGCACCGACAGCGGCGGCGTTGACGCCAAAAACCCTGTCGGCAAGCGGCTACAACAGTTTTATTGCCTGTCCCTACCAGTTTTTTGCAACCCGCATGCTGGGACTGTCCACGCTCGATGCGCTGTCCGACATGCCCGAAAAACGTGATTATGGCGGATGGTTGCATGCGATTTTAAAAACCTACCACGATACGCTGGCGCATCGCCCTGATCTGCTTTCGTCACAGTCGCAGACGGCGTCGCTGTGCACGCTGCTGGGTGATATTTCAGCGACGCTGTTCAATCGCATTTTGAAAACCAACCCGACCGCCCTGGGTTTCTCCAGGCGCTGGGAAAAAGTGATACCGGCCTATGTCGAATGGAGTCAGCGCTATGCCGAATCCGGCTGGCAGTTTGAAATGGGCGAAGTCTGGCTGGAAACCGATCTGGTCTGGGATGAGGGGCAGGTTGTCCTGCGTGGCCAGATTGACCGTATTGACCGGAATGACGCGGGTGAGCATGCGGTGCTTGATTACAAGACCAGTCAGAAATCGGCACTGAATAAAAAACTGCAGCAGGCGGATGACCAGCAATTGCCGTTTTATGGCCTGCTGGCGGAGTCGAACCGCACCACCATTACGGCGGCACATTATGTGGCGCTGGAAAAAACAGGGGAAAAAATCGATCAGGTTAGCGCGACGGATTACCTCGACTGGAAAAATGAACTGCGCAGTGCCATTGTCAACAACCTTGGTGCAATACAGCAAGGTGCCCGGCTGCCGGCGCAGGGAACCACTCAGGTCTGCCAGTATTGTCAGGTACGCGGACTATGCCGCAAGGGAGCGTGGTGATGATGCCATCGGGTTCCTATCAGATAAACAGCAAGGATGCCAGTGACCGGCAATTTATAGCGACCGCCTGTGAACCGCGCAATTCGGTGGTGGTGGAAGCGTGTGCCGGAAGCGGCAAAACCTGGCTGCTGGTGGCCCGCATGCTGCGACTGCTGCTGGCGGGTGCCGAACCGGCTGAACTGCTGGCCATTACGTTTACGCGCAAGGCCGCCCAGGAAATGCGGCAGCGGCTGCTTGAACTGCTTCAACAACTGGCGCTGCTGCCGGATGAACAGGTCAGCGAGCTGTTACAGGAGCGCGGTATCCGGACCACCGAGCTGCAGGACACGCTTCCCAGAGCGCGCGCACTTTACGAAAAAGTGCTTTCGTCACCACAGGCGCTGACGTTGGACACGTTTCACAGCTGGTTTGCACGATTGATACAGATTGCGCCGCTCAATTCGGGTGTGCCGACCGGGTATGCATTGACGGAAGCGACCGGATCATTGCAACGCGAAGCATATCGCCAACTGATGCAATTCGTTGCCGATGAAAAAAATGGAACGGTAAAGCAGGCCCTGCTTTTTCTGTATGAGGAATTAGGCGATACCAATACCCAGCGGCTGCTGAATGCTTTTTTGGATAAGCGAACCGAATGGTGGGCCTGCAACCAGGCTGATGACACCGGTGGGCCACTGACCTGGCTGGCGGCGCTGTGCGGTGATGACGCGGTTCACGATGCGCGGTTAAGCCTGTGGTCGGATCGCGCCTGGCTGGACCGCATTCAGCAGATCGCGATCTGGCTCGGGCAAGGGACCGCCATCAACCAGAAACGTGCAGAGGCCATTGAAACGGCACTGGGCAAGGGGGCGGGTGAAGATAATTTCAGTGCGCTGTACCATGAATTTGTCGGTGCAGATGGCAAAAATAAAAAGAACAACAGGACCCAGGCCCTGATCACTGCGCTGGAAAAAGATCTCGGCCCCGAGGGCGTGCCGGCATTCGAGGATGAATGCAGTCAGGTCGCGGACCATTTGCGCTGGCTGCAGCTGCGCAGTGGTGAAAAGCACGTATTGCAGGTCAATCAGTCGCTGTTTGTGGTCGGTGAAATCTACGTCAATTTTTATCAGGCGACCAAGGCCGAACAGCGCGTATTTGATTTTTCGGATCTGGAATGGCATGCCTATTGCCTGTTGAAATCGGAGCAGCATGCAAGCTATATTCAATGCCGGCTGGATGCGCGCTATAAACATCTGCTACTGGATGAATTTCAGGATACCAACCCGCTGCAGTGGAGCATCGTGCGTGCCTGGCTGGATGCGTACGGCGCCGATACCGGACGGCCCAGCGTATTTATTGTTGGGGATCCCAAGCAATCCATCTATCGATTTCGCCGCGCCGATCCTCGCGTATTTGACGCGGCAAGCAGGTTGCTTCACTCGCAGGGCGCATTTGTACTGCGCACCAACCAGACCCGTCGCAATGATGTTGCCATCGTCGATGTACTGAATACGGCCATGACGTCCAACCGTCTGTTCTCGCAGCAGACGACGTTCAAGCGCACTCCGGGCGCCGTCTGGCGTTTGCCTCTGGTGGATGCGGCAGGCGGTTGCGACGATCCGAAGGGGGTAACGGTACCGTCGCCAGCGGCACGGATTCGAAATCCCCTGACGACACCCGCAGAACAGGCTGACGACAGCCGCCGGCTGGAAGAAGGGCGTGCCGTTGCACAGGCAATCTGGCAAATAAGGCGCGAGGCCGAGGCGCAGGGTAAACCCCTGCCGTGGTCGGAGGTGATGCTGCTGGTTCGGCGTCGTACCCATCTGTCTGCGTATGAATCAGCGTTACGTGAAGCGGGAATTCCGTTCGTTTCCAGTCGTCGCGGCGGTTTGCTGGATGCACTGGAGGTCACGGACCTGATTGCCCTGTTGACGTTCCTGATGACGCCCGGCGACAATCTGGCCCTGGCGCATGTCCTGAAATCGCCGCTCTTTGCCGCAACAGACGACGATTTGATCAGCCTGTCCCGGCAATCCGCACCGACCTGGTGGCAGCGCCTCAGCCTCGTTCAGCCTGACCAGCCCGTGCTGCATCGGGCCAGGGTGCTGCTGGGCGACTGGATGGAGGCGGCCCATTATTTGCCTGCCCATGATTTACTGGATCGGATGATTCATCAGGGTGAACTGGTTCAGCGCTACGCGCAGCACGCCGGTTTTGCCAATCGCAATCAGGTGGTCGGAAATATATCGGCATTTATTGAGCTGGCATTGAATATGGATGCCGGCCGCTATCCCAGTTTGCCCAAATTTATTGCCATGCTGCGTGAGTTGCAACTCGGTGCGGAAGGTGATTCCCCGGACGAATCAGCCGTTGAGAATAATGCCGATGCGATACGGATACTCACGATTCACAGCGCAAAGGGACTCGAAGCGCGTCTGGTTGTGCTGGTTGATGCCAATCATACCGGGGGCCTGAATGAATCACTGGGAATTCTGAGTGACTGGCCGCTGGGTGATACGTCAGACCAGCAGCGTCAGGTAATGCATTTTTCTGCTTATGGCCGCAAAGACCAGCGTGGCGCAGCACGCAACTGGCTGTTTCAGCAGGAGGAATTGCTGGCCGCACAGGAAAACTGGAACCTGCTGTATGTGGCCGTGACCCGGGCAAAACAGACCCTGCTGCTGAGCGGTATTGCGAATGGCACGACACAGATTGCCGCCGACAGTTGGTACGACCGTTTGTTGCACGTGACGGAATTAGCCATTTCAGACCCTGAAGCTGGTCTTTCAAGTCAAGCACCAACGGAGTTTGAATTGTCGGTGTTTATGCCACCGGACCTGTCGTTGCCCGCCTCTGCAGCCGAGCCAGCACGGACTGTCAATACCGAAGAACAGGTCGAAGGCACCGCCCTGCACAGTTTGATGGAGCGCCTGACCCTGCCGCCAGGTACCTGGCCGGTTGACCTTCCTGATGCGGCGCATATCGCGACGTGGTTGTCCTGTCCGCACCGACTGGCACAGACGATACGCCGGCAGGCACAGGCTATACTTCAGAACCCGGTACTGGAACGCTATTTCAATCCTGCTCATTTCAGATTTGCACGAAATGAAATGGAATTAATCTGTGACAGCCAGCTCCTGCGTCTGGACCGGGTGGTGGTATTTGATGATGAAGTGTGGGTGCTTGACTTCAAGCGCCAATTGCTGGAGCAGGAACGGGCAGATTATCAGGCTCAATTGGCGCACTATTGCCGTGCGCTGCAGCCGATATATCCCGACCGCCCGATTCATGCAGGATTGATTTTATCGGATGGAAGCTGGTTTGCACTGCAGATGCCCATGCAGGATTACCCGCCTTCAACCTAATTCGAAAATGCCGAATTTCTGCAATACGTCGGTTTTCAGATCATGTCCCTGTGATTTTAATTTGTTCAGCAATGTTTTTGCAGTCAGTCCGGACGAGGCCGGATTCTGTCCGGTTATCAGTAAGCCGTCGCTGAGGACATAGGGCTCCCAGTCGAGTCCCTTCGAATATTTTCCGCCATTTCGTTTTAATTCATCTTCGACGGAATAGGGCACCACGTAGCTTTGCCCGGATGTTTTTTCTTCTGAATTGCTGAAACCGGTCACCGATTTTTCACGTACCAGAACTTCTCCGTCAGCCATTCTGGCGCGACAGAAAATACTTGAACTATGGCAGACCGCCGCAATAGGTTTGCCCGCAGCATACATGCTTTCGACGATGGAGATGGCATAATGATTTTCAACGATATCCCATAGCACACCGTAGCCGGCGGCGATGTACAGCGCATCGAAATCCAGTTGCGCAGCCTGCCTCAGACTGAACGTGTTGTGCAGCGCAACCTGTGCGGCGAGGTCCGATCGGAGCCGCGAGTTGCCAGCGGTGGTTGGATTTCTGTTTTTTTCATTCAGTGGCGGATGACCGCCATCGGGCGTCGTCAGGGTAACATCAGCACCGGCATCTTTTAATATGTAATAAGGGGAGGTAAATTGTTCAGGAAATAATCCGGCCTTCTTGTTCTTTTCGCTGAATTTATCGAACGACGTCAACATCATCAGAATTTTCATGGTGAACCCTTTGGAGTGAAGAAAATGTACAGATTTGCTCCGCTTGCCTGCATTATTAAAAAATTATTAATGTAAATATAAATAGATAATATGTATACTTATTTAGATAATTAATTTTATAAATTACAACAGGGTGCGCATTTGAGTCGGTTTATGGCGCAAATGATCCGGTTGGCCGTTGCATTCCGGCTAATGGAACGCGCGTCAGCGGCGATGCAAACCGGTGCTCCGCGATCAGGCAGTGGGCCCAGTTCCGGGACCGTGCCGGGCCAGTGGTGCGACGGTACGGTCGGCGAATTGGGCCAGGCGGCCACGATGCCTGCCGCGATGACCCCGACCAGGGCAGAATCCGGTCCGACAGAAGAGGGTGTGTGCCCGGCATGTCGTGCAGCGGATTCCGGTTTCCGTTAGACAGTTTCCTCTAAAGCAGGTGCCTGATAATGAATCCCGGGAATATTGATCGTTTCATGCTGTTTCTGTGGTTTGAATCCCTGTTAGAATTAAATCAAACAGGATAAAAGGAGACACCATGAATGCCAATATCAGGGAACTTGTCGATGTAAATGATCCGATGACTGCGGTCTTCGAAAGGCAGCGTACCACGGCGCTGCGCCTGCGCTCGTCAACGGCTGACGAACGCATTGCGAAAATACGGAAGTTGCGCGATGCAGTCATTGCGCATGCCGACGACTTGTACGCTGCCGCCTGGGCGGATTTCAGAAAACCGAAAGGTGAAGTTGATCTGGCCGAAATTCTGCCTGTATGCGTCGAAGCCAATGATGCCATTGCGCACCTTAGGCGCTGGATGAAGCCCAGGAAGGTGTGGCCGACGATGTTAACGCTGGGTACCTCCAGCCATGTGCAGTACCAGCCGCGCGGCCGATGCCTCATCATTGGCCCGTTCAACTACCCGTTAAATCTGACGCTGGGTCCACTGGTTTCGGCGATCGCCGCCGGAAATACGGCGATTGTGAAACCTTCCGAACTGACACCTCATATCTCGGGATTAATCAGTCGCATCATCCGGGAGACCTTCAGTGATGATGAAGTGGCCGTGTTTGAAGGTGAAGCCGAGGTCGCGCAAGCCCTGCAGAAACTGCCGTTTGACCATATCTTTTTTACCGGCAGCCCGATGATCGGCAAACTGGTCATGGCGCAGGCGGCAAAAAATCTGGCCAGCGTCACGCTCGAGCTTGGCGGCAAGAGTCCGGCTATTGTGGATGCCAGTGCCAATCTTGCACTGGCTGCCAGCAACATCATGTGGTCCAAGTTTGCCAACTCGGGGCAGACCTGTATAGCGCCCGATTATGTCTACGTTCATGAAAGCGTCAAGGACAGACTGATGGAACTGTGCCGTGCAGAAATCAGGAAAGCGTATGGCGAGGGTCTGGAAGCGCAGAAAAACAGCCCGAACCTGGCGCACATAGTCAATACACGGCATACACAGCGCATCAGGCAACTGCTCGACGATGCCAAGGCCAAAGGCGCAAGAACGCTTATCGGCGGCGAGTTATCGGAACAGGACTGTTTTGTCCAGCCGACGCTGCTGGACAATGTGGCGGCGGACTCGCGCGTGCTCGACGAAGAGATTTTTGGACCGCTGTTACCGATTATTACCTATACCGATATCCAGACCGTGATAAGCAAAATCAACGAGGGCGAAAAACCGCTGGCGTTATACATCTACAGCCGCGACAGCCGGTTGACAGACACGGTGCTGCAGAATACCTCGTCAGGGGGCGCCTGCATCAATCATTCGCTGATGCAGTTTCTCCATGCGAATTTGCCGTTTGGCGGTGTCAATAATTCCGGCATCGGTAACGCACACGGTCATTATGGGTTCAAAGCCTTCAGTCACGAGCGCGGCATAGTCAGAACCCAGTTTTCCATTGCTGCGACACTCCTGAAAGCCGGCGAAATTCCGCCGCTGATCCTCAAGGCGCTGGCGTCCGCATTTAAAATTCTGTAATGGTCACAGCCATGTACAATGCAGTGTTCCTTATGAGTGAATACCGACATGACGACGACCGATACGCTGCGCTCCAAACCACCCCATCACCTCGGTACAGGCTTTGCTAACAGCGATCCGGCCGTGGTGATCGGTCATTTTCCGTGGTATGAAATGGTCTGGCGCAGTCTGCGGGGTGACTTCAAACCACGGGCCGCACCGCAAAATGGTTACACGGAATTTGCCCGGTTATGGAGCGCACCGGTAGATCATGCGCGTATTGCGCAGCGCCACGATGCTCCGGTAGTTACCTGGCTGGGTCACGTGGCGATGCTGTTGCAGGTCGGTGGGCTGAATATAGTAACCGACCCGACCCTGGCCGATTTTGCCGGACCGTACGGACGGTTCGGAGCGCCGCGCATGGTGCCCGCCCCGCTGCGCGGCGACCAGCTGCCGCCGGTTGATGTGCTGCTGATTTCACACAACCACTATGACCATCTGTGTGACGCAACTCTGGCGGCAATGATCAGAGCAGGTCAGCGACCGCAGATTTTTGTACCTTTGGGACTCAAAGCCTGGTTCGATGCGCGCAACATTGCGAACGTGACTGAACTGGACTGGTGGGATCACGCCGACATCACCTGCACGCGCGATGGAACATTATTGGCGCAGCCGATCCGTATCCATTTCACTCCCGCGCAGCACTGGAGCCGTCGTACGCCGTTTGACATCAACGCCTCGCTGTGGGGTGGTTATATGGTTGAACGTCATCCCGGGGCGATCGATGCATGGCGTTTTCTGTTTCCCGGGGATACGGGTTACAGCGCCGACTTCAGGGCGATTCGGCAGCGCCTGGGAGCGGTCGACTTTCTGGCTCTGCCAATAGGTGCCTACCTGCCACGCGACTTCATGAAGTCCATGCATGTGAATCCGGCCGATGCGGTGCAGCTGATGCTGGATCTGGAGGCCAGGCAGGCCATGGGTGTGCATTGGGGCACGTTCAAACTGACCCAGGAGGCATTTGACCAGCCACCGCGCGATCTGGCCATCGCGTTGCAGGAACGCGGCCTTGCCAAGGACAGAGTCTGGTTGCTGCGTCAGGGCGAAACACGCTCGATAGAAATTGAGTGACCCCTGCGGAAGTTGCAGACAGACGCTTGGTAAGCGACGATGGCCTGAGCGGCCGCCAGCGATGCGTGGCAACAGCGCTGGACCCGGTTAAAAATCGTTTCAAGGAACACATTGTCATTTCAGATTAACCTCAGGGATCAAAACACATGGATGCCATGTCACAGCAAAAGTCTGCCCCGGAAATACACCGCGTTCTGGGAACCCGGGATCTGATCCTGCTTAATGTGGTGGCCATCGTTGGACTACGCTGGATTGCCAGAGCGGCGCAGATCGGACCGTCAAGCCTGATCTTGTGGCTGCTTGGCTTCATCTGTTTTTTTGTTCCGCTGGCCTGTTCGGTGCTTGAGCTGAGTTCCCGTTTGCCCGGCGAAGGCGGGCTGTATATCTGGGCCAAGGCAGCCATGGGGGATTTCCATGGTTTTGTAGCAGGCTGGACTTATTGGATCGCCAATCTGGTGTTTTTTCCTTCACTGCTGTTATTCAGTTCCGGGATTTTCCTTTACATAGGGGGCGCTGACTGGCTGGGGTGGTCAGAAAACAGTGGCTACAACGGTATTTATGGGATGACAGTCATGTGGGCCGCGACCGGATTAAACATTATCGGACTTCACCGTGTGAAGTGGCTGCAGAACATAGGCGGAATCTGCACCTGGTCTGCCGCAGTCGTGCTGGTATTGGCGGGTGCGTATTCGTGGTCCCGGTTTGGCGCTGCGACAACCGTTACCAGCGCCAATCTGCTGCCCGATTTTTCGAAACTGGCCACCTTCACCTCGTTTGCCACAATCGCCATGGCGTATACCGGTCTGGAACTGGGACCGATGATCGGTGGGGAAATGAAGGACCCGCGACGCCAGGTTCCACTTGCGACGCTGGTTTCCGGACTGGTCGTGGCATTCATCTATATCGCGGGCACGGGATCGATTTTTGTCGCATTACCCGCTGCGACCATTGACGCGATCAGCGGCATACCCCAGGCACTGAATGCGGTGGGGGAGCGTATCGGCTTTCCCTATTTCGCCCGATTGACGGCGCTGCTGGTGACGGTCGGCACCGTGGGTGCGATCTCGGCCAACATCACCTGCACCGCACGGCTGCCTTATGTGGTTGGTGCGGACCGGTATTTGCCCGTGATATTGTCGCGCCTGCATCCCAGATATGGTACGCCGCATTTTGCACTGATCATTCAGGGCCTCTTCATTTCACTGGTGTTGATGGCCGCGCTGTCAGGGTCGACCATACACGAAGCCTTTAACATACTGATTGATATGACAGTCATCCTGTCGCTGTTACCTTTGCTGTACATTTTTATCGCGCTACCAGTACTGCGCTTTCGTGCCGGGCCGGTGGATGCCGGTGTTACCCGCGTGCCGGGCGGGAATGTGATCTGTATTGTCATTGCGCTGACCGGATTCGCCACGACGTTCCTGGCGATTGTCACATCCATGGTGCCGGAACAGGGCAACGCCAATGTGACACTTTTTCTGGTCAAAGTGGTGGGCGGGTCAATGTTACTGATCGGCGTCGGACTGCTGTTCTACTGGCGTGGTCAGCAGAAAATGGCAGCCGCGACGGCTGCTCATCCCGTAGGGAATCCGGTCAGTTGAACAGGGGGGCTGATTTACGCCTAAGCACAATCAGGCCGAGCATCATCAGCCCTGACAGGTACATGCCCATGGACGTGGGTTCGGCAACATTCGAAACCACATTCAGAATGAATGCATCTTCCTTTCCGGTGAGCGTATTGACCGAAATACCGACGATCGCACCGTTGCTGTTGATACCTGTGGCCTCTTCAAGCACCCACCCTGCACCAATTTCGCCTGCGGTCAGGTAACTGTTCAGGTTGATGAGGGTGGTGCCATTCCACAGAACTGCCTGCTTCTGTTTGCTGCCTGCCGCCGTCGAATAGCCCACGATGTCGCCGTCGCCGTTAATGGCCAGGGCATCGCTGTTTGATCCGCCCAATGAGGGCAATGCTGTCGCAGTGGTTCCGTTCCAGAGCACGGCGAGCCTGTGCCGCGATGTTTCTGTATCAGAATAGCCGACCACCTGACCCTTATCGTTGATGGCGTTGGCCTGACTGTTCGCGCCCTGAACCAGTCCATCCAGTACGGTCGGTGTTGTGCCATTCCAGAGCACCGCCTGAGTTGGTAGTGAGCCGGTGCCGGACAGATAACCGACTACCTGACCATTGTTATTAATGGCGGTAGCGTCGCTGTAGGTGTAGGTGTTCAGCGTACCCAGACTGATTTGCTGACCATTGTTCCAGACAACGGCATGCGACCTTGTCGCATTGCCTTTCGTGTATTCATCGCCGGCGACCACGCCGGCATTATTGACAGCGTTGGCGCGATTCAGTTCTCCGCCGTCAGTGCTGACATTTTCTGGTGTCGGGTTATTCCATTCGACGGCGTGGTGTCCGGAAAGACAGCCATGGCAGGAAGCGGTGTCATAACCAACCACGATACCTTGGTCGTTGATGGCAGTGGCACTGTCGTGGTGGCCAATTGCGGGCAATACCGTCGCGACATCGCCATTCCAGAGAATGGCAGACCCGTTGGTGCCGGTGCCTGCTACCTGGCCGGCATTGTTAATTCCAGTGGCAACACCGGCACCCAGATCAGTCAGGGTGTAACTCTGCGCGCACGCATGGCCTGTCATGATACAGGCAGATGCAATAACCAGAATAGCACTTTTCAATAATGAAATTCTCATCGATTTTCCTTGTTGGGATCGGCTGCCATCGTCGGCTGAACACCGTTTGTCACCCTCTGCTTTTGGCAAATGCAAATTCAAACCGGATTCCGCACTCTGTGGAAAGGAGCTGCATAGCCGCAGCTGGCTGCGGTACACGGGTGCACTGACATCCAGATGACATTTGTCACACATTTATGACTGCCGATTGAGCTGAACGGACTATATCCGGATCAAACGGGTACTGTCCGGCGGTGATTCGCACGGGAGTTTAATCTGGAAATATAACAGCAATAAGACATGACGCGCATCCGAACGGACTACGGGTCGCCAGGCAGGGAGCAGGTAAGACAAAACGACCGCCTTGAAAAACCAGTCAATGTCCGGCCGTGCGACATGCCGTTCGTATTGCAATGGTTGTGGCGGCAGATCATGGTCCGGCTGAATTGTCATCGCTTTGTAATAACAACACCCTACAATCGCACGGCGTTGAAGTTCAGGTGCACAACAATCTCAGGAATTCCGGTAGTTAAATTGAAAATTCTTATTAAACGACACGCACTAATTTTTATTACAGTCATCCATTGTTCCTGCATGGCACAACAGAACGATTTCCGACAGGCTTATGATTCCTACGATGCGCAGACAGATGGCTGGCAACCCTTCGTAGGGCTCAGCTACGCCTATGACGATAACCTGTTCCGCATTCCCAATTCGCTGACATTCGGACAGCCGACCTCCGACACCAGCTGGACAAGAGACGCAGGCACCCGCTATGACCAGACGTTCGGCAAGCAGCATGTCATGCTGAATATTGACGTCAGCAAAACCACGTTTGACCGATTCAGTGCGGTGGATTATGACGGTAAGAATTTCGACGCAAACTGGGCCTGGGCAGCGGGGCATGATTTTACCGGTCGGCTCGAGAGCAGTTTTGTACAGTCACTCACACCCTACACGCAATTTCACTCGGAAGAACTGAATCTGCGAACGCAGAAACGGAATACGTTCGAGACTTACTGGCATCTCACGCCGCAATGGCAGTTGCACGAAACCCTGACTGATTATGCGCTGAGCTACAATCTGGCATCGCAGAATTACAATAATCTGAACGAGCGCATTGCGGATTTTGGACTGGATTACGTTTCTGCCGCAGGCAATACGATAGGGGTGTTTTTGCGTCGTGATCGTGGCGACTATCCGAATGAACAGATAATCAGCTTTGAGGCGATCAACAACAACTACACCCAGAACGAAATCGATGGCCAGGTGATCTGGTCGGACGGCGGCAAAACCCACGTGCAGTTTACCGGTGGCTGGCTGCGGCGCGATTACGATTATTTCCCGGTGCGTGACATCAGCGGACCGAAAGCCAGAGTAACGCTGGACTGGGTGCCGACAGGAATAACCAGTCTGAACGCGACGGCATGGCGCGACATTAATGCAGTTGATAATCTGACGACCAGCTATTCGGTCAACAAGGGAATCAGTCTGACGCCCACGGTCATTGTTTTTCCCAAAGTCCGGCTCGATCTGGGTCTGCAGCATGTGCAGATGGACTACACCGAGTCGTCGGTTTATACCGCGCTCCTGCCGCAAAACCGGGTCGACACACTGCACCATACATCGCTGGCGCTGACTTACACACCGACAAGAACGGTGCAACTGAGTGCCATTGTTTATGCTGAAAAGCTCTCATCCACGGCACCTGATGTGGCTTATAACGCCAAAGGTTTAATGACGACCATGAAGTGGTCGTTTTAACAGAACAATTTCGAGGTGATAAAGTGAACATTTCCACCAGCGAAGCGCCATTGATGTCCTTTTTCAAGCGTTTTCTTGAACCATTCATTATCATAGGCATGCTGTATCTGCTGACATTGGTCAATGACGAGCGCTTCAGTGGCTACTATCTGGTGCTGATCATCATTTCGTTCTTCATTTCCTCGTTTATCTTTGAACAGATTGATACCTCCAGAAGCTATCGCAGCGGAAGTATCATTTACTATGCGCGCGATATCCTGTTCGGATGGATCATCATCGTGACGACGATAATTTTTATTGGCTATGCCTCCGCGTTAAGTTACCAGTTTCTCGATCAGGTCATGCTGGAGTGGTTTTTAATCACACCATTTGTGTTACTGGTCTCTCACCTGGTGGTTCGAAAAATCACGTTTGAGTTGCGCAAGGACGGTGAAGTCCGGACTGCCGTGATAGTGGGTGTCAGCGAAGCCGGCATCAAAATTGGCAAACGGATTGAGGAATACCCGGATCTGCTGATGGGACTGATCGGGTATTTCGAGGATCGTCAACCTTCCAGGCTTCCGGAAGGCATGAATGGGCCATTGTTGGGCCATATAAGCGATGTGTCGGCCTATGTGCGCCAGCATAATATTCAGATGGTGTTTATCAGTCTGCCGCTGTCGGCGCAACCGCGCACGCATAAAATCATTGATGAACTAAAAGACACGACCGCCTCGGTTTATTTCCTTCCTGACATATATACCTTTGATCTGATGCAGGCGCGGTTTGATCATATTGGCGGCGTACCGGTCGTCGCGATTTGCGAAACGCCGTTTACCGGCATTAACAGCCTGGTCAAGCGTGCCAGTGATATTGTACTTGCGGCGGTCATACAGATTATGCTGCTTCCATTGATGGCCATCATTGCCGTTGCTGTGAAAATGACCTCGCCAGGGCCGGTAATTTTCAAGCAGCGACGCTATGGGTTGTATGGAGAGCAGATCATTGTGTACAAGTTTCGCACCATGACGGTGGCAGAAGATGGTGACGTCGTCGTACAAGCCAGAAAAAATGACCAGCGCATAACCCGGCTCGGCAGTTTTCTGCGAAAGTCGTCACTGGACGAATTGCCGCAGTTTATCAATGTCCTGCAGGGAAGGATGAGTATAGTCGGGCCACGACCGCATGCGGTTGCGCACAACGAGCAGTATCGCAAGCTGATCAAGGGTTACATGCTGCGCCACAAGGTGCGACCCGGTATTACAGGATGGGCACAGGTCAATGGTCTGCGAGGTGAAACTGACACTCTTGATAAAATGAGGGATCGCATTGAATTCGACCTGGCTTACCTGCGAAACTGGTCGCTGCTGTTTGATTTCTGGATCATTATTCGAACCTTCAAGATAGTACTGCATCGCGAGAATGCACACTGATTTTTCTGTTGCGCTGCGGCGACCCCGGGTTGAAATGTGCCCAATGGCTGTGTTGTGAATTGCAAACGTCATGGAGCCGTCATGAACAGGTCATATAGAAAATGCATTGTAGCGAAGTTGTAAATGGGCGGCATCGTCGCATCAACCGGGTTTGATGAATTTAACAGGTTTAAATTCAGTAACGTTGAGTTTTTTAGTCTGTAAAAAATGCACATCAGGGTATGTGCTCTTTTCTGAAGGTCCTCTAATGCAAGCTAGTATTCTGGTAGTGGAAGACGAGCCATCGATACAGGAATTACTTTCCGTGAATCTGAAGCTGTCCGGACACAACGTGGTGCGTGCGTATGATGCCGAGGCTGCGATCTTGATATTAAGTGAAAATCTGCCTGACCTGATGCTGGTGGACTGGATGTTGCCAGGCATGTCAGGCATAAATATGGTACGCAGAGTCAGATCCCAGGACAGAACCCGCGATCTGCCGATTATCATGCTGACGGCACGTGGTGAGCAGCATGACAAGATACTCGGCCTGGAAAGCGGCGCCGACGATTATATGACCAAGCCATTCAGTCCCCGTGAACTGCTGGCACGCATACAGGCGCTGTTGCGCAGAAGGGCGCCGCATTCCACCCAGGATGTGGTGGAAAAAAACGGCGTGCGACTTGATCCCGGTTCGCATCGTGTGACAATTGGCTCCAGGCATATAACACTGGGACCCACAGAATTCAGACTGCTCATGTTTCTGATGAAACATCCGGATCGCATACACAGCAGAACCACGTTGCTTGACAAAGTGTGGGGTAGCGGCTCCTTTGTGGAAGAGCGGACTGTCGATACCCATGTCGGGCGTTTGCGTTCGGCGCTCGAAGTGACCGGGCATGCGACCATGATAGAAACCATACGCGGCAGTGGCTACCGGTTTTCTGAACAATCTGTTGTTATCAGGGCGGCTGATATGGGTATGTCACCCATGCACAATTCGCTGTCGTAACATTTCATCAGACTGTATCGTCAGATCGATCAATCTCATTGTGTTCAAACAATTATAACCAGAACGATAAATTAACAGCACATGGAAGATCTGGTCATATTAAATCAGCGCGAACAGGAATACCTGCTGCGCTCCATCGAATCAGCCCTGCAGGTGCGAAGAAGGCGGCAGTTCTTCCTTTGGGCTCAGGGTCAGGTTCAGGGACTTCTGCCACACGAAATCATGGTCTGCATACAGTTTGGAGCAAGTGACGAAGTACTGCATGTGGAGTGCCTGCACAGTGTCGTTCTGGATGATGCGCAGATCGATTTCCTGTGCAACCCTCATGACGGTCTTGCTGTCCGGCTGGCACATCATTGCAGGGTGGAAGAAACGCTTCCGTGCACCATAGTCTCCAAGCCGGATGATACTCATCCGATCAGCCGCATGCGTATTGAGATGGATGGCAGAAAGCTCGGTGGGGTGCTGGTTCATGGTACTGAACGACTACCCGGTGGCGCTTCCTTTTTTGCCGTGTTCGGGCTGGCTGAGACACCAACCACCCGTCATACCTTTTTTCTGGAATTGCTGCTGCCTTATCTGCACCTGCTGCTGCATCGTGTTGTGCTCAATACGGAAAACGGTACTGCAGTGATCAGCCACAATGCATCGAGTCCGGTCACGCACCGGGAAATTGATGTTTTGCGCTGGGTGAAGGAAGGTAAAAGCAATTACGAGATCGGAATCATCCTCGGCATCAGTGGTTTGACGGTTAAAAACCACCTTCAGAAAATCTACAAAAAACTCAATGTGCAAAATCGTGCGCAGGCAGTTTCGCGCATCATTTCACTGCGCCTGCTGGAAAATTCTTCGCAGTAGACTGGTTGGCGGTGCAGCGCTGTGCCGTTTCGTGCAGACGGCATTCGACATGATCTGGTCACAACTGTCCTGTGATGGCGTGTCAATTGTTCTGGTCTGTTTTCAATTCCGTTTCGCAGCTGCTTTCGAATTTGAGGTTGGTTCTGTTTCTGTTTTCTGGTTAATTTTTTTGTGAAATTCCTGCAAAAAATTAGCCAAAAGAATTAATAATTCCACATGGAAACTTATTCTTAAATTAAGTCTGCAATAAGGCGCGTAACCGGTCCTTTAGGACTATTTCTATAGGCCATTCAGTCTATTACCGGTGCTTTTGAACCTTTAAGTCGTGCCAAATCCGCCCTTTACACTAGCCGCACTTGTGAGAAGTAGTTAGGACCAGCAGCCAGTGGTCTGAGGTTGGATTAAGTAATTAGTACAACGCCAGACAGCAGTTGCCCGAGGACCCGAGTTTCACAGTTATTGCCAGCATCGGGCTGGCACAAATTTAAAAATGTGAATTTTTTATTTTTACAACCTCAGGGAGTTTTACATGAAATTATCTTTACGTGTTCTCGTCGCAGCATTGGCGTTATCTGCTGCTGGCGGTGCATTCGCGCAAACGGCAACAAGTGCTTCGACTGGTACAGATCTGTACTTCTATGCCTATAACGACGCAACATCCAGTTCTTTTATTATTGATCTGGGCAGCACACTGACCAACTTCAACGGCAGCGTAAACACTACTCCTATCGATCTCGCAACTAACGCAGCCTACGAATCCTTCATCGGCAATATTACTGCCGCTGACGGAGCAACCAACTGGGGCGTATTCGCTGCCGGCAGTAATGGTGGTACTTATCTGGATGTTACCAGCGCCAGTTCATCGCTGACCGGAATCAAAGGTACAGTTCTTTCAAGTACAGTGGTCAACATTAACAATCTGATGAGCGGCCTGGCAACAGTGGGCGGTGCTCCTACTGGTGGTTACACATCATCTGGCGCAGTTGCACAGAATGCGCAGTATTCAATCGATGGCCTGACAACCCTGACAGGTCTGACTGCAACAAGTGCCATTGGATCGACAGCAACATTCCTGGACTATAACGCGCCTGGTGTGGCAGGTAAAGGCGCAGTAACTCCAACAGCGTTTGCCGGAACATGGTCGTTCAATGGAACAGATCTGGCCTACAAAACAGTGGCAGCAGTTCCAGAGCCAAGCAGCTACCTGATGATGTTGGGTGGTTTGTTGATGATGGGTGCATTGTCCGTACGTCGTCGTAACTCCAAGTAATCTGTGCAAAACGCGACCGCCCGTTCCTTGTAGCTGAGAATCGGGCAGGTCATTAAAAGAGCATTCAGACAGTGCTTGCGGGCGCTGTCGCGCCAAACTTATTTACTATCATTTACAGGAATATCATGAAAATCAAATCTATCGCCGTCGCTTGCCTGGCACTCTGTGCTTCGTCAGCATTCGCACAGTTGAATCCAAATACTGCTGCTACTTACACTACTTATTACATGGGCGGTGCAACTGCTCAGTTGCCTGGTGCTGCTATCGTTGTTCCAGCCAACATGTTTAACCCCAGCACACCGGTTACCTGGATCTATCAGGGAAGTGCATCAAACCCAAATCCAGCTGGCACTGTAGCTTTCCCGAGCAATCCAAATCCATCCACAGCTTCAAACGGTAACAACGTGATTGCCTGGTACGGCGTGGCAGCGGCAGCCACCGGTGTGACAGGTAATCTGCTGGTAATCTATAACCAGAACGCGGGTTCGATGACGGGTCTGGCACAGTTATTGAATACAATGGGCAGCGCTCCAACAGCGTTCCCTGCTTCATGGACCAAGGTGTTGACCGTCGGCCAGGGCAGCAACCTGTTCACATGTCAAACCGTAACACCTACTGGCGGTGTGCCGACCAACACCTGCTATACAAACTCCAATTATGTTGCTGCGACGTATGATGCATACACACCAATGAGTCTGGCCCTGTCAGACGTTTATGCGGTTGAAAATGCAGGCGTACTGACCCCGGGTCAGAATGGTTTCGCGGCGTTGAGCAGTTTGACACAGGTGACAACCGGCCTGGAAGGTTTCGGCATTGCTGTCAATCCTGCTCTCTATCTGGCTTTGCAGAAAGCACAAGGTCTGGTACCGGAAACGGCCACACTGCCGGTTCTGGGTGGTGCGGTTCAGCCTAGTGTCAGCCGTACTGACTATGCTTCACTGGTATCGCAGCTCGGTAATGCAAATATCCAGGCGTCCGATTTTGTCCAGGATCCGAACAATACCAGCGACAATACACCGATCTATATCGAGCGTCGTACCAACTGGTCCGGTACACAGTCGGCGTCAGATATGTTTTTCCTGAATGCCATCTGTAATGGCGGCGCCGGCACATTCCTGGCTCCGCTTGACCTCGGTCCTGAAACCGGTTCTGCTGGTCCTACACTGGCTGTTGGCGGTACTCTCACTTACCTGACTGAAAATGCCAGTACCGGTGGTGTGAAAAATGCCATGACCTGGGGTAATGCTGCTGCAGTACCGCAAGGCAGTTACGCAATTGGTATCGTTTCGCTGGAAAATACTCCTTCGCAAGCAGCACCAACTGCAACGACGGGTAGCTGGCAGTTCGTCAAGCTGGATGGCGTCAGCCCGGACTGGATCAATAACGCAGGCGTTTACACTTACGATTCGACACATCGTGCATCCACTATTTCTGGCGCTTACAAATTTGCGGTTGAAATGAATGCTTACTATAAAGCCAGCAATGTAACGGCAACCAAGGATATGGACGCGTTGATCGTTGCTGAACTGTCGAATTCAAGTCTGCATAACCTGACTGGTGTTTCGTATCTGGACGGTTTGACTAACGGTAGCGCCAATCAGGCTTACCAGGCTCGTTATTCCCATTACGGCAGCAACTGTGCTCCCATGTTCAACCAGTACTACTGATCGGGTAGTTGGGTTGTAGCAGGTCGCAGGTAATAAAGTAGTTCAAAACGGTCCTCCGATCAGTCGGAGGCCGTTTTGCTTTTTAATGGTTGGTGGGTTGCCACAGGCAATGAATCCGGGAATTTTTTTTCATGCGAAGACCCGGATGTGCTGTTTGATTCACGGGGCAGGCAATTTCAACTGTCATTGCCAGAGACACTGGCAGTCATCAGTGCGTAACAATAAATGGACATAATTCTGTCGTTATTTAACCGACTCATTCAATGCGTTGCACCAGGTTCTGACACTGATGAACAATTATAAAAAACTTTTAATTCTGACGTATCTAATCCTGATCAGTTTGACGACGAATCTTCGGGCCCAGGATGTACCGGCGCCGCGCTTTGATATTTTTGAATATCAGGTGCAGGGTGTGAGTAAAATCAATGAACAGACCATTGAAAAGGCTGTCACGCCGTATCTGGGTGAACAGAAGTCGTTTTCTGATGTGGATGGTGCGCGTGCTGCACTTGAAAGTGCTTATCACAACGCCGGCTTCCTGACGGTGCTGGTGACCATACCGGAACAGAAGGTGGATGACGGTGTGGTGACCCTGCTGGTTCACGAAGTGCCGGTTGATAAACTTAAAATCGCCAATTCACAATTCCATGTTCCGAGTGCCATACGCGAACAGATTCCGGAGCTGGCCGAAGGCAATGTGCCTGACTTTAACCAGATGCAGAAGGAACTGGCCACTATAAACCGCAGTCAGGATCTGAAGGCCACGCCGATTTTACGGCCTGGGCAGAATCAGGGCAGTGTTGAAGCGGAGCTGGATATAGACGACACGCTGCCGGTACACGGTAACCTTGAACTGTCAAACCGCCAGTCGCCAAACACCTCCGAGATGCGGCTCGGCGGGTCGGTGCGCTACGACAACCTGTTTCAGGCTGGACAAAGCCTGGGCCTGTCCGCGGTGGTCTCACCCCAGAAACCGGACCAGGTTCGCGTGCTATCCGGCACCTATGTGATACCGGATGGCAATGATGGAAATTCGTGGACCCTTTATGGAGTCGTGTCAAGAAGTTCGCTCGCGACCATTTACAATTCGCCCGGGCTCGGTGTGCTGGGTAATACTGACATCATAGGAACGCGTTATGCGATTGCCGTTCCGGACATGGATGGCTACTCGCAGTCACTTTCGCTCGGGCCGGACTGGAAGCACGTCAAACAACTCATTACCTCAAAGGCCGGAAACGTAGACCAGCCCATCAGTTATGTGCCGCTGGTTGCGACGTATACCGGTAACCAGGGCGGGCCGGACAACCCGACACTGGTGGACGCCACGCTGACTCTGGGGGTCCGTGGTTTGCTGGGCAATACCGAATCCGAATTTCAGGCAAAGCGCAGCCAGGCCTCAGCCAATTATCTGGTGCTGCGTAGCGAAGTCCAGCACACGGAACCGCTGTGGAACTGGAAAATGTTTGGCAAATTTGAATTTCAGGCCGCGTCAGGCCCACTGGTCAGCAGCGAGCAGTTTACCGCTGGCGGCTCCAGCAGCGTACGTGGTTACCTTGAAGGTGAGCTGGCAGCTGACGATGCCCTGCACGGGACCGTGGAACTGCGCACACCTGATTTCAAGCCTGCCGGACCGACCTCATTGTGGAGCATGACCGGATTGGCTTTCTGGGATGGAGCAGATCTGCACACCAGCTTTGCCCAGTCGCCGCAGTTGACCAACCAGAACATACACAGCGCCGGTGTCGGGTCATTGTTCAGCGCGCCACGCGGATTCAGTGCGCAGGTTTATTGGGCACACGCTTTTGACACGGCACAGATTACCCGATCAGGCAGTAATCGGGTTCAGGCGCATCTGGAATGGGACTATTGATGAAAAAGTCAGCTCTGCACACTGCGCGTCGTGACAGGTCGTCAGCCAGTCCGCGGCATCCGTTATTTCCACTACCGGCCGGTGCGATGGCCAGTGTCCCGGTACTAATGCTGGCCGGTGTGCTCACATGTACCGAGGCACAGGCGCAGTCGGTCATAGTGCCGCGTGTTCCTCTTGCCGCGCCCAACCTGCCAGTCGCTCCCGGCAACAGCTTGCCGAGCGGAAGTCCGAACAACACCAATGTGGGTACCGTGGCCAATCCGGTTTATGCACCGACAGTGCAGAGTGGCCAGTTTGCGCCGTACCAGGTGAATCTTGCCACCAGCACAGCGACCATCACGGAGACCAGCAACAGCGGTATCCTGTCATGGAATTCATTCAATATCGGTTCAAACGCAACGCTCAACATCCGGCAGCCTTCGTCCACCGCAAGTCTTTTGAACCTGGTCAATGGACCGATGTCACCGTCGCTGCTGGATGGCGTACTCAATGCCAATGGCATCGTCTATCTGTACAACCCAAGCGGTATCGTTTTTGGAAAAACCGCACTGGTGAATGTCAACTCGCTGTTTGCCAGCACCCTGGAAATAAGCGACAGCATGTTCCTTTCTGGCATACTTTCTCCGAGTCTGAGCCCGTCTTTTGCAGCAGATCCGACTCTGGGAGTGGCGCCGGGATCCATTATTTCGGACGGTGTGCTGAACGCCGCCAATGGCGGCAAGATCATGCTGTTTGCACCGAACGTCACCAATAATGGTGTAGTAACCGCGCCTGACGGACAGGTGATCATGGCCGGCGCCGGCAAGGTGTACCTGTCAGCGCCGACCAGTACGGCAATGCGTGGATTGCTGGTTGAGGTGGACAGCAGCAGTCTTCCGGCTGGTACAACGACGTCAGTCACGAATAATGGTGCCATTGCGGTCGGTCGCGGTAACGCAACGCTGGTTGGCCTGGCAATTAACCAAAATGGCACGGTGACGGCGCAGACCTCGGTCAGTCTCAACGGCTCGATTTATCTGCAGGCCACCGACGGTGCGTCGAAGAACAGTACGACTGTGGCAGCACTTCCGAGCACGACGGGTACGATAACGCTGGGCAGTGGCAGTAAAACCGAAATTGACATAGTCGACGATGGCAATACCATTACCCAGGGTCCCGGTGATAACCCGTTTAATCCGTCGACGGTCCTGCTGACAGGTAAAACCATCAATGTACTGAGTGGCGCCCAGATCAACGCCACGGGTGGGAATGTGACCTTCAATGCCAATTCGTATGATGCGGAATCGTCCGGCACGGTCAATCTGGCGCGCGGCAGCAGCATCAATGTGGCTGGTGATGCAGATGCTGTCCTGCCGATGAGCAGCAATGTCATTTCAGTTCAGTTGCTCGCGGAGCTGGCTGACAATCTTGTTTTGCGCGATTCGTCGATTCGCGGTGATACACTCAATTTTGATATCCGGACCGGAACATCAATTGCCGATATCAGCGCGGATCTGGCAAAGTTGCCGTACACGGTCGGACAACTTGCGGCTACCGGGGGAACGGTGAATATTGCCGCTGGTGCATCCTTTGTCCAGCAGGCAGGAAGCAGCCTGAATGTCTCCGGGGGTAAAGTCAGTTACAACGCCGGTTACGTCAATACCACCAAACTGGTTTCGGGTGGTGCATTATTTTCCGATTCCAATGCGCCGATGGACCGCACGTACACGGGCATCGTCAATCTGCCCGACGGTCGCTGGGATTATGAACCGGCTTACTCGGATGGCATGAGCGCCGGTACCATCAACCTGTCTGCCCCCGATATTGCGTTACAGGGAAAACTGCTGGGTACGACGGCTCCAGGCCAGTATCAACG
This sequence comes from uncultured Oxalobacteraceae bacterium, assembly GCA_903893945.1. Classification (GTDB taxonomy): domain Bacteria; phylum Pseudomonadota; class Gammaproteobacteria; order Burkholderiales; family Burkholderiaceae_D; genus Solimicrobium. Next base: position 9,251 of record CAITOF010000116.1, on the reverse strand, counting down.
CAGTGTAGATGCGAGCAATCGTCCGCTGGGCGGACAACTGATTATCGGCGGTAACCCGGGCTCGACGCCCGGGATTGCTTCGGCCTATGGTGATGAGAACCAGATCGTGCTGGACAACAACAGCACGATGCCCGCAGGTGCCGCCCTGTCGGTAGCTGTGGCTAACAACCGGCTGGATCTGAATCTGGATGCGCTTAACAGCAATGGTTTTACCCGACTGGCCGCCTATACCAGTGGTGGTATCGACGTTGCCGGCAACCTGAGTTTCGGTGCGGGCGGCAGCATCAGTCTGACCTCGCTTGGTCCGATCAACTTTAACGGCGGCCTCACCATGCCGGGCGGGTCACTGAGTGCCAAATCCCAGGACGCTGTGAATGTCGCAACGGGCGCAAACTTCAATCTGGCGGGTACCTGGACTAACGATCTGGGAACGGCCGCTGCCACGCTGGATGCTAACGGCTATCCTTCCGGTGACATCATCCTGAATGGCGGTAACCTCAGTTTCAATGGTGCCCAGATTGTGCTGAAACCGGATGTGGCGATTGACGTATCAGGTGGTGCGTGGCTAAACAGCTCAAAAGCACTGACTTACGGCAATGGCGGCAATATTACCTTGAGTGCCAACAGAAATGCCTTGAATCCGCAGTCCCTGCCGGACACGTTGGACATGGGTAGTGGCGTAACGTTGCAATCCTACGGCTTCAAGAGTGGCGGGACCTTGAGCCTGTTGTCCAACAACATACAGATCGGCGGAATTGCGGATGTTGCATCGCTCTGGTTCCCGGCGGATTATTTTGACCTGGGCGGGTTTTCCAATTTCAGCATCAATGCTGTCAATAATCTGTCCGTGGAACCGGGTACCCGGATTTCCGCGGTTGCACAAAACTGGATTTTCAGTAGTATCGGCCAATGGCGCAACACGCCCTCGGGAAGTATCGGCAGTGTGATGGTCCCGGGCACCCTGAATCTGGTTGGGCCAGACGGCGGACGTGAACCGGTTAATGTCAGTTTGAATGCCGCGGACAATTCAGGGACCACGATCTCGGGTACGCTGACGTTTGGCAAGGGCGCCAGCCTGACGACTGATCCGCAGGCAACCGTGACGTTAATGGCAGGTACGTTGCTCAATTTTGACGGGACGATCAACGCGCCGGCCGGCACGATCAATCTGGGCCTGACCAATATTGATCCGACTGTCTATGTCTATGATCCAACGCGCAGTATCTGGATAGGACCTGATGCGCACCTGTTTGCCGTCGGCACTACCGCGATGCTGTATACGCAGCCCAACGGCATCACAACCGGTAACGTGCTGGGTGGCGGTTCCATTAATATCGGTCTGACAGCGGGAAGCAGTGCTGCGCAGAACGATGTCGGCTATGTGGTGGTCGAATCACAAACTGCGCAGGGACAGCAGTTTGGTCCCACTTTTGATGTCAGTGGAACGGCATCAGGTCCTGTGACGTTGAATGGTACACGTTCCACCACGTCAGAAATGCCGATTGCGAGCGCCGGTGGAAGCATTACGATTGATGCTCGCGAAGGTATCCTGTTTGACGGCACTGCTCAAGGCAGGGCAGGTAACTCAACCCAGCAGGGCGGTTCCTTCAGCATGACCCTGATTCAGGGTCAGCAGCAGATACCCGGTTACCCGGACACCGATCCGGCCACGTTGAACATTGTGTCCGGATCGATCCCGAACCTGCTGCCTGCAGGCGGGTTACCCGGGCAGAGTCTGACCGGGTTCGAGGATCAGGCCTGGGTCGGTACAGGTTCGTTTGCCAGCGGCGGATTCGACCGGCTTTACTTCAAAAGTCAGGATGTTATCAATCTGCTCTCGGGTAGCGGCAATTTTGCGCTGAATGCCAATGCGTCGATCTATCTGGATGCGCCAACGCTGCGGGTCAGTTCTGCGACGGGCGTCAGTTCAACCAGTGCGCAGATACGGGCTGCCTATGTGCAATTAGGCAGCGACGATTACGAGTATCAAAACAATCCGACAGCCAATGTTCTGGCCAATCCTGACAATAACTATTTCAGCTCTACGGGTGTCAATCAGAATAATGTGGCAAGTAGCGGAACCGGGACACTGAAGGTGAATGCCACCACGATCGATCTGGTTGGCAATACAGTTGTTCAGGGTGTCGGTAATACCGATCTGGATGCCACTCAGGATATACGGCTGGTCGGTATCTCACAGACTAATCTGGCCGCCGCACCGAACAGTGCTGTCACGACCAGTCTGCCGCAACTCATGCCGACCGGCGAGTTCAGTGTGGCGGGAAATCTTACCTTGGTCGCGTCGCAGGTCTATCCTGTCACGATGGCCAGTTTTGCGCTGAATGCCGAAGGTGTGAACAGTACGCTGAATTTCATGTCGAATGGCGTCAAAGGCTACGCGCCGCTGTCGGCAGCGGGAACCCTGTATGGTTTCGCGCAGACCATCAACCAGAATGGTGTGGTCGAGGCACCCTTTGGTACCATCGATCTGGTTGCGACCAATCAGCTGAACTATTTCAGCGGCAGCACGACATCGGTAGCGGGTAGCGGTATCGTGCCGTTCGGGACGGTCCTCAATGGCCGGCAATGGGTTTACGATTTCGGTCAGGGGAATGAAGTGGCCATTGAACTGGATCCCGCCAGCACCGGCAGTCTGCCAGAAATATCCTTACCACAGAAAATCATTATTTCACAGGCACCAACTATTGAGACCGCGGCCAGCGCAACGCTGAATCTTTCCGGTGGCGGCAGTCTGTATGCCTATGAATTTACGCCCGGCTCTTATGGTACGGTCGATGTGCTGGGTAATAACGTGGCAGGCAGTGCAACCCGTGTATTTGCAATACTGCCTGGCTATGCCAATGCCGTTGCACCGCGCGATTACCAATACGGCCAGGGCGGTGGCTTGCAACCCGGACAAAGCATTTATCTCAGCGGCATCGCCGGACTGCCAGCAGGAAATTATGTATTGTTGCCTGCCCATTACGCGCTGCTGCCCGGCGCTTTTGCGGTGACCGTCACGACCAATGGACTGAATCTGGTCGCTGCCGATAATGTGATCAATGCAAACGGATCGTTTACGGTCTCCGGCAGAACGGATGTGCTGGGCGCTGGCAGTTCATTCAGCAGCGCCTATACGGTGACACCGGAAAGCGTGGTGCGTCTTGAATCCCAGTATCAGGACTACAATCTGGGCAGCTATTTCACCAGTGCCGCGGCCTCAGCCGGTCTGGTCGTACCGGAATTGCCAGCGGATGGTGGTCAACTCGAGTTTGATGCCACCAATTCGCTGGCACTGGCCGGGCAATTCCTGTTAAAGGGTACGAAAGGCGGACATAATGGCATTGCTGATATTTCTGCGCCCGTCATTGACGTGGTCGCAGATGCTTCCCAGACTGTCCCCGCCAACGCGGTGAAACTGGTCGCCGGCGATCTGGCAAATCTGGATGCAGACAGCCTGCTGCTCGGCGGAACCCGTCAGATTGCCGACGGGATAACCAGACTGTCGGTCGGCGCACAAACCGTCACCATCGAAAACAATGCGGCACATCCCTTGTCCGGAACCGAAATCATACTTGCTGCCCAGGGTAATGTGACCCTTGCAGCCGGTGCGGTCGTTGCCGCATCAGGGACATTGCAGGGCACACCGACAAATATCATCATTCAGGGTACCGACCCGAACGGTAGCACAGCAGGAACCGATGGGGCCCTGTTGCGTGTTTCTTCGGGCGCTGCGGTCAGTGTGACACGTAGTGCTCCACCGGGCCTTGCCGGCGTTCTGGATATCACCGCGGGAGCCACGGTGGCTGCCAGCGGTTCTGCCTACATGGACGCTACCCTGGACAATAGTAACTATGGTCAGCTGAATCTCTCGTCAGGTGCTGCGCTCGGGATCAGCGCACCACGCATCAGCCTTGGTGATGCGATTCCGCTCAGTGCCACGGGATTGCAGTTCAATACGCTGGCCATCAAAAATCTGGATACGCTGGGATTTCTGCAACTGAGCAGCTATTCCACTATCGACCTGTACGGTAACGTCAGTCTGGGTAGCAGTTCGATGAAGGATCTGGTGCTTGCCAGCTCCGGTTTTCAGGGTAATTACACCGCCGGCGCACCCGGCAACGTCAGTTTCACAGCGCAAAATGTGGAACTTGATGGCGGTAGCAATTTTGTCGCAGCCGGACCGGTCAACACCGGCTCGGCTGGCACCTTTAATGTGGAGGCTCAGCGGATAGTTGTCGGTAACGGCAATCTGGCGATCAACGGGTATGCCAATACCAGCCTGAATGCGACCGGACAGATTTCCGTGGGCGGCACGGGCAGCCTGACGGCCAGCCAGAATCTGAGTCTGACAGCAGGTGTCATTACCGCCAATGCAGGATCTGTTGTCACGGTCGCTGCGATGGATAACCTGAACCTGTCGCAAGCGGGAAGTTCACCGGCAGCCGTGGCAACCCAGCTCGGCGGCAATCTGACCTTCAGTGCCAGCGCGATTAACTCAAATGCCAACATTGACCTGCCGTCCGGGGTGCTGGGCATGACGGCAACCAACGGCATCGCGCTCACCGGTGGAACGATCTACACGGGTGGCGCGGCTGAAGTATTCGGATCGACTACCGCCTATGCTCCGGCCGGTTCGATCACGCTGAACGCCGGTAACGGCAACCTGAATGTGGCTGCCGCAAGCACGCTGGATGTCTCTGCCGTCGGCGCTGCTGCCGGACTGTTGAGTGTGGCGGCGACCGGCAACACCAGCAGTGTGATGTTGAATGGTACCCTGAAGGGCAGCGCCTCAGCCGGTTCGGACGGCAATGCGCAGATGCAAGGCAGTTTTTCGCTGGATGCCGGTCAGATGACCTCGGCCAGCCAGCTCGATCAACTGGCTGTGCAGTTAAACCAGGCTGGCTTCAACCAGCAGCAGACCATCCGTGTGCGCAATGGCGATCTGACACTGGGCAGTGGCATCACGATGACCGCCAGCCAGGTTACCCTGTCTGCTGACAACGGTAATGTCAATGTGTCCGGTACGATTAACGCGTCAGGCGCGGCAGGCGGCCGTATCGGGTTGTACGCCTCGCAGCCTGCAGCGAATGGTGGCTCCGGTAATGTCAATCTGCTGGCGGGTTCGGTACTGAATGCGTCTGCCACTGTGGCAGCGACCAGTACAACGCAAAGCACCGCCGGATCAAACGGCACTGGCGGTACCGTGATCATCAGCACTGCCAGCGCTGACGGCGTTGCACCGAGCGCCTACAATACCGGTAGCAATATCCAGTTTTCGCAGGGGGCGACGATCAATGTCAGCGGGAACAGCAGTGAGACCAATGGTGACGCCAACGGTACCATCACATTCCGTGCACCGCAGGTGGCCGGAGGTAATGATGTGGCCATTATTGGCCTGAATGGCAATGTGACTGGCAGCAAGCTGACGGTAGTGGAAGGGTATCAGGTCTATTACGCCAACCAGATCAGCTCCGCACCGGATCAGCCGAAGGGCAACGGTACCTACTCGAATCTGCAGGCGGCTACCACCAGCGGTGCTGTTCCAACCAGTGGTGTGATGTATACCGATGCCTACAATTTCGCCAACGGTGCCGCCGTTGCCGCGCTGGCAGGCCGCAGCAATCCTGATCTGGTAATGAATGTCGTGCCCGGTATAGAAGTGAGGTCGACCGGTGATCTGACAGTGTCCGTGAATGAAACCAGTGCGACGCTTTCGGCGCGCGGCTGGAATCTGGACGCATGGCATTTTAACGGTGCGCCGGTTAATCTGACTTTACGTGCTGCCGGCGATCTGACCATCAATGGTTCCATCAGCGACGGGTTCCTCAGTACGTCTGGGTTGAGCATGCCGGACTGGGTGCTGGATCAGCAGATTTCAGGCAGTTTCAGGCTGGTCGGCGGCGCGGACCTGTCTGCGGCCAATTCGCTCAACGTTTTGCTCAACACGCCCTCCCCGGGGAATGTCAGCATCAATTTCCCCAGCCCGGCAACAGGTACGCCAGTGGCTCTGGTCAGAACCGGGACCGGTTCGATAGATATCGCTGCAGGTGGCGATGTCGTGCTGGGAACTCTGGTGAATGCGGATCCCGATCTGACGCAGAGCGCTGAGGTTTATACGGCCGGCCGGTCGGTTGCCTACGATGGTTCGATGGGCAGTTTCACCGCGCCGACCAATGCACTGAATACGCAGTATGGCGCCAGCAGCCGAGCCACTTCGACCGCCCAGTTTGCTGAAGGCGGCGGGGCCATTTCAATTTTTGCCGGACAGAATGTGATCGGTGCGCCCGAAGATCAGCTGGTCAACAACTGGTTATTCCATCAGGGATACACAGTCGCCAACAGCAGCGGTGCGCTGGTTTTCGATACCGTCAGGGGTATTACGACCAACACAGCATGGTGGGCTGAACCGGACTATTTTGACCAGGGCATTGCAACCCTGGCAGGCGGTAATGTCAGCATTGTGGCGCTGACCGGAAATCTGCAGGATGTGTCGGCCGGCGTCGCGTCAGATGCCTTCATGCCGGGTTTGGCACCAGGCGCGCTGGTCGAACGTGGCGGCGGCAATCTGACTGTCCAGGCAGGCGGCAGCATCAATGGCGGAAGTTTTTATGTTCAGAATGGGCTTGGTACCATTAATGCCGGCGGTTCGATAGCCGGTGGGTCACTGCAAAGCAACGGCATTACGGTGAATCCGGTTTTTGCCCTCGGTAATGCGCAACTGAATGTGACTGCGCGTGACAACCTGAATATCGGTGCCATCTATAATCCGACGCTGGCGGCCCAGTCCATGTATAACATCGCGCTGACTTCGAATGTTCCGCCGTCCATTGCGAAACATCCCCAGTTGGGCAATTTCACCACCTATTCGGACAGTAGCGCGGTCAGTTTTACCGCAGTATCCGGTAATGTGCTGATGACCAACAATGGCGCATTTGATGTCACGAACATGGGTGCCGAGACCATTCCTATTGCCGCGCTCGACAATATTTTCAGTGGCGCAAGTGTATTTGATCTGCTCTATAGCTATGCGCCGCCAAACGTGAATATTGCTGCGCTCAGTGGCAGTGTCACATCCACATACGGATTTTCTGTGGCGGGTGCACCCAAAGGAGAGCTGAACATTCTGGCCGCCAATTCGGTGAGTCTGTCGGGCTCTCCCCTGGTCATGACAGATGTGGACATGGCGAATTTTTCTCCGTACAACGCGCCAATCAGCACAGATAATCTTCTGACATCGACCGGCTTTGGAGGAATACTGGGCGGTTCTCCTGTCGCGTCTGATTTACTCTCGCATACGGAAGGCGGATTGCATACGGGCGATACAGATCCGGTCAGAATTGTCGCTTTGAACGGCAATATTACGGGCGATGATACCCTGGTTACGACCATCATCTTGCCGAAATTTGCCCAGATATCAGCCGGAGGCACCATTCAGGATCTGGGATTTATCATCCAGAACAATTCAGCCACCGATGTCACCACGGTGACCGCTGGACATGATTATACCGATACCACGGTAGTGCTGAATACCGGCAGTGTGGTCCAGCAGGTTGTTGACGGTCCGGGTCGCATTGACATCAGCGCCGGACACACCGTTGATCTGGGTGACAGTCAGGGACTGGTGACACGAGGTAACCTGGATAATCCGTACATGGGAGTGGGTGGCGCTGCCATCAATATTCAGGCCGGCACCACAAGCGCAAATTACGCCGGGTTTGTCAAAAGCTATGTGAGCCAGAATCAACTGAGCGCGGCTGACCAGAATGCGCTGAGCGCCTACGTTAACGCACTGGTTCCGGGCACCGCTGACACGCCGGACGCTGCCTGGACCGCATTCCAGAAACTGAGCGTGGCGCAACAGAATACTTTTCTGAATACCATCAAACCTGACCTGAATGCGATCTTTTTTGCCGATCTGGTGGCGAGCAGCAAGATATCAGGACTGACTGAATTTGATGGCCAGATCGCCTCGCTGTTCCCGAATATCAACCCTGCCGGTGGCGATATCAACGTTTTTGCAAGTCAGCTGAAAACTGACCAGGGCGGCTCCATTTATACCTTCACACCCGGAGGATCTACTTATGCCGGCCTGTCGGAGATGCCAACCTATCTGCAAAAAAGCGCGTCGAATCTGGGTCTGTTTACCATCTCAGGCGGCGCGATCGGCGGACTGGTGCACGATAATTTTGAGGTAGATCAGGGCCGGGTGTTTACCTTGGGTGGCGGCAACATCGCACTGGTCTCCCAATACGGCGATCTGTCCGCCGGCGCTGGCACCAAGACGGCGTCTTCGGCGCCACCTCCGCTGCTTGAAACTGATGCCAACGGCAATACGGTGGTTGACATTTCCGGATCGATATCGGGCTCGGGTATCGCCACCCTGAAAACCAATCCGAGTGTGCCGGATGGCGACATCTATGTTATTGCGCCCCGTGGCGTATTTGACGCTGGCGATGCCGGGGTCCGTTCGTCCGGATCGGTTGAGGTGAATGCACTTGTGGTGCTTAATGCAGGCAACATTGTTGCGGCCGGCGCAGTAACGGGTGTCCCTGCCGTTGAATCGGTCAATATTGGTGCCGGCCTGTCCAGCAGTGCCACACCAAACGTCAGTGACATCACCAAGAACATCACCAACTCGAACAACGCTGCCGCCAACAACGACACGACACTATCGGTGGATGTGCTGGGCTACGGTGCTGCTGCGGATTGCCTGGGCAGCAAAGACGGATGCCAGTCGGGTAACGGAAAAAATGTTCAGGTGGACGTAATGACAAATTAACTGTGGTGAATGGCAGATTTTACTGACGGATTTTGAATGGCACCCCTAAGCGATGAGGAAAAATGTTATGAACGGTTTGAAACGACTGGCGACAATGGCGGTATTCATGTTGTGTCTGCCACTGATGGCGCAGGCTGGTGACAGCTGGGCACACAAAAAAAAGCTCAGCTTCGACACGACGGCAACTGGCGTCGAACTTCCGGGTGAAGTTACCCAACTGCCTCTGCTGATCCGTCTGCACAGCGGCAATTTCAGTTTTGCGGATGCCAGGCCGGACGGTGCCGACCTGCGTTTTTTTGCCAGCGACGACAAGACACCTCTGAAATTCCATGTTGAGCAGTTTGATGTGACCAACGAGCTTGCCATAGTTTGGGTGCAAATGCCCAGGCTGGTGGCTAATGCCAAGAGTGACGCAATCTGGATGCACTGGGGTAACCCGGATGCGGCACCGGCATCTGACATGAAGGGC
>CAITOF010000115.1 GCA_903893945.1 uncultured Oxalobacteraceae bacterium | reverse complement strand
GTCGTCTGTGATTGATTCATCTTAGCTGATTAGAAAAAATAATAATAGAGTATCAAAATCACAAGTTCGATGATGAAACCCGGACGTTCGACGGGTTATTGCCAAATAACCTGAATAAGGCGTCAGTTAGCCATGAAAAGATGCATTTTACCAGAACACTTGGTTTAAAATTACGTTGCCACCTGTTGCGTTTCTCGCACGAAGCTGGCTTGCTGTGCTCCCGTCAGGTCAAAACGGCTCATGGCTTGCAGCACAACGACACGGATATACCATCAAAGCGCAGTCTATTTCGGGCGGTTTGCTAGTAAACTTCAGGCACCTGGTTAATAAAGGAAAATATATGCAAATTCAACAACATGTTTTTATCATCACCGGTGGTGCATCCGGGTTGGGGGCAGCGACCGCCCGTATGATCGCTGCGAATGGCGGCAAGGTGGTGATTGCCGACGTGCAGACTGACCTGGGCGAAAAGCTGGCCGCGGAATTGAAGGGCCGTTTTGTCCGTTGTGATGTCACGTCAGAAGCCGATGGTGTGGCGGTGGTCAGCGCCGCCACATCGCTGGGCACGTTGCGGGGATTAATTAATTGCGCCGGTGTGGCCCCTGCGATCAAGACCGTCGGTAAGGACGGTCCGCATCCCCTGGAGGCGTTTCAGCGTACCATCAATATCAATCTGGTCGGCACGTTTAACATGTGCCGTCTGGCGGCTGATGCCATTGCGAAAACGGAATTGACCAGTCAGGGTGAGCGCGGCGTATTGATCAATACCGCATCGGTTGCTGCATTTGACGGGCAGATGGGCCAGGCGGCCTATGCGTCGTCCAAGGCCGCCGTGGTCGGATTAACGTTGCCGATGGCACGCGATCTGGCTCGAAACGCAATCAGGGTGATGACCATCGCGCCCGGTATTTTTGAAACGCCCATGTTGTTGGGTATGCCACAGGAGGTGCAGGACGCGTTGGGTAAAAGCGTTCCGTTTCCTTCACGTTTGGGTAAGCCGGACGAATATGCCCAGTTAGTCAAAGCAATCATCGAAAACATGATGTTAAACGGTGAATCGATACGCCTGGACGGGGCGATTCGCATGCAGCCTAAATAACGCCGTCTTGGAGACGGACATCCCAGCTGCATTCCTTGTTGCCAGTTGTGCGACAAAAGACGCAATGATGAATGACAAAATTCCCTAAGGGTAATAAACTGGCGCAGGCTGCTGTCAGGCCTGCGTTTGTGTTGACCCTGTAAACCTGTCCATCTGGAAGTTATGACCGAATACGTAAAAACGGGACTCATTTTAACCGGCGGCGGTGCGCGTGCTTCCTACCAGGTGGGTGTATTGAGGGCGATCGCCAATTTGCTCAAAGATGCAGGCTGGCCGGCGACACAGAATCCGTTTCCGATTATCTGCGGTACGTCGGCCGGCGCGATTAATGCGACAGCACTGGCGTGCAGTGCCGATAATTTTGGTTCCGGGCTGCGACGCCTGGAGCGCATCTGGTCTAACATAGAAGCGCATCAGGTTTATAAGGCGGATTCGCTGGCGATGATACGTTCGGGGGCGTCCTGGCTGTCTTTATTGTCGTTTGGCTGGATGGTGCGCAAGTGGATCAAGACGCGACCCAGTTCGCTGTTTGATAACTCGCCACTGGCGGAGTTATTGAATAAAGTGCTGGATTTTTCCGGCCTGGATGGTGGACTGAGCTCCGGTACCCTGCATGCCATTGCGATTACGGCATCATCCTACACAACAGGGATGCATCTGACGTTTTACCAGACGTTGGCCGACATCGAACCCTGGGTCCGGTCGCAGCGACTGGCACAGCGCGATTTTATCAATGTCCAGCATCTGCTGGCGTCGGCGGCAATCCCATTCATATTTCCTTCAGTCCCGATCAACTGGAACGGCGGACTGGAATATTGCGGTGACGGCTCGATGCGCCAGTTGGCGCCGATCTCGCCGGCGATTCATCTCGGCGCGCAAAAAGTGCTGATTATTGGAGCAGGCCGGATGTCCGAAGTGAAACGCGAAACGCCAGAAGTGGTCACTTACCCGAGTATTGCACAAATAGCAGGTCACGCCATGTCGAGCATATTTCTGGACAGCCTGGCAGTGGATATCGAACGAATGACACGCATCAACAAGACCCTGTCGATGTTGCCCGACGAATTAAGAACCCGATCGGAACTGCGTCCCATAAAAACACTGGTGATTGCCCCCTCGCAGCGCATCGATGAAATCGCCACGCGGCACATTAACAGTTTGCCTGCGCCAATCCGCATTATGCTCGGGGGGATCGGCGCGACAGAAGCGCGGGGTTCGGCATTGGCTTCCTATCTGCTTTTTGAGCCTCCTTTTACCAATGAATTGATTGCACTCGGTTATGCCGATGCCATGCAAAAGAAAGAGGAAGTGCTGGCCTTTTTTGAAGATGGCATCGTCCATCCCGCGACCATCGCTAACAGCTGAGGTGAGATGCTGTACAATGTCGGGATGAAAAATATTGTCATTTTGATTTCGGGTCGGGGTAGTAACATGCAGGCGGTCGTCAATGCTGCCCACGTCCAGAAATGGCCCGCCCGCATTGCGGCTGTGATCAGTAACCGCGCCGACGCCGACGGTCTGGTGTTTGCGCAACAGCACGGCATCCCGACCGTTGTGGTCGCGAGCAGCGATTATGCGACACGGGTCGCGTTTGACGCGGCATTGCAATCTGCCATCGAACCGTTCAGCCCGGATCTTGTGGTTCTGGCCGGTTTTATGCGCATTCTGACACCGCAATTCGTGCAGCATTACGACGGGCGTCTGCTGAATATACATCCGTCACTGCTGCCCCGTTTCAAAGGACTGCATACCCATCGCCAGGCGCTACAGGCTAACGTGACAGAACATGGTGCAACGGTGCATCTGGTGACGGCCGAGCTGGATCACGGACCGATACTGGGGCAGGCGACTGTGCCGGTACTGCCCGATGATACCGAAGACACACTGGCACAACGTGTTCTGGAACAGGAACACATTTTATACCCTGGCGTCATACGGCAGATACTTGAAGGCAAACGCTAGTTTGCAATGCTGTTTTCGTAATACGCTCATTAGAATTAAAGAAAGAATATCCCCATGCGCCTGCCACCTGCCATTGTTGGTCATACAGAAGAGGTATTACGCGAGATTCTGCGTTTTACCGCGCCTGCTGACAATACGTTATCGCGTTATTTTCGGGAGCATCCCCGATTGGGCGGCCGCGAGCGCGGTGTCATTGCGGAGAGTATTTACGGCATGTTGCGCAACAAGGCGGTCTACACGAGTTTTTCCGAGTCAGGCAGTGGTGCGCTGATCCGGCGCATGGCGTTACTGGCGTTAGCCGATGGCGCTGGCGTGGATGCTCTGGGTGGCCTGTCGGACCAGGAAACGGAATGGTTAAATCGTGTCATGGAAATGGACCGCTCGCATCTGCCGCTGGCATTGCGGGTCAACCTTCCCGACTGGCTGCTGGAAAAACTGACCGCGCAGCTGGGGCAGGACGGTATGCTCAAGTTTGCCGAAGCAACCAATAGGCCGGCGCCCCTGGATTTGCGCGTCAACAGCATGAAAACCGACCGCCTGGCGGTGCAGTCCGAACTGGCGCTGGCACCGATACAGGCGGAACCGACCCCGTACGCGCCTGACGGACTGCGGATCCTGAAGAAGCCCTCCCTGCAGAATCTGCCCCTGTTCAAGAGTGGCGCGATTGAAGTCCAGGACGAAGGCAGTCAGCTTCTGGCGCAAATTGTCGGTGCAAAACGCAGTGAAATGGTGGTGGATTTCTGCGCCGGCGCCGGTGGCAAGACATTGGCTCTGGGTGCCGCGATGCGCAATACCGGACGTCTGTATGCATTTGATATTTCTGAAAAGCGGCTTGCCAAACTGAAACCCCGTTTGGCGCGCAGTGGTTTATCCAATGTGCATCCGGTGCTGATTGCCCATGAACGTGATGCCAAAATCAAGCGACTGGCCGGGAAAATTGACCGGGTTCTGGTTGATGCTCCGTGCAGTGGCCTGGGTACCTTGCGGCGAAATCCGGATGTAAAATGGCGCCAGTTGCCCGGTGCCATTGCCGAGTTGAATGTCAAGCAGATCGCCATCCTGGACAGTGCTGCCCGACTGGTCAAGGCGGGGGGGCGACTGGTTTATGCGACATGCAGTATTCTGCGCGAAGAAAATGAAGCCATCGCCGAACAGTTTCTGGCCGCGCATGCCGGATTCGAGCTGGTGCCAATGCGTGACGTTCTGGCCGAACAGAAAATTGCTCTGGCCATGGATGATTATCTCAGGCTGTCGCCGGAATTGCATGAAACCGACGGTTTTTTTGCGGCCGTATTTCAACGTAAGAAAATAACTGAAACGAATCTGGAAACGTAAGTTTCCGGGGATAGTACTTATGCCTTTGAATCTGTTAACTGACTTCTGGTCCGACATACATGACATCAGCGTCTGGTGGCAAATCGTTGCCGTCGCTGTAAGTGTGGCGCTGAGTTTTATGCTGTCACAGGCATTCCGCAAACGGTTTCCGGTTGATTTCACCGTGTCCGGTGCTGAAATCCAGGTGGCACACACGTTTTTCCGTATGGTCTTCCCGAGTTTGCTGTGGCTGTTACTGTTCCTGTTCAAGCTGGTGATGGCCAGGCATCTGCATGTCTATCTGCTGTCGCTGTTAATCCCCATCGTCGGTTCACTGGCGTTAATACGGTTCGGAATCTATCTGTCGCGCCGGATTTTTGCCAGCGCCACCGAAATAGGCGGGGTCCACCTGCTGATTGAAAAAATATTTTCTTCGGCTGTCTGGCTGACTGTGGTGCTGTTCTATACCGGTTTTCTGCCAGACATTGTCAGCTTCCTGGATGAAAATACCCTGTCATTCGGACGTACCAAACTGTCGTTTTCCGAAATTCTGCAGGCGCTGGTTTCGGTGGCGCTAACCGTGTTGCTGGCACTGTGGGCAGGTGCCGCGCTGGAAAAGCGCCTGATGAAAGTGGACTCAATTCACACCTCATTACGCCTGGTACTGGTTCGGTTGGGCCGGAGTCTGCTGATCCTGTTTGCGATCCTGGTCAGTCTGTCGCTGGTTGGCATTGATTTGACGGTGTTGTCGGTTTTCAGTGGCGCTTTAGGTGTCGGGCTCGGGCTCGGTCTGCAGAAAATCGCCAGTAATTATGTGTCCGGATTCATCATACTGCTGGACCGCAGCCTTTCCATCGATGATTTGATTACCGTGGATAAATACAATGGCAAAGTCACGCGGATCAATACGCGCTATACGGTATTAAAAGGACTGGATGGAGTCGAGTCCATCATTCCAAATGAAATGCTGGTGTCGTCCCCGGTCCAGAATCTCTCGCTGACCGACAAGTCGGTGTGGGTCACGACCGATGTGTCGGTGGCTTACGATACCAACCTGGAACTGCTATTGCCACAACTCGAAGACGTGGTAAAAACCGTCGATCGTATTTCCCAGGAAACGGCACCCAAAGCTTATCTGGTCAGTTTTGGCCAGAACGGACTCGATCTTCGTATCGGGTTCTGGCTGGTTGATCCGGAAAACGGAAAATTGTCGGTGATATCTCAGGCGAATCTCGCCATATGGAAATTATTGCAAGAGAAAAATATTCAGGTTCCGTTCCCGCAACGTGAGATTCGCCTGCTCAACCCGCCAATGACGCCGCAAACCGGCCCTATTGAACACGATTAGTTTCCTTTAAGAACTATTCTGTCTGATTCCGGGCTGGGTTTGCTTGATTTTAAACAACGTACCAAGGGTATTATCGAGTACAATACTGTCCAAGTAAAAAAAGAAAAGTGGCAATAGTGATAATTTAATAATACAAATTTCACAGGGAAGCGAGCCACAAGATTGCCACTGATCCAATATTAAACAGGAGTACAACTATCTTGAGTAATTTATTTGCTGCAGTACTTGATTTCGTCGCCAACGGCGTAACGCGTGCCACCGGCTGGGAAATTTTTGCATTCACGATGATCATGACGCATATCACCATTGTCAGCGTGACCATTTTCCTGCACCGCTGCCAGGCACATCGTGCCCTGGATCTGCATGCGATTCCCAGCCACTTTTTTCGTTTCTGGTTATGGCTTACAACGGGTCAGGTTACCAAAGAATGGGCTTCCATCCATCGCAAGCACCATGCAAAATGTGAAACCGAAGAAGATCCGCACAGCCCGGTGACGAAAGGGATCAAAACCGTATTCTGGCAAGGTGCCGAGTTGTATCGCGCTGAATCGAGAAACAAGGAAACCATGATCAAGTACGGTCATGGCACGCCGGACGACTGGATCGAACGTAACTTGTATACCCGTTTCAGCTGGCAGGGTGTTGCACTGATGCTGATTATTGACTTTATCCTGTTTGGCGCCATCGGAATTACCGTGTGGGCGGTACAGATGCTGTGGATACCGGTGAACGCCGCCGGCATTATCAATGGTATTGGCCACTACTGGGGTTACCGCAACTACGACTGTGCTGATGCATCGACCAACATCGTTCCGGTGGGCATCCTGATCGGTGGCGAAGAGCTGCACAATAACCACCACACGTTTGGTACCTCTGCCAAATTTTCAACCAAATGGTATGAACTGGATATTGGCTGGGGCTACATTCGCATTCTGGAAACGCTTGGATTGGCCAAAGTTAAGAAAGTGGCGCCGGAACCGAAACTGCTGGCCGGTAAAACGGTGGTTGATCAATTGACCCTGCAATCAGTGATTGCCAACCGTTATGAAGTCATGGCGAAATACACCAAATCATTGAAAAAAATGTGGCGCGCCGAGTTGGAAGATCTGCGTCATAAAGCGAAACTGGAAGATGCCTTCCTGACCTCGAGCAAAAAATTGTTGCAATGCGAACCTGCCCGGTTGCAGGCCGTCGATCTGCAGCAGTTGAAAGAACTGTTTGCGCATAGCAAAGCATTGAAAACAATGCACGAGATGCGGGTTGAATTGAATGTCATCTGGGACCGTTCCAATGACACTCGCGAGCAACTGGTCCAGAAGCTGCAGGACTGGTGTTTGCGTGCTGAAGAGTCGGGTATTCAGGCCTTGCAGGAATTCGCCTTCCGGTTACGACGTTACGCCTGATTCGCCATCTGCTTCGACATGATTATTGGCTGCCTTAAGGCCAATAATCAGCAAAAAGGACAACAAAAAACCCGCCTCGGCGGGTTTTTCATGTAAACCGGATCGATTACTTGATCTTGGTTTCTTTGTACATGATATGCTTACGAGCTTTGGGATCAAACTTCATGATCTCCATTTTTTCAGGCATGCTGCGTTTGTTTTTCGATGT
>CAITOF010000114.1 GCA_903893945.1 uncultured Oxalobacteraceae bacterium | reverse complement strand
TGCTGGAAATGGGTATCCCTGCGTCAATGCCTGCTGAGGTTGCAAGCGTTCAGCAGATATCCAAAGCCGGTTGGTATTTGCTGGAACTGATCAATGAAATACTCGATCTGGCGGTGGTCGAGTCCGGCAAATTAGCCATGACACCGGAAGCGCATTTGTTAAGTGACCTTATGTTGGAATGTCAGGCCATGTTCGACCCGCTGGGTCTCAAACGTGACATTCATATCAACTTTCTTCCCGTTGCGAAAGATTTGATTGTCAGAGCTGACCGGATCCGATTGAAGCAGATTCTGATTTCTCGTGCGGCAACAGGATATCGTTCATTTTCCATTTCCAGTTAGGCTGGAGGGACATAATTCAAAGTTTCCTCGTAACTTTTATCAAAACGGTCATCTACGGGCATTGAATTGGATTGAAATTGCTATTTCGGTTGGTGCGATAACGCACAGAATCGAAAAAGCGGCACAAGTATCGTTGGGGTCTCGATTACGACTTGAAGGAATCCAGTCATGCAGCCGCGACGTTACTCCAACTCGGTTGACTCAATCGTTCTGATCAGGCCACCTGAGCAGTCGACGCCAAAGAAGCGCAACGTTCGTAACGATGGTCGGGTTGCGCGCATCTTGGCAATGATCGTTCTGATGGTTGCAGGAGCATGCTGTGCAACCACTGTATCAGCTCAGGTCCCACCACTGCTTCAGCCCACGAATCCTGAAACCCATATCGGAAAAATCATCTTCACTGAATTGATTACTCCCGACCTGAATATGGCCAAACAATTCTATGGAGGACTGTTTGGCTGGACATTTCAAACGACCAAAGTCGGCGATTCAGACTATGCGCAGGCGTTTATGAATGGCTATCCGGTCGCCGGGTTGATTCAGAAAACACTATCGAACACCGAAAATCGTCAATCCGCATGGCTGACCTTTATTTCGACAGGCGATGTTGATGCCACCAAAACGATAGCCCTGAAACATGGCGCAAAGCTGCTGAGCGAACCGAGGAACGTGCCAAACCGCGGGCGTCAGGCAGTTTTTGCAGATCCACAAGGTGCCGTGTTTGCCATCCTCGCCTCAACCAGCGGGGATCCGGCTGATTCGCTGGCTGAGCCTGGTGAATGGATCTGGAGTTCACTCATATCGAGCGACCCGGACAATGGTGCAGGGTTCTATCAAACGCTATTCAACTACGAGATCTTTGAATTGCCGGCGCCCGCCGGTGAAGAACATCTGCTTTTCGCATCCAAAAGCTACGCCCGTGCCAGCGCAAACAGCCTTCCTTCCAATGGATTGAACCACCACTCCCATTGGCTCAACTATGCACGTGTCGTAGACGCAACCGCGATGACAGCCAAAGTCGTCGCGCTTGGCGGCCATATTCTGCTTGAACCGCGGACTGATCGCCATGGCGGAAAGGTTGCCATTGTCTCGGATCCGGCGGGAGCGCCGTTTGGCTTGCTTGAATGGTTAGGCAATGACATGAAAGAGACACCGAAATGAGACCGCCACCATTGCGCATGATATGGGTTGCCCTGTTATTTGCCATATCGGGTTCTGTGTTATCGAGCTGCGTCACCTCCGGGTATGGATACAGCGGCGGCTATGCAGTTGACTTTTATGAGCCTCGCTATGGTATTTATGGCGACTGGGGACCAGGTTATCAGGTGGGTCCATACCGAGACGGCGGCGGTCAACGCGGCCCCAGCACAGGCGTTCATGGTTTCCGATCAGCGCCCGCATCACGCTCAATGCCGTCGATACCTTCGGTCGGGAGGAGTCATGGCGATAGAGGACACCGCTGATGTTCGTTCAAACAAAGCTCTGTTCTTTTGAAATTTTTACCAATGTCAAATTAGCAAAGTGATCCTATCCAAGAATGCGGCCTCGACTTTACCAAAAACGGTTGAAGCGCAAGAGTGTCATATCCGATGGCGCGTAAATGCAGTTATTTGTGAATGCGCAAGTTTCTTAGTCGTGCTTCAATTGGCATTGCGATTCAGGAAGTGATTATCAATGAATTTGGCACTTTCACAGGGAGTTTGTCGATGAAGAATAATTCAAAATTTGGGAATGCAAAAAGCGGCATAGGCGCTGCTTTCGATGCAGGAAAAGCAGCTGGCCATTTCAGCTATATGAAGCCTGATATTGCAGTAAATATATTAAAACAGCCGAGCGATCAACTGCTGGTTCAGAGCGTCGAAAAAGTTCTGATCTTGATGAATATTTTTTCTAAAGATGCTGTCAGTGTCAGTGTCAAAAATGGTTGGATGACACTGAACGGAAACTTGCACTGGCAGTTTCAGCGCGATGTGACTGTTGCATCCCTCTGCAGTCTGCACGGCATCACAGGCTTTACTGATAATATCGTGGTTCTGCATTCACAACCCGAATAGATTGGTCTGCGAATTTATTAAAAAATGGCAGCAGTATTTTTAAGCAACTACAATTAAACACTGCCAGATATTTTCTATATGCAATCTAATTTCAGTGCTTACGACGTTGAGGGTAAAAAATAAATTCGACTTGGTTCATGTGGCTTTGCAGTAAGCGCTCTTGTCCAATCCAGGTATTCGGTCGAATCATGCGTTTCCGAAAAGGCGCGTTCCTCTGCCTAGCTGGCAAATTCCGGTTTGGTTTTAAGCTGCTTTTTCATAAATTTCTCGCTCCTTTCTGTGCATGTCACGTGCCGAGATGACCCGAATTTGTTTGCAGTCGGTTCTCAACGTGAAAGTGATGTGCAGGTGACGCATTTTTGTCACCAGCCATGCATCATGATACGACCACCGCCGGCCTAAGATTTAATAACGGTTATCAGGATCGGAGTAAATCGAGAAAGCGGTTACTTTTCCACTTGCCGTTGTTTGAACAGCGACAATACGACGATTGTTAACTTTTCCAATGCGATAACGCGATTCAAGTTTGTCGCCGATTGCCTTTCGGCTAATCAATTCCATTGTAGAGCCACGCCAATTAGGTGGCATACTAAAATTCAATTTTGCCGCGTCGTCGGCGTCGAATCGGTAGCCATATTCTGGAGCGAAATAGTCTGAAGTATCGCGTCCGTCCGCAGTCTCTATGAAAAGTTTATGTACTGTCGAAACGATATTTGGCTGCTCATCTTTGATTACCGTGGCCGACACTGGCATCAGTTCTGGCTCCACAATGCCGGCAACCACTCGCTCGATATTTTCAGGATAAGCATGATCTGAATCAAGGTTGGTCAACACAACAACCGTCAATCCATCGTCGACATAGCGGGAGACCATTGTCGTAAAGCCCTGCCAGGCACCGGTATGCTCTATGACACGATGTCCATTGACCTGATTTATAAAGAAAGCGAAACCATAGTTGCCGCGATTAGGTTTTCCATCATTTAAGACGAATGGAGTCCACATCTGTTGCTTCACTGTTGATGACAGAATTTTTTCTCCATATTGCGCACGGTCCCATTTCTCCAAATCCGGCAGGTTGAAATAAAGAGCCCCATCACCCGTAGAATTGAATGTCGCCGAGACATATTTTTGATTTTTAATATTATTTATTTCGACCTCATACCCCGATGCACGATTCTTTACAATGTCCCTATCGGAGATGATGTGCGTTGAATCCATACCAAGCGGATGGAAAATATGGTCTTGCATGTAGTCGCCATAAAATTGACCACTCACCCGGTGTATCAAAATACCAAGCAACATGTAATTGGTGTTGCTGTAGGCGAATTTATCTCCTGGGGCAAAGTCGATCGGCATCGTGCCGGCATTCTTAACCAATTGATCTTCACTAAAATCCGCGCGTAGATCGAATACTGCTCCAGGCATGCCGCGTTCCGGTGTTTCATATTCCGCAAGGCCAGAACTGTGGGATAACAAATTCTTGACCTTGATCGCCTGCCAGGTTTCAGGGCTCTCTGGGAAATACTTGCGTATAGAATCCTCAAGTCCAACTTTGCCCTGTTCCACCAACATCAATACGGCAGTAGCGGTGAATTGCTTGCCGACGGAGCCTGATTGCATGATCGTATCTGGGCGCATCTTAATTTGCCACTCAAGGTTCGCGTAACCATATCCCTGACTATAGACCAAATTACCATGTCGAAAAATTCCAACAGTCGCGCCTGGGATGTGCTGACGATTCATCTCGGCATTCACGTAACTATCAATTGCTCCTTTTTGAGCCGCAGTAATGTTTTCTTTCTTCGCGGACACTCGCGCTGCACTCTTATCAGGAATGGTAGTTTCTATTGCAGCAGCGTTGACCGATGAAACAGTCAATGTGCAAAGCAACAAGAACAAAGGACTAAAGCGAAATCTTATAAACATTGAACATCCTTTAAATTGGCAAATGAAATTTGTCTTTCCTTTTGACGCTTCACTGTATTGTAGAAGTCGCCATCAATTGTTCCAGCGGTATTATTTAATCATCACCCGTTAATTTTTTTCTGAGAAATCGACCGTCAGCACCACGCCCTGAGTCACTCAATTCGTAAATTTTGGTGGAGCTGCCCAATGACAGGAATGCGCAGCGGTTTCTGCCCTTGAAAAATCTAAAAGCGCGCATTGCAACAAACGATAAAGCATTAAATTAACCCAGGCAATGCTCTACATTGGGCATTTACAAACACGCAATAAACCTATAGTCTCTTAAATGATGTTAATTTGCAACTTTTAAATCGGCTGCACTATACAGAAAACCAGCAGGATTACAGACAAAAAATCTGCCGCGTCCAGTTGGAAACGGTCGGGGATCTGAAACTGTAACAGGCAGAAATCGGCACAAAGTTGACAGTCGCCGTACCGACTCGGCGTCCCAGCTACGCGCCCCGCGTCATTCCCGCGAAGGCGGGAATCCAGTGGCGCGTTAGCGCCTTCAACGTCAGCAAGAAAAATCCTTATTTATTGATGCTTGTGAAATGAAACAACCAGCTGTATATCTGCTTGCCAGCGAAAGAAATGGAACGTTATATGTTGGCGTAACGTCGAATCTCATTCAACGTATATGGCAACATCGGGAAGGTAGTGTTGAGGGGTTTTCCTGCGACTATTCTGTGAAAACGCTGGTCTGGTATGAAATGCACGCCACCATGGAATCAGCGATCAG
The DNA here is from genome assembly GCA_903893945.1 of uncultured Oxalobacteraceae bacterium. Lineage (GTDB taxonomy): Bacteria > Pseudomonadota > Gammaproteobacteria > Burkholderiales > Burkholderiaceae_D > Solimicrobium. The sequence continues at coordinate 49,230 of CAITOF010000114.1, read as the reverse complement.
ACGTGAAAAAGCATTGAAAAAATGGAATAGAGCTTGGAAGTTGAAATTGATTGAAGAAAGAAATCCGGAATGGATTGATTTGTGGCCCGAAATTAATGGAGAGGTGACACCCTTGAAACCATTATTTGCCCCGCCGCCTGATGAGAATTAGTGTTGAAGGCACTGACGTGCCACTGGATTCCCGCCTTCGCGGGAATGACGAATTACAGGATAGTTGATCTGAATGGCCGCTATGTAGAACGTCGACCGTCGCCTCAGGGCACTTACCCGCCATGCAAAGATTACCGAAATACAAATTGTTAGTCCATATTACCGTCAAAGCTAAGAAATTTTCGCCGGGAAATTTGCCACCATTAAAATGTTCAGCCTGATTTTGGCAAATTTGGTAATAAAGTTAGGCACAATAAAGTTAGACGCAATTTAGGTACGATTGGCCAGGTTTTGGTTTCCAGCGCCATGGCACAAACCATTGAACAATCAGTGCTCTGGCCGGTCCGCACCGGTTACCAGCGCAAGACACACCAACTTGCAGTCCTGCTGGGTCGCGACTAACAGGGTGGTCTGTATAAAATTCTGTTGCCCATGGACCGGGTGATGGAAACTTCGTGTGCCACCATCACGGTGCAATACGGTTTGTTCCTTCCAGCATTCGACGAAGTAATGACTCTTTGCCGATAATTCATCGATTAATTCCCGTATCTGAATATCGTCCGGACTTCGGCTGTAGTCTGCGCGGAACTCGGCCACGAGGCGTCGGGATCGGGTTGCCCAGTCATCAATCAATTATTGTACTAGTTAAAATTAAAGGCGACAATAGCACCACTAGCCCCAACCTGACAGGTTCACCATGATTAATAACGACACCCATAACCGCATCGTAGACAGTCAATTCAGTGCCAGAGCACAGTCCTATCTCACCAGCGCTGTACATGCCAACGGCGCAGACCTTGATCAAATGGCCGACCTGATAGGTCAACGCCCGGAGGCAATTGCGCTGGACCTGGGTTGCGGGGGTGGTCACGCCACATACCGGCTGGCTACGCTGGTCAACTCGGTGGTTGCCTATGATTTATCGGAACAGATGCTCGGAGTGGTTGCTGACGAAGCCAGACGCCGCGGGATGAATAACGTGATCACCAAGCAGGGCGCCGCCGAGTCGCTGCCGTGCGCCTCTGCATCCTTTGACATTGCCGTCACCCGTTACAGCACCCATCACTGGTACGATGTGCCGGCAGGACTTGCCCAGATGCGACGAGTACTGAAGCCTGGTGGGTTGGCGTTTTTTATGGATGTCACCTCCCCGGCATCACCCTTGTTGAATACCTGGTTACAAGCGCTGGAATTACTTCGCGACCCTTCACATGTGCGCAATGCGTCGCTCGGTGAATGGCAACATTTGCTCAACACCGCCGGTTTCACGGTTCGATCAGTCACGGCGTTTCGGCTTCGGCTGGAGTTCACCACCTGGGTAGAGCGGATGAATACACCTGAATCGCATGTCCAGGCGATCCGGTCGTTGCAGCAATTTGCCAGTGCTGAAGTCACTGACTATTTTTCAGTCGAACAGGACGGTAGTTTTACAGTGGACTCGGTATTGATTGCGGCGCAGGCTAACACGATCCCGGGTTAAGCCTTGATCGACCCGATGGCGGATTGTAGCCTGTGCCCTGTTTCCTGAAATCCGCCTGAAGGCGGCGCTGTTGACGATGGATTCGTCCGGGTAGGGTCTTCAGGGTATGCGAACTTGATGTGGCAACCTGCCGCTATTTCGCTTCGCCGCTGGCTTTAATGTAGTCGGCAGATTCACGAATTTTCGCTATGGCCGCCCAGATCTGATTGGCGATATCAGGATGGTCAGCAAAAAACTGGCGGGAAAAGACCAGGAAGTACGGTTTTTCGACCAGAGCCGGATTGACGCGTTCGACTTCGCTGAATTCACCGGTCAGGAGACTGTCGCCCTCCTGGGTTTGCAGCGCGACGCCATTAAACCGGCCCCGTACCAGCATGCGCAAGTTGGTTTCAGCAGAATTTGCTCCGCTATCGACCGGTATTCCCATGGAAGTCAGGAAATCAGCGATGGAGAATCCGGTTTGCACTCCGATTTTGCCATCAAGGTTGGTAAATGTTTTTCCGTCCCAGCTGATTTTCGATCCCTTCAGTCGATACAGGTGATAACTTTCCGTGGTCATGCGCTTGTCGACATCGAGCTTCCCGTTCACCATCGGGTAAACACTATATTCCAGTCGGTCGGTTTTGAAGCTGGCCTTGAACGCCCCATCCACCTGCCCGTTCTGCATTTCATAAATGCAGCGCAACCACGGTGCAGTTTGAACCTGGAGGGTTATTCCGGTATTCTTTTTCAGCTGCTCAAGCATGATCGCACTCAGCCAGGGACGCTCAGCACACAGCGTGACAGCGGGTGCGCTGCTTGACGACCCGGTTGCTGCGATGAATAACAGTATCGATGCAATGATAGAACGGTACATGGGCTCAATGAGTGCTCAGTGTTACAGGTTGGCTAGCATTATGTCAGATTTACAGACAGGGGTCTTTCGGCTGACAGGGGGCGATCCACGTCCGTGCAGGACGAACGGATTGCTGTTCAGGTTAACCGGCGTTGCTATAACCACGATAGCGTATTAAATTTGACAATTCAATCGACTATGCGGGACTTTTGTACTCCCGCATTAAACTAAAAGTTGTAAATTGGCATCTTTTGCGCGGTGATAGAGTTGTCAGCTGGCTGGAACTGGTTAAATAACCTGTAAGTTTCCGGCGTTTCATCCGACTGATCAGCACTAACTGATTGGGGGCTCCATGAAATTTCCGGGTACGACAGTGGCAGTAAAAGCAATATGGGCAGTCAGTTGCCTCGGCTTGATGGGTGCTGCCGCATTCAATAATGCGGACGCCCAATCCTGCAAAAAACGAAGCCTGGCTTATACTGTTGCGCTGCTCGAACTCTATACCTCGGAGGGATGCGATAGTTGTCCCCCTGCCGAGAAATTCATCAGCGGCTTTCGGGCCATCCCTGTCAATGCAGATGCCATGACGGCCGATGAAGTGGTACCGCTTTCATTTCATGTTGATTATTGGGATGACCTGGGCTGGCGTGACGTATTTGCAAAAAATGCCTTCACGCTGCGCCAGCGATGGTTGTCTGGTCTGGCATCCAGCCGCACGGTGTATACACCCGAGTTTTTTCTGCAGGGTAAAGAATCTCGCGCGTGGCTCCATCAAATTTCTGCGGCCGTCAAATTCATCAATACCAAACCAGCGCAAGCCGACATTGATATTGCAACAGGTCGTGTCATCGATGGCAGGCTGCAGGTTAATGTGAATGCCAGTGCCATGCAGAACGGGAAACTGTATGTGGTTCTTTATGAAAACGCGATACGGTCTGACGTAGGCGCAGGTGAAAACAGCGGGGTTACCTTGCTGCATGATTACACCGTGAGAGACTGGGCAGAACAGAAACTGTCGCCGGATTATCATGGGCACAACACGACCTACCTGTCGTACAACTTCGTCGTACCCGCTTCCTTGACCATTGAAAATCTCGGTGTGGCCGCTTTTGTGCAAACTGACCGGGGCGAAGTATTACAGGCATTGGCCCTGCCCTTGTGCGGATCCTGAGGCGTGCCTGCATCCAGCCCCAGGCCTCTGACGAACCGGCGCAATTTCGCAGAAAATACCGGTGCTTTTCAGTGTTGGTTGTATCGCCGTTCGTTGCCTGTCAGAATTCTGAACTGATGCCGGCGTAGAAAGTGCGATTTGCACCATACTGTGGTGCACCGACGCCGACGCCGGTACCATCGCGCAGCAAATAAGATTTATCAAAAATATTAATAATGGCCAGGCGTCCGTCCAGTGTGCCGATCGGCGTATGCTTCCAGGTGTGCGTCAATGCGGCATTGACCGTGACATAGCCTGGCAATTCTGCCGAATTAGGTGCACCGCCGGGGGGCGTATTGCGCAGACCGCTGCCGTAGATGACATCCGTACTGATCTGTGAATCACCAAAATGGTAATGAGTGCCGCCTGATACAGAATAGGTCTGGTCATGATCCAGGAAAATATAGTGATTCGCGATGTACGCCAATTCATCCGGGGCGAACAGGCTCTGGCTGGTAATGATATTTTCACCCTGGGCTTTCTGATAGGTGAAATTCAGAAATGCGCCCCAGCGCTTACCGGTGTAGATGGACGAGAGTTCGAGTCCTTTGGCGTAACCACGTTCGTAATTGAACGGCGACAGGATCAGCGCCTGGCCGAATTGCCCTTCGTCGATCAGATTGGCAATTTTTTTGTAATACGCATCCGCGGTCATTGTCAGCTGTTCACTCACTTTCTGACTTACGCCAATATCATAATAGTGGGTTCGTTCCGCCTTGACCGGATCAGACACTGACACCTGGGCAGCATTGGTGGTATTGGCGTACAGGTTGATACTGCTTTGCGCTTCGAGTTCTTGCGGTGGTGGCGTGAAATAGCGCGAATACCCTGCATGGAATGCTGTTGCATCGCTGTACTTATATGCCAGATTGATACGTGGACTAAGCTGCTGTTCCTGAATGAACGCATCGACATGATCATAGCGCAGGCCGTAATTCAGGGTCAGCGGCGCAGAAATGCGCCACTCGTCCTGCACGTAGAAACTTTCCAGATTGCCTGCTTTGCCGGTATTGTCGACGATGCTGAATGGAACGGTGCTGACTTGCGCGCCGGCGTTGCCGGTCTGGAATACACTGACGGTGTTATCGCTGGCCGTCACCTGGTGAATGTACGCCAACCCCGCTCGCACGGTGTGGTCCGGTACAAGCCGGTAGCTGGCATCGAGTTGTACGCCGTTGGCATTATTGGAGCGCAGTGTATCGGATGCGGTGCCGAGATAGATCAGGTCGGCGATCGGGTCCGGCGTGTAGTGCAGGTCCGAGTACTGATGGAAATACGATGCCTGATAATTCAGATCGCCCAGACTTTTCTGGTACGACAACACCAAAAACCGGTTGACCTCACTCTGGTTTTCATTAATTTGCGCTGAGGCAATCGAGCTGAATCCGGTGGCCGCATTGCTGTAACCTGCCAGAGAAAATTGCGCGGTCTGGTCAGGGTTGTTCGGTATCTGGAAATTACCTGCATAGGTGCCGAACAGCAGGCCAAGACGGGTGGAATTATCAACAAAATACGACAGGCTGCCAAATGACTTCGTCTGGGTGGTATCGTCGTGCAGCGCATTTTTTGTCGGGATCGGATTTTCAATACCGAGCGAGTTCGCAAGATAACTTCCCGATAAATAATAGTTGAATTTTCCCTGGCTGCCGAACAGCTCGATACTCGGCTCATAATAATTGTGGGTACCTGTCAGGATACCGATCTGACCGCCCGGCGTAATTTCACCTTCCTTGGTCTGGATATCAACGATACCGGCGGTTCGCAGTCCGTATTGTGCAGGCAACGCACCGGTCACAAAATCGATTTTGTCGATAAACCGCGTATCAATTGACTGACCGAACCCGGTAATACTTTCTGGCAGAATCACGCCATCGACACGGTACTGAACATTTCCGTGGTCGTCGCGAACATGCAGGGATCCCGAGGCCTTGGAGTCCTGGTCGACACCGGGCAGACGCAACAGTACTTCATTAAACGGCGTGTCATTGCCCTGACCCAGCGCATTGATCATGTCGGTATTGACCGTGTAGACCGTTGTGCCGATTTTGGGCGAAAGTTCAATGCGCTCACTTTTCAGATGAGCACCGATTACTTCGACCGTGGTCACCTCGGTATCGATCGGCGGCGAGTCAGCTGACGCCGTGTCATTGATTGCCGGTTGAATTTCCGCTGTTTCAGCGTTGTCAGTCAATAAAGGTGATGCATAAACAGAAGATGCTACACACAAGCCCGCCACATAGCAGGGTAGCTTGCGCAGGGTAAATTGGCGCGCCATGGTAAACCTTTTAACGTAATAGCCAAACGAATACGCGAATTACTTCGCAGATTCAGTCGTCGTGGAATTTAAGGGATGCGATCAGCAGATCGCGGGTGAGCGGCGTGGCGGCCCGCAGCTGGGGGGTAAGTAAAGGGAAATTACATGCGCAATAACGCGCGATTCTGCAACGAATAATGCATAGAAAAACAGTACGGCCACCATCTCTGGCAGGTCGACAAGAGGGGTATCGGTAATTTTTTGTACAGCAACGCTGCAGACGGTACAGGCCTGATCTTCGGCCGTGCTCGCATGGTGATGCGTGGCAGCTATTGCCAATATTGAAACAAATGCCAGGACGGTGACCAAAGCGACCCAGGCGCGCCAATTCCCGAACAAGAGTCTGCGCAACATGACTGCTGTGCCTGATTCTCTGAGATTTACCGGGTTGCGATGGCTGAACATGCTGTTTGTCAATGGGCTTACGATGGGTCAAATTCGGGTGCTTATTGTAACGGAACTTTTAATTATTGGGTTAAACATATTGTTATCGTAATTATTATGACGATTGCCGGATGGATACGCAATATGTTCCGGACCGGTAGCGAACCAGCCTGGCGTGACTGCCTGGAACCATGGTGCCCGCCTCAGTTTCTGCGCTATTCCGCTTTGGCCGCACGCAGTACGGCTTCTCTGACCGTTTTGATGACGGTGGTGGCATTGAACGGTTTGATGATGAACCCTTTGGCGCCGTTTTGCATGCATTCTTTGACTGTGTCCACATCCCGTTTTCCGGTCACCATGAGTACTATCGTTTTCGGCAATTCTCTGGACAGTTGTTTCAGCACCTCCACGCCATTACCATCCGGGAACAGAATATCAAGGCAGATGACATCCGGCTTCAGTTTCAGAGCGTCTTCCAGACCACTTTTACTGCTTTTTGATTCGCCCACTATTTTGTAACCATCGTTGACGAGGATCGTGTGCAACAAGGTGCGGGTCATTTCATTGTCATCAATTATTTGAACGTCCATGGTTTATTTACCCTTTGTGTCAACGTACCTGTCAATGTCCCCTGATTTTATGAAGGATGCGGTGACATTAATCTGGTGACTGTCAGGGTGGTCGACTTCAACCACCGAGTTGGCGACAATATGCACGCGCTCTCCATTCACGGTAGCCAAAGTCCGGCCGCCAATCAGCTCCGAGGTGGCCTGTTGAATCGCTGCCAATGTTCCCCATACGGAAAACTGAAGTCCCCGGGTGCCGACGGGTGCGTCACAATCGACCGGAACCAATCCATCGATATGATGCAATCCATCTATAACCAGTCTTGCGGAATTCATAATGTTTTTCCTTTACAGCACTGTGCCTATCAGCAACTTATCAGTTAAACATGGCGTGAAACTGTCGGTCGACCTGTCCGCGGTTGCCTGCCGTTTAAGAATATTCTCTGACGCAAAATAAGTACAGGTTGTTTTGCTAATATTTTGCGATTTTGCAGGACCAATTCCACGTATTTCTCATACCCGTCGGCGCAAATCCCGTGATCGACCGACCCGATCAGGACGCTTGTGGTTCGATAATAGCCCGACCGCAAAACAGTGGCCACAAAAAGATGCTAATATGCAATCCTCAATTCGGTCAGGTTCTGCGGCAAGAACGCAGCAACCTGCCTGAGCAGACAGGCCAATTAATTGAGAGTGTCGGCGACCGGCGACCTGAAAAAGAACCTCCCCCGGCGCAATTTACCCTATTAAAGGAAACAGATCATGTCCAAGCCTCGTTTGATTTACTTTGATTTTGCCGGTAGCCGCGGTGAAGAGTGCCGACTGGCGCTGCACCTGAGCGGAGTTGACTTCGATGATGTGCGCATTCCCGGCGCCGACTGGCCAGCGCTGAAACCGAAAACACCATTTGGTGCCATGCCGATTCTTGAGCTTGCCGGAAAAGCGCCGATTGCCGAATCAAACGCCATACTGGTGTATATAGGTCGGGAATACGGGCTGCATCCAAAGGACAACTATGAAGCCGCATTTCATGAATCACTGATGAGCTATGTTGAAGAACTGCGCCATCAGGTCGGACCGACCTTGCGTATTTCTGATGAAGCACAAAAGCGTGCGGCGCGTGAAGAACTGGGACGCCACTATCTGCCGACCTGGGGTCAGAATGTTGAAAAGCTGCTTGGCGATCATCCGTTCGTTGGCGGCGCCAGCATTAATGTCGTCGACCTGAAACTGTACATGATCGTCCGCTGGTTCGTGTCAGGTGTGGTTGATCATATTCCGACCACTGTGTTTGACGCCTGCCCCAAGTTGAACCGAATCTACAGATCGGTCAGCGAACACGGCGGCGTCAAATCCTGGACAGAGCGCACCAGCAAGTAAAAAAACACCGCGGACGTTATCACCCAGCTGCACACGGCGCACGTCCGCGCCAGGTTTCAACGGGTTAAAATCTATCGGGTCAGATAAATCCGTCAGGATTCGCCGATTGCCAGCGCCACGAATCCTGGCACATCCGGTCAATCCCAAACAGGGCTTTCCAGCCCAGCTTCGCTTTGGCCAGTGATACATCAGCAAAACAGCACGCAATGTCGCCGGACCGGCGCTCGACGATGCGGTAGGGAATTTTGCGACCGCTGGCCTTTTCGAAAGCGCTGATCAATTCAAGCACACTGCAGCCATAGCCCGTGCCCAGATTCACGGTTATCAGTCCCGAATTCCTGTCCAGATAATCAAGCGCCGCCAAATGCCCCCTGGCCAGATCGACAACGTGGATGTAGTCACGAACCCCGGTTCCATCATGTGTGTCGTAGTCATTACCAAACACCTGCAGACATTCCCGCCGCCCAACAGCCACCTGCGACAGGTAAGGCATCAGGTTGCTGGGTATGCCATTGGGATCCTCGCCTATCAATCCGCTTTCATGCGCGCCGACTGGATTAAAATAGCGCAACAGGGCCATATGCAGATCCGGTCTGCTGCGTTGCCAGTCGCACAGTATCTGTTCAAGCATGAGCTTGCTTGTTCCGTAGGGATTGGTCGTCGAACCGACCGGCGAACTTTCGGTAATTGGCACCATTTCAGGATCGCCATAGACAGTCGCCGAAGAACTGAAAACCAGTTTCCGGCATTCCGAATTATTCATCACTTCCAGCAGCGCAAGAGTGCCGGATATATTGTTGTCATAATAATGTAATGGCTGATGGACCGATTCGCCGACTGATTTAAGGCCGGCGAAATGAATGACTGCATCAATTTTGTGCTGTGCAAAAAGCAGGCGCAAACCGGCTTTATCCCGAACGTCCAGGTGATGAATTGACAGCGGTCGCCTCGTAATCTGTTGAACCCGCTGCAGGGCAACCGGCTTGCTGTTGCAGAAATTATCGACAACAAGGACATCGTAACCCTGATTAAGTAATTCAAGGCAGGTATGCGAGCCAATGTAACCTGCCCCACCTGTCACCAATATGGTCATTCAGTATCCCCTGAAAAAACAGCCGTTTCCTGCCACCCTGCTAAAGTCTGTCGATGTCGTTGCCTGTCATCCTGCATTTGCCTGTCACCCTTTATCTATTTGAAAAACGGCGCACGCATTTGCCAAGGCACACGGGTCAACCGGTCAGGCTCGCGTACCGGCTGGACAGCCTTCCAATCAGTTCGGGTAAATGGTCGTTCCCGCCCGGACAGGGCCAATGCCAGCCGGGTAATCATGCCATCCGACTGGAGCTGCCCGGTCAGTGGCATCGCCACCACCAGCACCGCACCCGCCAGAACCAGCCAGACGCGTGGTATCACCAACTCACGACCCTTGATTCGATACAAGAACAGCCCACCGATGGCGCTGCCAAGCATCCACCCTGCCAGAATCTCGGACACAGAGTGCACGTGGACTGCGAATCGCGAAACTGAAATCAGAATCCCGACAGCAACGCCAGCGCAGACCGGTGCCACATTCAATCGTTCCGGTGCACGCTGAAATATCAAAAAAAACAATACCGGATAGACCGCAGCCGCCCGGGTTGCGTGACCGCTGATACCGGTAAAGTCGATCGCTTCCATACCGACGCCCCATCCAATAAATCCGATTTTTGTCACTACCACCAAAAGCATCGCTGCGCCAAATAGCGTGCACCAGTAAAACGCCATGCGGTTTTCCATGTTTGCAACCAGCCCCATGGCTATAAATAGCGCCATCGACATCGTGTTGATGCTGGAGCCGAAGTTTGTTATCAGGTGCCAGGATGTCATAAATGTTTCATCGATATGCCGCCTGGAATGGCGCGGCCAGTCCACGTATTGTTCATAATCGCCGTTGCACCCATCCTGCCTTTTATGATCTAAAAATGAGCTTGCACCATATTCGTGCTGCCATTTCATAGCGGGGCCAGGCGCGGCGCCGGATAGAAACGGTAGAATCAGCAACGGCTTCAGTGTCGGCTGAACAGCAGGTTCAAACCCATATCGTTCTCAACGCGGTATCCATTTTCATGCAAGTAACGAATCGCTGGCTCGTTACTCTTCCCGTCTGCCGTATACGCCTCAAGACAGATAAATGCCGGTTTCCACTTGTCAAGAGTGATGGACTTCAGTGCGGACAACTCATGTCCCTCTATGTCTACCGAAAGCAATGAAATCGGTGCTGATATTGCGCACGATTCCAGCAGTGCATCGATGGTCCGGATCTTTGTTCGCAACTCTCTTCTGAATTTATACCCCATCTGCCGATACTGATCTGCCAGCACCGGGTCCAGTGTAGAAAGCACATCCGATTCAAACTCAAACAAGGTCATCTCGCCACTCTGTTCACCGATGCCGACGCATTCGAACACATCGTCAGGTCTCCATTGCCGGTATAAATCTGTGAAACGCGGGAGCGGGTCTATGCAAAGGCCCCTCCAGCCATTCAGATACAGGAGATAAGTATTATTTATTTTAAACGGATGATTTGAACCCACATCCACATAAGGGCCGTGTGCGTTCGCGCGGCTTAACAGCTTCATTATTTCAACATCTTCGCGGTGCTGCGCGTACGATCCCCGCTTCAGGCATTTTCGGTGACTAAAATGGTCACGTATGGCCTGGACCTGTTTATAAAGCCACGGAAATTTCAGAAGCAATGATTTAAACAAGAAATACCTCCATTTTTTGGCTCCCAACCTGAATTCCAGAAGAAATCTACGCGAGGATTATGACCGCTGCATTATTTCCGAAGCGAATTAACTCCAAAACCCACATTAAAAATGGCCACGCGCTATCGATACGGTGCAGCCAACGGTTCGCCGATAAACAACCCTTGAGCTGGCCATGCCACGCTTTTCCAGTAGGCTTCAATGGCCGATGCACCCAATAAGTAATGTTTCAGCAATATCGAGGGCTGGGGAAATTTCTGCGGAAAATTGCAGGGTTCCGATACCGTGCCAAAGCTGGCCGTGGCACCTGCGTCCAGCCAGCGCAGGCTGCTCATCTGGTCCTGTCCCAACAGATCACCCCCGAACGACGTCAGATGGTCGGCGAGTGCACCGGGTAAAAAGTGCAAGGTATCCAGGCTGGGGACAAACTTCAGCCCGGTCGAATAAAACATGACATCGGCTTCACCCTGGATGAAATCCGCCCGGATTGACTTCAGCCTCAGATTTTTTTGCGGAAAAATACCCGACGGCGGATAAAACCTTGCCCGTACGTTTCGTGCTGCGTCACTGGTCGATAACAGGTAGGCGGACGACGGCGTATTTATGTCCTTGCCTGCTATACCGCGATCGATTAACGCTTTTGCCAGAGTGACGGATTCAGTGGGCATTAACATGGATAACCGCAAGCCTTTCTCATGCAGTGAATCTGTCGAGCTTGAGTCGAAATAGGGGTTCAATTTGCCCGGCGAACAGCTTTTTTCGCACTGCGTGGCATCGTAGCCTAACGTCAAGGCAGATGTGATGGAATTGCATTCCACCGCATAGGGAGCAGTCCACACCAGCACCATGGCTGAAATGTTGTCCGGCAATTGCAGTTCGATCGCTTTCCTTAATTCATTGAAAGCAGCCGCCGACAATTTGTGCGGACTGCCTTCAATACGCACGTGGATCATGTTCTGCAACGGCACATGGCGGGCAACGCGGTAATATTCAGCGACTTCAATGCTGTTCGGGTTCGCATCATTAATCACAACGGCGAGACTTTCAGGTCCCAGACTGTAAGCCACCTTTTTCGTCCTGACCGGATTCGCCGAACAGGCACAGTGCGCCTGGCCAAGCAGCAGAATGACCACACCCATGGTACGCACGCATCGCTTTAATAACATGTAACGCCATTCTTTCAAACCACGGAAAAAGCAGACTCAGACCCGGCCAGGCAGTCTCAGACCCGTTTGTAAATATCGTCAAAACGGACTATATCGTCTTCACCCAGGTAACTGCCGGTTTGAATCTCAATCAGTTCCAGCGGCAATTTTCCGGGATTTTCCAGACGGTGCTTCTGGCCAATCGGAATGTAGGTGGATTCATTTTCAGAAATCAGTGTTGTCCGGTCAGCACAGGTCACCAATGCGGTTCCTTTCACTACCACCCAATGTTCAGAACGATGATGATGCATTTGCAGTGACAGCTTCTGTCCGGGATTGACGGTGATGCGCTTGACGTGGAAGCGTGACCCTGTATCGATCTCCTCGAAATGACCCCAGGGTCGGTACACTTTGGTGTGGTTGATATGTTCACTACGTTTATTCAGTTTAAGATAATCCACCACCTGTTTAACGTCCTGCACGTGATCCTTATGAGCCACCAGTACCGCATCGGCCGTTTCAACAATCACCAGATCCCTGACCCCAATTGTGGCTACAAACCGGTTTTCAGCGCGCACCAGACTGTCACTGGTGTTGAGCGCATAAACATCGCCGCGAATGGCATTACAGTCGCTGTCACAGTCCAGCACATCCATTAACGCACTCCATGAACCAACGTCGTTCCAGCCAATGTCGGCGGCTACCACGACAGCATGGCTGGCGTGTTCCATTACGGCATAATCTATCGATTCTGACTGACATAAAGCAAACGCCTGTTCCTCCAGACGGCAGAAATCCAGATCATGATAGGCATTCCTTACGGCATCGCCGGTCAACCGCACCATCTCGGGACGTACCGGACCGAGTTCGCGCAGAAAGACTTCAGCATGAAAAAGAAACATACCGCTATTCCAGAAATAATCACCGCACGACAGGTACTCGCGGGCCTTGTCAGCGTCCGGCTTTTCAACAAAGGCAGCCACTTCATAACACGCCGTCGTCAGTTCCAGCGGTTTACCCCGCCGAATATAGCCGTAGCCCGTCACAGGTGCGGTCGGGACGATACCAAACGTGACCAGTGCACCCGACATCAGGGCAGATTTTCCTCTTAGAAAAGCCTCTTTGAACGCATCAACGTCATCGATGACATGATCGGCCGGTAACACCAGCATTATTGCTTCCGGGTCCTGCTTCATCAAAAAATGTGCAGCAGCAGCAATGGCCGGTGCCGTATTTTTTCCGGACGGCTCCAGCAGAATATCAAGCGGGTCGACGGCAATTTCACGAAGCTGCTCAGCTATCATAAACCGGTGCTCATGCCCGGATACGAATAGCGGTGGCATCAATTCCGGCCACAGTTTCAGGCGCAGGACAGTCTCCTGTAACATGGAGTAACCCGATACCAGGGGCAGCAACTGCTTGGGCTTGGCTGAACGTGACAGTGGCCAGAGACGTGTACCGGAACCTCCGGAAAGAATGACCGGGTAAATTTTCATATAGTTGCGATGCCAACAAGGTTGTTAATTCAGATAACTGCTTAGAATCCGGCAAAAACCGGTGGTGCCGGAATCGAGATCAATGATTGTAGTGATCAACTGTGTCAATGGCATTACAAGCGGCAAAAAAATCCGGCGTCAGGTCCGGTTACCGTGTCGTTTAAAAGTCAGTTGCCAAACGGCACCGCAGACAAACAGCGTGTTGGTAACGAGGTAACGACGCCATAATCTGCGTGGCTCACAGGCAAGCCGGTGCAGCCACTCAAATCCGGCGCGCTGCATCCACAGGGGTGCGCGCTTCAATGTACCGGCGTGATAATCAAAGGCGGCGCCAACCCCAATCATGACAGCATGTATGCGGTTTTTATGGGCAGCCATCCATTGTTCCTGTTTCGGGCAACCCAGACTGACCCAGACCGTACCGGCGCCCGAGGCATTGATACGAGCCGTATCTGCCGTGTCTTCGTCCTGCGTGGCAGTGCGGAATGGCGGTGAGTGAGCGCCAGCGATAAGCAAACCGGGAAAGAACGCTTTCAGGCGTATCTGCAATAATTCAAGCGTTTCAGGCGCACCACCGTACAGATAGATCGACTCGCCCCGTTTTGCAGCCACGGCACAGTATTTGAACATCAGATCCGGACCGTTGATACGCTGCTGTCCGGCATGGCCGAAGCGCCGGATCATCCCTGCCACAGGCGCACCGTCCGCCGTTGCCATATCCGCCCCTTCCACGATACGGCCGAAAGCATCATCCTTCGTTGCCGTGACCACCGAATGCGAGTTGCATATGCATATATAACGTGACTCGCGCGCCTCCGCCCAGCTGCGTATGCGCTCAAGCACCGTATCCCAGTCCAGAACATCAATAGGTACACCCAGAACCGGTACCGTAATACGCTGCTCGTGTTTCATTTCGATTCCCTGGCCACCGCATGGATGGCATCTTCATAAATTGCAATCAGTTGCGGGTAATTGCGTTCGGCAGAAAATTCTGCTTCATACTTTGCACGCGCATTGCGCCCCATGGCGGCCATGCGCTCCGGGTTGTCACGTGCCCATTTCAGTGTCATCGCCAGATCGGCAGAATCACCCGCCCTAAACAGCAGACCGGTCACACCCTCCTCGACCAGATCAGCGAGCGGCCCAAGACGGCTGGCAATCACAGGCAAACAGCAGGCAAACGATTCCACCAATGTTCTTGGAAAGCTGTCATAACAGATGCTCGGCAACACGAGTGCGGTGGCGTTCTCCATCTGTCTGCGCACCGCTGTGGCGGACAGCGCCCCCAATGCCGTAACACCTGTGACCGCGTCAAACAGATCCGCCAGCGGGCCAGTTCCGGCGACCCGCAATGAACCGTGATTCAGCGCGTTCCATGCGTCAAGCAGCACAGAAATGCCTTTCTCAGGCACCAGACGTCCCACAAAAAGGAAACCGTCCCGCGCGCTCGGGCTTACTGGTGCGATATCGGCAAAATTTGGCTTGACGACGATGCGTTCAGCAGGCAAACCACCCTCAACAAATTTGCGGCGACAGAATTCATTGAGTGCGATATAACGCGTGACCTTATGCCGATAGGTACCCAGCGCGCGGTGCACCGCCAACATCCCGCACAGCACGGCCGATTGCGCACGGGATCCGCGATAGCAGGCGCGCACAACGCCTCGCAACGGAATATCGCCCTTGCAGTCTTCACATACCGTTTCATTGCGCAGGTAATTGGCCTGCAGGCAATGCAGACGAAAATTGTGCAGGGTCTGAATCACCGGCAACCCGGCATCACGCACCGCCCAGTAAGCGGACGGAGAGATAATGGGAAAGGTATTGTGAAAATGCACAATATCCGGACGGAACCGGTTAATGACGCTGGTCAGGCCTGTCACCGAATCGCCTGACCAGATGGTATCTGCGACAGCCTTCGGCATCGAGACAGTCTTCAGTGCATTGTTATGTTGACGATAGATTTCAATCTCGTGACCGTGAGCCGCCAGCATCGCCGCTTCGGCTTCAACCACCGAATCTTCACCGCCGCGCTGCTGGTATTCATTGTGAACGATCAGGACGCGGCGCCGGGGCATTTCTGCTGACGCGATCGCCGGGGCACGGCGTTCAGTATGCACCGGGAGGTCGGGCGAATTCATGCCGCGCGGCTCCCTGCACTGTAAAGTTCACTTTTATCCAGATTCAGGCAGCGTTCAATACCCTCGCAGAAATTGCCGACCATTTGCGACATCGAGTACAGCTCGGCACATCGGTCACACCCCGATTGCAGCTTGCGATATAGCGCCTCATCGTTGATCAAATCCACGACCACGTCTGCATAACCTGCGACATCGTCTGGCGTCATCAGCCCGTTAATACCATTCTCCAGATAGGCAATTTCCGGAGAGTGGTATTTGTAATCCGACGTGACCAGGGGTACTTTGGCTATAAATGAATCCAGAATCCCAAGACCCACCATGCCGGGATTAAGCATTATTTTTGCCATTTTCAGGAGCAGGGCTTTTTCACGTCCGGTTCGTGCGCCCATCCAGTGGACCCAACCACCGGCTCTGCTCGCCTGATCCAGCACCACTGGACGCATTGGACCATCTCCAACAATCACCAGTTCAAAATCCGGCACACGCTGACGAATGCGGAGCACCGCCTGAAACAGAAAATCGATTTTCTTGTCAGCGTGCAGCGAAGCTATCATTATTCCTATCGTTCCGCCGCCAATTCCAAAGGAAGTGCGCGCAATCTGCACGTCGGCTGACGTCAGCACAGCCAGATCGTCAGCCAGCGAATGGGTATCGGTCGAATTATTCAACACGGTGACACGTTCTGGTGAAAAATTGGCATCGCCAACCACGACTTTTGCGCTCAACTCCGTGTAGGTAAACCACCAATCCGTTCTGACCAGCAGCCAGCGTTTAACGTATTCACTCCAGGAGTCGGTATGGGTTGCCTGAAAATTTCGCCCATGACCCCAAAATGCCATTTTTATTTTTTTATACAGGACACCGCACACCAGATTGAATAATAATTTATTTTCCTGTGCGACTATGACCAGATCGGCATCGCTGACCACAGCCTGTGCATTTTGCCAGCAGAATCGGTCGTTCAACAGGTAAACGCAAGGCACATAGGTTCCCCAGGCCAGCTGGCCTTCATCATTTCTTTCACGCTCGGCGGGTGTGGGATCTCCATAGACCACAATCAGTTCAATCTCTGCCAGACGGAGCTGCTCACGCATCAGTTCAAACAGCGGCACCCGATAGTGGGTCATACGTCGCTGAATGATGACGACCTTGCGCCGAACCCGATAACCGCCGGGAAAATTGACCGGATACGGTTCGTCTTGGGTGGACGCTGCGACCGCGTTGATAATGCCGGTGGCTGCATTGGCGTAGCTGTAGTCCTGCACCAGTTCCAGACTGCGCAGCGACATCGACCGGTACAGCGTCCGGTCTGACAGCAATTGAACCGCGACATCCGTCCACCGTTCCAGTTCCAGTGGCAGCACAAAACCGTTTTCGGTATGCCGGATCAATTCACCGGCCGAACCTGCAACCGGAGTGACCAGCACCGGCAAGCCGGCGGCACACGCTTCATTCGCGACCACGCCCCATGGATCCCAGAGTGTCGGAAACAGGAAAATGCGTGCTGAACTGTACAATCCGGGTAACAGGGCCTGATCTGCGAAACCGGCAAATTCGCAATCCACATAATCGGCAGCGGCAAGAGCTGCTTTGCGCATTTGCGACTCAAGCGTGCCTGAACCCACAAACAGCAGTGATGTCCTGCGACCGAGTCGTTTTGAAGTCTGCAATGCGACATCAATGGCAAATAGCGGATTTTTTATACCAACAAATCGGCCACAGAATATAAAATCAAATTTCTTGTCAGGATACGGTGTCGTGTAAAAAGCCGCGTTATCCGCACATAAATGCGACTTGAAAACCCGCTTCGGGTCGATACCGTAACTGCGATAAAGCTGGAACGCACCTTCACTGGGACCCAGAAACGCCCGGCTACCGGCATACACAATCCGCCGGACTACCCGGTGAACCAGAGACAGTTTTTTCTCGGACAGGTAGGTCCCGTCTGTCATGGCGATATGCCGGGCACCATGCAGCCGCGCATACAGGAATGCCATCAAATGCGAAGGATTAAATCCGGTGGTGATTACTACGTCCGGTTGAAATTCGCGCAATTTCCCCCAGATATCAACATTCGTGTGGATATATCGCTCCCTGAAGCTGATGAATTTCTCACGCAGGAAAATATGGGGAAACCGGCCTGTTTTCAGAGTCCAGTGGCGATCCGGCTCACGTCCGCTGAAAAAATAGACACACAAATCAATGGCGGGATCATTGGCCAGATTTTCGTAGACGGGAAGACGATACGGCACCGGAATATTTGTTACCATTGCCAACTTCAGACGCGTGGTACCCGGTTTTGGGGCACGAGTCGTTTCTGTCTGCAATTCCGTCATGCCGCCTCCAAAATGAAGTGTCACATTTTGCCGAGGTAATATGACAGCCCCATGAATTCAGACTCACACGTACTCGAAACGCGGGTCGATCGACCGTATTTTGGGTGGATACCACTGATTTACGGCATGGCCGAACCAGAATTCGGGTCCTATCACCCTTTTAACATCGGTACCGATACACGCCGCGGCCAGCGAAAACGTGCTATTGGAAAGTATCGAAACCGGAAACATCGATAACAGGGCAAAATCGATAGCCTCCGATACGGAAACAACGGTAAACGGTTTCAGTGCGGCCAGTTCCCTTTCGCACCATTCGGGATCGTCAGTCACCACAAGAATTTCCGGATGGTCTTCCATCGACAGACGGGCAGTGCGTGCAGCGCGGTGGAAGTAATCAGCCTGCAATAAAATGCTGTCCAGCCCGTAAGCGGAATAACCGACATAGTCACCCCGACGTACGTGCATCACGGCGCCCGGCCATGGCCGTCCGGCCATAACGCTGCAGATGACTTCTCGCGCCCGCGCAAGTACATCATCACGAATTTTCAGTTGACGAAAATCAGCGGCAGTCAGTGCATCGGACAGATTCTGGTAAAATCCGCCGTCAATAAATGTAATCGGCAACAGACCGCGCTGAACGGTCATTTCACCACCGGGATCGCTTGACCCGTTGGGCATGCGGGTCATGGGTTCGGTACAGTAGACACCCAACCGCAGCCATTTGAACAGCGGCCTGGCGAGCACGGGAACGAGGACCCGACGAATGATTTTCTCGATATTCGCTGGTATCCGCCAGATTCTGACGTTTTCGGGCAACTGAAACACGTTCTGCAGGCTGCGCAAACTGGGTGACAGCAACTTTGTCGTTCCCCGAATTTTGTGAATGGCCACGTACTGGAAGATCTGATTCCCCAGTCGACCGTCACCGACAAAAAAAGTTACCATGACAATGCTCCCCCTATGTCAACCACTCCGGCCTGGCTCATCAGTTGTTGTCCTCCTCGACAATAACCGGTCGACCATCCAGCGCAATTTTTGTTCCCGCCCTGAATGATGCCTGGATCTGCCCCCAGCGAGTCGCTTCACGATCGAACGACACCAGAACCGGTTTCGCATTTTTTTCGGATGACCACATGACCCGGAATCGGCGCGTAACGGTGTCGACCCGGCATTGCCAGATTCCATCCCTATCCTGGCAGCGTGCTGATTTAAACCCGTCCAGCACATGGTTGGCGGCGGAGGCGGCTTCAGTGCCAAAATCCTGACGATTGAGCGGATCAAAGAAACCAAATTCGCCGTTGTCCCATGCATACCAGTAAATCCGGTTTATGCCTTCAGAGACATTGACCAGATAAGTGCGCAGGGTTAGCGCGTACACCACGTCCTGCAACGGGATGCCTGGCCATTGATTCATTTTCATTGAAAACGGGATGCCGACTTCAGTATTCCAGATCGGAATACGCTGCAGGTTATGTTTATCCAGCGCCTGCCTGACAGACCGGATCACCGCACGCGATTGTTCCGGCAAATCACCAAAATAGAAATGCTGACTGGCAACATCAAAATATTGTCCTCCGCCGGCGTCCAGAAAGCGCTCAAATTTCTCGACCCAGTGACCCGAAGAATGAAATGACGGGGAGAGAACACAAGCCTGCGGATCGGCTCGTTTGATCTCTTCATAAGCTGCCTTGGTCAGCGCCACCATGGTATCGACCGAACCGGTGAAAAATTCCCCGGCGTCGCCACCCGCGCCCGGCTGTGCAAACACCGGATCGTGTGGAAAGCTGACTTCATTCCACGGTTCATAACACTCGACCCGCCCGCGAAACGTGGTGGCAATGGTGCGGACATAGCGACGCCAGTCATCGATATTCACCGGCTCTGCGGCACACCCCAATCCATAGGCGCATTTTTCGGACGGACGAGCGGACGCCCAGTGCGGCGTGCTGCCGATGGTCCAGAGGACTTTCAGATGTGCTTTTTCACTGTCAGTGAGGTAGGTGCTGATCCGGTCGAAATCCCACAGGTTGCGTTGCGGTGCCAGATTCGCCCAGGTGGTCGAGGTATCCCACAGCCGGATGGCGCTGTAACCGGTTCTGGCCGCAGCATCGATATGTGCCGGATCGTGTGCATGAAAACCCAATACGAGATTTTCACCGGCACTGACGCTGGCGTCCTGGCCAACGACGATCGCCAATGTTATCAATGCCCTGGAAATACTGTTATGCATGCGATGGGGCCGATGGGTCGTCCGGTTCCTGACAGGTCGAGACGCCACGCAGCGCAATGAGCACCATGACCAGGGGCCAGGTTTTGGTTGCAAATGATGACACGACAGCTGTCAGACCCTGCAGCAGAAAAAGTGTCAGCGCGACCGCACCTGAACCTCGGGCCCATGGCGGCAAACCGGTACCGATCGACATACGGAATGTTTTAACCCAGAGCACGATGTAAAACAGAAAACCAAGTATACCTTCGGTGTACACCATATGCAGAATTTCATTGTGGGCATTGTGGGCAACAGCGCCCAGGCGGGCCAGCTGACTGGACAGTATCAGATCCGCGTACACGCCTTTACCAAATAGCCAGTCTACCAGCCTGTAGTGTTCAAGTTCGATCATCAGGTGTTCCCAGGTGACATTACGTCCCTGCGTAAAGGCGGCGATGTCATCAAAATCAAAACCGAGCAGCTTTTCCGGGTCATATAGCAATGCAGCGATCACGCCCA
The DNA here is from genome assembly GCA_903893945.1 of uncultured Oxalobacteraceae bacterium. Lineage (GTDB taxonomy): Bacteria > Pseudomonadota > Gammaproteobacteria > Burkholderiales > Burkholderiaceae_D > Solimicrobium. Next base: position 28,318 of record CAITOF010000114.1, on the reverse strand, counting down.
GCAGTCCGAAAATCAGGCTGTAGCGCACGACTGAGCGGAAACTGATACCTTCCTTGGCAGCGATGAAAATAACCACACACAGGAAACTCAGGTAATTCAACCGGGAATTGGCCAGAACAACTTCGACAGCCGCGATCAACATCAATAGAGCCAGGGCCGGGGTAATTCTATTTTTTTCAAAAAAAGCGAAAATCAGAACAGAAAAGCTCAAGGCGTAGGCCAGATCGGTTTTGAAATAATAATATCCCTTGAACGTCCTGACCGTTCCCCAATTGACCCAGGCAAAGTCAAAGGGCATTAATGCCGCGTTGACCACGACGGTCAATACCGCCGCACCGGCCAGTGCATAAATCATCCACCGGTCCCCGGCATAGGCTACCAGAACGAAAAATACGAAGGGGCTGACGATTTTGAACATTTCTGAAAAGGAGCCTCCATTGAACAGGGCCAGCCCGTAATGGAACAGAAAGTAGAACATGATCAGCCACAGATAGCTGAATAAGCCTTTATTACGCGGGTTGGCCTTCACCCCCTGAATGACCAGGCCAAACTTCGCAAACAGTGCGCTGCCGACCAGAAGCAGAATATAGACATATTTCACTTCCTCCACTTCGTAAAACGCATCCGTGAGCGGCTTGACCATCACCAGAAACAGCAGGGGCATGGAGGAAAAAGGAGGCCACATCCATTTACCTTGTGGCCTTTTTGCCGGCATGAAGTTGACCGGATGGGAAGCGTGGTAGTCTGCCGGTGTCGAGTTTTTCAAATCCTGCCCCTTTGTAACCAATCTAATGCGGGGCCAAACGGCCCCGCTGAAAACTTCTGTCGAACCATCTCTGCAAGTGGCGCTCCCAGCAACCAGTTAAACCGGAGCATGAACAGACCCGCAATGGCACAGCAACCGGCCAGCAGTGGCAGCGCGTCGAGGCCGCCGGCTGTTGTTTGCAACGAGCTGCGTACCAGCACCGCCATGCACAAGCCTGTTGCAGACATTACCAGGGCTCCGCGACAGGCCAAAATGAGGTCCGAAAAGTGCAGGCCGAGCCTGTGGCGAATCGTGTCCTGCAATATCAGGAACCGGAGCAGATAGGAAAGGGGAACGCTCCATACCGCCACCACCAGGGATTCGTGCTGCAGCAGCAGGAAACCGGCTATGAGTGCCACTGTGGAAATCATTGTGCCGCGCAACTCCTGTCCCACCTGACCTGAACCGCGTAATATGGCGGCTGTCACGGCACACATGGAAATAAGCGGAACTGTCAACGCCAACGCAGTCATATAGGGTGCTGCCTTGATCCATTTCTGCCCGTATATGATATGCAGCACTGTCCCGGATTCGAAAGCCGCGAGGGTGAATACGGGCAGTGTCGTCAAGACGACGGCAGATAGCACGATCAGGTATCCCTTTCGTACTGCAGACCAGTTACCGTGCAATCGTGCCGTACTTGCAAAGGTGATGCTTTGTGCCGTGCTGAGCAACAGCGCAACAGGCGCTTTGGACAGATTGTAGGCAACTGAATAGAGGCCCAGTGAATAAATTCCCCAGAATTTGCCAACCAAAAGCCGATCTACCGTATCCATGGCACTGCCGGTCAGTTCCGTGGCCATGGATTTTAACCCGAAGTGGACCAGTGTCGAATCACCTTGCAAGCGCGGACGTAACGTATGCCTGGCAAGCCAATACGTGGCAACCAGTGAAAAAACCGTCTGCGCCGCGAATCCCGCCACCAGACTCCAGACACCATACCCCATTAGCGCCAGAGCGGTAGCGAGGCCGCCAAAGAAAACAAAATAGGCCAGAAACTGGATAATCTGAATACCCCGCATATGCAATTCACGTCGCAGCAGGCTGGAGGATATGTTCGAAACCACCTGAAATGGAATCAGCAATGCGCATACCTTGAAAATCAGCGCCAGTGTAGCGTCTCCCATCAGATGGGCAAAGGTGTCAGAGCAGGCAATTATCAGCAGGCTGATTACGATCGCAGACAGCAGTGACCAGCCCAGTGCCATACTCACGTCGCCAGTGTGCAATTCCTTCTTTTGAATCAGCGCCGATCCAAAGCCGCCATCGGCGATGTTGTAACCCAGGCCATACACCAGCAGCACGGCCGTGTACTGGCCGAAAGCCAGTGGATCGAGCAGGCGTGCCAGGGTAATCTGAACCATCAACTGTGCGACGACTTTGCCGATTGCGCCCGCGACACCCCAGGTCAGTGCCCTGGTGCTGCGCGATGAAATGCTGTTTAGCGACATGTTGGCACTCCGGCAAGGCGCCCACGGGGCACAAGGCTGAAAATCGGCGTGGACAGCATACTCATTGTCCTTCCCTGTAACCGGTGAGTTCCAGGTCTGTCAGTGCAACGGCACGTCCAAGACCTTTTACTCCCTTACAGCCAATCTGTACCGCCTTTCCCAGCGAAAAGGGAAACAGCAGTGTAGCCAGCACAACATAGCCGGTTCCACCAATGATGCCTTCAACCGCTTTCTGAAAAATCCACCACGGCGACCGGTGGCTATACTCGTCGCGCCAGTACCTGATTGACGTCCTCAGGCAACGTTCAAATATATAATCGAGCCTTTGTCGTGGCAGCGTAACCGTCTCGTAAACCAGAGCCGTGTCGCACCATACAAACTGCCCTCCCTGACGTTCAAGCCATTTGAAAAAATCGTAATCTTCGCCGCCAGTCAGTGCAAACCGGTTATCAAACGCTGCCGGCCATCTGGCTTTGAGTCTGGCTGCTTTTATCAGCGCATTCCCGGTCCGGCAATAACGGCTGCCTATTACCGTACCGGTTTCAAAACGCGGGCGCTCGAAAAACCGGCACTTAATCACCCACGACCGGGTACCGCTGGGAAAGTGGGGAATGACAGGTCCGAGCACCGCATCCACTTTCCGGCTTTTCAATCTGCCCACCAGATCCGATAACCAGTGCGGGGCGGCCCATTCATCATCGTCAATAAAGGCCAGCAAGGTGCCTTGGGCAAGCGTTACTGTCCGGTTGCGGGCAAATGATATGCCCTGTTCCGGCTCCAGTTCGTAGTGCACAACAAGTTCCGGGTAATTGACTGCCGCCTGCATGATGACCGGTCGGGCTGAGGCGGCCTGATCATTGTCCACCACAATGACCTCAAACCGGGTCGTCGAAAATGATTGCGCGGCCAGACTTTTGAGCAGTTGCAGCAGCAACAGCGGCCGCTTGAATGTACAGACGCAGACACTGACTTCAGGCGTATTTTTCAGCGTCATACCAGACCTGTGGAGCCTTCCCCTGCATCCGGTTGATGCTCAGAAAGAAATACCTGATAGGCCAGCGCGAGACCGTCGCGCAGGGTCGTTTTGTGGCGCCAGCCGACACTGTTGAGCCGTCCGACGTCCAGCAACTTCCTTGGCGTGCCGTCCGGCTTGGTGGTGTCGTAGACGATGTCACCGGTATAGCCAACAACCTGTTTTACGGTCTCGGCAAGTGCACTGATCGTTATGTCGTCACCGGTGCCAATATTGACCAGCGGCGGCTCAAACCTGCCTGACGCCACTTCATCACTGCCCAGCAGCTGGAGGTATTGGTCGTCGGGCAGGCTCATCAGAAACACGCAGGCGTCAGCCATGTCATCGCTATACAGGAACTCGCGCCTCGGCGTACCGGTACCCCAGACGCTGACCTGCTTTGCACCGGTCCGCCGGGCATCATGGAACTTGCGTATCATGGCCGGAATCACATGACTGTTATTCAGATCGTAATTATCACCGGGCCCGTACAGGTTGGTTGGCATTACGGCCAGATATCGGGTGCCATACTGGCGGTTATAGCTCCAGCACATTTCGATGCCGGCGATTTTTGCCAGGGCATAGGGACGGTTGGTGGGTTCCAGCGGGCCGGTCAGCAGGTGTTCTTCTTTCATGGGCTGCGGTGCCAGTCGCGGGTAGATGCAGCTGGAACCCAGAAACAGCAGCCGTCTGACATTATTCTGCCAGGCAGCATGAATGACATGATGCTGAATGGCGAGGTTGTCGCGAATGAATTCAGCGGGATAACGGCTATTTGCCAGAATGCCGCCGACTTTAGCCGCCGCAAGAAACACATAGTCGGGTTTTTCGTCCCGGAAAAATGCCTCGGTGGCAGACTGATCGGTCAGATCAAGCTCACGGTGGGTGCGCGTGACGATATTCACGTACCCCTGCTCAGCCAGATTGCGCACCAGTGCCGCACCGACCAGACCACGGTGGCCTGCGACATAAATTCTGGCCTGCCTGTCTGGAACAGCGCTACTCATGATAGTCAAAAGCGGCGAAGCCGTGCATCTTGACCAGTTCGTCACGTTCAGCACTTTTCAGATCCTCGCGAACCATCTCGGCGACCAGCTCATGAAACGTGGTTTTTGGTGTCCAGCCCAGTTTTTCCCTGGCCTTGGTGGGATCACCCAGCAGCGTTTCAACCTCGGTTGGACGGAAATAGCGTGGGTCGATCCGGACAATGACCTTGCCATCCTGGTTGGCGCCGGTTTCGTTGACACCTTCGCCCTGCCAGTCAATGTAAATGTCAAGTTCTTTTGCTGCCACCTCAACAAACTCGCGCACGCTGTACTGGACACCGGTCGCAATCACGAAATCATCGGGCTGGTCCTGCTGCAGCATCAGCCATTGCATTTCGACGTAATCCTTGGCGTGACCCCAGTCGCGCAGTGAATCCATGTTGCCAAGGTAGAGACAGTCTTGCAGGCCAAGTCGAATACGGGCCAGTGCACGGGTGATTTTACGGGTGACAAAGGTTTCGCCACGCAACGGACTTTCATGATTGAACAGTATGCCATTGCAGGCGTACATGCCGTAAGCTTCCCGGTAATTCACGGTGATCCAGTAAGCGTAAAGTTTGGCGACGGCGTACGGACTGCGCGGATAAAAGGGCGTGGTTTCTTTCTGCGGAGTCTCCTGCACCAGACCGTACAGTTCAGACGTCGAGGCCTGATAAAAACGTGTTTTCTTTTCCATGCCAAGAATCCGGATTGCTTCGAGTATGCGCAACGTGCCGATGCCATCCGCATTGGCAGTGTACTCGGGTGTATCAAAGCTGACGGCAACATGACTCATCGCGGCAAGGTTATAAATCTCGTCGGGCTGCACCTGCTGGATGATGCGGATCAGGTTGGTCGAATCGGTCAGATCACCGTAATGCAGGACAAAATTCCGGTTCGACACGTGCGGATCCTGATACAGATGGTCAATGCGGTCCGTATTGAACAGCGACGCGCGACGCTTGATGCCGTGGACGACATAGCCTTTTTTTAATAAAAAGTCCGCCAGGTAAGCGCCATCCTGTCCAGTAATTCCGGTGATAAGGGCAATTTTTGTCATAACACAATAATCCATTCAATAAGTCAAACGTCTGTTCTGGCCAGTCTGCCAGGGCGATCACAGCGGTAACAGGAGGCATCAGTCCATCACAACCGATACAACCTTATTTCAATCCCATCAACCATTGCCGGCTGGCCGGATTCAGTACATTGGCCAGGGCATTGACAAAGGTATCCTGTACCGAAAAGGCATGCGCCGTATCCCGGTCGATCGTTGAAACACGAAAAACAAGCCCGTCGGGAATAACCCCCTTAAGTCCGTACTCGATTTCCTTCATTTTTCTGTCCAAACCGCCCGGCGACAGTTCATCGCCGGTCGTTGCCCAGTAGGTGACGGGTTCATAGCGCTGATTCGACAAACTGGTTTCAAGCCGGCTGACCGGAATCGTCCCCAGGCGCGTCGTGAGCGACGCGCGGACATTCGACAGCACCTGAAATCCCTGGGCCGGATAACAGATTTCCGGGTAATGAACCTCGTAACCTTTTTTCTGATCGGTACCGTAGGAAATGGACAGCATGACCCGCTCTCCGTTGCTGTTCACATAGGTACGTGACAGCAGTTGTGAATAGATTTTACCCAACAGCACTTCGTTTTCCGGGCTGACCAGCTGCAGCGCCCGGCCTTTCTCTTCTTTCCAGTCACCAAACTGTTCTGGGACGGCAGTTCCAAGCGTCATCCCACCGCGACGGTCTGACAGATGCGCTGTTGGCGTCATGAACCTGGCGACGACCGCTGACAGAATCATCAGGCAACCCAGTGCAACGCTGGCGCTGAATGGCCGGCTCATGACCGGTTCCTCTCAGGTGCACTGGACTCCGGCGCATATTTTTTTGCCAGCACTTGCAGCATTGAATCAGTGCTGATAATGAGCGCCAGCGCGCTGATGAAAAGCACCATTCCTGCAAATCCGTGCAAAAATCCCTGCCCTGCTTCATCACCGAAATAGTAGGTAATAAGCGTCAGCGTTATAACGCGGATGACATTCGCGGTAAACGAAATCGGCACGATGAAGCACGCCAGTCCGATGTTACGCAATGCCGACGGATGCCGAACCACGTTAAGGTAAAACAGTCCGAGCGCTTCAAGCGTCAACAGTGTCTGCAGGCCTGCACAGGCATCAGCGACCAGAAGCTGGAATTGCCCGATCTGCAATATCACCCCGGTGCGTGATATCGGATAACCGGCGAAAAACAGAATCTGGTCTGTCATGTATGACACGGCCATCTTCATGGGCAAGGTCAGCATGCTGACGAATGTGCCCGGCAACGGAATCATGAATAGCATGAAGAAAAAAGGAAACCATTGCGACTTGAGTGCTGTGCCACCGCGTGAAATCAGCAGTATCGCAGCGAGCACAATAATCAGGGAACCCAGTTCAAACATCACTATATCCTGTGACCGCCCGATAACATATAACAGCAACCCGACAATTGCAGTCGGCCACCCCAGAAGTGAGCCGGGTTTATCTGCACTTGCGTGCAGCATTGCTGGCCATTGCTCTTTGAGGAGCCAGAACGACAGCAGCATAATCATGGGGCCATGCATGTAGGCCTCTTTACTCCACAGGCCGGTGGCAAGATCATAAAAGGTCGGCAGGTACAATGCCAGAAGACCTGCGATGACTGGCCACCAGTGCCGCAGTGTTACCTGCCATGCCCGTGGCGTGACAGCGGCGGAACCGACGGTGTCATTGTCCAGTGCGTTTTGCATCGTATCGGCAATCAATAATCAACCATCACCGAACCGACCACGACAGCACCGACTCGCCCGAGCTGTTCCGCCACTTTACTGATGTCAGACAGGCTGGTCATGTCTTTGCGCGCCACCAGCAGTACGCCACCGGCACGAACCGATACTGCCATTGCATCGGCGCCTGCGGAGAACGCGCACACGTCATAGATCACTGCGTCAAACCGGCTGGCCAGATTGCGGTTGAGTTCATCGAAGGCATTGCGGCTGATCAGTTCCTGGGGATTCGGTGGCAAGGTTCCTGCCTGTAATACGGACAAATCCACAAACGAGTTCACTTTGGCGATGGATTCCTGATCAGCCCGCCCGGCCAGGATGTCTGACAGGCCTTGTCTGCCCTGAAGGTTGAATATCTGGTGCTGTCTGGGCGTGCGCATGTTAGCGTCGACCAGCAGGGTCTGCTCGCCGAGCTGAGAAAAAACGACCGCCAGATTGGCGGCAAACAGGCTAGCGCCCTCTCCCGGGTTGACGCTTGCAACCGCCAGTGTCTTATGGCCGTTGGCAAACCAGCGCAACATCAGCTGACTGCGAATTGCGCGCAGCGTTTCGACCTGTTTGCTGAAAGGCTTGTACGCGGCGGACAGTTCCGGCGCAAAATTACCCTGTCCGGGCTGCAGATAGGGGTAGTCAAACTGGTGCGCGAGCACCTGTTCAATGTCCACATCGGTAATCAGACCAAGACTTTTCGCGGCATCACCAAAACGCAGACCTTTCTCCTTTTGCTGACGCAGTATGCGTTCGGCGTCTTCCGGTTTGATCTTGCCCATGTCGAGAAGGATGCTGCCAATGCTCGAACCGTTCAGGTTATTGATCGGCAGGACGGTGGCTGGGCTGCTCGGGGTTATCAGTTGCTCCATGGTTCAGCTCATTTTCAGGTTAGGAAATAATGTGCGGCCGAACAGCCTGAAGCGGTTCTGTTTGGGCGTTACCCAATCGAGCACACCAAGCACGGGGGATTTCAGCACGTCAGCCAGATCGTCCGAAGAACGTACGCGGCGGTCATTCAGTTCCGCCACCATACCCAGGCCAATGCCGATGATGGCACCGACAAAAACGGCAATCAGGGTATAGGCCAGGGTCTTGGGGTTTGACGGCTCGATCGGGGGAATAGCAGCGTTTAATACAGCTATGTCGGCCTGGTTGGACTGGCCTTCAAGGTTGGTCTGGGTAAATCGCTGGGTGGTGGATTCGTAGGCACGCTGCGCACGTTCAACTTCGTTACGAAGCAATTTCAGGTCATCGCGTTTTCGATTGAGTTCCAGCACCCTGGTCTTTTGTTTGTCCAGTGAATTGCGGATATCGGCCTCGCGCTGACGATAAATCTGTTCACTGTTACCGACACTGTTCGACGCCGCCCTGATCTGTTCATTCAGTTCGGCGCGCTGCTTGTCGACCTCGGCCTTGGCGCTCTGGTAGAGCGGATGATTTTTATCGAGACGCTGCGCCACTTCGGCGAATTTGGATTCAGCCGCGGCAAGACTTGCTTTCAGATTCAGAATCAGTGTATTACTCATCACGTCGGGAGACTCGCCACCGGCGGCACCGGAGGCCTGATTGCGTCGCGATGTCGCTTCAATCAGTTGCGATTGCGCCTGCACCAACTGCCCGGACAGCTCATTCAGACGTGCCGATTCGACATCAATACCGTCAATCCGGCTGTCCGATGTAACAATGCCGTTATCCTGCTGAAATTTTGACAGTTTGCGCTGTGCTTCGTCAAGATTATCGCGCAGTACTTTGATCTGGTCACTAATGTAACTGGCCGCCTTTTTTGCCGGATCCACTTTGAGCTGAATACTGGTCAACTGGTAGGCAGCGGCAAATGCATTCGCCACCGACGCTGCGAATTGCGGATCGCCGCCTTTAAAATTGATATCCAGGACACTGCTTTCGTGAGACGGCACCACGTCAACTTTCTTCAATAACAGGTCAGCCAGCCAATCGCGTATGGTGCCTTTTCCATCAGTCGCTTTGGTGAACTGCTTCTGTACGTCCGGACCTTCTGCCAGTTTCAGCTCATCGACCACTTTCAGCGCAACGTTGCGGCTGGTGATGATGCTGACCTGAGTCGGCATATAACCCGGTAATAGCTGTGCCTGCACGGACTGGCCGGTGACCGGATCGGCACCCTTGAAATTCAGAACCAGCGACGTGGTTGCCTTGTAGGTTTTTGGCACCACCAGGCAAACGACCAGTGTTGATAGTGCCGTCATTATGGTTGTGATGGCAATAATCTTGCGGCGCGCATACAGAATACGCAGAAAAAGTGTGAAATTCATAGGTGGCTTCTTAAACAGTCCGACTGGCGGTTGAAATTATTGGCAGGTAGCGACATCCCGTAAACGCAATCTGGATCAAAACAGGCTTTCCCGGACAAATATCACATCATCACTCTGCACCAGGTCATCCGGCCTGGAGTCGATAACGTGCAATACGCCCTCCGCATCCCGTCGCTTGATACGGATATTGCGTTCTGTGCCTCTTAATGTCACACCGCCACCGGTTGATACTGCCTGAACCAGTGTCATGGTTTTTTCGAGGCGATAAACACCGGGACGCTGTACTTCTCCATAAATGTAGAATCGGGGGTAGCGCTCTACATAAACCAGATCATTCGCTTCCAGATCATAGTTTTCAGCCAGGTTGCCGCTGCGCACCATGTCAATAATATCAATGGTGCGTTTGGCGCTTTTTCCATTATGGCTTCTGACTACCGAAATCGTGTCACCGCCTTCAATCGAAATGCCGCCAGCGACGGCAAGCATGTCAGTGATACTGCGCCTGCCTTCGAGAGGATAACGGCCGGGTTTGTTCACCTGCCCAAGAATGGAAACCTGCTGGCTCTGTACGGTCACAACCAGAATGTTGACTTCGGGACTGCGCACGAAACCACCCTGTTTCAGGAGGTCGGCAATTTTCTTTTCCGCACCGGACGTGGACAATCCCTCCAGCGCAACCGTACCTATCAGAGGAAAAGTAATATTTCCATTTTCGCTAACCTTGGTCTCCAATGTTAAATCGGGGTTGTTGTAAACGGTTATTTTGAGTTGATCGCCCGAACCCAGTGACACATCTTCCGCCCAGGCACCATTCAACGACAATACCACCAGCAACGCCACAACAAGTGCCCAACTCCATTTAAAATACTGATTCATTTATCCATCCTGATTAATCATTGATTTGCAAAGCCTGCGATCCGCGGGTTCCATTCATACTTCAAAGATCGGCGACGCCCTTTTTGACATGATCTTCGCCATCTTCTTTTTTCTTCGGTGTTTCCGCTGTATTGACGTCTGTCGGCGCTGCTGCCTGCTTGTTGAGGTATTCGATTTTCGCTGACGCGCGCAGTCGTGCTATTTCAGAAACAGCCGCCTCCTTGCTTTTTTGATTCTGCAGGAAAATGCCGATTTGCGTTCCAGCCACGTCCAGCGTGACCGGTTCATTTTTCACACTTTTGATTGCCACGATCAGGCTCTGTTGTCCTTCTGAAAGGGCAAATACCTGGCCGATGCGCATTTCGTTCAGTTGCTTAATGAGCGCTGATGGCAACTCGGCGGTGCTGTTCAGGCTGGATTTTCTGGTGAATTCAATGCGGTGATTTCTTAACCATACCGCACAGTCGTCAAGCGACTTCTGGGTAGAAAATGAATTTTTAAGGTCGTTGCTCAGATCTTTTGTTGCAATCATTAACTGGTCCAGGTCAAACACTTTTCGCTCGGCAAACAGGTCAGGATGATCGGTGTAATATTTCTCGATTTCTTCTTTTGTCGGCCGGGCAATTTTTGCCAACCGCTTCTGCATATAGGCCTGTGCCACTATCTGTGCTTTTGCCCGCTCTATGGCCTGCATCACCATAGGATCGCGGTCGACCTTATCTTTGGTTGCTTCACTTTCCAACAGCTGCCGATCTATCAGCGATTCCAGCAGCTGCCGGGTGGCGACGTCGCGTTTATCGTCGGGCACATTGGCGCGCGCCAGTTCCTCATTGATCTGGTGAATGGTGATTTCTTCACCATTCACCCGCGCCAGAGACTGTCCTGCCGATTTTTCCTTATGGCTGCATGCTGTGGCACAGGCCAGCAGCATTATTCCCACAACGCCTTTGATAAAAGGACGTTTGTAACGCATTTTATTCCAGCCTTGCGGCGCTACTGCAACCATGATCCACTTCCCTCATTCCGGACAACATTTTCAGCTCTGCTTATGTCTGATACTTACCTGTTCGTGACACGTCAACCAGACGCTGTCACTTCAGATCCCATGAATCATTTTTTTTGCGGCGGCGCCGGATTTGAAAAACAACAAATCCCAGACCCAATACAATCATTGTCCATGTTTCAGGTTCTGGCACAGCAGATCCTGGTTGACTCAGCATAAGACTTACCCGTTGCTCAGGGTTTATGACCCGATCATGTGCGGAACCAAAAACACTTTCTTCCTGACTTGCCTGTGATACGCCCTCCGGTACATTGGCCGCGGGTCGATTCTGTTGCACAGCACCTGAACTGCCTGCCACAGCCAGCAGCAGTACAAACAGGCTGTTTTTAAAGAGCTTCATAAAAGTACCCAATATTACGTGAGGATGAAAATGGATTCTGACGATGGGATCGGCATGCGTTTGCACCACAACCCGCTCCAGAATTTTCATGAAAAATGGTCGATCAAGAAACTGCAGCGAAGTGTATTGATTAAATGTGACAGCACTATGACTGTTGACCTGCATCAAACCTGAAAATGTGCTGTGCAATTCAGCGTCTCAGGATGGTGCACAACCACTCTGGACCGAAGAGCGGTTCATGACACAAATGGCAATGAATTTGACATTGACAACTGGTTCTTCGGTAAGGTCCTGAATGCCCCATCACAACAGTAACAGGCCGGCTCTGATGATTACCTGTTCTTGCCCGGTTTGACGGGCGACGCAGAGGGCTGTGCGGCAGGTAATTCAGCGGCTGGCAAGGGTGCTGACGGGTCGGTAACCGGCTGATTTGTGAAAATCCAGTCATGATAGGTTTTTCTGTTTTTGAAACTGGTAAAAATCAGGTCAAAATTATCTATTTTTATCGGCTTCGCTTCTGAAAGGCTGTAGATGCCGATAATGCCGGGGCCACTGCCAAGATCACCCTTAACGATGCCCCATTCATTTTTCCCGGTCAGAGGATCAATATACACTTTGCGTAAATGGCGTTTGACGTTCGGGAAACGCGGATCAGTCAGAAGGTCTTCGAGGCGGCCGGGGAGGCCTGGCTGTCCTGGCGGCGTGACCGCTGCATAACTGTTGAGTGCCGATATGTATTCCAGGCCAATATCAAGCAATTCCTGCTCCGCCTCGCGTCGCTGTGCAACGGCACCGACATGCAAGGCCGCTGTGGCAGACAGGCCGATGATGGTCACCAGAATAATTAATCCGAGATAGGTGAAGCCACTTTGCCGTCGCCCGGGTACGGCCAATGCAACATCAGAGCTCATCATAGGGTATGCCGGTATGGGTGGTGCCGACCGCACTGCTTCTGAGGTTATAGACCTTGCCCTTGTTACCGGGCTCCGGTTCAATGAGTACCCAGGACGTTGCGCTTTGTGCAATCGGATCGACAGGCAGCGCGTGCAGATATTTTTTTGTAACCAGTTCATCGAGTGAATCCGGATAACTTCCGGTATCGCTGTAATACTTGTCTATGGTTTCCCGGGTGGTGCGCAGATTTTCAGCCAGAACAGTTTCTTTGGCAACGTCGATGCTTTGAAAATAGCGTGGCATGGCCAACGTTGCCAGTAGCGCCACGATCGCCAGCACCACCAGTAACTCGATGAGCGTAAAGCCGCGGCGTGGTCCATATCTCATGTCATCACCATTTGCTGTAAGGGGTACCATTGAGTCCGATAGCCGGAGATTTCGTGTACACGTCAAAAATGTCGGTACCCTCCTCCGGGTCGTCGGCCCCGCTTTCGTAGCTGCGTTTGCCCCAGGATTGCTCTGGCGTCAGTGTCATGTCCGGATTCATCGGATCACGTGGTATGCGTCGCAAAAAATACAATTTCCGGTGTCTGGGATCGCTGATGTCGATGATTCCGTCGACCAGCACCTTGAGGTCTTTGGGATAGCCGGAGTCCCCGAGTATCAGTTGAAACCGGCCGGCATCACCGGCCTTCTTGTACGCATCGATCGCATTCCGGATTTCCCTTAATGAACGGCGCAGTTCCTGCTCCTGTGAGCGCTGCACGACGGTGCGGGAAACCGGCAGGACCAGCGTTGCCAGCAATCCGATTATCGCCAATGTGATCAGAAGCTCGATCAGCGTAAAACCCTTAGCATATACAGGACGGCAATATATCGGAGTGTCCATGGCTTTGTTTTTTTCAGACTGTTTAATGAGCTGCGCCATCATAGACATGCACTGTCATGTTTGCGCCATTATTGACTGCCATCGGGTGGCCGTCCGCATCGGCGGGCGTGGCAGACAGCACCTGTATGTCGGCATCTGTGGCACCTGGTAACACCCTGAATGTGATGGCCGCCAGGGTTCCTGCTGCCACGCCACCGCTGCCACCGGTTGACGTACCGTTGATCAGGACCTGACCCTTTGGATCAATCTCGCTCGAAAAGCCGGATTTGGCGTTACGCTGTTTCAGGAAATTTCCTTCATCGACCTTGACCACTTCAAAATACATCGGGTTAAATCCGACAATCAGGGGAAAATTGGCGACCATCGTGTCAGACTGACCGATGATCTCCATATTGAAAACATCGCCTACGCGGGGTGTGGTCTGTCCCTTCATGAGCATGCTCAGGTTCACGCTATGCGCTGCTGTGTTCTCCGCAGGTGCGTCTGGTAAGGCCGCCGGAGTCATGCCCGCAGCACCGTCGGCCGGGACGGCAGCAGAAACTGGTGTGCCATTTTCGCCGCGCGAACCCTGCGCGAGAATGTTTTTCCTGACTGGCACGGGTCCACTCAGTACGATGGGCCCGCTTTCAGTGCTGCCGGCTGTCGCCAACGACACGGTACCTATTCCCTCGGGTCTCGGCTTGAGGTTGTTTTCGGTACCCGATTCGAACGCTGCCGAATTTGCATCCGGTCGACGGATATTGCGGATCAGGTGAGGCGTAATTGACAGCACAATCTCGGTTTTTTCAATATCCGTATTGGTCGAGCCGAACAGATGGCCGAGAATCGGAATGTCGCCCAGCGCCGGGATCTTGTTGATCGTATGGCGCTCCTCGTCATCCAGCAAGCCGGCCAGGATCTGGGTTTCGCCATCTTTCAGGCGCAGCACCGACGAAGCATTGCGTGTGCCGATCTGGTAAGCCGCCGAACCGGACTTGGTAATCAACTGACTGACAATATTGCTGACTTCCAGCGATATCTTGATTCCCACCTCGTCATCCAGATAGATATTCGGCTCGACCTCCAGTTTCAGGCCTACGTCCACATAGGTAATGGTCTCAGAAATATACTGGGTGGCGGTCGGCGAAGTATTCACTGTGATGTTCGGAACCCGGTCGCCAATCATGATTTTTGCTTTCTCGTGATTACGGGTGCGTATCCGTGGGTTGGCCAGCAGATTGGCGTCGCCATCCGTGCTGTGGGCATTGACGGTCGCCGACGGATTGCCTATCGATACATTCGATGCGGGCATGTTCTTCAGATTGGATAAAACCAGGGGACCGGAGGTCTGACCGGACGTCGCTACGCCCAAACCCAGCGCTGCCTGAGCCGATGTGGCACCCGAAACTGATGCCGCCTGCAGCGGAGTCAGCGGTGTCAGTGTCACACCGCTGGGCCATAACACGCCCAGATCCTGCAGTTTGGTACGCTTGACTTCCAGCACCGCTACATCCAGCATCACTTCAGGTTCCGCGATGTCATGCAGGGCGACCAGTTTTTCCGCCAGTTTGATCGCATCCGGGGTATCGCGCATAATGATCATGTTCAGCTTTTCGTCTACAACCACATCGCGCGTCTTGACGATGGCTTTCAGTGTCGCGGCTACCGTTTTGGCATCGGCATTGGTCAGGAAAAACGATTTCACAACCAACTGCTGATAATCCTTTTGCTTTGATGCGGAATTCGGATAAATCAGTATCGTATTGCCATCCATTACCTGCTGATCCAGCTGGTTGGTCATCAGGGTGTAAAATACGGCAGATTCGACCGTGCTGTCCTTGAGAAAAATGGATGTTTTCTGGTCGGTTTTGACGTCCTTGTCAAAAATGAAGTTCAGGCCGGAGGTCTGGGCAATAATGTCGAATATCTGCCGCAGTGAAGCATCCTTGAACTGCAATGTAATCTGCTTCTTGTACTTATCCTGCAACGCCATGCCAGCGGGTTGCTTCACTGTTTTTTCCGCAATGCGGGCCTGCAACTGCAGAGCGCGCACATTGGACGGATCTTCGGTCAGCACGACCGCCAGTTTCTGGTTGGCCGTTCTGACGTCGCCAGCCTGGAATAATTGATCTGCATCGGCGAGCAACTGGTCATGGCGCATACCGGCCTGTATGCGTGCCAGCCCATCCCTGGCCCTGATATTGCCGGAATCCATTCCCAGCACCCGGTTAAAGAGGTCGGCCGCTTCCTGATATCGGGCAGCGACTATGTAGCTATTACCCTTTTCCAGATAGCCAGCGATGCTGGCGTCGCGGGTCTCATAATATCGGGCTTTGAATTCGATCTGGCCAGGATCGAGTTTGCTGGCCTCCTGCATCTTTTGCAGACCCTCCTCGGTCTTGTCCTGCTGGACCAGTGTGGTAGCCTGGTCGAACATTTTCTGCGCGGCACAGCCGTTGAGCAATGCCAGGATGACGACGATGCCTGTGCAAGCCTGGGACGTACGGTAAATTAAATGAGATGGCATAATGGTATTTTTTTGAAATCGACCCAACATTAGAATGTTCCTTTAATACTAAGTCGCTGGACCTGATTTAAGGGCAGATAAGTAAACGTCACGGCAGTGGGCGTAACCTGATCAACGCGGTAGTTACCCTGGATAACACTTTTTTCACGCACAATATACGATTCATCGCCCTGTGACAGATAGACTTCCAGTACACCATCTTCCAGCTTCTGGCCGACATAAGTGAACCGGAGCGGGGGCGCTTCGGGAGGGCGCGCGCTCGGCAACAGTTTCGGATCTGTCGGAACCGGCACTGGCACCCAGCTTTGTGTGCCAAAAATCTGCGCGTCACTGGCCAGCTGTTTGCCGTCCAGCCCTGCATGCCCGACCGTTATCAGCGTCGAGCGTTCATGAAGTGCCAGAATCGGAATTTCATGCTCCGCCTTGCGGACAGATCGTGACGCTGGGACAGGCAATGCCGCCGGGGCGGCATCCGGCGCTGTGCCACTGTATCCCGCAGCCGCCTGACTCCCGCTGCCGGCCGTCATGCCCGGGTGACCTGCACGCACGACCGCCTGGGCCACCCCATCATCCGGCGTCTTGTCCGTAAAAAAGGCCAGCCATATTCCGGCAACCAGGCCTGACACCATCAGTGCTCGTTGCCATGTCATGGTTGCACCGCCTTTACGCCGCCGTCAAGATACAGCGTAAACCGCAGCGTGGCTTCCAGATTATTCTTGCTGATCATTTCACGTTTGAAACTGATCTGATCCAGGGATGCGAACGGAATGGTCACCAGTACTTCTTCACAGAATTCACGTATCGCCGGATACGGCCCGCTTACAGGCAGCTGAATCTGGTAGGCGACAATGCCGCTGTTCCTGTCTTCACCTGACTTGTATTCGCCTTCGTTGAGCATCAGGTTCTTTTTTGCGGCGATGGCAAACATTGCTTTCAACTGCTGTTCTGCATAGTCACGGCGGCCGAGATTGTCATAAAACTTCTGCGCGCGCAATTCATTCTGAGACAGAACAGGTACCTGAACATGCGGCGCGGCCCGGTTCAGTTGCTCCATTTTTTCAAGTTCATCCCGCCGCTCGGCCAGCTCCTGGCGTAAATGCGGTATCCACAGTCCCGCACAGGCCAGTCCGGTCGCGCAGAGCGAGATGGCGACCCATGGTACCGGATTAATCCGCGCCATCACACAACGGAGCTGCAACAACAGGTAATCCGGCTTCATGGCGGCGTCGCTTTCCATTGCGCCTCAAAATCAAACCGGTAAGGCTTATAGGGATCCTGCTGATTGACTTCGTGTTTAAGCAGCAAAACATTCACAAACAGGGATTGCTTTTTCAGTCGCTCGACATACTCAATCATGTCATCGCTGGTCAATGCTTCCGCCTGCCCCTTGATTGTCTGCTTTTTCGCATCTGGTTCAATTGAGACAAGTGCGATATTTTTTGGCGTGGCATCCTCGATCGCGTCAAACACATCGCTCCATGGCAGATTCAATTGCTGAATTGCCGCATTGATCCTGAGTGCGCGTGCTTCGGGAATGACAAGCGGCCTGGCGGGTGTGCCACGCCTGGCCTTTTGAAGTTTGTCGGCTTGCAGCAATGCGTCATTCAATACCTGGCTCTGGTTGGCGACATCAAGGTCAATCACCAGTGCTGTCAAAATCATCACCAGACCCAGAACACCCAGAAATGTCACCCACAAAGGCGTGCTGAGCAACCAGTATCTGAGGGTGCGCGGCGCAAAGTCGATGTGCAACGCTGCAAACTGGCTCATACGGCACCTTTCCGCGACTGGACGGTCTTCGCATAACCCGGTGCCCAGGTGTGGCCTGGCAGCTTCAGCGGCAGACACTGGATCTGACCGGTTTCATGTTGTTGCCACTGCGGCGGCATCGCCCCGCTGACTTGCAGTATGCGCGGCGCAACCTGATTTAACAGCAGGGCTTCACGCTGGATGTGCTGTTCCAACCCTGCCCGGGAATGCAAAAAATCGCCGGTCGCCACAATACGCCGCACTGCGACCAACCGCCCCGCACTTATCACACCCAGCGTCAGTGCGTCGACCTCCAGAATGGCCAGCCATGTACCATTAACCAGCTGTTTGCGGCACTGGTTCCATGTCATTACGAAATTCGTATCCAGACTGAGCAGGTCGATCTGACTTGTTTTACACAGTGTCATGATGCGTTCCACCAGACTGCGCGGCACCGCACAGGCCAGAAACGCATGACGCGCATTCAGGTCTGCAGACAGGGTCCAGTCAGAAGGTGACTCGTCAAACAGCGCATGAAAGCGCTGTGCGGCAGCGCCCAGACAGTCGGCGATGCTGGCGGCATTTCCTGGCGGCGTCGCCATCCAGAGTCTGGCCAGCGCATCCGGCAACGATATGGTTACGCTCATGTGTCGGCTTGGAACGGCGTGCAGTGCGCTGTGCAATTGCGCGACCAGCAGCTCTTCATCGGCCATGTCACCCGGTTCCAGCGCCTGTTGATGTAGCACCTTCAGCAGACGGGAAAAAATGCCGCTGCTTTGCAAAATCAAAATGGCGCCTGGCTTTATCACAACGTGCAGGCGCCGGTGCAAGCGATCCCGGAAACGGGATGGGCGCAAAACTGAACTAGACATGGAGCGTAACCCGCCTGACTTCTTCCAGCGTCGTTTCGCCATTGCGCACCAGATCCATTGCCGCTTCGCGCAGGCTGCGGGTGCCGTTTTTGCGGGCGGCTTCCTTGATCTGACGGATCGGTCGTTTTTCTATCACCAGTTCGCGGATTTCGTCGTTAAGGGTCAAAATTTCAGCGACTGACTTGCGACCCTTGTACCCGGTACCGCGGCAATCGCCGCAGCCCTTGCCCTGCATGAATCGGTAGCTGCGGGTATCTTCGCGGGTCAGTTGAGCCCGCACCAGATCCGCGTCGGCCGGTATGACCGGCATCGAACAATGCGGACAGTTGACCCGCACCAGCCGCTGTGCCCAGATACCATTGAGCGCAGAAACGAATGCGTACGGATCGATACCCATGTGGGTGAACCGGCCGAACACATCAAACACATTGTTGGCATGAACGGTGGTCAGTACCAGGTGACCAGTCAGCGCAGACTGGACTGCAATTTCGGCAGTCTCTTTATCCCGTATTTCACCGACCATGATCTTGTCCGGGTCATGCCGGAGTATGGAACGCAGACCTTTGGCAAAGGTCAGGCCTTTCTTTTCATTCACGGGTATCTGCAAAATCCCGGGCAACTGGTATTCGACCGGATCTTCAATGGTGATGATCTTGTCGCGGCCATTATTAATTTCGGTCAGCGCAGCATACAGGGTCGTGGTTTTGCCCGAACCGGTCGGACCAGTCACCAGCAGCATGCCGTAGGGTTCTTCGGCCAGACTGCGCAGCGTTACCAGGGACGCCGCATCAAAACCCAGTGCCTCCAGTGTCAGTGAGCCATAGGCTTCAATCATGGCACGCTTGTCCAGCACCCTGATGACGGCATCTTCGCCATGAATGCTGGGCATGATGGAGACCCGCAAATCGATGTCGCGACCACCGGTTTCCACCCGAAAGCTGCCGTCCTGGGGTATGCGGCGTTCGGAAATATCCAGTTCTGCAAGTACCTTGATCCGCGAGATCACATGTTCTGCGATTTCGATACCGTTCACTGAGGTCGCGTGATCCAGCACACCGTCAACCCGGTATTTCACCACAAGACCGGCACTGGTGCTTTCCAGATGAATGTCCGACGCGCCCGATTTGAGTGCATCGTACAACGTGGAATTGACCAGTTTCACTGCCGGGCTGGCTGCCTCGGATACCGACGCAAAAGACAGCACCGCTGCCGTTTTGCCATCACGTTTTCCATCTTCCTTGACACCGATATTGCTGTCAGTTGCACGAGTGCTTTCTTCCTGTTTGGACAGGTAGGCCTGAATATCGGCCTGGATCGCCAGACAGAATTGCAGGTCTGCCGTGGCGATACTGCAGAGCCAGGTCTGCAGATCCAGATCAAATGGATCGGAGATCACCCCAAAGGTTACACCTTCCGGATTGCGCAGCAGCACACAGTGACTCAAAATCGACCGGGATAGCGGCAGCAGGTCAAAGGCCGTCGCGCAGGCCAGCATGTCCGCCGTTTCCATCACCGTCAGGTCAAACAGGGCTGCCAGTGATTGCGCCAGACTGCGCTGATCCATGCCGGTCAGCGCTTCCAGTTCAGTGATGAGATTGCGCTGCGACACAGAAGCCAGTTTGCGTGCCTGTTGCAGCGCCTCGCTGTCAATCGGCACCGGTGTCCGATCCGGCTGGGCCGCGCCGCGATTGACTGTCTGTGCAGACGTCATGACATGCTCCCGGCCAGATCGAAAATCGGCATATACAGCAATACCACGATGCCCCCCACGATAATGCCGATTAGCGCCATCAGCAGTGGCTCAAACGTGCGGGTAAAACGGTCTATCCAGCGACCGATTTCGCCGTCATAGAATTCGGCAGACTGGGTCAACATCTCACCCATGGCACCTGACTTTTCGCCGACGCGCAGCATGCGCAATGAAATGGGCGTGGTCAGGTGGTGCGCATCAAAAGCAGTCGACAGCGGCATACCGTTCTGTATTGACTGTTTGGCCAGTTGCAGACTGTTTCGGATGTTAGCCGACACCATGCCCTGCACCGTGTCCAGGGTGGCAACGATGGTGATCCCGCCTTCCAGCAGCATGCCCATCGTTAAATACAGCCGCGAAAGTTCATAAATCCGGACTCGTTCACCGATGCCCGGAAGCGCATTGAACAGGCGCGCCATGCCATTGTGCGCGAAAAAATAGCGTCCGGCCAGAATCAGCAGCGTGGCCATCACGCCCAGTCCCAAAAGCAGTTGTGAAGTATGATTGCCGGCGAATTCACCCCAGCTCAGCAACAGCTGCGACATCCAGGGCAGATTGCGACCGGCACCCTGGTACACTTCTGCAAAGCGCGGCACCACATAACCAATCAGGAAACAGCTGACGCCGCCACCCACCAGCAGCAGTATCATAGGATAAATTGCCGCGCTGACGATCTTGTTGCGGACGATGTCAACCCGCTGCTGGTAATCAATATAACGGGACAGTGACTGCGGCAGATCGCCAGTCCCTTCCGCCGCCCTGACGATACCGATATACAGCGGGCTGAACTGATCGGCCTGCTCAGCGAGCGCATCGGAAAAGCGTTTGCCCTCGCGCAAACTACCCAAGACCCGGTTCAGTATCGAGCTCATGCCGGCACTGTCGTTTTTTTCCAGCAGAGCTTCCAGCGCTTCAACGATACTCAGTCCGGCCTTGAGAAGCGCCAGCAGTTCCTGACTGAACAGTACGACATTTATGGCACTGCCGCCGCTGAATTTTGCCATCAATGCAGCCTGATGAACCTGTCGTATTTCGGCGGGGTACAGGCCTTGTGCTTCAACCTGGCGGCGCGCCTCGTGTTCACTCGGCGCATCGATACTGAGCAGGGAGATCAGGTGATCTGGAGACAGGGCGCGGACTTTGAATTGCATAGTGTATATCACCTGTTTGTGTAAAGAACCTGGGGTATGACAAACTGATGTCACACCAGCCATGTCGTCGAACTAATTGGTGATATCGGCATTTTCGCCCTCACCGCCCGGTTGGCCATCCTTGCCATAGGAAATGATGTCGTAATCACTGCCATTGGCGCCCGGGCTGCGATAAATAAACGGATGGTGCCAGGGGTCCATCGGCACTTTTTTGGCCAGATAAGCGCCGTTCCAGCCCTCAGCGCTGGCGGGTTTGGTAATCAGTGCTTCAAGCCCTTCTTCTGTGGATGGGTAACGGCCTACATCGAGCCGGTATTGATCAAGCGCTTTTTCAAACGCGCCTATCTGCGCCTTTGTTGTCGTCATTTCAGATTTGCCCAGTTGCGCAAAGTATTTGGGGCCGACATACGCCGCCAGCAAACCGATAATGACGATGACCACCAACAATTCCAGCAATGTGAAACCCCCGCTGCACCGACTGCGTACACGGATAGCCTTAAAGCGTGGGGTGACGGTGATAATAGGATTCATGTGAGGATTTTCAATATTGCAATGAGACACCATGCAGGACAAGTCTGTTGCGCAAACCGCTGCGCAAGAAACTGACGGGGCCATGAGATGCAGCGCATGGTGTCACAAATTTATTACACAATCATGACGGTTTATAGTCCGCGGACTATCCGGTGCTTCGCGTTCAACACAGAGTGAATTCGCGGATACCTGACAGAAAATCGAATTCTGAAATCATTCCGTTTTTGCCGCAAAGCCTGCCGGAATGATCCCGGTTGGCGCCGGGGGAACGATATGGTCCCTGTCGAGCTGCTCGCGGTAGCCAGCCACCTCGTTTTCCAGCTGGGTCTTACCTATGCCAATAAACGGCTCGCGCTGCAGCATGGCACCCAGGCACGATTTGTGCTGGTATTTTTCCAGTATATTCTGGGCGTTTTCATATTCCTGCTGGTTTTTCGTGATGCAACTGGAAAGCGCCTTGTCCCGTTCACTCACATAAGTTTGCAACTGGGTTCTGGTGCCTTCAAGCGTCTGCTTGTCCTGGACTACCGCAAGCAGCCTGGCCTGTGTCTCGGTCAACTGCGTCTGCAGATCATTCATTTTGCCGGTCAGGTCGGCGTTTTCAGCCCTGGCCTGCGCCAATTCCTTCTGCAATTGCGCTGACTGACGCGCAGATCTGTCGGCTTTACCTCTGGCCGCATCTATTGCGGCCGACGCCTCCCTGACCTGACCGTCCAGTGCCGCCTTGTCCTGCTCCAACTGCGCCTTGTCCTGCTCCAGTTTGCGCTTTTCCTGCTGTAACTGGCGGACCTGCGTTTTGGCAGCGCCGGCCTTGTCATCGGCAGCCCGTACCGGGACGGCGATCATCACAGCCAGCATCAGCAGTACACATAGTGGCTTCAACATGGTCGTCCCCTTTTCCCTGTTAATATCGTGCATTCAATTCGACCTGAACCATGTCCACGTTCAGTTGTGTCGGAGGCAAAGTTGAACCGGCATGTTCCGGTACCATCGAATTAATCAGGCTGGACGACAGGTAGCGTCCAGTAATCCAGGTATTTTTATCGATACCGTAATTGGCGGTAAAGATGGTACCTTTGGTATTGGTACTACCCAACCCGAAGTCGGGATTAACAAACGCGTCCAGCACGGCATCACTACCCAGATAACGGTATGCCAGAGAAACGTTCCAGTTGCCGCGCTCTTTGATGACGGGCGCGCCGATCAGAATTTTTTCCTGATAACCGCTGCTTTTTCCATCAAGAAGCTTGTAGGTTGTTCGGTTGTAAATGTCGTTAATGTTGAAACCGATGTTTTTCACGTAATCCGAAGTCCAGACCACATGAACCGGGTCCAGACGTGCAAAATCCAGCGCTGACGTGACATCAATCTCCTTGAACTTGGATGCAAGACCCCAGTTGATGTTCGGATCAGTTGGCGCGTTGATGATGAATAGCGTGTTGCCCATCTGTCTGAAACTGGCCGGATACTCATTACGGGTGACATAGTCACTCACGCCGCTTTCATAGGCATTCTCGGTTTCTTCGGTCCCGGCGACATTAATAAAGTCATAGATTGCGGTACCGAATTTGAATTGCGTTTTTGGCGTAATGGCCCAGTCAACACCCGCCTGCAGAGCACCCAGATTGCGCGCTGTTGACGTACCCGGACTGTCCATGCGCAACGGAAACCATCCACCGGTAATGTAGGGCGTGACGGTCGGGGACAGATTGAAACGGGACGTAACGGCGAGACCCTCAAAATTCAGATCGTCAGCAAACAGCAGATCGGTGCTGAAGAATGGGTTGGTGATACGTCCGGCACTCAGGTTTAGCCAGGAAGTCGGATCGTATTTGATGAAGGCCTTGTCGATGACGACGGAATAGTAATTGAAATTCTGGCCCAAATTCTGACTGGTTGAGGTGCGCTGATTGGTGTTGCCGGTAGACAGTGTAAATCCGGTCGACACTTTATCACTGACTTTGGCATCGACATTAAGGCGCGCACGCAGACTCCAGAAGTCATAATTATCCTGAGTGTCAAATGGCGACTGCACCCCGGAGAACGAACTGGCCACAATATTTGCAGCGCGGGTAAACACCCCGTCAGAATAATCCACACCAGCCGGCGTGTTGCCATGATTCAGTTTAACGAATTCATTACGGAACCGGACATCCCCTGAAACCGAAACGCGATCGAGCCAGTCCGGCAATGCACCCGGATCCCCCCAATGTTCAGACTTGGCCTGGGCGAGCACTTCTTCCTTGATCTGGTCGCGCATCGCAGTCTTGGTGGATTCCGGAATGTAGGCAACGTGCACGGTTTTCTTGCCATCCGGACCCGGTTCCGACGTGCTGCCATGACCGATCGATGCAACCACCGGGGCAGAGACCGTACCAGCAGAGGACGCAACCGGAACCGGTGCGGCAGTGGTCACACTGCTTGCGATGTAGGACGCGTAAGCGGCATTCGCCGAACTAGCGGCAGACTGTGCGCTGGACTCGGTAGCACTGCTGGCTGCCGTCGCTGCATTGGCTGCGGCAACGGCCCTGTCAGCCGCCGCCTGCGCTGCTGTGGCTGCAGCCAGAACCGCAGCGGTATCGGTGGGTATCGAACCAACCGCATTAGCGTTTGTGCCCACATCGTGCATGGTGGCGGCTGTTCCCACAGATGCAACGCCGACCACACCCGCAGCGGCAAGCGCCTTTTGTGCTGCAGCGTTAGCCGCTGCGGTTGCCGAACGCGCTTCTGCCAGTGCCTGGTTGAGGCTGGCCAGAGTTGCTGCATCAACGGTAACCATGCCTGCAGGAATCGTCCCATTGGCGGACACCGGAGCGGCTACAGCGGGCTCATTCGAGTAACGTGATTTGAATTCCACGTCGGGCTGCGCCGGGGCGGCAAGTTGCGCCCTGGCCTTGGCCTGGGCACTGGCAATCAGTTTATCAGCGCTGGCCTGTGTGAGTGATCCACTGTCGACCAGAGCCTGAATCAGGTTCAACGTCATGGCCTTGGCCAGTTCGGCGGCAGCGCGCTCATCATCGGCGTGAACCAGGCCTGGGAGACAGAACAGTGCCGCGCTGATCATGCTGGCAATTTTTCGCTTTTTGCTGCTATCACGATAGTTAGTCATCGTTACTCTTTCAGATAAAAATTAATGGTGTAATTCGAATCAGTGGCGACCCATGCTCAGGATACGCAGGTGGACAGGCTGCGGCATGCTGGCCGGCGGAACTTCCGAGAACCGCGGCACGCTCAGGAGTGCCTGCTTGATCTGCTCATCGGTCGCATCATCACCCGTTCCGGACAGCAGTTCGGTGCGTTTGACACTGCCATCGGCAGCCAGCCAGATCCGCACCTCAACCTTGTACTGCTGGTGGCGCAAATCGCCCTGCTTGTTCAGGTAACGCTGGAGCTCGGACTTCAGCAGCATCGAGTAATTATTGAAATTAAATCCGCTGCCCAGCACACCCTTGTCTGTGCCCATTTTGCTCAGGTCTTCGCTGGTAATCTTGCCACTGGCAAACGCGCTTGGTCCGTCACCGGCCGCGCCTTCCATTTTCAGTTCCGGTGCCGGTGCCGGTGGTTCGACTTTCTGCACCTGCTGTTCCTTGATTTCCTTGACATCCTTGGGTGGTTCGATCTTCTTTTCAAATTTCGGGGGTGGTGGAGGTGGCGGGGGTGGCGGGGGCGTCATCAACGAGATTTTGGGTTGATTGACTTTTTTACCGGACTTGCTGCCCATCAAGGCGTGCAGACCCCACGCGATCAGCGCCAGCGCCACCAGACAAATGACGACGGCGACATACGGCTTGCGCGGCTTCTCGTCCTGCTCATGCAACTCACTCATTCAAACCCCTATCCTGGTGGTCACAAGTCCCACATTACTGATGTTCAAGCGACCTGCCATGTCGATGATGTCGACCACCTTTTCATAGTTCACATCCGGATCACCCTTGATCACCACCGGCGTGTCCGGATCACGGGCGCGCGCTGCGGCCAGACGCGTCTCGAGTTCTTGCAGGGTCAGACCCGCTCCATTGAGCATCAGGTTGCCGTTGGCCAGAACCTGCACAATGCGGATTTCCTTCTTTTCCAGACTGGGCTTGTTGCTGGGCTTGGGCAGGTTGATTTTCAGCCCCTGTACCGAAGCGGTGGTCATGATGATAAAGATCACCAGCAATACATAGGCCAGATCCAGCATCGGTGTCACGTTGATGGTGTCGTAAGGCTTGGCTTCGTTTTGAACTTTCATGTCATTTCCGGTTAATTCGCCACCCGTGCCGTCACCAGACCGATATCCGTGACATCCACTTTCTTAAGCACTTCGAGCGTCTGCATCACCTTCATATAATGGGTATGCGCGTCGGCCTTCAACACCACGGCCTGCGCCGGGTTGACCTGCTTTAACTGTGTCATGCGTGTCTCGAGCTGTTCCATTGATACCGGATAGGCATCCAGGAAAACGTCACCGTTTTCAGAAATCGTAATCGCCTTCAGGTGCGGTTTGGCCAGACTGGCCGTCATCTTCGACTTGGGCAGCTTGACTTTCACACCCTGAACTGACGCAGTGGTCATGATGATGAATATCACCAGCAGCACATAAGCCAGATCCAGCATAGGTGTAACATTGATGTCGTCGAACGGCTGATTTTCTTCCTGAATTTGCACGGCGGTTATCCCTTAAAATGGCCGGTCAGGCAGAGTGCATTTCGGCCGACTTGGTCACAAATTCATCGGCAAATACCTGGGTGTCGGCAGACGCATTTTTTATCTTGATGGCCAGCCAGTTGTAGCCGAACAGTGCCGGAATCGCAACGGCCAGACCGGCCACCGTCGCCACCAGTGCTGCGGCAATACCCGGCGCAATCGCATTGACATTGACGTCACCAGCTGCCGCAATGGCTGCAAAGGTGATCATGACACCGACCACGGTGCCGAGCAGACCGAGGAACGGGCCACCCGATATCGCAATGGTCAGCAGTACCATGCCACTGTTCAGGCGTTGATTTTCCCGCACCATTGACGCATCCAGCGACGCGCGAATCGCATCCAGTGCGGCGTGTGACAGGGCATTTTCTTTGCCTGCGGCGATCTGCGCATCAAACCGCGCTTTCATTTCACGCAGGCCGATCGAATATAGATGATAGATGGTCGAGTACCTGACCGCCGAATTCGCATCCAGTAAGCGGATTTCATTATCACCTGGTGTCAGCAGGCTGGCCGATTTCCTCGCAAAAATATCCAGGAAAGCATCGTTAGCCCTATTGATCTTGTTCAGGCTGATGGTCTTGGTAATCATCACCCAGAAACTGATCACGCACATAACCATCAGTATTCCGATAACGACCCAACCATCTATCGTTACGGCGCCCAGCAGGATGGAGACGTAGTTGACACCGCCTTCGCCGGCTTCTTCGGCGTCGGGAATGGCCAGCAGCGGCGAGTCGGCCAACTGACTGGCTGCCAGTGCTTTGACATACGCTACCGAGCGCGCAACACCGGACAGTGACAGTTCATCCATCTGGCCGTGGTAGCCCTCACCGACTGTAATGTCCCCGGCGATATCGGCCAGCGCGAACGGTGCTGAACCGGCTTCTTTGCCATCTATGAAAAAGGTCAGTTTATCGGCGCCGGCAACCACAGCAACATGTTGCCAGACGGCCGGCTTCAGCGCGGCGCTGGCTTTGGCGCTTGCCTGTTCCAGGGATACAGTCAGTACGCCACTGTCCGTGCCGATGTTCAGCGTCTTGCCGCCCTCCCGTTGCGCATACAGGCTGCTGGTTTCCAGGGCTGCGGGTTTCACCCATGCTGACCAGGTCAGCCCGCTGGCCGCTGTCAGCTTCAGTGTAGCGGAGGCCGGAACGGTTATTTTTGCATTTCCGTCGAACGCGACAGCATTGCCTATCGGCCCGTCGGTGACGATGGTGGCGCTGGACAGGTTGGCATGATTGGCATTCCCGGTCGCATCCCTGACACCCTCTTTGTCCGAAAAATGCAAATCTAGTATCTGGGCAGCATCGTAGGTGCCCTTCATGTCAGATGCCGGTGCCGCATCCGGGTTACCCCAGTGCATCCAGATTGCGTCACTCTTGGCATTAGCCACCAGCCTGGGCATTTGCACCCAGACTATGGCAAGCTCGTTGGTCACATCAAACTGCTCAACATGGAATTTCAGAGGTGTCTTGTCGTCGTTGGCAAAAAAACGCAGGTCGGCACCGTCCGGTCTGGCATCCGCAAAACTGAAATTGCCGCTGTGCAGGCGGATCAGCAGAGGCAGTTGGGTAACTTCACCCGGCAGTTCGACGCCAGTTGCCGTCGTGTCGAAGCTGAGCTTTTT
>CAITOF010000113.1 GCA_903893945.1 uncultured Oxalobacteraceae bacterium | reverse complement strand
GAATTAGGGAGTTGATACCAGAGTCCGCTTTGTGCGGTTCACCGGCCTTGGCAATATTCACTTCGTTCCCGTGTTAAAGAAGCTGTGTACAGCCCAGGTCGCTGCGATGACAATCCCACCTACGCCAATCGATAAATCAAAAATAGGCGCGGCGGTGGGCGCCTGCGGGAAAAACAACACCGTTTACCCGCTGCTCAGGCTCCGGTCCCTGCGGGGCCTGGCTCTTGACGTTCAGATAATAGCCTGCAATTCACCACTTGCACAGTACAATGCGCTGATGACGACACATACCTCCCCTACTTTTGCCCACTTAAGCCCGGATACTGTGCTGGACGCGCTTGACAGCGTCGGCATTCGCGCGGATGGTCGACTGCTGGCGTTGAACAGCTACGAAAATCGGGTGTATCAGCTGGGCATCGAAGACGGGCCACCCCTGGTCGCGAAATTCTACCGCCCCGCACGCTGGAGCGATGCCGCCATCCTTGAAGAACATGCATTTGTGCATGCGCTGGCCGGGCAGGAAATTCCCGTGGTCCCGGCACTGGAACTGAAAGAGGGCAGGACGCTGCATGTATTCGCGGGCATGCGCTTCGCCGTTTTTGCCAGGCACGGTGGTCGGGCACCGGAACTTGACGATCGCGCGACGCTGGAATGGCTGGGGCGTTTTATCGGTCGCCTGCACGCGGTTGGCTCGATGGCGCCTTTCACGCATCGCCCCAGCCTGAATCTGCACAGCTTCGGCACCGAGCCCAGGGATTACCTGTTACAGCACAACTTCATACCCGCCGATTTGCACAGCGCTTACACCAGCGTGGTCGCCCAGGCTCTGGAAGGCGTGCAGCGCTGCTATGAGCGCGCAGGTGAGGTTGACACCCTGCGGTTGCACGGCGATTGCCATATCGGCAATGTACTTTGGACCGGCGACGGCCCGCACTTCGTCGATTTCGACGACAGTCGCATGGGCCCGGCGATTCAGGATTTGTGGATGCTGTTGAGTGGCGAACGGGCAGATCGTGTTCGGCAACTGTCTGATCTGCTAGCCGGCTATGAAGACTTTTTCGATTTCAATCCTCGCGAGCTGCATTTGATCGAAGCCTTGCGTACGCTCCGGCTGATTCATTATTCGGCATGGTTGGCGCGGCGCTGGGACGACCCGGCCTTTCCGGTCGCTTTCCCGTGGTTCAACACCCAGCATTATTGGCAGGATCGCATCCTTGAGTTGCGCGAGCAGGTGGCCTTGATGGATGACGAGCCGCTCTGGTCAGAGTAAGTATCGTGGCGGAAGCGTTCGTGCCTGAATGCGCCCTGCTTGTCGATGGGCTCAGAACGGCACCGGACAACGGGTCCGACCCTCCCCGGAATCATCCGTTAAACAGGGTCATTTACCCAGTTTTTGATTACGCAACACGCATAACAGGTCGGCCGCGATGTGCGCGGCGGCCAACGCGGTAATCTCGCTCTGGTCAAATGGCGGTGACACTTCGACGACGTCCATGCCAACCAGATTAACCGGCCCCATGCCACGGATAATGTGCAGAGTTTGCGCCGAACTGAGGCCGCCGGGCACCGGCGTTCCGGTACCGGGCGCAAAAGCCGGGTCCAGGCAATCAATGTCAAACGTCAGATAGGTCGGGCGTTTGCCGACAATGGCTATAATCTTCTCGAGTGTGGCCTGCGGCCCGTTGGCATGCACCCAGGCGGCATCCAGAATGTTCACGCCCATGAAATCGTCGTTCCAGGTGCGGATACCGACCTGAACGGAGGTGCTCGGATCGATCAGGCCGTCTTTGATCGCTTTATAGAACATCGTACCGTGATTTAACGATTCAGGTTCATCGTCGGCCCAGGTATCGCAATGCGCATCAAAGTGTATCAACGACAGTGGCTTGCCATATTTTTCCGCATGGGCTTTTAACAGCGGGTAA
The DNA here is from genome assembly GCA_903893945.1 of uncultured Oxalobacteraceae bacterium. GTDB lineage: Bacteria > Pseudomonadota > Gammaproteobacteria > Burkholderiales > Burkholderiaceae_D > Solimicrobium. The sequence continues at coordinate 11,125 of CAITOF010000113.1, read as the reverse complement.
GTCACGAAATGGTCACCACCGAACGTGAGCATTTTTGCGCCACTCGCCAGAATGGTGCGTGCGTGTTCGGTGATGGACGGCGCGATCGTTAACGGGTTATGCGCATCGAACCAGCAATCGCCGTAATCTATCACGGCCAGATCCTCGAAAGGATCAAAGCCCCAGGGATAAGGTGCCAGTTCGGCTAATTGGACACTGGCCGCACGCACTGCTGCAGGGCCTTGTCGTGCACCCGAGCGAAACGTGGTAGCCAGGTCGAGTGGCACACCGGAGATGACGACATCGACGCCGGTCAGATCGCGGGTGTAGTTGCGGCGCATGAAGCTCAATACGCCAGCGTAAGTGTTTTCGGTGCTGCTTCCGTAGACGGAATGGCGGCGAATGGCACCGTCGCCCTTGATGTTAGAGTCCATTGTGGTCCGTTATTTATTTTTTTTAAACTCGCGACAGGCATTCCCGAACGCACCGAAGAGTTTCATGGATTCGGGGTTTTCGGTTATTTTCCATTCCGGGTGCCATTGCATGGCGAGCGTGAAACCAGGCGCGGTGGCCACACTGTAAGATTCAATCAGGCCGTCGTCGGCCGTGGCCTCCACCTGCAGACCGGGTGCAAGCTGGTCGATACCCTGACCGTGCACGGAGTTGACCATCATTTTTGTTTTGCCATTCAAAATCTTGGCGATACGACCGTTGGGTACGATGTTGATATTGTGCGCAGGCGCATACTGAACGTCAATCGAGGCAGTTTTATCTTCACGATGATCCATAAATCCTTCGACTTCGTGCACCGCCTGATGCAGCGTTCCGCCCAAAGCGACATTGACTTCCTGCGTGCCGCGACAAACCGCAATCAGGGGTATGCCGCGCTGGATTGCCATGCGGATCAGAGGCAGGGTTGTGGCATCGCGCGCCGGGTCAAGGGGTAACGATGGATCCAGTACCGATTGCCCGAAATTATCCGGATGGACGTTGGAAGGCGAGCCCGTGAGCATGACGCCGTCAGCAATCTGCAACACGGTTTCCCAGTCGATATCGTCACCCAATGCCGGCAAAACCAGCGGGAGACACTTTGCGCCCCGCAATACCGCTTCAACGTATTTTAATTGTGCGACGTGATAGGGATGCGCGCCGATTTGTCGGGTGCAGGCGGGAATGATGACGATAGGTTGAGTCATGATATAGGCAATAAATAAAGTGTTGTAAATGGCTAAATCCGAATTACCTGATCGGCATTCGGTCAGCCTTCCCCCTGATAGATTGATAAATAAGAATAAATTTTACAGTAACTCTTTTAACTGGTAATACCACATTCCCAGCATCTGTGCCGCAGTCCGCATCACCTGTCCGTTCGGAAAGTGGTGATGCTTGATCTTGGCAAAAACATCAAAGCGTTCTGATTGCCCTGCTACCGCTTCTGCCACGACTTTTCCTGCCAGTCCGGTCAGAATTAAACCATGTCCTGAATATCCCTGCAGATAAAAAATGTTCTTCCCGAGGCGGCCAAAATCCGGTGCGCGATTCATGGAAATGTCGACAAACCCGCCCCATGCATAAGGCACATCCAGATCCGACAACTGTGGAAAAACCTTCAGCATACGGCGGCGCATACTGCCCACCAGATTGATGGGCGTGGCCGTGCTGTAGCTGACCCGACCGCCAAAAAGCATGCGATTGTCAGCTGTCGGGCGGAAATAGTCCAGTACGAAATTGGTGTCGCAGGCCGCTGCCCGGTGCCTGATCAATGCCTCGCAGCGCTTGGCCTCCATCGGTTCGGTAGCCACAATGTAAGTACCTACTGACATGATACGCTTGTCCAGTTCAGGCGCCACTGTTTTACCGTATTCGTTCAGGTAGACATTGCCGGCCAGCACGGCGAACTTGCAGCGCACGCTGCCTTTAAGCGTTTTAACGATCGGCGAGTCGCCGCGGTCAATACTGATAACCGGTGAACGTTCAAAAATCTTTACGCCCAGCGCGCGCGCGGCCTCGGCGATACCCAGGGTGTATTTCAGGGGATGGGCGTGTCCCGAATTGGCATCGTAAGCGCCGCCCTGATAACGGTCACTCTGAATCCGGTTACCGATCTCGTCCTTGCCGATCAGCTCGACTGAATAGTTATAGCGCTGCTGCAGGTGGTTGACCCACTCCTCCATTTCGCGGGCTTTTTTCTCGGTGACAGCCAGACTCAGGTAACCCTGGGTAAATTCGCAATCAATGTTGTGCTTTTCAATCCGGTCACGCATTAACTGCATGGCTTCCTGGGTCATGTGCCACAGGCGCTGGCTTTCCTCGAGGGATAATTGACTTTCAATCGCATCATCACTGGAATAACCGACCAGTGCCTGGCCGCCGTTACGTCCCGACGCACCCCAGCCAACCAGCTGGGCTTCCAGAACCGCCACCGAATACCCGCGTTCAGCCAGTTCCAGCGCCGAACACAGGCCGGACAACCCGCCACCCACCACACAGACATCGGCATAAATATCCGTATGCAATTCCGGTGACGTTTTCTTGCGTGTCACACTGGCTTCGTAATACGAATCTCGGGTCAGGCGGGTTTCTTTGTACTTATGTTTCATGGTGGTGGCTTGATTTAGGTAACAATGGCAAGTGGTTCGATCCGTAATGGCCGGGTGCTGGCATCAGCCACCCGGCCTACGCCAGATTGATCCACGTCGTTTTCAGCTCGGTGTATTTTTCCAGCGCATGCAATGATTTGTCACGGCCGTTTCCAGACTGCTTATAACCGCCGAATGGTACCGTAATATCGTCACTGTCGTATTGATTGACGTGTACCGTACCCACGCGCAGGGCACGGGCCGCCTTATGGGCTTTACGTATATCCGACGTCCAGACACCGGCCTGCAACCCGTAGGACGTGGCATTCGCCTCGCGTATGGCTACATCCAGATCCGTGAAGGTAAATACCGACAGCACCGGGCCGAAAATTTCTTCGCGGGCGATACGCATGGAGGTGCTGACCTCGCTGAAAATCGTGGGCTCCACAAAATACCCGCCCGACTCCACCCGCACCTGATTGCCGCCAGCCAGCAGTCTGGCACCTTCGGATTTGCCTGACTCAATGAATCCCATGACTGAATTCAGCTGAATATGGTCGACTATCGCACCCATTACGGTGGCCGGATTCAGGGGATCACCCGGTTCGAACGACGGGATCATGGCCAGCGCTTTTTCAATGAACTGGTCCTTGATCGAGGCTTCAATAAATAATCGCGACGGTGCGTTACAGCTTTCGCCCTGATTAAAATAGATCGACCCGATGGCCGCTGCGACGGCGGCGTCCAGATCAGGGCAGTCTGCACAGACGATGTTGGGGGACTTGCCACCCAGCTCGGTCCAGACCCGCTTCAGATTCGACTGACTGGCATATTCCATGATTTTCTTGCCGATACGTGTCGAACCGGTAAAGCCGATACAGTCGACATCGTCGTGCAATGCCAGCGCACTGCCGGCCTCATGTCCGAATCCGGGCAAGACATTGAATACACCCGCCGGCACACCGGCTTCCAGAGCGATTTCTGCCATGCGTAACGCTGTCAGGGGCGACTTTTCAGAGGGCTTCAGAATCACGCTGTTGCCCATTGCCAGCGCCGGCGCAATTTTCCACGAGGCCATAATCATCGGGTAGTTCCATGGAACAATGGCAGCAACCACACCGACCGGTTCACGGGTAATCAACGCCAGTGTGTCATCGTTGGTGGGCGCGATTTCGTCATAGACTTTATCGATCGCTTCGGCATACCACTGGATGCAGCGCGCCGACGAGGGTACATCAACTGACAGACTGTACTTGATCGGCTTACCCATATCGAGTGTTTCCAGCAGGGCCAGCTCGTCGCCGTTTGAACGCAGCAGTTCGGCAAATTTCAGCAGGATTTTTTTGCGTTCGGCCGGTGATTTCCCTGCCCAGCGGCGATCTTCAAATGCCGCGCGGGCGGCGATCACGGCAGCATTCACATCGGCTGTATCACAACGGGCGACCTGGGTCAGCTTGCGCCCATTGACCGGTGAAATATTGTCAAAGGTCGCGCCCGATACGGCATTGACGCGTTCGCCGTTGATAAAAGCGCGTCCGTCAATCTTGATGCTGGTGGCACGATCGTGCCAAAGTCTGGTGCTCATGAAGCTCTCCTGAAAAGATGATGCAACTGCATGGGGCAACTCGGCTGGTTGCCCCTGTAACGAAAAGGGTTTAATGGGAACGGTCAGTGCTTGAACGCAGCCGAAATCTCTTTTTGGCGCAAACGTTCCTGTCGCGCCATATGCAGACTCGATAACACAACAGCAATCGACACAACCGCTATCGTAATCGCCGCCACCGTATTCACGCGTGGATCCAGACCCAGTCGGGCACGTGAAAAAATCACGATGGGCATGGTGGAATAGCCGGGGCCGGTCAAAAATGCCGAGACAACCACGTCATCCAGCGACAGGGTAAACGTCAGTAACCAGGCAGAGACCAGTGCCTGCGAGATATTGGGCAGGGTTACCAGACCAAACACCTGATACGGTTTGCAACCCAGATCCATGGCGGCTTCCGACAGTGATTTGCTGATTTCCGACAGTCGCGACTCGATCACCACCGACGAATAGGCCACGCCGAGGACCGTGTGGCCGAACACCAGGGTTGGCAGGCCACGCTGCGGAAAACCGAAGGCATTTTCCATGCCGACCAGCATTAACAGCAGAGACAGTCCGATAATGACTTCCGGCATCACCAATGGCGCACTGGCCATGCCTTTGAACAGCGCGCGGCCATTGAACTTGCGGTAATTGTTTAACACATAGGCGGTAAACGTACCTAAGATAACCGAGCAGGTTGCTGACAGCGTAGCGACCTTGAGCGACAGGATGAAACCGGAAATGATTTCATGGTCGTCCATCAGGGCAGAATACCAGTGCAGGGTGAACCCGCGCCACATCATGTCCTGATTCGAATTGTTGAACGAATACACGATCAGCATGATGATGGGTATGTATAAAAATAAATACCCCAATGACAGCCAGGTGCGGCCAAACCAGCGATATGCGTTCATAGGGTCATTACCTTCCTTGCTCTGCTTCGGTTTGATATTTGTTCAGTATTCCCATCGGCACCAGTATCAGCAGAATCACGACCACCGTAACTGCGGAGGCCATCGGCCAGTCGTTATTGCTGAAAAATTCATCCCACATCACGTGACCGATCATCGGCGTGGCCGGTCCACCCAGTAAATCCGGAATAACGAATTCACCAACGCAGGGAATAAACACCAGCATGGAACCGGCAATAATTCCGGCCTTGGAGAGCGGCACGGTCACGCGCCAGAATGTGCTCCACGGGGTCGATCCCAAATCCGCCGCCGCTTCAATAAACCGCACATCCATTTTTGACAGATTGGTAAACAGCGGCAAAATCATGAAAGGCAGATAGGAATACACCATGCCGATCATCATTGAAAACGGTGTGTTCATCATATGCAGTGGTGCGTCAATGGCGCCTATCGACATTAAAAAATTGTTGACCACGCCATTGTTCGACAACATGCCTTTCCAGGCGTAAATCCGCAATAAAAACGATGTCCAGAACGGCAGCATCACCATCATCATCAGGGTGGCCCGAACGGACTGTGACGAGCGCGCCATGAAATAGGCAAACGGATAACCTATGATCAGGCACAGCGTCGTGGTGTACAGCGCGAATTTGATGGAGGTCAGATAGGTGATGACGTAGATGTCGTCCTGCGCCAGAAACAGATAGTTGGTCAGCTTGATCTTGATGTCAAGCGCGCCGTCAACATAGGTCAGCAGCGTACCCAGCGGGTCGCTGATGTCCATTTCAGAGAAGCTGATTTTCAGGACAATTAAAAAAGGTATCAGTGAGCACACGGCCAGCCACAGATAAGGTACACCAATGACGGCGCTCCGGCCTGACAACCATTTGAATCTGGAGAACAGTTTCATGCGAATCTCCATCATTGGGTTAAAACCACCATTGCGTCATCATCCCAATAGGCATAAAGCCTGTCGCCCCACTTGGGATGGAATGCGCCATGCCGCACGGTATTGCTGACACTGGCTTTGACCACCATGCCGCTGGCCAGTTTCAGATGGTAGACGGTGTAACTGCCCAGATAAGCCAGCTCAATGATGTCACCCGACACATAGTTATGATCCTGATTGGGCTTGTCAGCGCTGACCGCGATTTTTTCCGGACGTATCGCAACGGAAACGGGCATCCCGACCGTGCCGGTAATGCCATGACCGACATAATGACTGCATTCTGGAGTTTTGATGATGACATGATCCGGTTCATCGCGCTCGACAGTACCGGTGAACATGTTGACGCTACCGATAAAATCAGCCACGAAACGGCAATTCGGGGTTTCATAAACATCATTGGGCGCACCGATCTGCAGTATGACGCCTTCACTCATGACTGCAATGCGCGAAGCCATCGCCATGGCTTCTTCCTGGTCGTGCGTCACCATGACGCAGGTCACGCCAACCTGTTCGATAATGTTCACCAGCTCCAGTTGCGTGCGTTCGCGCAATTTTTTATCCAGTGCGGCCAGCGGCTCATCCAGCAGCAGCAGTTGCGGACGCTTGGCCAGGCTGCGTGCCAGCGCTACACGCTGTTGCTGTCCTCCTGAAAGCTGGTAGGGTTTGCGCTTGCCAAATGATTGCAGCTGGACCAGGCCCAGCATTTTTTCAACTCGATCTGCGATCTCTTCTTTGGCCAGGCCTTCGCGCCGCAAACCAAAGGCAATGTTGTCCCACACGGTCAGATGCGGAAACAGCGCGTACGACTGGAACATCATGTTGATCGGCCGGTGATACGGTGCTTCGCCAACAATGTTTTTGCCGTCCAGCAGAATTTCACCCGAAGTCGGCGTTTCGAATCCGGCCAGCATGCGCAGCAATGTTGATTTACCGCAGCCGGAGCTTCCCAGCAGTGCAAAGATTTCACCTTTGTTGATCGTCACGGAGACATTGTTCACCACCCGATTGTCGCCAAAATCCTTGATCAGATCCTTGATCAGCAAAAACGGTTTCCCTGAACTGGTTTCTGACGCTGCTGCGCCCGATGTTTTATTTATTTCAACAGATGCCATGAATAACCCTGTATATAGTTGCTTGTTACTGTTGCCGAAGAATGCCACCCATTTTTTACTTGAGGAAAAGCCGCCGGCCCACTCGTTCCTGTTTCGCCGGCCCCGATTACAGTCCCGTTTTAAACTGCGTAAATGTCCGTGCTTCGACTTTGCGTATCATTGCGCTGGTTGGTTCGGGTGGCGTCATGCGCTTCTTGTCGTCGTCAGACAGGAATACGGTCTTGTTCTCGGCCACTTCTTTCTTGACGTATTTCATGCTGTTGATGTTCGGGTTGGCATAAAACACCTTGTTGGTCAGGCTGGCGTGCACCTCGGGTCGCATGATGTAATTCATGAAAATCAGCGCATTGTTGGGGTGCGGTGCATCGGTAGGAATTGCCATCGCGTCAAAAAACAATACGGCCGAGGTACTTGGAATCAGGACTTCAATCTGGTTGCCATTTTTTGCCGCCACCGCACGCTGACGCGCAATATTGATATCGCCCGAGTAGCCCATGACGGCACACAGACCGCCGTTGGCCAAATCGTTGATGTAACTCGACGAGCTGAAGATACGGACGTAAGGGCGAATTTTCTGCAGCATGGCACCGGCTTCCTTGTAGTCGGCGGCATTCTGCGAATAGGCGCTTTTGCCGATATACATCAGGGCGGCTGGAAGAACCTCGTTACCCGAATCCATGAACGAAATGCCGCAACTGGCGAGCTTGGCGGCGTACTGGGGATCGAACAGCAGATCCCATGCATTTTTCGGCATGGGCAGATTCCCCAGCGCGGCTTTCACTTTCTGGGTGTTGATTCCGACGGTGGTATAGCCCCACAACCAGGTCACCAGATGATCGTTATTGGGATCCATCTTCGACAGGGCCGCCTGCACGATCGGGTCCATATTGACCAAATTGGGTAATTTCGACTTGTCCAGCGTTTTGAATAAACCGCCCTGAATCTGCAGGGCTGCAAACGTGTCTGACGGAACGACGATGTCATAGCCGGTTTTGCGTGCCACCAGTTTGGCATGCAGGACTTCATTGGTATCAAAAACATCGTAGCGGACTTTGATGCCGGTTTCCTTTTCGAAGTTTTTGATGGTGTCTTCTGCGATATAGTCTGACCAGTTATAGACGTTGACTATTTTTTCTTCCTGGGCAATGGCCGGCTTCAGGCCTGACAATGACAGGGCGATGAGGGCCATGCACAGGATTGCGCAGTGCCTGAGCCTGCTGACGCCATAAGCGCGGCAAAATTGAAATTGTTGGTTGTTCACACTTGTCTCCAGTTGAAGCAAATTAAAAGCAGGCCGCACACCAATTCGGGTCGTTTGCGAATACCGTCAGCGCAAGACCGGTATTGTAATCCCTGACTCACAAAGTACCAATCCAGTATTTACGATTGATCATTTACCGAATCACATTCCTGTCAGCCTGTGTAACCGGTTGACTGCACGTGCGGGCAATTTACTTTCGTTTTGTTCGATTATTCCGGTGAGAGCTTCTGGACTCTTCTGTATCTGATCTGTACAACCATCCAGTTTGCCGGTGCGACGAGTTGATATTTAGTTCAGTTCGGCCTTCTTTTTGTGTATTTAACAAAAAAGAATTTCCATGCTGAAATGATTGTGCGACGATTCTAAGCGTGGCACATACTCCCATGTATGATTAATTGAGAATGTTTAGTTGTCGAAATCGGAAAGCAATTTCCCGCTGCGGGCGCGGCCGATTTGCTCCCGGTTTTGCCCCTCGCGTTTCTTGGTGTTATACCAATTGAATTTTCAACACGCCTGGCGCCGTGCCGGCATTATTCAAATTGACATAAAAGCGTGCCGGACGGCGCCTCTGGATTTACGGCCGCGCCTGTTTTGCTGCCGGAATTCTTGCCTGTATCCAGTCGCGAAACGCCCGGACGGCCGGTTCAGCCGGCGAAAGATAGCCAAATTCATAACCCGACCCCTCCAGACCACGCTGCACCGACCTGGTCAGTTCGTTGTCTTCTTTCTGTACATCTTCCCAGATCCGACCGGAGGCCTGACGCGCTTTCCTGACATCGTCGGAAGCATCGGGAAGCGTATAGCCGGCACTGCGAAACTCGGCACGTCCGGGTCCGAGCGGGTACACCACGAAAAAATCGATCGAATCCGGTTGCAGGCCGATGTTTACATTAGGGAACAGGCTCAAATAGCTCCAGCGCCGCGCATGATCGTCAGGCAGATGCGGTAAATCGGGCAGCGTTTCCAGGTATTCGCGTTCATTGGGTCCGCCCGCCGGCACGTCCTTGAGCAGATGCGTCGCAAAGCTGATGCCGCGCACGCTGTCGGCGGTCACATCGTACTGGGGTTGCACCATGCCGTTCAGTCCGGGGTGCCCGAGCGCGACGTGATAACCCTCCAGGTAGTTATCCATCATGTTTTTCCAGTCGACGTCATGCTGCTCAACCACGATATCACCGGTCGGCACCATTTTCTCGATCTGGTAGGCTTCCAGCAACGCAGCATACGGCGCCAGACGCTCGGCGACGGAGGGCCCTTCCGCACCAAACCGGATCCATACGAAACCGGCAAACAGTTCCGTCTCGATTTTCTTCAGACCGCAACCGGCCTGTTTGAACTGCTGGTCGGTGCCGCCCGGAATTCCACGGATGGTACCGTCCTGATTATAAGTCCAGCCATGGTAAGGGCAGACATGCACGCGCTTGCAGTTGCCCGACGGCGCTGTGACGACCTGATGGGCGCGGTGCCGGCAGGTATTGTGCATCGCCTTGATCGAACCATCCGCCTGGCGGGTCACCAGCGCTCGTTCACGCATAAAGTTGAAGGTGACAAAATCACCAGGATGTGGAATTTCGCTGACGTGACAGGCAATGATCCAGTTGGTTTTGAACAGGTGCTGCTGCTCCAGTTCAAAAAAATGCTGGTCGTTATAGATCCAGGAAGGCAGCGTGTGGTTATCGTCAGCTTCATGGTTTATGGTTTGCGTTTGCTGGTTCATCGTCTCGTCCTCACTGGGATGGTCGCTCCGTCACGGAACGCCTGGTTTCATTGGAATTCTATGGGCATCGGGTGGCCTCGAAGGCCCTGCCGCCCGCGCCTGCTATACATTTATTTTATTGTATAAGCATTCAATAGTAAAGCTAAAAGGGCGGTTTTGGCTTATTTTCAACACCTACAGGGTGGCGTGATTTACATATTCAGCCATTTCTTAATCCGGTTCCGGTAATACCCGGCGATACCGGTGGAATGCCTTGCTTACCTATTTAACTCATTAAAATCATAAAGTTATGCAAATAATGTGATTGCCTGGGTGCGGATTTTGCGGTGCCCAGTTGTCAACAGGGCAAAAAAACAAAATTTTAATACGATTCTATTTAATAGATATTGATTGAATGTCCGTTTAGTAATATAATTTTTTTGGCGTCGTAACAATGTGATGCAGCTACAATAGTCAGCGGATCGCTCTGGCCAGTCCAAAGGTTGACCGTGCCGTGCACATTTTTCGACCATTACCAAGAGGATTTTGTAACGTGAAATTTCCACCTGTCACCCGTTTTTTCACCGCAATTGCGTTGGCACTGAGTGCCCCGCTGTTGCTGGCCGCACCGACCAACCAGCTCAACATCATGAACTGGTCTGACTATATTGCCCCCGACACCATCGCCAAATTTGAGAAGGAAACCGGGATTCTGGTCAAGTACGACATCACCGACAGTGACGATACGCTGCAGGCCAAACTGCTCAGCGGAAATTCCGGTTACGACGTGGTTTATCCGTCATCGACCTACATGGCCAAACAGACGCCGGCGGGCATCTATGAAAAGCTCGACTGGAGCAGGATCCCGAATCGCGTCAATCTCGACCAGGAGTTGATGAATCGCATTGCCGGCACCGATGGCAACAAATTCTGGGTTCCCTATGTCTGGGGTACAGTGGGCATGATCATCAACAAAACCCGCGTGGTGCCCCTGCTTGGAAAAAATGCGCCACTTGACAGCTGGGACCTGATTTTTAAACCGGAATACGCCAG
>CAITOF010000112.1 GCA_903893945.1 uncultured Oxalobacteraceae bacterium | reverse complement strand
GGATACAGCACCAGATTGTTAGACTTGTTGGCCGACAGTCGTGAATAGGGTAGCGCCAGATGGTAGTCAATCAGTCCGCCGTCCCAGTAGGTACCCCGGGGTGCATGAGGAATGGCGCGTACCGGATCCATGATCAGCGGCAGCGTGCCGGACGCCAGCAGCGCCAGTTTCAGGTTATCTTCGTTCAAGGCGGCAAATTCGGTCGGGAACGCGTCGAACGGGTGCTTCAGCCACAGCAGCGGATCGCGCTGATCACTGATGATGACCCGTTCCAGATGGTTCGACAGACGCGACCGGGCGCCGATATTGGCCAGACTGGCCGCCACAAACCCGGTTTTTTCAATCAGGCTGTGGCGTGGTGCCTTCAACAGGCCGCGTCCCTTTGAGGTCAGGATGTGTAGCCGGTTCACCGGCTGCTGAACAATATCGCGTGCATGGCCGGCGATAAAATGCGCCAGCAACTCCAGCACCACGTCGGTCACATACGTGCTGCTGGGTTTGGGCGGATAAAACTGCTGGCAGTACAGTTTGCCGAGCCGGGCAAAGCCCTGAGCGGGATCGGGCATGCTGGCTGCGGCCATGCGCCAGGCGCCGATCGAGGCGCCGATCAGACTGCGGTGCCGTGGTGCGCTGACCAGCCATTCGCCAAACAGCCACTGGTCGAACGCCTGCAGTATCAGTCCCTTGGGGCCACCTGCGGCCGCCGGAATCACCGCGATGTCACCGGCCTGCAGTCCGTGCACGCGAATGTGCTCCATGGCGCGCGGACCGGCACGTAGCGTAAGTGGCGAATTCCTGGTTGAACTGATGTTAACGTTGCTCTTCACGGGGCATTTTTCGTGTGCAGTTGCATCGTGGCCGCTTCAAATTTTCCAGCCACCAGCATCGGGATTATTTTTAATGATTTGTCGATCGATTCTTCAATCAGTACCTGTTCTTCTTTTCTGGGGCGATGCAGCACAAAGTCAGCCACGGCCTGCTGGGTACTGCCATTGCGGGGATGACCAATGCCCAGACGCAGTCGCCAGTAATCCTGGGTGCCGAGCGCCGCAGTAATATCCTTAAGACCGTTATGGCCGCCTGACGAGCCGCCTTTTTTCAGTTTGGCGACACCCGGGTCAATATCCAGCTCGTCATGTACCACCAGAATTTCTTCCGGTGCGATTTTATAAAAACGTGCCATCGCTCCAACCGACTGGCCGGAGCGGTTCATGTAGGTTTGCGGTTCCAGCAACCAGATTTCCTGACCGTCCAGCAGGGTTTTGGCCATCAGCGCGTTCATGCGTGATTCGCGCTGCAACGAACCATGGCGCAGGGTGTTGGCCAGGTTATCGACCAGCCAGAAACCGGCATTGTGACGGGTGAGTTCATATTCGGGCCCGGGGTTGCCGAGGCCAACAATAAGACGGATGGACATGGGAAACGCAGTTAAATTAAAACCGCATTATAAAGGGATTCTGGCCGGCCGCTAGCGCGGGAAATCCTGAGCGTAATGCTGTATCCATTCGAGAGCGGCTTCCTCGCCGGTCAGAACCCGGCCTTCTTTCTGAAAAATCTCGTTTTTGAAGTGTTCGATATGGCAGATCTGCTCCACCATGCGCATCCGGAAGTGGTTGTTTTCATCGATGAAGCGCACACCGACTTCAAACTGGGCATTGTCGCAGGGCGCGCACCAGACCACCACCCCTTTCAGGGACACCTGCGGATCAACCGCCGGAATATTGATGGCGACGATGGCGCCCAGCGTCACTTCCGAGGACGACAGAAAGGCCAGACCACCCTCGGAAACGTTTTTCAGATATTCCGTGCCGGGCACGGCAATATTATCCAGAACCCAGGAGATGGGGACATCGGACGGGTGCCGGACATAGCTTCGTTCTTGTTCCTGGTTCATAGGTCTGCGGGCTCGGATGTGCTGGTAGTGAGGTCTTGCCGACGGCGCCATTCAGGGAAAAATAATTCTACTCCCACCGGCACAGGATCAAGCCACAATTTATCCGGGCGTCGTTTTTATGTATTGCTCTAATTATAACATCAGATAACATTATGCCATCGCTACAGCGCCTTCCCTGACCCGCTAATAGATCCTGTCGTTTTGTCTGATTTGTTGTATACTTCCCCGGTCCAAGGAGCGTTGCAACAAAGCTGAATCCATGAAAAATTCAGTCTTTTGCCAGGCTTGGAACGCTAACACCGCAACTGCGCTCACGTTACTTTTTTCTACTGAAAGGAGGGCGTGATGAACGCCTCACAAAAAGCACATTCACCCAACACCGCGCATGACTACCACATTGCTGACATCAGTCTGGCAGCATGGGGTCGTAAAGAAATCAATATTGCAGAAACTGAAATGCCGGGTCTGATGGCCATTCGTGAAGAATTCGCCACCAGCCAGCCGTTGCGCGGCGCGCGTATTGCCGGTTCCCTGCATATGACCATACAGACCGCCGTGCTGATCGAAACCCTGGCCGCGCTGGGCGCTGAAGTACGTTGGGCGTCCTGTAATATTTATTCCACCCAGGACCAGGCCGCCGCTGCAATTGCCGAAGCAGGTCACCCGGTTTTTGCGTTCAAGGGTGAAAACCTTGACGAATACTGGGAATTTACCCACCGGATTTTTGAATGGCCGGATCATCCCGCCAACATGATACTGGATGACGGTGGCGACGCCACGCTGTTGCTGCATCTGGGTAGCCGCGCAGAAAAAGACAATTCGGTGCTGCATCACCCCACCTCCGAAGAGGAAACCTGCCTGTTCAATTCGATTAAAAAGCACCTGGCGGCTGACCCGCAATGGTATTCCAAACGCCTGAAAGAAATCAAAGGCGTGACTGAAGAAACGACCACCGGTGTGCATCGCCTGTATCAGATGCATCAGGAAGGCAAGCTGGCATTCCCGGCGATTAACGTGAATGACTCGGTCACCAAATCCAAGTTCGACAACCTGTACGGCTGCCGCGAATCGCTGGTCGACGG
>CAITOF010000111.1 GCA_903893945.1 uncultured Oxalobacteraceae bacterium | reverse complement strand
TTGCTGAAATCTGCACTGAAACGGATCGGCACCGAACAAGGGGCAATGACGGCGAGTTTTGTTGCCATAAATAGCGGTGCAGTCGTCTGATGCTTTCGCAGCGCCGGATCGGATACGGGCAGGGCAGGGGCGTCAGGCACCGGAATATTGTCAATAAAATATTAAAGTCCGATTCGGGTTGGCTCAGGCTTGTTTGCCGGGTTTTCTTGCCAACATGGCTAAAAAACAATAAAGCCGGGGCCGCGACGTTGTACTTGCAATCCAGCTGCACGGAATGGCGGCGGGAAACCGGACTGGCTGTGACCCTGGTCACTCGCGGATGATTTTTTCTGCCGTAGACTCTTTCTGAAAAATGGGCCCACGGAGATATCTATGAAATGGTTTTATTCCTGTCTGTTCTGCGCGGTACTCGCTGTGCCGCTGGTGAACCATGCTCAAAGCCATACCCCGGATGTAATTCCTGTCGGGATTGCGGCACCCATGTCGGGACCGATTGCCCACCTGGGCAAGGACATTGATTCGGGAGCACGGCTGGCATTCAGGCAGATCAATAATTCGGGGCTCGTGATCAATGGGAAAAAGGTCAGGTTCGATCTGATAACGGTGGATGATCAATCGGACCCGAAAGTGGCGACTCAGGTGGCGAATCTGCTGGTGGACAGGAAAGTGGTGGCAGTGATCGGGCATTACAATTCGGGCACCTCCATTCCTGCCTCACGAATTTATGCGGCGCACGGCATTGTGCAGATCACGCCGGGCGCAACCAACCCTTTACTGACGCATCAGGGCTATAAGACGGTATTCCGCACGATTGCCAATGACAACCAGCAGGGCCAGGTGCTTGCCGATTTTGCATTTGATCGGCTGGCAGCGCGCCAGATCGCCGTTATTGATGACGGTTCGGCTGGCGGGCAGGGACAGGCCAACCTGTTTTCCGCATTGTTCAAAAGACGCGGTGGCAAAATTATCGACCGTGAATTCACGACACAGAATGCGGTTGATTTTACGTCGATCCTGATCCGGATCAAACGCCATCGTCCCGACCTGATTTTTTTTGGCGGCCTGGACGTGCAGGCCGGACCGCTGGTCCGGCAGATGAAAACACTGAAAATGGAAGTAAGAGTACTGGGTACGGACGGGATGCAATCAAATGTGTTCACCCGACTTGCCGGTGATGCTG
Organism: uncultured Oxalobacteraceae bacterium; assembly: GCA_903893945.1. Taxonomy (GTDB): domain Bacteria; phylum Pseudomonadota; class Gammaproteobacteria; order Burkholderiales; family Burkholderiaceae_D; genus Solimicrobium. The sequence continues at coordinate 18,539 of CAITOF010000111.1, read as the reverse complement.
CTGTCGGACACTATGCGTCCTCGGTGGGTCTGCCAAAAACACAGATGCCGCGGTTTGGGCCGTTTGCAGCGGCCTTCAGCGCCGACTATGGTGACATGCAGGCGTATGCGCCGTACAGCTATGATGCGGCCATGATAATTGTGGAAGCCGTCAAACAGGCCGATTCGGCCCGTCCGGCGGATTTTGTCAAAAAGATCCGGACAATGAATTATCCCGGCGTGACGGGGACGATTACCTTTGATGATAACGGCGATATTAACAGGGGGGTAATTACGGTCTATCAGGTCAATGAATCAGGCCAGTGGCAGCCTGCCATGAGTTCGGGTGAAGCGATTCGTTGAGCAGGCTGTCGCGGTAAGCCGGCGATTTCAATTTTCCGGCACCATGCCCTTGTTTGGCCTGCACAACCTGCACTTCCTGGAACCAGGCTACGTGATGCCGGTCACTGAAAAAACCGACATGGGTTTGTTAAACCCTTTTAAAGTGAGCATTCCTTTAGGGGTCGAATGAACCCGATGGCAGACCACCGCATGCATTTTCTGGTCAATGAGAATTTCACCACACGATGCTTCCGCACATAATCGCGACGCCAGGTTGATCACTCCGCCGATGGCGGCATAGTCCCATCGGCCTTCAAAGCCGATTTTGCCTATCGTGGCGTAGCCCAGTGCGATGCCGCATCCGAGTCCCAGAACGCAGTCGCGCTGACTCCAGCGGGAGGCAATGTCGGCAAACGCCGCCTGTATCGCAATCGCCATATTGACAGCCTGCTGGGCATGATCATCCATCGGGATCGGGTCGTTGAAAAATATCAGGATGGCATCGCCGGCGAATCGTTCCAGTGTTCCGTTATGTGCCATGATGATTTTGCCGGCTACACCGTGAAATTCCTGAAGCAGTTGCATGACCTGTTCGGGTTCGTTTTTTTCCGTGAAGGCGGTGAAGCCGCGTATATCGACAAACACCGTGCTCACCTCGCGACGATGTGTTTTCAAAATGTCGTCGCCTTCACTGACGATGATATCGACCAGTTGCGGCGAAAAGAACCGCTTTAGCTGACCCAGGCGGTCAAGCTGCCGGATTTGTTCCTCGACCCGCTGTTCCAGTGTTTTATTCCATTTTTCAAGCTGGTCGGCCTGTGATTTGATGGTCGCGGCGGTTTCTTTCAGCGCATTCGATGCGGCACGCAGTTGCAATTGGGCGCGCACCCTGGCCAGCAGTATGGTCGGGCTGATAGGCTTGGTGACATAATCCACGGCACCCAGCGAGAATCCTTTGTCCTCCGACATTTCAGTGGCGAGCGCCGTCAGAAAAATGACCGGGATATCGCTGGTAAGCGGGTTGCTCTTTAACTGCCGGCAGACTTCGTAACCGTCCATGTCGGGCATCATGATATCCAGCAGGATCAGATCAGGCGGGTTGGCGCTGGCGATACGGATTCCCAGCGGTCCGTTGGGCGCCACTTTGATGATATATAACTCGTCCAGCAGGTCCCGAATCAATACAAGGTTCTGCGGATTGTCGTCAATGACCAGTATGGTGGCATTGGATGGGAGTATCATGACCGGGTTCACCTTGATAGTCAGTCCAGCGTGAGTTGTGATGTGGCTTCCTCGAGTATCTGCAATGCCCGCTCAAGCTCAAACTTTCCGGCAGCCGCCTGCAAGGCAGGAAAATGGTGTGGAAATGCGGCGGCCAGCAGCGCAGATTTTTCTTTGATTACCCGTTCTGCGCCGCCTTCATAGTTGACTAGCAGCGTCTTGAGCTGTTTGCACGCAGATGCCAGTTCCTGCATATCCACCTGGGGCACACTGTCTATTGCCTGTTCGGGTGGCAAGCCCCGTGTAATGGCGTCGATCTGGCCGACTAACTGTTTTTCCAGACGGGTCAACTGATCGGCCAGTTCGGGGATTTGCGGGTATTGCATCAATGTCTGTTCCACGATACTGGCAGCTAACTGCAGTGCATCGGAGGCAATGTTGCCGGCCAGTCCTTTTAACGTGTGCGCCAGGCGCATGGCCGCCTGATGGTCCTGCTTTGCCAGGGCAGCGCGGATGTCGTCCACGGCACTGGCCTGCGTCGCCACAAAGCCGCGTAACAGGTCAGTATAGCGGTGTACTTTGTTGCCGACCAGGCGCATCCCTATGTTTCGGTCCAGTCCCTGAATGGTGGGTGCCAGTTCAGCGGCCGGGCTGGTAATGGACTGTACCGTGCCTCCCTGCGTGCTGGCGCCATGATATGCCCACTTCCGGATGACCCGGACCAGGTCATCCGGATCGATGGGCTTGGCCATGTAGTCGACCATGCCGGCGTCCAGACACCGTTGCCGGTTCCACAGCATGGAGTTGGCTGTCATGGCGATGATCGGCGTTGTCGCATGGGATGGCAGTGACCTGATCTGACGGGTGGCTTCGATGCCGTCCATGACAGGCATGTGGATATCCATCAGAATCAGATCGTAGTGCAGTGATTTGGCGTACTGGCAGGCGATTTCGCCGTTATTGGCGATATCAACGTTGATTCCTTCGTCGCGCAATAATTCACTGGCAATCTGCTGATTGATGGCGTTGTCCTCGACCAGCAGCAGCCGCGCGCCACGCAGATCGCGGTCCGGATTTTCCGGGCCGGACCGGTGGAGTGGCGCCGTGCTGGACAGCATATCGATGACCGAGTTGTGCAGACGTGACGGGCCTATCGGTTTCAGCAAGACGTGGTCCACACCGACATCGCCGGCCAGGTGTCGGATGTCATCCGAGTCAAATGCGGTCAGTATGGCGATATGTGGTACCGGATCGAGTTGCATATGGCGAATGCGGCGTATCGTTTCAATGCCGTCCATGTCCGGCATCTTCCAGTCCATTAATATTATTTCATAGGGGTGGCCGGCATTTTGCGCATCGCCTATCCGTGTGAGCGCCGCACTGCCACTTTCTGCCAGGTCCGTTTTCATGTTCATTTCGGCCAGCATTTCACTCAGTACAAAGCGCGCGCTGGCAAGATCATCAACCACCAGGATCCGTCGTCCGCGTGTTTCGATTCGCGTCGGTGCGGCAGGTTCCGGGATGCCTGCCAGCTGCAGCCGGACCGTAAACCAGAATGTGGAGCCCTGGGCCGGCTCGCTCTTTACGCCGACTTCGCCGCCCATCTGTGCGGCCAGTATTTTGGTGATGGCCAAGCCCATGCCCGAACCTTCATGGCGTCGTGTTGTGGACGAGTCGGCCTGCTGAAATTGCTGAAACAGTTTCTGGAGCTGATCCTGGCTGATGCCGATACCGGTGTCCTGTACGGCAAAGTAAAGCTGTACGTCCTGCCCGGTGCGTTTCTTGACCCGCACAGTGAGCGCGACGTGCCCCTTGTCGGTAAACTTGATCGCATTGCTGGTGTAGTTGATGAGCATCTGGCTCAAACGTGGCTGGTCACCCATCAAGGTTTGCGGAACGTCTTTGCCAATGTCAAACAACAGTTCCAGTCCCTTGTTTGCCGCACTGTCAGCCGTCAGGGTAACGACTTTCTGGAGCATCTGTTCCAGGTCAAAGGGCGCCATATCCAGTTCCAGCTTTCCTGCGTCGACCCTGGACAGGTCGAGCACGTCGTTGATAGTTTGCAGCAGATGTTTTCCTGCATGGTGCAGCTTTTCCAGATAGTCGCGCTGGCGCGTCGTGAGCTCGGTTCTCAAGGCCAGATTGGCCATGCCGATAATCGCGTTCATCGGTGTGCGCATTTCATGGTTCATGGTGGCCAGAAATTCGGCTTTACTGTGCCGGGCCTGATCAGCCTGCGTTGTTGCCTGTTTGAACGCGAGCCTGGCTTCGTCGAGTGCAAGTTCACGTCGCTGCAATTCCCGGGTCAGCAAATCCAGATCGGCATTCTTTGATGCGAGGCTATTTTCAAGTTCACGCTGATGTTGTTTCAGACGTAGTGCAAGTGACCTCAGAAACAGACAGATTGCGCCGCTGACCAGCAGTAGCAACACCAGCACCAGCGTTACGGTTGGCCATAGGTGCGTATCGGGTGCGGACCAGGATGGAGCAACCGTTCCGGGCTGAAGGGAGGCGGCGCTACACGACGCAGCTGAAAGCAGGACTTGAAACAGAAGTCCTGTTTTTATATAGTCGACAATTAATTTCATTTTCGGCAAATAAGGTCGTGGCACTGTTTATTTTTTGATAATCTGAATCAGATCATTGGAAAAATTCTAACATTCGGGCATCGTATTTGGTACACCAAATCGCGCCAGTGGATTTGTACGCCAGGTAAATTCAGGTCGCCGGTAAAACGGGCATCCAGGCAGAACGGGTTTTTAGGGTGTTGAACCAGTTTATACAGAAAAAAACGCACTGTCTGTGATCTGGATCACACCTGCGGCAGACAGTTGGAGTAGGCTGGCATGCGAAATCAGCGGAGCTGTGCTAATTTTTCAATAGCCTGAGCAGCACACCGGTTGTCCCCTGTCGTTTTTGTAAAATAACTGTTTCGGCTTTGAAAGAGGTGCCAGGAAGCGATTTTGCGGATTTGCCAACACGCCATCTGAACTACGTAAACGTAAAATAAAAAACAATATGATCTATAAGGTCAGGTCTTCAGGGATACCAGCCATGTTTGTAAAATACCAACGGGAAGCCACCCATATTGAACATAATGAACGGCGCATTGTCCGTCGGGCGCACGAGTTCCTATTCATCTTTTGTCTTTTCTTGAACTGCTGTGCAGTTTTCAGTGCGAATCTGTCTGGTGCTGCGGTTGTGGACTTGACGGCAACCAGGTCCACGGGTCCGGTGAAAGAAAATACTGATTTTTCTTATGCGTTTCCCGGGTTTGACAAATTGGCGCCCGGTGTTGGTGATGAGAGCTTGGGCGAGCTGAATATCGTCACCGTAGACAAGTCCGGACTACTCTGGATTGGCACTGACGTGACGGGACTGGTTCGTTATGATGGCTACACCTGGCGTAGTTACAGGCATATACAGGGGGATAACAAATCGCTGGGTAGTAATTCGGTGCTGGCGTTATGGGTTGCGCAGGATGGTCTGATCTGGGTCGGGACGTCGCAGGGCGTGTCGGCGTTTGATCCCGATACCGAACAGTCGGTGAATTATGTCCACGACGATGCAAACCCCGACAGTCTGGTCGGTGATCGTGTTAACCGGATTTTGGGTGATACCAACGGGAATATCTGGCTCGGTGTGTTCGGGAAGGGACTGGATTATCTGGCTAAAGGAAGTACCACCATCAGGCATTTTCACCATGATCCGGCAAGTCCGACCAGTCTGGCCAATGATTTTGTGGGCGGTTTATTGATTGACCGCCAAGGGCGGTTTTGGGTCGGTACACGAGATGGATTGCAGCGATTGCTGCCGGACGGTACCGGGTTTGAGCGCGTTGCATCGCGATCCGGTGATCCAAACTCGCTGGCCGGCAAATCGATCGTTTCATTATATGAGGCACTCGATGGCAAAATCTGGATAGGAACGAAGACAGGATTGGCATGGATGGACCCGGCGACATTTGAATTGCATTTTATTGGGCGAGACAATGCCCCGGGTAACCGGCTGACAAATGAATTCATCACAAAAATTATTCAACCGTTACCTGATGAAATTTGGGCTGCAACGAATGGCGGCGGTATCGATGTGCTTGCCGCGGATGATGGGCGAGTGCTGCAACGCTGGCAAAAGGATTCGTCATTGGATGGTAATCTTGAACATGAAATTGTGTTGGGAATGGCAAGGGATAACGAGGGTAATGTCTGGGTAAGTGGTATGCAGGAGTTTCTTCAGCGATACAATCTGCGACAACGATTTGGTTATCAGATTCGACATAGTACCGAGCGAATCAATGGCCTGAGTGCCAAGTCGGCAACCAGTGTCCTGGAACTGCCGGACGGTCGGATACTGGTGGGTACAGATGGTAACGGCATTGATATCCTTGACCGTCAGCGCGGATTAGTGGGTGGATACCGACCCGACGGCCGACCAGGTTCCTTGCCCAAAGGGTTGATATATAGTCTGGCACGTTCCTCCGATGGCACGTTGTGGGCAGGTACCTATACGGGCGTTTGGGCTTTACCGCCGGGGCAAGCCAAATGGAACGCCTATACCGACAAAGGTATCGACAAGATGGGGATTGTTCAGCAGTTCTATATAGACAGCGACGACTCCGTGTGGGCAAGTACTCTGACCGGGCTTTTACGCTGGACAAAAAAGGCAAACCGGTTTGAACCGGTTTTACTGGACAGCGGTAAACCGCTGGAACTTCCTGCTTCAGCCAGTATCAGAGACAGGGAAGGGAACCTGTGGGTCGGTATGAACATGGGGCTTGGCGTTATCGAACCCGGACACACAACAGTAAGAATGGTCACTAAGGCAGAGCAGACAAATGAACTCTGTTCGCAACGAGTTAACAACTTTTTGATAGACCATGAAGGCCATTTGCTGATTATCAGCCTGGCGGGAGTCGACAAGCTCCTGAAGTGGGACGGTAAAACAGCGACTATAGAGCACGTTGGACCTGGTGGTAAGTGCAATGGCGCAGTCGATATGAGTATGGCAGAAGACAGGCAGGGTCGTTTATGGTCGGAGAATTTTGTCAGCAGTTATGATCACGCTGCGGTCGTACTTGAAAATACCGGATTTCAGACCGGTATGGCGAATTCAGAGGCGTTAGCTAAAACCCGGGACGGACTCTTGTTGATGGGACGCCAAAACGGGCTATTAATTGTTGACCCCGATAAATATCGCTGGCAAGACGACCAGCCTCAGGTGGTGGTGACTGATCTGCGCATTGATGGACAGAAAAGTCCGATCAGTCACCTGTCGCCGTCGATAAAACTCAACCCGGATCAACGTAATTTTACGCTGGATTTTGTGGCATTAAATTACGCGGGCAATAAACTTAACAGCTATCGATATCAGCTGGAAGGATTCAGCAAAGACTGGTCGGAGACGGATTCGCATCACCGGTTTGTTGTTTTTGGAAATTTATGGCCAGGGCAATACAGGCTCCATGTGCGTTCGATGAATGAAGCGGGGGTTTGGGATGATAAAGATGGATTGTCCATCCCGGTCACGGTTCTGCCAGCCTTTTGGCAAACTGTCTGGTTTGCCGTTCTGATGGTACTGTTTGCCATCGCATTTGTAGCGTGGTTGGTGCATATGCGCACAGTGCAACTGAAGCGCCGGCAAGTCGAGCTGGAATCGATAGTCGCCAAACGCACCAGCCAGTTAAAGGAAAGTAACGAGGCGTTGGTGATTGCCAAGGAAACCGCCGAACGGGCCACCAACAGCAAATCCGAATTTCTGGCCAACATGAGCCACGAAATCAGAACACCGATGAACGCCATCATCGGTATGGCCAATCTGGCGTTGCGTACTGAACTGAGCGAGCGTCAGCGCGACTACCTGCAGAAGGTGCAGCAATCCGGCAAACATCTGCTGCGCATAATTAATGACGTGCTGGATTTATCCAAGGTCGAAGCCGGCAAGCTGGAACTGGAAAACAATCCGTTTAACCTGGAGCAGATGTTAAACAAGGCGATGACGCTGACCATAGACCGTGCCAGCGACAAAGGCTTGCAGCTGCTGATTGATGTGGCGGGCAACGTGCCGCAACAATTAATGGGCGATGAAACACGATTAAGCCAGATGCTGGTTAATTACCTGAGTAACGCCATCAAATTTACTGACAAGGGGACCGTCACGTTAGTGGTACGCCTGAAAGAAAAAACCGGCGAGGGGGTGCTTGTGTATTTTGCGGTAAAGGACACCGGCATCGGTTTGAATGACGATCAGCAGAAACGCCTGTTCCAGCAATTCCAGCAGGCCAACAGTTCCACGACCCGTCTGTACGGCGGCACCGGACTTGGACTGGCACTGGTCAAAACACTGGCTGGCCAGATGCAGGGAGACGTGGGCGTTGAAAGCACGGTGGGCCAGGGATCGACTTTCTGGTTCACGGTGCAACTGGGTGTGGTTGAACCGTCCGAACCAACAGCGCGCCCGTTTGTCGATGCGCGTCACAGCGAAGCACAGGCACCGAGGCAGGATCTGGCCGGTGGTCGTGTTTTGCTGGTGGAAGATAATCTGCTGAACCAGCAGGTGGCGAGCGAATTGATGTCTGACGCAGGCCTTATCGTAACGGTTGCCAGTGACGGCGAGGCGGCGCAGAGACTGGCGCGAGAAAACGAGTATGAGCTGATTTTAATGGACATGCAGATGCCGGTGATGGACGGGCTGGAAGCAACCCGGCGGATAAGGGCAGATCCGCAGTACCGGGGCACGCCGGTGATTGCAATGACGGCGAACTCCTTGCAGGTCGACAGGCAGCACTGCCTGGATGCGGGCATGGTGGATTTTATTACCAAGCCGATTGACCCGGCTGAACTTTTTGAAAAGCTACGCAAGTGGGTGCAAAAATGAGTGCAAAAGTGACCTGTCGTCCGGCTCGGCAGGTCAGCTGCAGGAGCGGTGTGGCCTAATTCTGTCCAAGACAGGCGGTGGCCAATGACTGAAGCTTTTTCCCGTAAATGTCACCCTGCCTGATAATGTCCAGACACATGCTTTCATACAATTGCCAGAGTGTGATGTGATCAATTATCCGTGCCGCATCATCGAGCGTGAGCGTGATACCGGTGCCGGTCTGTTTTAATTTTATCTGCTTGTACCGGTCGTTAACATGCATATGAATCAATACGGCGTCACCCGGTGTGGATTGGTCGTGATACCGCTTTAAGGCTCTCAATATTTCCCCACTGACGGCCACAAATTCCTGGACCTTAGACTCTGGTGTATATTGCGCCTGCAGGCTTTTTGCTCCATAAATCAATCCGTACGTCAGAAAGTTGAGCACGGCTTGCGCGGTCTTTAACGATAATTTATTTTGATCAACTTTTTTTCGGGAAAATAATTTTCTCAAGAAATTCATGGCACGAATAGGAATGGAACCAGCTTACGTCGTACGACGAGTGGCAGATTGAACACGCGATTTAAGGTTAAGGGACATGATGCGTGCCTCATTCTAGACGTGCTTTGATTAAATTGACACTATTTTCTGAGATTTGTTCCTTTAATGTTGCACGGCCGGCGTAACCGCTGCGGGTACAGGGGTGAGTCCGGCCATGGGTCCACTTGCCATGTTAAGAATTAAATATTTTGATGGCTCCCTGCAAGGCTTTCAACGCCTGACTGAGTTGATGGATTTCATTTTTTGACGAATACTCGTCCTTGACAAAGGCGGGTGCTTTGACCGCGACACCGGCTTCTGCATCACGCACGTCGTCGGCAAATTTTCTGAGACGGCGCAACGGTGAAATGATCATGCTGCGGATGACATAAAACATGAAAAGCAGTGCGGAGATAAAGGCCGCCACGATGATCCAGGCATTCTGGCTTAAATTGTCGAGCAGTGTTTTGCTGGCGTTATCAAGAGGTACTTTAACGCTGATGACACCAATGACTTCACCGGGTTTGTAGCCGTAGCCGCGCAATGCAGGGTATTTTTCACGCACCGCTTTGGGCGCCTTTTCGGGAGTGTCATGGCATTTCATGCAATTTGGCGTGGCTGTAATGCCGCGCGCATACACCAGTTCCGTATCATTTGCCTGATAGAATTCATTCGATTCCGGTTTTGCGCGGATCGCATCGAGCGCTGTCAATTCAAACAGATTGGGTGCATTGTCGGGGTTCATGAATTTATCCGAGGTCATGCGGAATTTTGCTTTGGCACTTGATTTTTCGGTGATCTGTGACATTTCACGCTGAATCAGTGCCGGATTCTTCTGGTGAAAAGTGGTGCTGGACACAATAATGTCGGCGCTGGAATTCGGATTGATGACTGACGCCGTTGCGGTCGCTGTCGCGGTGGATGCAACGCTTTCCGGCGCTGTGCCATATTCCTGATTCAGAAAATCGCCGACGTTGATTTTGGTGTCAGTCGATTCCTTGCGAACCCAGATGCCTTTGTATTGTGACGACCAGGTGCCGATGTTTTCCACCATATCGGTCACGGTGCGTGCTTCATTCAGCTTGGCAGACACGTTGATGTCGCGCGCCAGGGTCAGCGATAGAATAATCATTAATCCTACGATCAACAGCAGCATAAACAGATATTGGGTTGCCAGTGGCAGTCTTTTCCAGAAATTCATGATGGGCTCTTTGGGGGCAGGTAAGGGTTGGTTAGCAGGTTGTCGTTATTTTCTGACAGTACTTAAAAATCCGGCTTGCATTTCATCAGTCGGGATTCGGGAGGCGAGATAGAGTATGTAGGCCTGCTCCGACGCTTCCAGTTCACCACGCAGAAGCAGGGCACGCGCATCCTCGCCAACCCTGGTTGCTGCCGCGCCAATAAACCGGCGCAGTACGCCTTTGACAGTTTCTATGCGTTGCAACAGATCCGGCGGTAGCGTCAGCGTGGTGTCGACCGGTTCAGATCGGCTGGCGCTAGCCCGGTCGACCTGGACCCTGTTGATGGTGTCGATTATTTCGGAACAATTTTTTTTGATTAATCCGGTCGCACCATTTCGACCGGCAGAGATCTCACTCATCGTGTTCGGCTGGTCGACCATCAGGTAGATTTGGCACGTGTCTGTGACATTCCACTGTCTTTCGTGGTCACGCATCTGTTTGGCTATCCGCAAGCCCGGTTCGTTATCGCCCATGGCAGCGTAATCCAGAAAGACGAAGGCAGGCGGTGCCGGTCGGGTGTTTTTCCAAAAGGCCAGCGCGTCGCCGCCACTGCAGAAGAATTGAATGATCCTGTTATCCGCTGCATTGAACTGCTGTTCGAATTCGTTCGACTTGAGTGACGCGATCAGTATGTGTGGGTTTTTAGTGTTCATAACAACCTCATGGGTGACCAGATTTACCAGAGCGATCCATTGTTTTTCGGAAAATGATGAATAAGGAAATCAGCGTCGACAGCAGCACAACAAAAAGCAGGGCAGCGATGAACCGCTGTTTCAGTCGCGACAGGTGCGCTGTCAGAATGGTTTTCATAGTGCATCCTTGTGCGGTTGATTCTGCGTACCGTCATCGTGAAGAAATTCTATGTCACGCAAGATCAGGGACCTGTGAGCTGGTTCACAACTGCGCTGGATTGTCGGCGTGGTGGCCAGGCGGCACGGGTGCGCCGGGTGTCAGTGCTCTGCCTGCCTCGGTAGCACGTAACCTGTTATTAATAGATTAAGTAGTACACGGTGATGGGGTGGTGTGTCCGGACGGTGTAGCGGGGATGACCTGTCGATGAATTGATGAGCGCGCGGTTCAGGACGGCAATTCCATATCGGACTTCCCTTTGTGGCATTTAGAGTGTAAATTCTAAACTGGTTCAACCTTAAGATTTGCCTGCTTTTTAATCAGATTTGCGGGAAAACCGGGCCGATTTGCAGTGCACTGCACACATTAATTCGCTTTACAAATTGAAGATTCGATTGATATATTGATTTTTAGAAATTATTTTCTGAAATTATAAGAAAAAAACAATAAAAAAATCAGGAATTGTCCGTGGTTGGCTGGGACAATTTATCCCCGATTGGAATGGAGAGAGAGTGTTGTTGATCACGTTGAGCTGGATCCGCGGTGTCGGGTCTGTCATTAAAGCCCCCATCTACGGCTGTTGGAGATGGGTGTCCGGCGCTGGCGTTGTGTGCCTGTTCGTCGGGTCCGTTGCCTATGCGGCTCCGCCTGCAGATGGTAAGGCCATTTTTTCCACGACCTGCATGGCGTGCCACGGGAGCAGGGGTGAAGGCAATACGAAAATCGGTGCGCCCAATATTGCCGGTATGGAGGCGGTCTATGTGGGGCGCCAGTTATCCAATTTCCTGTCAGGGGTACGTGGTGCGTCCGCGAATGACAGTTACGGTTCGCAAATGCGTGCCGCAGTGGGTGTTCTGAAGACGGACGCGGACCGAATTGCGGTGGCAAGCTATATTGCCAGCCTGCCACAAATAAAATCGACGACCGAGATTAAAATAAATGATGGCAAGGTGAATATGGCCAATGGCAGCACACAATACAACGCGGTATGCAGTTCATGCCACGAAAGCCGTGCGCAGGGCAATGCGCAAATGGGGGCGCCAAGTCTGGTCGGCATTGATCCCGTCTACCTGGAGCGACAGGTGATCGCGTTCCGTGAAGGGAGCCGTGGTGCACACAAGGACGACAAAACCGGAGCGTTAATGCGGGTCGGTGCCAATATGTTACCTGATGCAAAAAGTGCGCACGATGTCATTGCCTATATCAATCATCTGAAACCCTGAGTCGAAACCCTGTTATGCGATTGATGTTATGGCTTTTAGTTCTGTGCGTGCCGTCTGCCTGGGCGTCCGAGTTTTTGCTGTCATCGCAGTGCCCCGCCAGTTTTGTGGCGCGTGACGGGCAGTGTCGGCTGGTATCGAACTACTCCGATTATGCGTCGCTGCAAAACGTCGGCGTAGGTGGACTGAAAACCGGATTACCACCGATAAGGGACGGTTTTTCGGCGCAGGAAATTGATTTGGGGCGCTACCTTTTTTTTGACCCGATATTGTCAGGCAACGGTAAGCAGGCGTGCGCCAGTTGCCATAACCCGGATAAGGCGTTTGCGGACGGCAGACAATTCAGTCTGGGATCGACCGGGTTGCCGACAGCCCGCAACGCGCCGAGTTTATGGAATGTGGGATTTTTAAAGCATTTTTTCTGGGATGCACGCGCCAGTTCTCTGGAAGACCAGATGAAAGGACCGCTGTACAGCAAGATCGAGATGGCCTCGTCACCCGAAAAGATACTGGCAAATCTGAATGGCAACAAAACTTACCGGCGCCTGTTTGCCGTGGCCTATGCGAAAGCCTTTGTGGAACCGGGCGCAAGCATAAAGATTGATCAGGTGTATCGGTCCCTTGCCGCATTTGAATCGTCGCTGATTTCATTGAACAGCCGCTATGACTTGTATGCGCACGGCGTTCCGGACGCATTAACGAAGAAGGAAGTAGAAGGGTTTAATGTGTTCCGCTCATTTGTGGCGCGCTGTGCTGAATGTCATACCCCGCCGTTGTTTACCAATCAGCAGACGGTCGTGATAGGCACACCGGAACCCGAGGGTCATGCATTTGATCCCGGCGCGGGAACGTATAGCAATGAACCGAACCTGCGTGGTGGGTTCAAAGTGCCGAGTCTGCGTAATGTTGAACTGACAGCGCCTTATATGCATTCCGGGCGCTTCAATACGCTGCGCGAAGTGGTGAGCTTTTATAACGGCGGACGCGGGCATGCTGTGCCCAAAAACGAGAAACTGATTTTGCACTGGCATATTCATGAACCCAAACTAACCGATACGGAACTGGACCGGCTGGTTGATTTTCTGAAAACACTGACGGATGAATCATTCAAGCCGCAACGGCCGGACAAGCTACCCTCGGGATTATCGTTGAACTGATTGAAAACAGATGAGCAATAAACAGGAGACCATATGAGTAAAAAAAGCATAGTTATCGGCACACTCGCCGTTATCGTCGCTGCAGGCGCAGGCTATTTTGTCGCCAGGAAGCAGAGTTCAGGGTCCAGTTCTGCCGACATCGCCACGGCGCAGTCGCTGCTGTCGGCGTCGCGCGCCGGGGCTTCCGGCAAAGGCGACGCGGCCTCGCTGACCGCTGCGTTGACCGGGAAGACCATTACGGTGAAACCCGGGGAAGTGATACAGAATGCGGTTAATCAGGCGCAGCCCGGTGATACCGTGCAGGTGATGCCGGGTACCTACAATGAAACGGTTTATATCGACAAGGATAATATTTCACTGCTTGGTGTTGTCAAGGAAGGGCAGTGGCCCGTTCTGGACGGTATGAGCAAGCTGAATGACGCGGTGCTGTATTCCGGTAACGGGATACGGGTTGAAAACTTCAAGATTGTCAAATTTAAAGGCAATGGCATCATGGGCCAGGCCGGGAACAATTTTGTCATTCGCCATAACTGGATTGAAAACACGGGTGTCTACGGTATTTTTCCGCAGTTCGGACAGAACGGACTGATTCAGTATAATGTCCTGTCCGGCATTGAAGATGCTGCGATCTATGTGGGCATGTCGGACAATATTCAGGTGGATCATAACGAAGTGCATGGCAATGTGGCTGGCATTGAGATTGAAAATTCACGTCATGCGGTGGTTGAAAACAATATGGTGTATGACAATGCGGGCGGTATCCTGACGTTTGTTACGCCATGGTTGCCGATTAAAACCACCTTTGACGTGATTATCCGCAACAATTTCGTCGTGAATAACAATCATAAAAACTTTGGCGCTCCGGGATCGATCGTCTCCGGTGTGCCAAGCGGCACGGGTATCATCATCATGGCTGCCAAAGACGTGATTGTGGAAAACAATGTGATACGCGATAACAAGAATTCAGGCATCATCGTTGCAGACCATAAATCGTTTGCCAATATAACGATCGATCCCGATTCAGACCCGTATCCGGACCGGATCAGTGTCCTGTCGAATCTGTTTTCCAATAACGGTTACGAACCCATGAATGAAATCAAGGCGCTGATGGTGGCGTCGCTAACACAGCAGGGTCCCGATATCGTTGCAGTCGGTAGCGGTTCGGGAAGCTGCATGGTGGATCGTGCAGCCCATGCAACGCTGGGAATCAGCAGTTGGGCAACGACCTGTGCCAAGACGACATCGGCAGACATCGTGACCCTGTTACTGGATAAACCTGCCACGCCGCGCTCGACTGAAACCGTCACCAAGGGCGAGGTGCTGTACAAGGGAATTTGCGCCGGCTGCCATACCTACAGCGCGCGCATGATAGGACCTCCCACGCAGATTATTCAGGCACTGTATGCAGGCAACCCACAAGGTATTGCCGACTATATTGCCAACCCCACCAAAAAACGTGAGGACTTTCCTCCCATGCCGTCGCAGGGACATTTGAGCCCTGAAATGCGCAAGGCGGTCGCGGATTACATGTTGACTGTAAAAAAATAAATAACGGAGATATCAATGAAAATACGACAAACCAACCTGGCATGGAGCATCAGAACGGCAATGCTGACGGGGGCATTTGCCATGGGTACAATGGCATCGGTCGGCCACGCACAGTCGGTGGATGCGACTGCAGCGGTGACGCCGGCGGCAGCACCGGCGGAGCCGGCCGCGCAGGATGACAGCTCGATTGTGCGAGTCACCATTACGGCCCAGAACCGGACTCAGCAACTGCAGGATGTGCCGATTTCGGTACAGGTCATCAAATCGGACCAGATCACGAAACTGGCCGCCAACAATATGGCCGACCTGAACGGCTATATTCCGGGTCTGGTCGTCGATAACCAGCAGCCAACGCAGCCGAACTACACAATACGCGGTATCGGGTCGGGCGACACGTTTGTCGGTACGGATGCACCCGTGGGTATTTACGTCGATGGCGTTTATACCGGTAAAACCGGTGGCGCGTTGATGAATTTTAATGATGTGGAACGTATTGAAGTACTGAAAGGTCCCCAGGGGACACTGTTTGGACGTAACAGTGCAGCCGGTGCGATTTCAGTCGTCTCCAAGGAACCCTCAAAAGAATTTGAAAATGATTACAATGCACGCGTCGGTGAGTACGGCGAAAAATACATTGATGCATTGTTGAACGTTCCGCTGAGTGATACTGTGGCAATGCGTTTCTCCTACGTGGATCATCGCAGCAACGGCTGGTTGACTGACACTGCCACCGGTGATTCCCTGAATAATCAGGGCGACTGGGGTACCCGTACAGCCATTCGCTGGGATGCGCCCGAACATACCAAAGTGATTCTGACCTGGGAACACGAAAGTCTGAATCAGGATGCACGTCCGGAAATCGGCCTGATTCCGGTGGCGCTGCAAACACCGTACCCACCGTATCCCGCGAATCCGGCCACCTATGTCAATCCGGTGGGTGCCCCCGCCTATAACAATATCGGTGACAACTATGAAAAGCGGCTGTTTAACGGGGTAACGTTGAAGATCGATCACCCCTTCGACTGGGCAACGCTCGATTCCACCACTGCTTACCGGCATTTCAGTTCAGCCAATATTACCGACAACAGCGGCACGAACTCGATCAGCTCCTATCTGGATACCGGTAATGTTGAAACCAACACCACCTGGCAACAGGAATTCCGCCTGTCAGGCAAGAATGATAGCGTCGACTGGTTAGTTGGAACCAGCTACTTCCACGAAGCAGCGACGCAGCAAAGCCAGGTCATTACCAATACCAACACCCTGGACACCATATACCAGAACAATCCGCTCTCGGGAAATACGCCGCTGATCAGCCTGATCAACAATACCCAGGGCGAACTGTATAATCTGGGCCAATTGAACACCATCGTGAATATGCTGGGCAGCTCGTGGCAGGAAAACATGGACAACACCATGGGGTCGAAGTCGTATGCGTTTTACGGTGACGCGATCTGGCACCTGACGTCCAGCTGGAATCTGACCACCGGTATACGATTTACCCACGATTCAAAGGATTTCAGCTGGTATAACCCGACTCGTTCAGCGCCCGGTCTCGACGCCAATCTGGCCACGCTGAATAATGAAAATTATTTTACCAAGCTGGCTGCCATTGTGCCGCCGTCACTGGCGGCATTAATCCCGTTGGCTGAATATACCCTGACGCATAATTTTGAATACCCGTATACCCAGTCAACGAATTCACCGGTTTCCGCCAACAACAGCTGGACCAATACCAGCCCGCGTGTGGTGCTTGACTATAAATTCACACCCAACATCATGGTGTTTGGATCGGCCACAAAAGGCTATCAGTCGGGTGGCTTTAACGGTCAGGCAACGGGCGCGACCTATCAGCCGGAAACCGTGCGAAATTATGAACTGGGCCTTAAAAGCTATTTCCCGAACCAGCACCTGGTGCTGAATGCGTCGGTATTCTATTACACATTTGATGATTACCAGTCACTGACGCTGATCAGTAATGGTTCGCCGATTCCTACCTATCAGATCACGACCAGTAATCAAAAGGCACAGGGCGTCGATCTCGATACACAATGGAGAGTGACACCCAACTTGCGGCTCTATGGTGTCGGTGAATATATAGACCAGACCTATAACGGCACTTACATTGCACCGGATGGTACCGATTTGAGCAACGCACCGGTGGGTACTCCGTTGTGGACAATGGCGGGTGGTTTTGACTACACCCAGCGTAATGTCTGGGACGGCAGCCTTAACTACACGCTGCAGCAATCGTTTACTGCCGGTACCCGTTGCAATGCTGATGCCACGGCACAGGGGTCCTGCCTGACCACGCCGAACTTCAGTTTTGGTGGCCCTACCCAGCATACCGATGCTCGCGTCGCGTGGGATGTGAGTGATCATAAATGGGGCATTGGACTGTATGTCACCAACTTGCTGAACAAGCGGTACATCTCGGGCATCGACAACACCACCACCTCGGCACTGGGCACGCCCGGTGCGCAGATTACACCGCCACGAATTATCGGTTTGCAGTTGCATTACAGTCTGTAGTGCGCCGAAGTTCCTGAATAAAAAAGGGCTGCAGAAATGGCAGCCCTTTTTTTTTGCGGTGCGATTTTTACTGGGAAAACCTGATCATTTCGGACGAAATCTGGTTTAAGGAAATGACCTGTTCAGCCGCCCCCAGCTTGATAGCTTCCTTGGGCATGCCAAACACCACGCAGCTGACTTCATCCTGTGCTATGGTGTGCGCGCCGGTATCGCGCATTTCGCGCAGGCCGCGCGCCCCGTCGTCGCCCATGCCGGTCATGATGATGCCGAGCGCATTATTCCGGGTTGCGCTTGCCACGGATTTGAACAGTACATCCACCGACGGCTTGTGGCGATTGACCGGTGGACCATCAGAAACGTCCACAACAAAAAAAGCACCATTACGTACCAAGCGCATATGCATCCCGCCCGGCGCTATCAGGGCACGGCCTATGTTGACACGGTCACCATGACGCGCTTCGCGCACCTCGATTTCACAGAGGCTGTTCAGACGTTCGGCGAACATGGCGGTAAATTTTTCTGGCATGTGCTGAACAATCACAATACCGGCACAGATGCGGGGCAGGGAGGTCAGTACCAGCTCCAGAGCCTGGGTACCGCCGGTTGAGGTACCGATGGCAATGATTTTATTGGACGATTCGGCCAGTGAGGTGGCGGTGGTGCCAGCCTGTTTCTGGGCAGCTTTGTCCCTGCCGGCCCCCGGATTGCCTGCGATACTGAAATTGCGTGGCGTGGCGGCGGCAGCCTGTTTGACGTTGCGTATCAGTTCAGTGGCTGATTCCGACAGAAATGATTTCAGTCCCAGTTTGGGTTTGGTGACAAATCCTACGGCGCCAGCGGCCAGTGCCTGCATTGTGGTGGCCGCACCCGCCTCGGTCAGCGTCGAACAGATCAGCACCCGGGTTGGTCTTTCTGCCATGATTTTTTTCAGGAAGGTGATTCCGTCCATGCGCGGCATCTCGACATCGAGCACAATCACGTCCGGCCATTCGGAGGCCATTTTTTCCTGCGCAATAATGGGATCGGCGGCGGTGTCAATAACCCTGATCTGGGGA
>CAITOF010000110.1 GCA_903893945.1 uncultured Oxalobacteraceae bacterium | reverse complement strand
GTCCTGGCGGCCTCGGGCAAACGGTATGTGGTGGTGTGTTTTGTCAACCATAAAAATGCGCAAAAGACTGACGCTGCGCAGGACCGGTTGTTACAATGGATTTATGATCACGGCTAATAATGGAGTCGATATGATGGCGCAGAATGATTCAATCGAAACTATCCAGCAGGGCATACTGGATCCGATACCGGCGCACGCAAAATTTCTTGTTTTTAATTTGAAAGCCGGCTGCGACTGCGGTCGTGCGCTGGCAAAACTGGCGCTCATGGTCGATGGACAGAAACTCATTCTGGGTGTGGGCATCACGACCGTAGTTGCGCTGAACCGGCAAATCGCGGGTTTGCGTGACTTTCCGGTCTTTGCGGATGCCAGAGTGTCGCTACCTGTGAACCGGGCCGGTCTCTGGTGCTGGTTAAGGGGATCGGAACGTGGCACATTGGTGCTGCAGTCGCAGCGTGTGGTCAGTGCGTTGTCCGACGCGTATGAACTGGCCTCGAGTACCGATGCGTTCAAGTTTGACACGGGACGTGACCTGACCGGCTATGAGGACGGCACCGAGAATCCGCACGACCAGGCCGCACGGGACGCCGCCATAGTGCAGAATCAGCCACCCGGGCTGGACGGTGGCAGTTTTGTGGCGGTACAGCAGTGGCTGCACCATTGGGATGCATTGAATGCGATGTCCTCCGGGCAGAAGGATAACGCCATAGGCCGGCGACTGAGTGACAATCAAGAGCTGGACGATGCCCCCGCATCGGCCCACGTCAAGCGTACGGCACAGGAAAGTTTTGAGCCGGAAGCCTTCGTATTGCGCCGGTCCATGCCGTGGTCCGAAGGCGAAAAGTCGGGATTCTATT
Organism: uncultured Oxalobacteraceae bacterium; assembly: GCA_903893945.1. GTDB lineage: Bacteria > Pseudomonadota > Gammaproteobacteria > Burkholderiales > Burkholderiaceae_D > Solimicrobium. The sequence continues at coordinate 15,107 of CAITOF010000110.1, read as the reverse complement.
TTGTCGCGTTCGGGCACAGTCTTGATGCGTTTGAAGCACAGTTAAAGCGCATGTCCGGCGCTGAAGATGGTATTGTGGACGGATTGTTTCAGTTTTCTCAACCACAGACCGGCAGTTATTTCTGGTGTCCGCCCATGCGCGACGGCAAGATCGATCTGTCAATACTGACTGATTGAATCTGGTTCTGTAACTTTTTTTAAGGCCCTGTTACTATCGTGACGACGACATTTATCGCCAAGCTGACCGGAGCGTGGCAAAAAAATAATTCACTTCTGTGTGTCGGCCTGGATCCCGACATCGCCAGACTGCCGGCGCAGTTCAGGACCCGTCCGGACGGAATTGCCGAGTTCTGTCGCGCCATCATTGACGCCACCGCCGATTTTGCCTGTGCATTCAAACCGCAGATAGCCTATTTTTCTGCCATCGGCGCCGAGTCGCAACTTGAATCGGTCTGCGCGTATTTGCGAAGTAACTATCCCCATCTGCCCATCATTCTGGATGCCAAACGGGGCGATATCGGCGCCACCGCCGAGCAATATGCCCGAGAAGCCTTTGTGCGCTACCGTGCCGATGCGGTCACCGTTAATCCGTACATGGGTTTTGATTCGGTGGAGCCGTATTTGAAATGGAAAGAAAAAGGCTGCATTGTGCTGTGCCGGACCTCCAATCCGGGTGGATCGGATTTACAGTTTTTGCAAGTAAGTGGCCGACCGTTATATCAGCACGTGGCCGATCTGGTTGCCAATAAATGGAACAGCAACGGGCAATGCAGTCTGGTCGTAGGTGCAACTTTTCCGGAAGAAATCCGCCAGGTCCGCCAGATCGTGGGCGATATGCCGTTACTGGTACCCGGTATCGGCGCGCAGGGCGGTGATGTTGCCGCGACGGTCGCCGCGGGAAAAACGCCACTCGGGGGCATGATGATTAATTCCTCGCGTGCGATATTGTTTGCCGAATCAAAACACGGTGAATCATTCGACCTGGCCGCAGCCCGTGTGGCACAACTGACACGGGATGAGATTAACTCCTGTCGGTAAAACCAGGCGGGATCGGATAAAGCAATAGCAAAATTACCTTGTTTTGCGGTTTGGACCGGACAATGTTGTCTAAGCTTTAAATCTTTTCAGAGATTGCTTTTGAGTAGGTTAGTGTTGATGTATAATTTGAATTTCCCGCTTGTGCTGCAAAGCACCATTCAGAATGACTAAGTTTGTATTCGTTACTGGTGGGGTCGTATCCTCACTCGGCAAGGGCATTGCTGCTGCCTCTCTCGCTGCGATTCTGGAATCGCGCGGCCTCAAAGTCACCATGTTGAAACTCGATCCCTACATCAATGTGGATCCGGGTACCATGAGTCCATTTCAGCACGGCGAAGTTTTTGTCACTGACGATGGTGCTGAGACCGATCTGGATCTGGGCCATTACGAGCGCTTCATCTCGGCGCGCATGAAAAAAGTGAATAATTTCACGACCGGACAGATTTACGAGTCCGTCATACGTAAAGAGCGACGCGGTGAATACCTGGGTAAAACCGTTCAGGTCATTCCGCATATTACCAATGAAATTCAGGAATATATCCGGCGCGGTGCGGAAGGTTATGATATTGCCATGGTAGAAATTGGCGGTACCGTGGGCGACATTGAGTCGTTGCCGTTTCTCGAAGCCGCACGTCAGTTAAGCCTGCGTTCACCTAAAAACAGTGTCGCATTCGTCCATTTGACGCTGGTTCCCTATCTGATTTCAGCGGGTGAGCTCAAAACCAAACCGACCCAGCACAGTGTGCAGAAATTGCGCGAGATCGGTATTTCACCGGATGCCCTGTTATGCCGGGCAGATCGCCCGATTCCCGAGGACGAACGTTCAAAAATTTCGTTATTCTCCAATGTGCATGAAGAAGGCGTTATTTCATTGTGGGACGCTGACACAATTTATAAAGTGCCGCAGATGCTGCACGACCAGGGTCTCGATAACCTGATTTGCGAACGACTGGCCATCAATCCGAAACCTGCGGACCTGTCGATGTGGAGCAGGCTGATTTATGCGCTGGAAAACCCCAAGCACGAAATTACCATCGGCATGGTCGGCAAATATGTGGAATTGACCGAGTCGTACAAGTCGCTGACAGAAGCCTTGCGTCATGCCGGCATCCATACGGAGAGCCGTGTCAACATTGAATACGTGGATTCCGAAGATATCGAAAGAGACGGGATCAAGGCGCTGGAGAAATTTGATGGTATTTTGGTGCCCGGTGGTTTCGGCAAGCGCGGTGTCGAGGGAAAAATCATGGCAGCGCGATATGCACGGGAACATAAAATTCCTTATCTTGGCATCTGCCTTGGCATGCAGGTTGCCCTGATCGAATATGCGCGCCATATGGCTGGACTGACCCATGCCAATTCCACCGAATTCGATCTGACAACAGACCAGCCGGTGGTTGCCCTGATTAACGAATGGCAGAATCACGACGGAAAAGTGGAACAGCGCGACGAAAATTCCGATCTGGGCGGAACCATGCGCCTGGGGGCTCAGACCTGTGACGTGAAATCCGGCACACTGGCTGCCGAAATTTACGGCGCCACCGTCACGGAACGGCATCGGCATCGCTACGAAGCGAATAACCATTACCTGAATCGCGTTGAAGAAGCCGGACTGGTCGTGTCCGCCCGTACACCCACGGAAGACCTGTGTGAAATCATGGAATTGCCGCGCTCGGTGCATCCCTGGTATATGGGAGTGCAGTACCATCCTGAATTCAAGTCAACACCGCGTGATGGTCACCCCTTATTCATTTCTTTTGCCAAAGCGATTTTGGCGAACAAGGAAGCAACATGAAACTATGCGGATTTGACGTCGGATTAAGCCACCCACTTTTTTTGATTGCCGGACCCTGCGTGATTGAATCGCGTCAGATGGCCATGGACACGGCCGGGCAGCTCAGGGAAATAACCGCCGAACTGAATATCCCGTTCATTTATAAATCGTCCTTCGATAAAGCAAATCGCTCCTCTGGCAGTTCCTTTCGTGGCCTGGGTATGGAAAAGGGTCTGGAAATTCTGGCCGATGTAAAACGTGAGCTGAAGGTTGCGGTCCTGACCGATGTGCATGAACTGCACGAAATCGCTGCCGTCGCGGCTGCGGTCGATGTCTTGCAGACCCCGGCGTTCTTATGCCGCCAGACAGATTTCATTGAGGCCTGCGCCACATCGGGTAAGCCGGTCAACATCAAGAAAGGCCAATTTCTGGCTCCGCACGACATGCAGCACGTCATCAACAAGGCGCGTGCGGCAGCGTCAGCCAAAGGTCTGCCTGACCAGTTCATGGCGTGCGAACGCGGTGTCAGCTTTGGGTATAACAATCTGGTATCCGATATGCGGTCACTGGCCATTATGCGTGAAACCGGTTGTCCTGTCGTTTTTGATGCAACGCATTCCGTGCAGTTGCCAGGTGGTCAGGGAACCACGTCGGGCGGCCAGCGCGAATTTGTGCCGGTATTGGCCCGTGCCGCTGTTGCAGTCGGCATTTCAGGCCTGTTTATGGAAACCCATCCGAATCCGGCCGAGGCCATGTCGGATGGACCGAACGCGGTGCCTTTGGCACGCATGAAAGAACTGCTCCAAACCCTGACCGCGCTTGATCGTGTCGTCAAAGCGCAGGGATTTCTGGAATCTGATTTCAATTAATCTGAATGAACTGTTTTTTATTAAATTTTAGGAGTATTCAATGAGCGCAATCGTCGACATCATCGGACGTGAAATTATGGATTCACGCGGCAATCCCACGGTGGAATGCGATGTTTTACTGGAATCCGGTGTCATGGGACGTGCTGCAGTGCCTTCCGGTGCCTCCACAGGTTCACGCGAAGCGATTGAATTGCGCGATGGCGATAAATCCCGTTTCATGGGTAAGGGCGTACTGAAGGCCTGCGAAAATATCAATACAGAAATCGCCGAAGCCATTATGGGACTGGACGCCAATGAACAGGCATTTCTGGATCGTACCCTAATTGATCTGGACGGCACGGAAAACAAGGGACGCCTGGGTGCCAATGCCATGCTGGCTGTGTCTATGGCCGTTGCCAAAGCCGCTGCCGAAGAAGCCGGCTTGCCCCTGTATCGGTATTTTGGTGGCTCGGCTGCCATGCAACTGCCAGTGCCGATGATGAATGTCATTAACGGTGGCGCGCATGCCGATAATAATCTGGATATTCAGGAGTTTATGATTATCCCGGTCGGTGCGCCCAGCTTCAAGGAAGCAATACGCTACGGTGCCGAGGTGTTCCATCACCTGAAAAAAATCCTGCACGATAAAGGCCTGACTACGGCCGTGGGCGACGAAGGCGGCTTTGCACCGTCTGTGGCCAACCATGAAGAAGCCATCAAATTGATTATCCAGGCTATCGAGGCCGCCGGTTATACACCGGGTACGCAGATCGCATTAGGTCTGGATTGTGCAGCGAGTGAATTTTACAAGGACGGCAAATACCACCTGGAAGGCGAAGGACTGGTTTTATCCGCTGCGGATTTCACCCATCTGCTGGCGACCTGGTGCGATAAATATCCGATTATTTCAATTGAAGATGCCATGGCCGAAGGCGACTGGGACGGTTGGGCAACGCTCACGAAGGTGTTGGGCAAGAAAATCCAGTTGGTCGGTGACGACCTGTTCGTGACCAACACCAGAATATTGAAGGAAGGCATACAGAAAAACATCGCCAACTCGATTTTAATCAAAATTAACCAGATTGGTACCCTGACTGAAACCTTTGCGGCGATCGAAATGGCCAAACGTGCCGGCTATACGGCGGTGATTTCGCATCGTTCAGGCGAAACTGAAGACAGTACCATTGCAGACATCGCGGTCGGAACCAACGCCTTGCAGATCAAGACCGGATCGATGTCACGCTCCGACCGTATGGCAAAATACAACCAATTGTTGCGTATTGAAGAAGATTTGGGCGATATTGCTAGCTATCCGGGCCGGGATGCGTTTTATAATCTGAAATAATGTAATCCGAAACAAGGTGCCATGCGCTTCATTGCCATCGTTCTCGCCTCGCTGTTAGTGCTTATCCAGTATCCGCTCTGGCTGGGTAAGGGAGGGTGGTTGCGGGTCTGGGATATGGAGCACCAGGTCAATCTGGCGCATGACAAAGTCCAGGCACTTAAAACCCGCAACGCCAAACTCGAATCCGAAGTCAATGATTTGAAGGACGGCACAGACGCTGTCGAAGAACGGGCTCGCTTTGAATTAGGCATGTTAAAACGCGGTGAAGTGTTCATTCAGGTGCTCGATGCACAACCCAAAACCGCAAAATAAATGCTGAGCCGGTGGACTCTGCCGCAACGCTGGCCGCGTCAAATGCCTGATAATTTGCCATGTTGACATCCGCCGAGACCTGTTTTTTTGAAGGTAACCGTTTCATGGCGTCGGGTGAATGGGCGTTGGCCGAACAGCAATTCCGGCAGGCATTGAAACTGAAATCCGAATTCAGCGAAGCCTGGACCAATCTGGGTTATGTGAGGTGCAAAGTCGGTGACGCGAATGAGGCCGAGCAATGCTACCGGAAGGCGATGACATTGAGCGCCCACCTGGAAGAGCCGCACCTGCTGCTGGGCGTCTTGTTGATGAATCTGAGGCGCTTCACTGAATCCGAGCAATCCTATCGTGACTATCTCAAGCAGCACCCGGAGTCTGCGGCCGCCTGGTCAAATCTTGGCGTGTTGCTGGCATGTTTAAAAAGAGAGCCGGAGGCGGAACAGTGTTACCGCACGGCGCTGGCCCACGACCCGTCATTCAAGAAAGCCAGTTTCAGTTTAAGTTACATACTGCTGCGCCAGGAACGCTTTGAAGAAGCCTGGCGCTGCCTGGAAGATCGCTGGCTCTATCCGGTCTTTGAACAGCATTTCCGGTTCGGTCGCTGGGGTGGCGAGCCGTTGGACGGCAAATCAGTGATTATTGGTTTTGAAGCTGGACATGGCGACATGATATTTTATGGCCGTTACGTTGCAGCGTTGAAAGCCCAAGGCGTACGCAATCTTGCCCTGATCTGTCACCCGGGATTGAAGCGACTATTTGAAACTCTCGACGGTGTCGATACACTTTATTCCTATACCGAGAGTGTGCCGGTCTCGGGATGGGATTATTGGACACCACCGATGAGCCTGCCCTATTATTTTCAGACCCGGCCGGATACTATCCCTGCCACCGTTCCGTATCTGCATGCCGAGCCTGGGTTAGTCGAGAAATGGAAAGCCGAACTACCCCGGGCCGCCCTGCGAGTGGGTCTGGTCTGGAAGGGCAGTGCCTCATTTGAAAACGATGACCAGCGTTCGCTGTCGTCGCTGAACGACCTGGCACCACTAGGGGCTGTTCAGGGTGTCCATTTTGTCAGCCTGCAAAAAGGCCAGGGCGAAGCAGACGCCTTGCAACCACCTGCTGGCCTGATCTTGCAGGACCTGGGTTCCAGAGTGACTGATTTTGCGGATACCGCTGCAATTATTCAGCAGCTTGATCTGGTGATTACGGTCGACACGGCTGTTGCCCATCTGGCTGGGGCCATGGGCATACCTTGCTGGGTGTTGTTGCCCGATTTTAAAACCGACTGGCGTTGGGCAAAAGAGCGCAGCGACTCCCTCTGGTATCCGAAACACATGCGACTGTTCAGGCAACCCCCAGGTGGCGGCTGGAGCCCTGTGGTCAGTTCGGTGCTGGATGCATTGTCTGCCCTGAAATCAGGACGTAATTCTCTGACTGACTAATTTGTCCCTGATCAAGTCGCAGGCTCTGTTCAAGCCATGTCGTTCAACCAGTTCAAGGTGCCACGCGGCCAGACGGGTTACTCCGGCCGAATTGAGGTCATTGATAATGCGCTTGCTCCCTGCACAACGCAGCAGATTCCTGTGATGTTGCTCCATTTGGCGGTAGTCGTGAATATCCAGAAAATCGTCCTGAAACAGACTGATGAACAGTTCATCGTGCGGGACCAGCTTATAGAAATTTTTATTATGTGCGCAGACCTGCAACTTCAGACTCATTATGTCGTCGAACGACATCGTTTTGCTGATTAACAGTCGCCTTAAGGAGGCATTCCAGAAAAAGATGCCATCCTCATGGCTGGTTAATTTCCGGTCTGGTAGCAGACCATTCGCCTTCAGGCTACCGATCGGGTTGGAATCAAAGTAGAGTACGCCGCTGGAACTGCCGTAATCAATAACAGCCCTGATGATTTTGGTGGTGTCGATGGGAATATGGGCGATGAATCGTTCTAATCGTTCCCTGATCTGCGGCGTAATGTTCCATAAATCTGCCAGAGTCATGCCTCCCTCAAAGAAACAGCGAACCAGCGCTGCGCCGAGGTTGGACCGAAACAGGTCGATATGAAATGGCGTCATCTTCAGCAAAGCGGCTATGGTGATGTGGCCGTGTTCCACCAGAATGGCCAGATAATTGTCGTGGTAGTGGTGTTGAATTGAAAGTATCGCTCGGGCCTGTGGATCACCGAGCGCTTTAGCCTCGTCGATACCGGCTTTCCGGAAAATCTGAGGTACTAAAACCAATACCCAAAGCTGGTTAGGGGTTAGTTCCAGCAGACTGGTCATTGTTAAATTTTTTTTCTCCGCCTCGCCCATAAAATCGGCATCGCGCAATGCTGCTCTTTGTGCATCCGTCAGTTTTTCAGCCTGTTCCATGGTCAGGAAACCCGATTCAATCTGCATCTGCAGGCTTGCGTCCTGACTTGCATATGTTTTTCTTGCGACGCCAATGGTTTGGCACCCATCTTCTATTTCGCTGGTTTTCGCTTCATCAATCTCATTATCTGTATTGTCCAGTAAGGTGGCTTTTGATATCAGTCCATACGAATAGAGGTGCGCCCTCGCGGCAAAATCACTGAATTGGCTTTTTTCTGCCAATGGCATGAACAGGTAATGAGGCAAACGAAAGGCCGGATCGTGGAATAATTTGAATCCCGACCTTGTTTCCTGTGTGCTGCTGGACGTTAAATAGCGCCGTTTAAATACGTCATTGGCCCAATGCCGCATGGAATGACTGACTTTTGACAGATTGAGCAACGATTGCAGATCCAGATAGCCTGTAATGCGCTGGCCGATTTCGGGCGGCAGTGTTTCCAAGGGTGATGACAGACCCGAATCAAGGAGGCGAGCTGACGCCGCAAGGTGGCACACTTCTGGCGTCGGTGACGAGGCGCCAGAAGTCGCCCGCTGGTCATCTGGCGGTGAGGCTGCCGTTGTCCGTTGACTGATCGTCATCGGGTACGATATTTGTCGTGAAGCCAAGGCGGGTCGCATCGGGATTCCTTTAATTAATCAACTGGTTTCCAATCATTGGACCGGTCCACAGACCCATTTATGGCCTGAACAACTGTGCTGAGCGCAGATTCAGTCAGAGTTCAGGGTGGCCAGAGCGCCGGTTTGGGCTTGATTGATGATAGTTTTGAATTGGGTGAGTGACCCACCTGAGGTCGAACGGTGTGAGGCCAGTTTTTCAGCGATAGCGGGTGTGATTGTCAGGACTTCCGGTACGGATAGATAGCCCCAGCGGATCGCGTCACAGAGCGCACAGCCGATGTCCGAATCAATCAGGGTTATCTGTTCCGGTGTCATTTCAAGCAGGGTCGTCACGGCAAGGTGTTCTGATTCAACCAGACTGTCCAGATTTCTGGTTTGGGAATCCCATATCGCCCTGGCTTGAGCAGCGCCGAGTCGACTGGCCTGTTCGATGGTGATTCGGTTGAATATTTCCGGCTTTAACGCCAATGCCAACAAGGTGTCATTACCTAACCTGATCAGGTCGCTCACATTAATGTTTTTACTGATCACCGTCAGCATGAATTCGGTGTCATCAAATACGGTTCTCTGCGTTTCATTAAGGCTTTCGGCCTGCGCTGCCAGAGTCGCTACGTTAACCAGTTGGGTGACCTGGTCGCGCAAGGTCTGAAAAATCGTTTCTATGGATAAGCCGACCAGTGTCGCATGCGCTGTGGTTCCCGCGCTGATGACGACCTGTTGATCTGCCGTTTCCGTGGCGGGATGCTGAGTCAGGGTCAGTTTTGATCCGGTCGGCAAATGAATGTCAAAAGTCAGTGCGCCCGGATGTGCGAATTCATTCTGCCTGGCCTGCAACTGCTTAAACACATTGGCGCTGCTGTAATGGTATTCAGGGATGTAAATCTGCCTCGGAGTGACCGAGTCAGCAAGCCGGGCAACGCCGTACACCAGACCGAAGGCAAGCAGTTCCGGCACGTTGCGAGGTTGCGTCAGGTTATGGGCGGTCAGGTTGAGGTTGTTTGATGACGTGATTCCGGGCAAAACTAGGAGTGGGCGCATGGTAACTTTTTAAAATAAGGTGGATAGTCGACATAACAGATACAACGGCACTGCAGATACAACGGCACTGCTTCCGGTCAGCAGGAAGGAGAAAGGTGCCATTATTCCTGCTGCATAACGCGTGCGCTATTCGTATTTTTACGGCATTCTGTAAGGGAACAATGCGCCTGCCCTGTTTCCCGTTATTGAATTCTGGCGTGAACTTCCCTAAAGGCAGCAGGGGTGAGATAATGGCGATATGTTATGTTTTGTGATTGATGGGAAAATCTTGCGTATTTTTCAACGTTTTTATGTGCTTTTCCGATTTTTCCAGATCGTGATGGTCACCTCGGCTGTTCCCGTGACTGCCTGGGCCGACGATGTCAGCGCAGCCGCAAACAGCGTTCAGCTGGAAGAGCTAACCAGCACAGAGCTACGTGACCGGATTGCCTCAGGCAGCACGACGGTGCTGGTTCCCATCGGTGCAACCGAACAGACCGGACCGTATGTCGTGTTGGGCAAGCATAATTTCCGGGTAAAGAGACTGGCCGATGAGATTGCGCGGCAGTTGGGTAATACGCTGGTTGCGCCGGTGATCAGTTATGTGCCTGAAGGCTCGATTGAACCGCCTGTGGCGCACATGCGGTACGCCGGCACCATTTCCATTCCGGATGCAGCATTCCAGTCGATGCTGGAAGGCGCTGCGCGCAGCTTCAGGCACCACGGATTCCGCACCATCGTCCTGCTGGGCGACCATGGCGGCTATAAACAGGACCTGGAGCGGGTCGCGAAAAAACTGAATCGCGAGTGGTCGGCAAGTTCGCCGGTCCGTGTTATTCATCTTGTCGATTATTACCGCTTGAGTTCTGCCGGTGTTGACGCCATGTTGAAGAAACGCGGGTATTCAGAGTATGAAATCGGCGCGCACGGTGGACTGGCCGATACCGCGCTGACCATGGCAGTCGACAGGCATTGGGTCCGCAGCGATTTGATGGCCTCCGGTCCGGTACCCACCGCGCAGGATGGCGTTGTCGGTGACCCACGACGCGCCAACAGTGAGCTGGGTCAGGCCGGCTTGCAGTTGATTGTCGATGGATCGGTTGCGGCGATTCGCGCCGCGGTCAACGAAGGCAAACAGGACGGGAAGTAAAACCTGTAGCAGGAAAATGGTACGACGGATAATCATATTAAAAGACACATAATAAAAGACACATAATGAAAAAAGTTCCCTTAACAGTTCTGGCACTGGCCTTCACGTGGTTCATTTCGGCGGCCATCCCCGCGGCGACGCAGTCACCTGGAGGCGTTGCGCCGACTGCCGCAGCGAGCCCACCCAGGGCGGTCGTGACCCTGCCGGACATGCCGCCCGTGATTGATCCCTCAGACCTATATAGCGAAACGGCTTCGGGCAAACTGAGTCCGGTCGTGAAGGATGATCTGGTACGCGTCTATGTACCCAATCTGCGTTCAAATGATGTCACCGTGATTGATCCTGAAACCATGAAAGTGGTCGACCGGTTTAAAGTCGGCCGTTCGCCGCAGCACATTATTCCGTCCTGGGATTTGCGTACGCTGTGGGTGGCCAACAATGCCGAGCGGCGTACAGATGGCAGCCTGACGCCGATTGATCCAAAGACCGGGAAACCCGGGAAGCCGATTCCCGTGGATGACCCGTATAACCTGTACTTTTCGCCTGACGGCAAGTCGGCCATTGTTGTTGCGGAAGCTCAGCACCGGCTGGATTTCCGGGATCCGCATACCATGCAGATGCAGTATTCCATTGAAGTGCCGCAATGCGAAGGTATTAACCACGCTGATTTTTCAATTGATGGAAAATATGCAATTTTTACCTGCGAATTCGAGGGCAGCATTGCAAAAATCGATCTGGTGAATCGTAGCGTGGCGGGCTATCTGAAGCTGACCATGCCGAGCACGCGTTTCCGGGCAGTGCCGACCGGTACCGGTCCGGTCAATCCGGCCGATACGGAAATTTGCAGTTCCAAGAAGGGCATGCCACAGGATATTCGCATTTCGCCCGATGGAAAGCGTTTCTACGTGGCCGATATGGAAGCGGATGGTGTGCACATCATTGACGGTGACGCCTTCACGAAAGTCGGCTTTATAGCGACCGGCGTGGCGGCGCACGGCATTTATCCAAGCCGCGATGGCAAGCAGTTTTATGTGGCCAATCGGGGATCGCATAAAATTCATGGCGGCATCAATGGCAAGGGCAGTGTCACGGTGATCGATTTCGCATCGGAGAAAGTGGTGGCGCAATGGCCAATTCCTGGTGGTGGCAGTCCGGATATGGGCAATGTCAGTGCGAACGGAAAGGAACTCTGGCTGTCGGGGCGTTTTGACGATGAGGTGTACCGCATTGATGTCAGCACAGGTCAGGTGACTAAAATTGCAGTCGGCAAGGAGCCGCACGGACTGACGGTCTGGCCGCAACCGGGACGTTACTCGCTGGGTCATACCGGAAATCTGCGTTAGTCGCCAGAGCAGGAAACAGGTCAAGTTATGCAAGAATCGAAAGTCATTGAATTTGAACTTCCGCAAATGGAACGCAATACCAGTTGCGTCAGTCAGGCGTGGGCGAAAGTTCCCGACACGCCCAGTGCGCAGGAAAAGGCGGAGTTGAAGGAAAAAATCAGGCGCCTGCTCAAAGAGCAGCAGGCGGTGCTGGTTGCGCACTATTATGTCGACGCCGAGTTGCAGGCACTTGCCGAAGAGACCGGAGGCTGTGTTTCCGATTCACTGGAAATGGCCCGTTTCGGTCGCGATCACCCGGCGCAGACCCTGGTGGTGGCGGGCGTACGATTTATGGGCGAAACGGCCAAGATATTAAGTCCTGACAAACGGATTTTAATGCCGGACCTGGACGCCACCTGCTCGCTTGATTTGGGATGCCCGGCCGACGACTTTGCCGCCTTCTGTGATGAACATAAAGACCGCACGGTTGTTGTCTATGCGAACACCAGCGCCGCAGTGAAAGCGCGTGCCGACTGGATGGTGACCTCGTCAATCGGGCTGGACATCGTCAGGCATTTACATGCACAAGGCAAGAAAATCCTGTGGGCGCCCGATAAACACCTCGGCTCGTATATCCAGAAACAGACCGGTGCCGATATGCTGCTGTGGCAGGGGTCATGCCTGGTTCATGATGAATTCAAGGCGATAGAACTGGAACTGCTGCTCAAGGAAAATCCCGGTGCAAAAATTCTGGTCCATCCGGAGTCACCTGAAGCCGTGGTCGCGCTGGCGGATGTGGTCGGTTCCACATCCCAGCTGATTAACGCGGTGAAAACCCTGCCTGCCACCACGTTCATTGTCGCTACCGATAATGGCATTCTTTATAAAATGCAGCAGGCTGCCCCCAATAAAAAATTGATAATGGCACCCACAGCCGGCAACAGTGCCACCTGTAAAAGCTGTGCCCACTGTCCGTGGATGGCGATGAACGGATTGCGCAATCTGGCCGAGGTGCTGGAAAACGGTCGTAATGAAGTGCATGTTGATCCGGACACCGGACGTAAAGCCAGATTGTGCATCGATCGCATGCTGCAGTTTGCTGCAGATAAAAAAGTCAGCACTCGTCCCGGCGGGGATTTGGCTGCCGAACAGGCATTGTTTCAGGGCATCGGGCCGGCCTGAGCCTGACATTTCCGGTTGAACGCTGATTATTTATAAACCCTGGATTTATTGAGAGCGCAGTCATGACAAACCGTTTATTTGATTCCAGTCTGGTCAATTCGTTTTCCCCTTTTGATGAAGCACTGAATCAGGCATTGAAAGCCAATGTCGAGAGTGCTTTGCAGGAAGATATCGGGAATGAAGACGTTACGGGTCTGCTGGTGCCTGATTCTGTCTGGGTCGATGCCCGTGTTACCGTACGTGAGCAGGCCGTTTTGTGTGGCGCACCGTGGTTTCTGGCAGTGATGTTGCGCTGCCATCCCGATATGCGCATTCAGTGGCACTATGCTGAAGGTGACGTCATGACAGCCAACAGTACCGTATGTGACATTCAGGCACCCGCCCGGGCATTGCTGACGGCTGAACGCAGTGCGCTGAATTTTCTGCAGTTACTCTCGGGTGTGGCGACAAAGACGCGCTATTACGTGGAACTGATCGAGGGGTGTAACGCGGCAATACTCGATACACGCAAGACCTTACCCGGCTTGCGATTGGCACAAAAATATGCGGTACGGGTGGGCGGCGGGCAGAACCAGCGGCTTGCCCTGTTTGACGGTATTCTGATCAAAGAAAATCATATTTCAGCTGCAGGCGGAATTACGGCGGCATTAACAGCGGCCAAAAACCTGAACAGAGACGTGACAATTCAGATTGAAGTGGAAACCATTGCTGAATTGAAGGAAGCACTGGCCGCCGGAGCGACCTCTGTCCTGTTGGACAATTTTGATCTGTATATGATGCGCGAAGCGGTAAAAATGTCAGCCGGCAAGGCATTGCTGGAGGCGTCAGGCGGAATCAATGACGGTACGGTGTGTGCGATTGCTGAAACCGGTGTGGACCGTATTTCCATTGGCAGCCTGACCAAGGATATTCAGGCTACGGATTATTCGCTGCGCGTCATGAGCGACTAGATCGAGTTCGGTAATTACGCCAAAGGCCCTCGGCTGAATACAGCGCCAGTGCGCTCCAGATGATCATGAAGCCTGTCAGCCGGTGAGTGGAAAAGGGTTCGTGGTAGACCCAGACACCAATTAGCAGTTGAATGGTGGGCGACATGTACTGCAATATACCCAACGTGGACATGGGGATGATTCGTGCACCGGCCGCAAACAGCAACAGTGGAATCGCTGTGATGGGTCCTGCTGCCATTAACAGCCAGGGCGTCGATCCCCCAGAAGCCAGGGACGTGGTGAACGCGCTTTCGCCGTGACCGGCCAGGTAAATCAGATAGACAAATACAAAGGGAAACAGGACGAGGGTTTCCAGGGTTAGCCCTTCCAGTGCGCCGAGCGCGGCTGTTTTCCGCAATAACGCGTAGCCACCGAATGAGAAGGCTAACGCCAGGCTTATCCAGGGCATGTGGCCGCTTAGCAATGCTAACCAACCTACGCCGCAACCTGCAAGGCTTATGGCAATCCATTGCAGCGCTCGAAGTCGTTCTCTCAGGAGTATGAATCCCAGTAATACGTTGACGATGGGATTGATAAAATAACCCAGACTTCCATCGATGACGCGACCGTTACTGATCGCCCAGACGTAAATAAACCAGTTGACCGACAGGAGTGCTGCGCTGGCAATAAATCCGATCAACACCGTGGGTCTGTTGATGACGATGCCCAGCCAGGCCCATTGGGAACGGCTGGCCAGGATCAGTAAAAGAAACGGCAAACTCCAGATGATCCGATGAGCCAGGATTTCCATCGGCGTTACATTGCTGAGGGCTTTGAAATAGAGCGGGAATAATCCCCATGCCAAATAAGAGCAGCTCGCTAGAATAATGCCTTTTCGCATGGGTAATCAGGGGACCGTTGGTTAAAAGTAAGCGCTGTTGAGGGGAACAATCGAAAAAATGACGAATGAGAGCGCGATTCTAACTTATTTATGAGAACGACGTTGTCGCAGTGGTTAGGTGATCAACAGAAAAATGGGCATAAAAAAACCGACCCGAAGGTCGGTTTTTTTTAAAAGTAACGAATTACTTAGTTGTTGCTGGAGCAGCTGGAGCAGCGGCAGGAGCAGATGCAGCAGCAGCGTCAGCAGCTGGAGCAGATGCAGCAGCAGCGTCAGCAGCTGGAGCAGATGCAGGAGCTG
>CAITOF010000109.1 GCA_903893945.1 uncultured Oxalobacteraceae bacterium | reverse complement strand
TAGCGAGATCGGCGATGCAGTCGCAGCCGGGCACGTTGTTTATTTCATTGGTTTTTCTGCGGTACCTGAACAAGGCCAGCAGTTTCTCGACGTGATTGAAGGACAGGTAAAATTCTTCGAGCGGGTGGTTGAACTGCATCCTGACGCGCCGTTGCCATTTGCCATCGGGAATTGTCAGGCAGGCTATCAGACGCTCATGGTAGCCATGTTGCGACCCGATCTGTTTGGTCCCTGTCTGATCCCCGGTTCGCCCATGTCGTACTGGCAGGGTGAGCATGGAAAAAATCCCATGCGTTATTCCGGTGGCATGCTTGGCGGCAGCTGGCTCAATGAGATGACCAGTGACTTTGGCAAAGGAAAAGTCGACGGTACTGAGCTGGTGTTGAATTTCGACAATCTGAATCCGGCCTACTGGCTTTGGGGCAAACAATACGAGGTTTATTCCAACATCGATACCGGAGCCGAGCGGTATCTGGAATTTGAGAAATGGTGGGGCGATTTCATTCAGTTGAATGGCGACGAACTGCAGTATCTGGTCGATAATCTCTTTATCGGCGACAAGCTGGCGCGCAATCAATTACACTCAAGCGATGGCAAAGTATTCGATCTGCGCAACGTCACCTCGCCCATTATCGTGTTTACCTCCACAGAAGACAATATCAGCCCGCCACCGCAGTCGCTTGGCTGGATAGCCGATCTGTATCGGGATGTTGATGACATCCGCGCCACAGGGCGCACCATTATTTACTGCCTGAGCCACCATGTTGGGCACCTTGCTATTTTTGTTTCATCGAAAGTCGGCAAGAAACAGGACGAGGAATTCGTTCAGTTAATGGATGTGATCGACTGCCTGCCACCGGGTCTATATGAAATGATCGTTGCTCCCAAACCCGATGGTTTGATCGCTGCCGACTTTGCCACCGGTCCGTGGCAGGCCCGTTTCGAAGGGCGAACGATGGATGATATTCGCGCTGTTGGACGCAACACCCAGCAGGATGATCGTGCTTTCGCTGCGGTTGCCAGACTTTCTGAAATTAATCTGGCGCTCTACCGTAACTGGTTGCAGCCTGCAGTACGGACAGTTGCGACCCAGCCGATGGCTGATTTCGCGCGCACACTGGATCCGCTCAGACTCAGTTACACGATGTTCTCCAATCACAATCCATGGATGACGGGTGTTCAGGAGATGGCTGGCGCTGTGACTGCCAAACGAAAGCCGGTGAGCGCTGACAATCCCTATGTCGCGATGCAGACCGGTATCTCGGATCAAATAAACGTGAGTCTGGATAACCATAAGTCCACGCGCGATCAGTACACTGAGATGTTATTCTTTGGCTTTTACGGTTCGACGTGGGTCCAATCACTGCTCGGTATTGCAAATGACAGCGAAGTGCGACCGATTCCGCAAACTACACCCGAACAGCTTTTGGCACGCCAGGCAATCGCAGCAGGCTATGTGAAAAAAATCGAGAGTGGCGGCT
This sequence comes from uncultured Oxalobacteraceae bacterium, assembly GCA_903893945.1. Classification (GTDB taxonomy): domain Bacteria; phylum Pseudomonadota; class Gammaproteobacteria; order Burkholderiales; family Burkholderiaceae_D; genus Solimicrobium. Next base: position 3,754 of record CAITOF010000109.1, on the reverse strand, counting down.
TCAACGAAGCAGTGGTTCGTACAGTACTGTTGATCTTCGAAGCTGACCGTTCGCTTGATCAGCGCAGTGCCTATGCGCTGAATGCAGCAAGGCAATCGCTCATGCACCTTACGCTGGCCGAATTCAAGGCGCTGGTGCGCGACCAGTTCGGTGTGCTGCAGCTCAATCGCGAAGAGGCTGTGCTGGCAATTCCAATGATGGTGCAGGAACCGGCATTGCGCACAGAGCTTCTTGTGCATGTACACGCGATTGTTGAGGTTGGACAAGTGCTTGATAACAAGGCCAGCGCATTTTTGGATCGCCTGACAAAAATGTTGGCATTGCCGATGCAGGGTGTCACACCAATAAAGCACTTGAAGCGTTCTGCCAGCCTTGCAAAAACAAACCGCCCGATTGCAACGCGTCACTCTAACACTTGACTGTTCGGACCAATCGCTATGCCAGGCATTGAAAGCAAATTGTTTGACGAGATCAAAGTTGGCGATACCGCGTCAGTGCAGCGCACCATGCTGGCGCGCGATATGCAGGCTTGGGCCAGTGCATTTGGCGATGGGTTCGTGCCTGTCCGCGAAGGCGCGGCGCTGGATTCGGCCGGAATCGTTACTGCAGTGCTTTGCACCCTGGTCAATTCCGCCTTGCCAGGTCCTGGATCATCAATTTGTTCAACTGCGGTTCAAATTCAAGTGGCGCTGCCGATAGATTCCCCTCTGACCGTGCGATTGGTTGTGCAAAAAAAATGTGCGGATACAGGATTGATCACTCTTACAGGTGAATGCCTCGACGTAAAAGGTAAAGCAGTTGCGACAGCGGTGCTGGAAGTGCGCGCTGCGGCGACGCGAAAACAATGCCTCATGCCGGAACATCGACTGGAAAATCTGGTGGAACAATGCCGCGGTCTCAAGCCGATATTGACAGGGGTGGTACATCCGTGCAGTACCGAAGCGCTGGTTGGCGCTGTCGAAGCGTCCGATGCCGGACTGATTGTGCCAGTGCTGTTCGGACCGGAAGCAAAATTGCGCCAGCTTGCCGAAGCCGCAATGCTTGATCTTTCCAAATGCCGCATTGTTACAACGGCCAATGCAGAGGAATCGGCTTTCAGGGCTGCAATGGCGGCAGGGAATAATGAAATACAGGCGTTAATGAAGGGCAGCCTGCATTCCGATGTCTTTTTGCATGCCGTCATGCAGAAAGAATCGAAGCTTCGCACCGGACGTTTGCTCAGTCATTGCGTGCTGCTCTCCGTGCCGAGCTATGCGCGTCGGGTTGTGCTTACCGATGCCGCATTGAACATTGCACCCGACACGGACCAGAAACGTGATATTTGCCAAAATGCGATCGGATTCGCTATTGCGCTGGGTATCCGGTTGCCGAAGGTGGCGGTACTGGCAGCGATCGAACTGGTCAATACAAAAATGCCGGCTTCGCTCGATGGCGCGATTCTGGCCAAGATGGCGGAGCGGCGGCAGATTGTTGGCGGTATTGTTGATGGTCCGCTTGACCTTGATGCTGCGGTGGATACCGAGGCTGCGCGAATCAAAAATATTGTTTCACCGGTGGCCGGGTCCGCTGACGTGCTGCTGGCACCAAATATCGAAGCGGCCAATATGATCTACAAAGACCTGGGTTTTATGGCCGATGCGCAATCCGCCGCCCTGGTAGTTGGTGCGCGGGTGCCCATTATCCTGACCAGCCGTGCCGACAGTGCCGCCAGCCGACTGTATTCGGCCGCTGCAGCTGTTTTGTATGCGAACGCTTTGGTGTGTGATGCAGCCAACATATTGCCCGACCCTGCTGAATAGGAAATCATGAACGCAATCATCGTCATCAATTCGGGTTCCACCAGTTTGAAATTCAGCTTATATGCCATTGCAGGCGACCATAAACTCGCGCTGGTATGCCGTGGTCAGACCGACAGCATGATTGAGAATGCGCATTTTGTAGCACACAATCCGGCCGGTGAACAGTTGGGCCGTCATGAATGGGCCCAGGGACACGCCATCGATCACAAGGCCGCGCTTGACTATACCCTCACATGGCTGGAGGCCAATAACGCCGGCATGAAGGTGGTAGCCGCCGGTCACCGGGTTGTTCTCGGCGGAACTCGTTTTGAAGTGCCGGTCCTGATTGACGACAATGTCCTTACCTATCTGGGTTCACTCAGTGCGATGGAGCCATCACATCAACCTTTCAATGTGCTCGGCGTGCAGTCTCTGGCAGCAGCATTTCCAGGTTTGCCGCAGGTTGCCTGCTTCGATACCTCGTTTCACCGCAGCATGCCGTCGGTTGCGCAAACCTACGCTTTGCCCCAGGAAGTGCGGGATGCCGGTGTAACGCACTGGGGGTATCACGGGATTTCTTACGACTACATCAGTCGGCAAATACCAAAATTTGCGCCGGATGCGCGTCGCGTGATCGCCGCGCACCTCGGCGGAGGTGCCAGTATTTGCGCACTGCTCGATGGTCACAGCATTGACACCAGTATGGGTTTTGCCAGTCTTTCCGGTCTGCCAATGGCCACCAGAGTGGGCGATGTCTCACCGGGCGTGCTGTTCTATCTGCTACGTACCAAAAGGTTTACGCCGGAGTCGCTTGAAAAAATGCTATACGAACGCGCCGGCCTTCTTGGTCTGTCTGGCGTCAGTGGCGATATGCGTGAACTGGAAACGCGTACTGATGCCATGTCAGTCGGGGCAATCGCCAGTTTTGTTTACGCCATGGTCAAATATACCGGTGCCTATACAGCCGCGCTTGGCGGACTGGACGCGTTTATTTTTACTGCCGGAATTGGGGAAAATTCAGTTGAAGTACGTGCGGCGTTATGCAACAGGTTGTCGTGGTTGGGAGTGAAGCTGGATCAGAAGGCAAATGATAGGCACGGTCCGCGTATTTCCACGGCGGATAGTCGGGTATCAGTCTGGGTCATTCCAACCAATGAGGAACAAATGATTGCAGAATATACGCTGGCATTAGTGGGTAGGCTTGCAAGATGAAACCATGAAGAATTCCAAAAAAAAATTAAAATGTCTGGGAACTCATGCCAAAACCTTGAGTTCGCATCCCAGAGATCCGCAAATAAATCGACAAACGACTGACAATGCGTTTTTATGTTGTAACTGATGTGCGCCCTTGTGCTAGTTTGCGGGGCGCCGAAAAATACCGGAAAACCAGGGATGCCGCGAGGGCAGACCGTTCCGGCCCGGATAAGCGTGAAAATACCGGTGTGAATGCGATGAGTTTCTCGAGGTCGGCATTGGCTGATTGCCGTATTCTTCGAAGAACGGCAACACCTTGTCAGTCAACAAATCAGCAGCGGTGATCGGCGTCTTGGTGCTGTAAAGCTTGGCAGCAGCGATTTTTGAATAAGTATCAACAAAGGTCTGCTGGTAGATTCGGCCAACACCCTTGATCGTTCCGACATAAAAGGTGTCCTGACTTCCCAAATAGCCAGGGTGTGCCGTTTCAATTTCACCGTAGGAAACATCGTCGTCCTGCTTGCGTTCCAGTGCCACGACCTGGGCTTCAGTTAATACCTCGCCGGTTTGGGCAACATGTTTTTCCAATGCCGTCAGTCGTTTTTTAAACGATTCCAGATCATGACGCAGCCAGACAGAACGGACACCGGAAGGCGAAACGAAGATCCCACGTTGACGAAGTTCATTGGAGACCCGCACCTGGCCAAAGGCTGGCTGTTCCAATGCAAAGGCTTTAACTGCGTCTTCAATGGAAGCGTCAACCCGATTGCGAAGGTTAGGCT
>CAITOF010000108.1 GCA_903893945.1 uncultured Oxalobacteraceae bacterium | reverse complement strand
TATTTACTGATTGGTTTCTGGTACACCAGACCGACTGCGATCTTCGCTAATTTGAAAGCGTTTCTGGTTAACCGCGTAGGTGACTTTGGATTTATTTTGGGTATCGGTTTGTTGGTCGCCTTTACCAACAGCTTTAACTATCAGGAAGTGTTTGCTGTGAAATCCACTTTGGCAAACGTGATCCTGCCTGGCACACATTGGATGTTGATTACCGTAACGTGTATTTGCCTGTTCATTGGTGCGATGGGTAAATCTGCCCAGTTTCCGTTGCATGTCTGGTTGCCGGATTCGATGGAAGGTCCAACTCCAATTTCCGCATTGATTCATGCTGCGACCATGGTAACGGCCGGCATTTTTATGGTGGCACGTATGTCGCCGCTGTTTGAAATGTCCGACACAGCACTGTCGTTCGTGATGGTGATCGGTGCGATTACGGCGTTGTTCATGGGATTTCTGGGCATTATTCAAAACGATATCAAACGCGTTGTAGCGTATTCCACGTTGTCACAGCTAGGTTATATGACTGTCGCGCTGGGCGCTTCGGCTTATTCGGTGGCCGTGTTTCATCTGATGACACATGCGTTCTTCAAAGCGTTGTTATTCCTGGGCGCAGGCTCGGTAATTATTGGTATGCACCATGATCAAGACATTCGCAACATGGGCGGTCTGCGTAAATATATGCCAATTACCTGGCTGACTTCGCTGGCTGGCTCGCTGGCCTTGATCGGCACGCCGTTTTTCTCCGGTTTCTATTCTAAAGACAGCATTATTGATGCGGTCTTGACTAGCCACTTGCCAGGTTCTGGTTTTGCCAAATTTTCTGTACTGGCCGGCGTGTTTGTCACCGCGTTCTATTCTTTCCGTATGTATTTCCTGGTCTTCCATGGCAAGGAAAATTTTGGCCATGCTCATCATCACCATGACGATCATGATGCACACGATGATTCCGATGATCACGCCCATCATGGCCTGGCGCCCGGCCAAAAGCCACATGAATCGCCTTGGGTAGTAACGTTGCCTCTGATTCTGCTGGCGATCCCGTCAGTGGTCATCGGCTATTTCACGATCGGTCCTATGTTACATGGCAGCTTCTTTGATCACGTGATATTCGTGGATGCGAGTCATGAAGCAATGAAGGAATTGACAGAAGAATTTAATCACGTTGGCGGCCCATTGGGTATGGCAATCGGCGCATTGACTTCGCTGCCGTTCTGGCTTGCTGTAGCGGGTGTCGCATCGTCGTATTTCTTCTATATGGTCAAGCCGGAAATTCCAACTGCCATTAAAAAACATTTTGGCGCAATCTATACACTGCTTGATCACAAATATTATCTGGATCAATTCAATCAGGTTGTTTTCGCCGGCGGCGCACGACTCTTGGGTAGAGGATTGTGGAATGTCGGCGACAAGGGCTTGATCGACGGACTCGTCATCAATGGTAGCGCCAAGTTAGTCGGCTGGTTCTCGCGCTTAATCCGCTTGTTCCAATCCGGTTACATCTATCACTA
>CAITOF010000107.1 GCA_903893945.1 uncultured Oxalobacteraceae bacterium | reverse complement strand
GCTGGATGCCGGTAAAAAAATGATGGAGGCGTTCGGGCAGGGTATGGCCGCACCGGGTGCCGACAGCGCGCCGGCGAAAAAGACGGCATCCAAAACAAAGGCGCAGGAATGACGCCGGGGATGATCAGCAATACATTTTTCTGGTGACGTTGAACCGGAGGTTTCCGGTACCGCGACGATGGCGGGATCGGCTGTGGGTCTCGCCGGGCGGTCGTCGCGGGCTGGCCGGGTGATTTATTTCAGATCGTTGATCAGATCCACATATTGTTGCTGCGCCGATTCCTGCGAGGTCCCTGCCAATGCGTGCCACGCGTCCCATTTGGCCCGGCCTATCATGTCCATCATGCCAGGACGCTCGCCGCTTGCGTCGCCACTGCTTGCCTGTTTGAACAGCGCGTAAATTTTCAGCAGCGTCATATTGTCGGGGCGTTCCGGCAAATTTTTTGAATCCAGTTGCGCTTGTGCGAATTGTTCCGATAAGTTCATGGTCGTTCCCTCTGTATCTGTCCTGTATTTGTCATGTATCTGTCCAGTATTGAAAATTACCTGTGTCCCGCTTTAAATCGAAGGGGACGGTCAGACACCCAGTAATTCGACATCAAAAATCAGTGTGGCGTTGGGAGGAATCACGCCGCCCGCGCCCCGTGCCCCGTACCCTAAAGCAGAGGGAATGATCAATGACCGAACACCGCCGACCTTCATGCCCTGCACGCCTTCATCCCAGCCTTTGATGACATGGCCGGCACCTAATGGAAATTCAAACGCTTCATTGCGGTCCTTGCTGGAATCAAATTGGGTGCCCTTACTGCCATCCTTATTCTGTAACCAACCGGTGTAGTGAACGCTCACATAATTTCCAGCTTCGGCAATTGGGCCTTCACCTATGGTAATGTCTTGGTATTGCAGGCCAGAGGCCGTCATGGTTGTTGTCATAAAATTCTTTCAAAAGTGAAAATCAGTCGCCAGATTGTAGTCTAATTTCGACTGGAAAGGCATTAGAGGCCGACTTCTATGTTGCCTTTACGTTATGATTCGTTAATTCCGGATTGATGCATTACAAAACTGAAAACGGAGCAGGGATGCGAGTTGTGTTGAAATCGTATGGGCGCGCCATGCTGATGCAGTTCAATATCAGAATGGTGCTGTTGTCATTTTTACCCAGTTTGCTGGCATTGGGACTCTGGGCGCTGGTACTTTATCATTGCCTGCAACCCCTGATCGATTTTTTGCAGGCGAATTTCGTCAGCAGCAGCGGCTTTCAGCTGGTTGGAAATGTACTGACATTTTTCGGTCTGATTGCGTTAAAGGCGTTTATTGTCCCTTTGGTAGCCATGTGGTTGCTGTTGCCGCTTATGCTGTTTTCAGCACTGATTTTCGTCGCCTGTATTGCGATGCCGGCAATCAATTCGACGATCAGCAGGCGGTATTTTCCGTTACTGGAAAAAAAAGCAGGCGCCGGCTGGTGGAAAAGTCTGGGATTTGCACTGTTGAATTTAATTATTTTTATACTGGTATGGTCGTGCAGCCTGCCCGTCTCCATGTTGATCAATGCCGGTGTCATAGTTCAACCCATACTGATCGGTTGGATTACGTATCGTGTCATCGCTTTTGATGCGCTGGCCGCGCATGCAGACAGTGCAGAGCGCAAAGTCATTATGAGCAAACATCGTTGGCAATTATGGGCTGTTGGCATCATTACCGGTCTGATCAGCACCCTGCCGGGTCTGGTATGGCTGGGCGGCGTTTTATGGATTGTTGTATTGCCGCTGTTTGCCGCTTTTGCGATTTGGCTGTATGTTCTGGTTTTTATGTTTTCAGGAATCTGGTTTCAGTTATATTGCCTGGAGACCTTGCAACAACTGCGAAGCACTGAAATCGTGCCATTAACGGGTGAAAAATGACATTTGGCTTGATTATTATTGGTGATGAAATCCTGTCGGGGAAACGAGCCGATAAGCATTTTTCAAAAGTGCTGGAATTGCTTTCCGCGCGTGGACTGCAACTTGGCTGGGCAACCATAATCGGCGACGATCCCGGGCTGATAACTGCCACCTTGCGGCGCACCACGGCAAGCGACGACATCGTGTTCTGTTGCGGCGGTATTGGTGCAACGCCCGATGACCATACCCGACAATGTGCCGCGGCGGCATTTGGTGTGGCCCTGAAACTGCATCCACAGGCAAAGACACTGATACAGCAGCGTATAACCGAGACATTACAGGCGGCAGGAAAGATCGTCGATCTGGCCACACCGGATCATTTACATCGGTTAAAAATGGGTGAATTCCCGGACGGATCGGCCATCATTCCCAATCCGTATAACCTGATACCGGGATTTTTCAAGGCACAGCACTATTTTGTACCGGGGTTCCCGGTGATGGCCGAACCCATGATTTCCTGGGTGCTCGACACCCATTATTCACATCTGTTTCATCAGCAAAAACGTGATGAAAAGGCCGTGCTGGTTTTTGAAATTGCCGAATCGGTGCTTACTCCGCTGATGGAGCAACTGGAAGCGGATTTCCCGTTAATCAGGGTATTCAGCTTACCCAGTGTAGGCACCGATCAGATTCGACGCCATATTGAACTCGGCGTAAAAGGTGATCCGAATGCAGTGGCGGAGGCGTTTGCGGTCCTGATTAAGGCGCTGGACAGCCTCAAGGCCGACTATGTGCCGGCGTGACAGTCAGGTGGCCGGTTCAGGCACCGCGCCACGGTAACTGGTCAAAGCACCAGCCATTGGTATTTTTTCGATGACCATTCTGATCCCTGTCGCCTTCAAATCCATTCAGAATGTCATAGCAGTTTGCATAGCCATGCTCGGTGGCCAGTTGTGCAGCTGCCTTGGAACGGACGCCGGACCGGCATAAAAAAAGTAATACGGTGTTTTTGTCAGCGATCTGTCCGAGTTGCTGCAGAAAATCAGGGTTGGATCGGGTTGGGTACAGATTCCACTGTACGGCATGCAGCTGGGCCGGATTTATCTGTACCTGGCCAACCCAGTCACGTTCCGCATCAGTGCGAACGTCGACCAGCTGGACGGAGGTGTCGCTCTGAATCAGCTGGAACGCTTCTAGCGGTGTGACAGCGCCTGCGTAAGGCAGGGTTGCGCCACGCTGTTTTGCCTGTGCAAGAATCGGATTGGTCATGGTTGGCCCTTCAATGTAGTTCAGGAGGTGGCAGTAATGTAAAATGGGCTGAATAGTTCAGGATGAACGCTAATTATCGCGCTATTGCAGGGCAAATGGTCAACTTTCTGCCTTGTGAAAACACGGGGACCGAGGGTTGATTGGAATATGAAAAAAAATTTAATTTACCTGCCCACCGGAGCGCTGCTTGTTTTTTTGGTCAGTTGTTTCATATTTTATGATTCCTATCGGTTTCAGGTGTGGTCGAGTGACGGCATGCTCAAATATGTCAGCGATCTGCCCGTACATACCCGATTCGTTGTCGATTTTTCCAGGAACGGAAATTTCCCGGCCTATACGATCTGGTATCGGGCGGTTTATCTGCTGTCGGGGTTTTCTCAAAACTATGATTATCTCGCCACGGTGTCGATCATTTTTCTTGCGTTGTTAAATGTGTTCAAGTTTGCGGTATCTTTCTGGATACTGGGACAACGATGCAACGATAAAAAAATTGTCATGCTGGTCGCGTTGGCATTGACGTTCGTCATGCCGATCATCAGTTATTCCGCTGCTGTCGACAGTACGCTCAGAACGGCCCACATTTACATGGGAAACATTGCTCCCAACCAGTGGCACAACTCGACATTAATTCTGGCGATGCCGGTAAATATTCTATGGTTTTATTATTCCATCAAACACAGACGTTCTGAACGGCTTTTCCCGTTTGTCCTGATGGGCGCTTTAAGTTTTTCAAGTATTGTCTGCAAGCCAAATTATGCTCTGGCATTCTTGCCGGTGCTTTGCATGGCCATTTTATTTCAGAATGTCCGCCTGAAAAAATATTCGGCTGCGCTTATTAAAATCATGCTGGTGGCGGCCCCGTCATTTCTGGTGTTGTGCTACCAGTGGTATTTCACCTTCGTCAGAAATGATGTCTTTTCCCATCCGGCCAGGACCATTCTGGCTCCTTTTTTTGTCTGGTCCTATTATTCTTCCAATATACCTGTTTCCACTCTGGTGTCGATAGCGTTTCCCCTGCTGGTTTTAGTCTTCTACTTCCGAAAGGCAGATTCCCATTTGCTTTTTTCGTGGCTGACCTTTGCTGCGGCGCTGGTGATGATGAGTTTGCTTTCCGAGTATCCTCAATGGCAATCAGGCAATTATTTTTGGGGAGCCATCGCAGCAAATTATATTTTATTTTTGTTTTCCCTGAATCTCCTTTCAGAACAACCGGTTGACTGGCGATTTAAAATTTCCTGTTCAGTCTTTGGAATGCATGTGGTATCGGGTATATATTACCTGCTCAGTTTCATCACGCAACAGACTACCCTGTTTTTTTAGTTCTGTTATTCACAACAATTTTGATACCAGTAAAGCTGATAGTTGACGATTTTATGCGACAGTTAATCCGTTATGGTCTGGTCGGGATAGTGACCAACGCAATGCTGTATGCCGGCTATATTCTGGTCACATGGTCCGGTGTTGATTATAAGGTGGCGATGACACTTTTATATGTTGCGGGCGCCACGTTCGGATTTGTCGGCAACAGGAAATGGACATTTGATCATCGGGGTGACGTCACCCGAACGGCGTTCCTGTATATTGCAGCACAAATTGCCGGCTACCTGATAAATCTGGCCCTATTGCTGATATTGACGGATTATCTGGGATATCCTCACCAGTTGGCACAGGCGTTCGGTGTGATTGTCGTTGCCGGATTTCTTTTTCTGACTTTTAAATACATTGTTTTTTTCAGGCAGGGCAAACACGAATTATGAAAGCAGGATTTAAGGCGCATTATTTTAGGGAACTGATCGAGCTTGAATCTGCCAACTTCTGGTTTAAAGCGCGAAACAGACTCATACTCTGGTCTATCGGACGGTATGCGCCGAGCATGACCTCCTTTCTGGAGATAGGCTGTGGTACGGGTTATGTATTGAGCGCCGTTGCCAGCCAGTTCCCCGCAACGTCACTCGTTGGCAGCGAGTATCTCCACGAAGGACTGGTTTATGCACGCCAGCGGCTTCCCGGTGTTGATTTTATCCAGATGGATGCGCGGCATATTTCGTTTGCGAATGCATTCGATGCCATCGGTGCATTCGATGTCATTGAGCATATTGAAGAAGATGAAACCGTTTTGCGGCAGATTCATGCGGCCCTGAAACCGGATGGCGTGGTGCTGATCACCGTACCTCAGCATGCCTGGCTCTGGAGTACCGTCGACGTAAACGCCTGCCATGTAAGACGTTACAGTGCCGGGGAATTGCATCGTAAAGTCACTGCTGCCGGCTTTGATATCATCCGCAGCACCTCGTTTGTCAGTTCCCTGTTGCCGGCCATGGCAGTGTCACGGTTTTTCAGGAACAAAAAGGAGGCAGTCAAGGTCGATGAAGTTGCCGAGCTGCGCATCAACCCCCTTCTTAACAGGCTGTTCGAATGGATGCTGGTTCTTGAGACGAGGCTTATCAGGGCTGGTGTCGATTTGCCATTTGGGGGGTCACGTTTGCTGCTGGCAAAAAAAATCACGTGAGCCAATGTTCGTGTGCAGGACGTGTCCGGTAGCAGAGGTGGCGAGTGCGGTTTCCAGGTCAGCTGTCGTCTTCAAACGTGGTTCGACGAATGATGTAGAGTGGCCGTTTTTTTGTTTCATCAAAGGTTTTTCCGAGATAGATTCCGATGACGCCCAGAATCGAAATGATGATTCCACCTATAAAATAAAGTGAAACTATCAAACTGTTCCAGCCCGGGATGGGTGAACCATAAACCAGCGCCCGCCCCAATATGTAGACGCCGTAGCAAAACGAAAAAAAGGCCATGGTGAATCCGAAGCGGGTTGCAATGCGCAATGGTTTGTCCGAATAGGCAATAATGGTTTCGCTGGCCAGTTTCCAGAGTTTGGAATATGTATAGGTTGATTCGCCCTTGAAGCGCGCGGAATGTTCGACTTCAATGCTGGCGGTTGGAAAACCCATCCATTGAACCAGCCCGCCAAAAAATCGCAGTTGTTCCCCCAGACGGCGAAAATTGGACACCACCCGACGCGACATGATCCGGAAATTACCGACCTCGCCATCGTAATCAATATCGGTCAGAAACCTGAATGTTTTATAGAACAGGGCTGACAGGAGCGTCTTGAGCCAGGCATCGCGTCGATGGACCCGCCGTGCCAGCACCACGTCATGGCCTTCGAGGGCCTTGGCGTATAACTTCGGAATTTCTTCCGGCCGGTCCTGAAGATCGCAATCCATGACAACGATCCAATCGCCAGCGCAGATGGCCAGCCCGGCCGTAATACCATAGTGCTGGCCAAAATTTCTGCTGAACTGCAGGCCTTTGACGCGTCCGTCGTTTAACGCCAGTCTTTCGATGACGCCCCAGGAATCATCCTTGCTGCAATCGTCAACCAGAATGATCTCAAAGCAGGGAGAAACCGGTTCAAGCGAGCGGACCAGCCGGTGGTAAAGTTCGTCCAGACAGGGTTCAGCCTCATAAACTGGAACAATAATCGATATGTGTGGGGACGTCATGGATTAGAATCATAGTCGCAGAAATATCATTAGCGCACAGGTTATATTATAATTCAAATAACTTTTGGATATTTGCTGAAATTCGGTGGATTACTGTTGTTTAAAGTTAGAAAGTGTTCAAAGCAGTTGTAAAATGTTTTTGTGCGCTCATGCACCAGACAGGTGCGTGGCTCTTGTATGGGGCTCCATGCTGGTGCAGGGTCCGTTTAAATGACACAAAGCTATCCTGATTCCCGGACTGGATATTCCTGTTTATTTCTGATTTACTTTTCTAAAGATGGCATGAAAAGTGCATACTGTCTGTGGGCTGAAAGAATCGTATCAACAGGGTTATTAACGACCTGCCGAGATTGATTCATAATAAATTTATCAAGTTTTTTTAAGGAGTTTCGAATGGCAATGACTGCGGCAGAAGTATTGAAAATGGCTAAAGATAATGAAGTCAAGTTTGTGGACTTCCGGTTCGCCGATACCCGGGGCAAAGAACAGCATGTCACCGTGCCGGTTTCCCAGTTTGACATTGACAAATTTGAATCGGGTCACGCGTTTGATGGCTCGTCAATCGCGGGTTGGAAAGGCATTGAAGCATCGGATATGCTGCTGATGCCGGATCCGAATACCGCCAATATTGATCCATTCATGGAAGAGACGACATTGTTCATGCAATGTGACGTGATTGAACCGTCCGATGGAAAAGGTTATGACCGCGATCCACGTTCGATCGCAAAGCGCGCAGAAGCGTACCTGAAATCGTCGGGTCTGGGCGACACGGCTTATTTTGGCCCGGAACCTGAATTTTTTATTTTTGACAGTGTGCGCTGGAAAGTGGATATGTCCGGATGCTTCGTGAAAATTGATTCGGATGAAGCTTCATGGTCAACCGATGCAAAATCCGAAGGTGGAAATTCGGGTCATCGCCCCAGTGTCAAGGGTGGTTATTTTCCTGTCCCACCCGTCGACAGCTTTCAGGACATGCGTTCTGAAATGTGTCTGATTCTCGAGAGTCTGGGCATACCGGTGGAAGTGCATCACCATGAAGTGGCAGGTGCGGGTCAGAACGAGATCGGTACCAAATTTTCCACGCTGGTGGAACGTGCAGACTGGACCCAGAACCTGAAATATGTCGTCTGGAATGTTGCGCACACCTATGGCAAAACAGCGACCTTCATGCCCAAACCCATCGTAGGCGATAACGGCTCCGGTATGCATGTGCATCAGTCAGTATGGAAAGACGGAAAAAACCTGTTTGCCGGTGATGGTTATGCGGGTCTGTCTGAATTTGCGCTGTATTATATTGGCGGTATCATCAAACATGCGCGTGCACTGAATGCGATTACCAATCCTGGTACCAATTCCTATAAGCGTCTGGTGCCGGGCTTTGAAGCGCCCGTGAAACTGGCTTATTCGGCGCGCAACCGGTCAGCCTCGATCCGTATTCCGTATGTCGCTAATCCCAAGGGACGCCGTGTTGAAGCACGTTTCCCGGATCCACTGGCAAATCCCTATCTGTGTTTCGCGGCCCTGTTGATGGCAGGTCTGGATGGCGTGCAGAACAAGATCCATCCGGGCGAAGCTGCCTCCAAAGACTTGTACCATTTGCCGCCGGAAGAGGATGCGCTGATTCCAACGGTATGTGAATCTCTTGAGCAGGCGCTGAGCTATCTCGACAAAGACCGTGAGTTTTTAACCCGGGGCGGTGTGTTCAGTGACACGATGATTGATGCTTATATTGAATTGAAGAAAAAGGAAGTGGAGCGCCTGAACATGACCACTCACCCTGTTGAATTCGATATGTATTATTCACAGTAACTTGGCATTTTGATCATTAAATGGCGGTACTCAAAGCGGGGCTTGCCTCGCTTTGTCAGTTTACTATTGGTAATGTTTTACTACTTGTTTTACACTAACGAGACTTACTCAACATCGTTCCGGCGATGGTGCCCTGTCTTGCCGTACTGGGATACGGACAGTGCGACCTGACTGGGGCAATATGTACAAGTCCTGACGACGCCGTGTTAACCAAAAAAGCATAACCATGAAACAATTTCTGTTTTTAGTCATTACGGCATTCGGCGCCAATCTGGCGTGGGCGGATGCTGATACCTACGTTTGTACCGACGCCAATGGCGTTAAAACATTCACCAACATGGTCGGTGAAGGTAAGGGGTGCAAGAAAGTCGATCTGCCTACGCTGACGACATTTCCGGCGCCCAAACGATCTGCTAAGGCGCCAAGTGATTTTCCGAAAGTGGATGAGGCAACTCAGAAAAAACGAGATGCAGAGCGCAAGCAGATATTGGCGGATGAATTAAGGTCCGAACAGCAGAAACTGTCGGATTTGACGACCCAGTACAATAACGGAGAACCGGATCGTAACGGCAATGAACGTAATTACGCCAAATATCAGGATCGCACGCAATCGTTGAAGGACGAATTGACCCGAACCCAACAGAACGTCGACGCATTGCAGCGTGAACTTAATGGTCTGAACTAAGATTGACACTGAGCCCATTGCCGGTTTACGTTAAGCGAAGCAAGGCTGCTACGGCGGCCTTTTTTAATGGTGGTGATCAGAAATGCTGAGTGAAACGTTAGCGGGCCTCGATTTATTGACGTCAAGCGTGGTGGTACTGGATGCGAATGGGCGTATTCAGTACGCCAATGCGGCTGCCCAGGAAATATTGAAGGCGTCCATCAAATCGCTGGCCGGTCAGCGGTTGTCCGAGTTGTTTTTGAACGGGCAGGAATTGCAGAAGCTTTTTGACCAGGCGCTTGAGTCGCAATTTTCCGACAAGCGCCAGGACCTCATACTGGAGCGCGTCGGTCTGGAGCCGCTCCAGGTGCAGATGAGCTTTACTGTACTGGATAACCCGCAGATCCCGGTGCTGATTGAATTCAGTGAAAATGTCCAGCAGATCAAACAGGACCGGGAAGAGCGCATATTGGACCATAGCCAGGAAAATAAGGAACTTATACGGAATCTGGCCCATGAAATCAAGAATCCACTGGGCGGAATTCGGGGCGCGGCGCAGTTACTCGAGCTGGAATTACCCGAGCGGGATGCTAAAGAGCTGCGTGAATATACCCAGGTCATCATCAAAGAAGCGGACCGTTTGCAGACTCTGGTAGACCGGCTGCTGGCGCCGCACCGTATTCCGCACATAGTCGGTGACGTCAATATTCATGAAGTCTGTGAACGCGTGCGCAGCCTGATTATGGCTGAGTTTTCTCACGGGCTTACCATCCAGCGCGATTTTGACCTGTCGATTCCTGATTTTCGGGGTGATCTGGAGCAACTCATCCAGAGTGTGCTGAACATTGCCCATAATGCGGCACAGGCCTTGTCAGAACGAATCGAACGGGGCGACGCGGAAATGATATTCAAGACCCGCATTGTCCGTCAGGTGACCATCGCCAAAATCAGATACAAGCTGGCATTAGAATTGCATATCATTGACAATGGGCCGGGGATTTCTGCCGACATGGTCGATCGAATTTTTTTCCCGCTGGTTTCCGGGCGTGAAGGCGGGAGCGGATTGGGACTAACGTTGGCACAGACATTCATTCAGCAGCATCTGGGTGTGATTGAGTGTGAAAGTCGCCCCGGTTATACCGATTTCAGAGTGCTGATTCCACTCCCTTAGAAAATGAAGAGATAGAAACTATGAAACCAATCTGGTTAGTGGATGATGATGAGTCGATACGCTGGGTTCTGGAAAAAGCGTTGGCACGCCAGAATCTGGAAACACGCAGCTTCAGTAATGCCAGGGAAGTGCTGGCCGCCCTGGCGCATGACGTACCCCAGGTGCTGGTATCCGATATCAGAATGCACGGCACGTCCGGATTGGCGCTACTGCAGAAAATCAAGGAAAGCCACCCGGGACTTCCGGTCATCATCATGACGGCATACTCCGATCTGGATTCGGCCGTGTCCGCTTTTCAGGGCGGGGCATTTGATTATCTGGCCAAGCCGTTTGATCTGGATAAAGCGGTAGAACTGATACGGCGCGCGCTGGAAGAAAGTCTGCGCGAGGTCAGCAGTGAACAGATATCGACTGAAACGCCGGAAATTCTGGGCCAGGCACCGGCTATGCAGGAAGTATTTCGCGCGATAGGTCGTCTGGCGCAGTCCAGTGTAACCGTGCTGATTACCGGCGAATCCGGAACGGGCAAGGAACTGGTGGCGCGTGCATTGCATAAGCATAGTCCACGCTCGTCCCAGCCGATGATTTCATTAAATACGGCGGCGATCCCCAAGGATCTGCTCGAGTCAGAATTGTTCGGCCACGAACGGGGCGCATTTACCGGGGCGCAAACTTCGCGGCGCGGACGTTTTGAGCAGGCTGAGGGCGGCACGCTGTTCCTGGATGAAATTGGCGATATGCCGTTCGATTTGCAGACCCGCTTGTTGCGCGTGCTGTCGGACGGCCATTTTTATCGCGTAGGCGGACATCAACCGATCAAATCGAATGTGCGGGTCATTGCCGCGACGCACCAGAATCTGGAGCAGCGTGTCGCAGATGGCTTGTTCAGGGAGGATCTGTATCATCGACTCAACGTTATACGATTGCGTATTCCGAGTCTGCGTGAGCGTCGTGAAGATATACCTATCCTGACCCGTCATTTTCTGAATCAGAGTGCGCAACAGCTTGGCGTCGAAAGCAAGCGCCTGAGTGAATCGGCCATGCAGGTGTTAAGCCAGTTGAACCTGCCCGGGAATGTACGCCAGTTGGAAAACCTGTGCAACTGGATTAACGTGATGGCGCCCGGAGTGACGGTGGAAATCAAGGATTTGCCGCCCGAACTGCTAAATTCGGCGACAAAGCCTGACAGCATCCCGGATGCGGATTTAACCGCAGCAAAACCAGTGCCCCCGAATCAGGCGCACCCGGCAGTCACGGATGTCTCGAAATGGCAAACTTTGCTGGAGCTGGAAACCTCGACGTTACTGGAATCAAACCAGCCGCATGTCATGGATAATCTGGTCAGACAGTTTGAATCCATATTAATTAAAACGGCGCTGAAATTCACTCACGGTAAAAAGAATGAAGCGGCAATTCGTCTCGGTATAGGCCGAAATACCATCACCCGAAAATTGTCCGAGCTGGAGATATTGTACAAAGAATAACGGAAACATCCGGCTTGAAGTGGCCGCGTGGCCGAGCCTGGGTTTGTTTGAGCCGGAGCAAAAAGCACGAAAATACTTAATTCAGATTGTTGCAATAGTAATGAAATTGTCCTAAAACTTAGTTGTGTAGCCGATGCGCTCGCAATTTTTGTTAATAAATAACAGATTAATTCTCGCAAACTGCCTGAAAAACCGGTTAAATTGTGCTGAACGGGCCGAGTGGATGAATTGATGATAATTAAAGGGGATGGACATGAACTTCGATGTATTGTTTTTGCAGCAACATGCTTTACCCACTATTCCCAAAATTGTGCAGGAAGTCATTGAGAGCTTTAACAATGACCGCGTTTCGGTTGAAGAAATATCACAGAAGCTGGCAGCGGATCAGGTGTTAAGTGCAAAAATATTAAGATTGGCAAACTCGTCGTATTACCATGTATCACGCAGCATTGGCACTGTCGACGACGCGGTGCTGATGCTGGGATTTATGACCGTTCGAACCCTGGTGGTGAGCACCGGACTGACCGGTGGATTCAAGAGTGTGCCCGGTTTTGATCTGAAAAAATTCTGGCGATACAGTCTGCATACCGCCGTGATTGCCAAATGGCTCGCCAAACAGAAAAAATCCAATTCCGATTTCGCTTTTACCGTAGGGATGATGCACGGTATAGGTCAACTGGTGATGCATGCGGCCATGCCCGAAAAAATGCTGGAAATAGACAAGATAGCCGGCCCGCTGGATGCGCGGCGATTCGATGTTGAAGCAAATACCTTTGGCTATAATTTTGCCGATGTCGGTGCCGAACTGGCCGTGCGATGGAAATTTCCCATCGAATTTGCCACCGCCATTCGGGCCTTTCCTCACCCCTTGGAGCAGGAGAAAGTCGATGCCATGGCGGGCATTATTCATATAGCCGCCTGGCGGGCGAGGGCCTTTGAACGGAATTTGAGTCCCGACGAACTGCAGGCGACATTCCCTGCTGATGTGGCTGCCAAGCTCGGGTTGACGGCTGAAACGGTGCTGACAACCATGCCCGGCATTGATGAGCTTGGCGAGGGATTGGAAAGTCTGATCAGCTAGTTCAGGTCAGTCTAGCCCAACTTTCCATGCGGTACTGGCCGCACAACTGGCAGCGGTATTAAAAGCTCATGACGTCATTCCCGACTACGCTGAACCCCGGAGACTCCGGCAGTTCAGGGTACGTTCACAACCCTGTTCAAAAGCCAGACTGCAAGGTTTTTCCCTGTTTCCCGGTTGATTTGCGTGAATCGCGTTCTGCCTGCCTGATTTGTCCATAAAAACAGTCTTGGCTTGGAAAAATACATATAAAATGCTAGGTCTTGTCCGCGAACAGACGATCGGTGCCTGGTTTAACTGAAAAATGATTTTAAGATGAATATTTCCTTGTCCGAACTGGATAAAAAGCGATTTGGTGTGGTCACCGCAAAAATATCGTTTGAAGGCGACGAATCGTTAGCGGACGTGTTGACCTGGTGCGCAGAAAAAAAGGTGGAATTTCTGATTGCTCGCAGCCCGACTGCAAACATTCATTTGGCGCAGGACATGGAAAAAAAGGGTTTCATTCTGACTGATACGCTGGTTTGTTATGTCAATGCTGCCATTAAAGTCACCGCCCGGCCACTTCCTGCCGGATTCGAATGGAGAGTGGGAGGGGCCGGCGACGCAGAGGTGGCCGACCGGTTGGCTGCCCAGATTTTCAAAGGCTATGGTGGCCATTATCATGCTGATGCCAGGCTTGAGCAGGCGGACTGCGATCTGGTTTACTCGTCGTGGATGGCGAGTTCATGTACCGATAAAAACCTGGCCGATGCCGTCTTTTTTGTTACGCATGAATCGATGCCAGTCGGTTTTTTAACCGTCAAGAAAAAAAACGACAGTTCAGGCGACATAGTCTTAAACGGCATACACCCGGATTTTCAGAACAGGGGCCTTTATTTTTATCTGGTCAATCTTGCGAAGCAATGGGCGATTGATCAGAATCTGGCGCAACTGACCGTGTCAACCCAGGTCACCAATACCGGCGTCCAGAGAATCTGGTGTCGTCAGGGTTTCGAACCCTCTGGCAGCTTTTACACATTTCATAAGTGGTTCAATCAATGATTCCTTTTAATAAACCCTATCTGACTGGACGTGAGCAAGGTCATATCGCCAGAGTGCTGGACAATCGAAAATTTTCCGGCGACGGCGAATTTACAAAAAAATGTCAGCTATGGTTTGAAGAGCGGTATGGATTTAAAAAAACATTATTGACGACCTCCTGTACCGATGCACTGGAAATGTGTGCGATCTTGCTGGACATTCAGGCGGGCGACGAAGTTATTGTCCCATCCTATACCTTTGTGTCGACGGCAAATGCCTTTGTTCTGCGGGGTGCAGTCATCCGGTTTGCCGATAGTCTGGCCGACAACCCGAATGTTGATCCGGAGCAGATTGCCGCGCTGATTACACCTCGTACCAAAGCCATCGTGATTGTCCATTATGCCGGTGTTGCATGTGACATGGACCGGATCATGGCATTATCAACGCACCATAATATTCCAGTGGTCGAGGATGCGGCACAGGCGATTGAATCATTTCATAATGGCCGTCCCCTGGGATCATTCGGGGCATTGAGCACGTTCTCCTTCCATGAAACCAAAAACGTCCAGTGCGGTGAAGGCGGACTGCTCGCCATCAATGACGAAAAATTGATCAGGCGAGCTGAAATTATTCGCGAAAAGGGGACCAACAGATCGTCATTTTTCAGGGGCGAAGTGGATAAATACGGCTGGACGGACATCGGCTCCTCCTTTTTGCCGTCCGATTTACTGGCGGGCTTTCTCCTCGCACAGCTTGAAAGCATCGACCACATCCAGAGTGAACGAATTCGGGTATGGCAACGGTATTGGACCCATTTCAACGGTGCCGCATTACAGCATCGGGTGCAACTGCCGGTGATACCTGCGTATGCCACCAACAATGCGCACATGTTTTACTTTACCTGTTCAGACCTGCAGCAGCGATCGACGCTGCTGGCGGCGTTGAAAGCACAGAACATCATGGCGGTCTTTCACTATCAATCCCTGCATGAAAGCCCTTACTATGCAAACAGGCATGATGGACGAATATTGGCCCATTGCGATCGTTTTACCGATTGTCTGATCCGGCTGCCGTTTTTTCCTGAACTGACCAATGAGCAGATTGACGAAATTTCACGCACGGTGATTTCTGTCCTGAAAAGTTAATGAGAATAAATTGAATTGGTTAAAAGCTTCCAGCGTCACGGCGCTTGCGCAGATAGTCCGTTTGTTATGTGGCCTGATCATCATCAAGCTTATTGCCATGACACTTGGCACCGATGGCTTCGGACGTCTTGGTCATTTCATGAGTCTGGTGTCCATTCTGAGTGTCCTGGCCGGTGGTGGAATACTGAATGGCATCGTCAAGTATGTCGCCGAGTACAGGAGCAGACCGGACACCCTGTTTGCATTTCTCTCCAACGCAGCACTTTATTCGCTCATTTTTTCGTCAGTCCTCTGTGTAGTGATGACGTTATTTTCAGAGAATATCTCCGTCTTCCTGTTCGATAATGGCCATTACAGCAGTCATATCGTATTTCTGGGAATTATCCAGTTTGCCTATGGGCTGGTGACCTTCTGTAATGGCATTATCAATGGACTGACCGAGACTCGAAAATTTGCAAGAATAAGCATTATCGGATCGTTATTCAGCCTTCCGATCGCATGCCTGCTGCTTTATCAGTATGGATTTTCGGGCGCCGTTGCCGGCCTTGCCATAATCAATGCCAGTCTGTTGCCACCGGCGCTGTTTGAGATTTACCGGCTGGGGTACCTGAAAAAAATCCGGTTGGTTCTGGATAAATCCGAATTTGCAAAAATCTCCCGCTTCAGCGTTATGCAGATCGTATCACTGGCCACCCTGCCCGTTGCGGAAATCGTCATCAGAAACAGTATTGCACAGCATTTTGGCTGGCAGGAAACGGGTTTGTGGCAGGGGTTGATGCGGCTATCGTCAGTCTATGTGGGTTTCTTTACGATGTTCTTGGGCGCCTATTATTTGCCCATCCTGTCAGGGCTGACTGATCGGACCAGGAGTTTTCAATATGCGGTTAAATACCTGGTGAGCACAGGAAGTGCATTTTTCGTCATTGCGGTAGCCGTCTTTGTTTTTCGGCATTACGTTTTTATTATTGTTTTTTCCGATAAATTCATTATTCCGACATCGTTCGTGCAGTACCAGCTGATAGGTGATTTTTTCAAGATAGCTTCGTACGTGATCGGTTTTTTAATTGTTGCGAAAGCCAATTCCACCCTGTATATTTTGGGCGAAATAATCCAGACCGGGCTGTATTTCGGGATTTCAATCGGGTTTATCCAGACTGGCGATGTGACCAATGTATTTGCTGCCTATGCGTTGTCCAATTTTCTCTATTTTTTGGTCTGCCTGACAGGGCTGCTGATGTATGGCCGTCATAGCCCGACCGTGTTCAACAATGATCGAATTTGAGGTGGATCAGTGGATCAGGACATAACACTTTCTGTTGTACTTTCCTGTTATAAACAGGAAGACTATATCGAACAATGCCTGTACAGTATCCTGCAGCAAAAAGTCAATTTTAAATTTGAAATCATTGTCGGTGACGACTGTTCACCCGACAATACCCGGGTGCTAATTCAGAAAATCGCCAGTCAGCACCCGGATATGATCAGGCTGCATTTCAATGAACGTAATCTGGGTGCGGCAAAAAATTATTTTTCCGTGCACAATCAGGCGACCGGAAAATACGTGGCGCATATTGATGGTGATGATGTGATGTTACCGGGAAAACTGCAGGCCCAGGTCGATGTCATGGAAAATAATCCGGCATGCAACATCGTGTTCCACCGCTCCCGGTATTTCAGTGATGACGGTACGTACAGTTCGGATACAGGGAGCCTGTTTCCTGACACTGAAGTGGTTTTTATATCGGCCGGTGAACTGGCACGCTGGGGAACAATTGCTGCGCATGGCAGCTATATGTACCGACGTAGTTCGAGACTGACACGGGAGTACAGGTACGATTTTATGGAATGGTTCTTTGCCTTTGAATCGGTCGCGGGCCAGGGCGTTGCTGCTTATATCAATAAAATTTACCTGGACTACCGATGCAATCCGGGCGGGAATGCTTACCTTGCAACCCGGGCTGGTCGTGAAAAGGCCTACATGATCATTATCAGGCACGTGATTCATTATTTTGAAAAATACCCTCAATACCGGTCGGACCTCTATGCACAGCAGCTTGTGAATGTTGCCATGTACGTCAGGAACATTCATCGGATCCGGTGTTTCATGGTTCTGTTTCTGCTGAAAAACTGCCTGTATTTCCGTCCTGCCAAATTTCTGGAAACAGTTAAAGTCAGAAGTATGGTCGCGCCAAAAATAAAAATAAGATAATGAAACGAATCCCGATGAACAATAACCGGCATAAAATCTGTATTGTCGCCACCGTACCTTTTGCGCTGCATGTTTTCATGCGGGCGCACATAGCCATGCTGGCTGATAGTTATGATGTGACGCTGATTGCCGGTGGAAGCCGCGACGACATGTTGACGTTGTCCGGGGATCACATAAAAACGCACCATGTTGATTTCTCGCGCAAAATATCATTGCTGTCGGATCTCTGTTGTCTGGTCATTTTATTCAGGATTTTCTGGCGGGAAAAATTTGATGTGGTCCATTCGATCATGCCAAAAACAGGTTTGCTGGCAATGGTGGCGGCGTGGCTGGCCTGCAGGCCACATCGAATACATTCATTTACGGGGCAGGTGTGGGCCAATAAAACCGGCTTCGGGAGAATGTTTTTGCAATGGATGGACCGGATAATTGTGTTTTGCTCCACCCACCTGCTGACCGATAGTTTTTCCCAGCGCGATTTCCTGTTACAGCAGAAAATCGGCTCGACTGGCAAAATAACCGTGCTGGGGAAAGGATCGGTGTGTGGCGTCGATATCAATCGGTTCAAATTCAACCCGGAGGTACGTGTCCGATACCGGACAGAACTGGCCATTCCGATGGACGCCGTCGTTTTCATGTTTTTGGGTCGGGTCAACCGCGACAAGGGCGTGAACGATCTGGCGCGCGCGTTTGTCAGTGTGAACAATAAAGTAAACAATGTTTATTTGTTAATGGTGGGTCCCGATGAAGATAATCTGGAGTCCGAATTACGGTCGATTTTAGCCCCCTGTCTGGCGCAGTATCGCCGGATCGGCTACACCGACCAGCCCGAAGATTTCATGTCCTGCTCGGATATATTATGTTTGCCCAGCTATCGTGAAGGCTTTGGTTCAGTCATTATTGAAGCAGCGTCGACTGGTTTGCCCGCGGTTGCGTCAAATATAGTGGGCGTAACGGATGCCGTTGTTGATGGCGAAACCGGTATCCTGCATGAGCCCGGCCATTTGGGCCAGATCGAAGCAGCGCTGCTGTTATTGGCGACGAATAAAAAATTGCATCGTACCATGTCAGACAAGGCCAAGTTTCGCGCCCACGCATTTTTTAATCAGCATTATGTGGTCAGTGAGATGGCAAAATTTTACGAAAACATCGTTAAACCTCTACCAGTTCACTAGAATGAAAAACAGGATCCTGCTAACAGGTGCGAGCGGATTTATCGGTGGTACGCTTGCGCCCTATTTAATGGCCAGAGGCGCGACGATTCGCAGTGTGGTGAGGAAACCGCTGTCCTTGCCGGGCAGTGAAATGGCGCTTGTTCCTGTCATCGCCAACCAGACGGTGTGGGGTAGTCATCTGAGGGGAATTGATACGGTTATCCATTGCGCGGGTCGTGCGCATGTCATGAACGATTTCATTGCCGATCCCCTGCCTGAATACCGTCGCATCAATGTGGGCGGCACGCTGAATCTGGCGCGACAGGCCGTGGCAGCCGGTGTGAAACGTTTTATATTTTTGAGTTCAGTCAAGGTCAACGGCGAACAAACTCTTAAAGGACAGCCATTTACCGAAGAACATTTCCCGATGCCACAAAATCCCTATGCACTGTCAAAATTTGAAGCGGAGCAGGAACTGTTCAAACTGGCTGCCCAGACCAGCCTGGAAGTGGTCGTGATTCGACCGACACTGGTTTATGGACCCGGGGTGAAGGCCAACTTTTTTACCATGCTGCGGATGGTTCGACTGCGTATGCCATTACCGTTCGGATCCATAGAGAACAAGCGCAGCTTTACCTACATTGAAAATCTGCACAGTCTGATTCACCGCTGTATCGAGCACCCGAATGCAGTCAACCAGTTATTTTTTTCGTCTGACGGGCAGGACCTGTCGACCACCGAACTACTGCGCTACTGTGCCACGGCAATGGGTGTCGGGGTGTATCTGGTTCCGATACCAGAAAGCTGGTGCCTGTACAGTGCGGCCCTGCTTGGGCAAGGTGATGCAATTCGGCGTTTATGCGGGTCATTGCAGGTCGATATTTCGAAAGCAAAAAAATTGCTGGACTGGGAGCCGCCATTTTCTGTGCAGACCGGATTGCAGAAAACTGTGCAACATTTTATTTGATCAGGAATTAATTTAATTCAGGCAATTTTTATCGATATGAAGCGATTCGTTGATATTCTAATGGCGCTAACTGCGTCGATACTGCTGCTGTGGTTGATCGCGGTAGTGGCGATTCTGGTCCGGATGACCTCGCCGGGTCCGGTGATCTACTGGTCAGATCGTGTTGGTCGCCAGAACAGGATTTTCCGCATGCCAAAATTTAGGACCATGCTAACCGATACCCCGCCAGTGGCAACGCACCTGCTGGATGATCCGGCCCGCTATCTGACGCCGATAGGCTCGTTCTTGCGGAAATCAAGCCTTGATGAATTACCGCAATTGTGGAGTATCCTGTGCGGCGACATGAGTTTTGTCGGGCCGCGTCCTGCCTTGTTCAATCAGGAAGATTTAATCGGCCTGCGCACAGCTGCCAACGTGCATACCCTGCTGCCAGGACTGACGGGATGGGCCCAGATCAACGGCAGGGACGAAATTCCGATTCCGCAAAAAGTGCAACTCGACGTTTATTATCTTCAGCATCGCAGCCTGGGCCTGGATTTGCGCATTCTGCTGCAGACGTTTTTGAAAGTGATTAAACGGGATAACGTGTCGCATTGATCTGGCCGGAGCAGGCCTTGGCTAAAAATGGTATTTTGGCAATTTTTTTGCATGGTTTCATATCAAGGCGCCAGCCGGTCCGGAAAAATACCTGATGCCCTCATTTTTGCAGCGATGAATTGCCCTTTTGGGTTAGAATCACGGCCATGTCATATCAAGTCCTCGCCCGTAAATATCGCCCCAAAAGTTTTCAGACTTTAGTTGGCCAAGAGCACGTTGTACGTGCGCTAACGCATGCACTCGAGCAGCAGCGTTTGCACCACGCGTATCTGTTCACCGGTACTCGCGGTGTGGGGAAAACAACCTTGTCACGCATTCTGGCAAAGGCGTTCAATTGTGAACAGGGCATAACAGCCAATCCCTGTGGGGTCTGTGACGCCTGCGTGGCGATTGATGCAGGGCGGTTTGTTGATTACATTGAAATGGATGCGGCATCGAATCGTGGCGTTGACGAAATGGCGCAATTATTGGAGCAGGCTGTATATGCGCCGAGTAATGCGCGATTTAAGGTGTACATGATTGATGAGGTGCACATGCTCACCAATCACGCGTTCAACTCAATGTTAAAAACGCTGGAAGAACCGCCAGCACATGTTAAATTCATCCTTGCAACCACCGATCCGCAGAAGATTCCGGTAACTGTCCTGTCGCGTTGCCTGCAGTTTAATTTGAAGCAGATGCCGTTGCCGGCGATTGTGGCGCACCTTGAAGATATTCTTGCCCAGGAACAGATCAGCTTCGAGCTGCCCGGACTGCGCCTTTTAGCCCAGGGTGCCCAGGGCTCGATGCGCGATGCCTTATCACTGACCGATCAGGCCATTGCATACGCCGCAGGTAAAGTGACTCTGGACGCGGTGCAGGGAATGCTGGGCGCACTGGATCAGACGTATCTCATTAAAATTCTGGATGCCCTGGCCGGTCAGGATGGTGCCGGACTGCTTGCCGTCGCTGACCAGATGCTGTCGCGCAGTCTGTCTTATAAGGCTGCCTTGCAGGATCTGGCGACATTGCTTCACCAGATCAGTATCGCGCAGCTGGTGCCGGACGCGATTCCGCAGGACATGCCCGACCGCTCCGAACTGTTGAGATTGTCGACCCTGTTTGACGCCGGGCAGATTCAGCTGTTCTACCAGATTGCCGTGCACGGCCGTAACGAATTGGGACTTGCTCCCGATGAATATGCCGGTTTCAGCATGACCCTGTTGCGGATGCTGGCCTTTTTACCGGTGACAGCCGAAGCAGCAAACCTGCTTTCTGCGCCCGTGTCCAGAATACCGAATCGACCCGCGTCACCGGTTGCGCCTGCTGCCGCACCGGTCAGGAAGCCAGATCCGCTGTCGACCCGGTCTGCAACCGAGTTTGCCAGACCTGCTGCAGTCGGCACGGTGCATCCCGCAGCGGGGGGCAGTCAGGCGGCGCCGACGGCGTCGGCCAGGAAGAGCCCGGCATTGGCCGTTCTTGAAGCCATAACGGACCGCCGAACCAGGAACAAAATGCCCGAGGTGACGACGGCAGTGCCAGCGACCGTACCATCTCCGTCGCCAGCATCGGGTCCAACGGTGGCGGATGGATCGTCAGGCGAGTCATTGATCATTGAAAAAAAGGCCGGGACGGACGCATCGCAGGAAGTAAAAAAAAATATTTTGATTGATCAATCCGGCGCGCAGATAATTTTTCGTCCGGCGGGAAGCCGAGCCCGTTTGCGGTCTGGTGGCGACTGGGATGGAAACTGGCCGGCACTGTCAGCCAGTTTGCCCTTGCGCGGCGTTGCTCAACAGCTGGCGCAGCAAAGTGAACTGATCTCCTGTGAGATTGCGTCGAATTTGCTGACGATTCATTTGCGGCTGCCTGTGGAAACGTTGCTTGCCTCCGCCAGTGTCGACAAATTGGCTGCCGTGTTGCATGACTATTTCACGCTACCGGTAAAAATCAACACCGAAATTGGAGTCGTGCAGACAACAGCGAACGCCGCGACCATTGTCGACCGGGCAGCGCGACAGGAAGCGGCAGAAACGGCGATCAACGCCGATCAGCTCGTACAGGGTTTCATGCGCGTATTCGGTGCGACGATCGTTCCGGGATCAGTCAAACCGGTCAATCGCGTTTAAAGAACAGTGTTCAAACAGGATGATGCGCTGGATGACAAGCAGTGTGACAAGCAGTGTGATAAGCAGGGTGATAAGCAGTGTGAGATGGATTTTACTATGAGTGCAGACTAGGGAGAAGCAGCATGATGAAGGGTCAATTGGCGGGCTTGATGAAACAGGCTCAGGCCATGCAGGATAACATGAAGAAAGCTCAGGAGCAGCTGGAGCTGATAGAAGTGGAAGGTCAGTCGGGCGCAGGACTGGTGTCGGTGCTGATGACTTGTAAAAAAAATGTCAAGCGCGTCAAAATTGATCCATCGCTGCTGGCCGATGATAAAGACATGCTGGAAGATCTGGTCGCTGCCGCTTTTAATGACGCCGTTCGTAAAGCCGAGGCAACCTCCGAAGAAAAAATGGCGGGCCTGACTGCCGGCCTGCCGTTACCGCCCGGTTTTAAATTGCCATTCTGATTAATGAAGACGCATGCCAGTCTGGATGAACTGATTGAAGCCCTGCGACGCTTGCCGGGTGTTGGTCCCAAGTCGGCGCAGCGCATGGCATACCACCTGTTGCAGCATGACCGTGATGCGTTGTCCCGCCTCGGTCATGCATGCCATGATGCATTGACCCGAATACACCATTGCCAACTCTGTAATACCTTCACTGAAAGTCCGGTGTGCGAAACCTGCATGAATCCGGAACGTGATCCCGGCGTCCTGTGTGTTGTTGAAACGCCGGCTGACCTGTTAATGGTTGAACAGACCTTAACCTATCATGGCCTGTATTTTGTGCTTATGGGACGTCTCTCGCCACTGGATGGGATCGGCCCCAAAGATATTAATATCACCAAACTGATTCAACGCGCTTCCAATGGCGTTGTAAAAGAAGTGATACTGGCCACCAATTTCACCAACGAGGGCGAAGCGACGGCGCATTACGTCGGCGAAACGCTGAAAGCGCGCGGCCTGACAGTGACCCGCCTGGCGCGCGGTGTACCGCTGGGCGGCGAACTTGAGTACGTTGATGCCGGCACGTTGGCGCGTGCCATGCTGGACAGACGAACAGCATGACGTCGGCGCAAAAAACCGGTTCGGGTTTCGGACCACTGTGTGGTGTTAAAGTTCTGGAACTGGGCACCTTGATTGCCGGCCCCTTCTGTTCACGCATGCTGGCCGAATTTGGTGCAACAGTCATCAAGATTGAATCGCCTGACAACGGCGATCCGCTTCGTCAGTGGCGGGTATTAAAGGATGACACGTCATTATGGTGGAGTGTACAGGCGCGCAATAAAAAAAGCCTGACGCTGAATATGAACGAACCGTGTGCCAGGGACATTGCCCGCAAACTGGCCCTCGACGCTGATATTATTATTGAAAATTATCGCCCGGGTGTGCTGGAAAAATGGCAGTTGGGTTATGAGCAGCTGCACCTGGAAAATCCGGCAACGATCATGGTGCGATTATCCGGTTATGGTCAAACAGGCCCACTCAGTGGTTTGCCCGGGTTTGGCGCCATCGGTGAATCGATGGGTGGCCTGCGCTATGTCTCCGGACATCCTGATCGCCCACCCGTGCGCGTCGGCATCTCGATCGGCGATTCGCTGGCGGCATTGCATGGGGTGATCGGTGCCATGCTGGCTTTACGGCATCGCGATGTAACCGGCGGTCGATGGAATGGAAAGACCGGCCAGGCGTGCGTTGCCGGGCAGGGCCAGATGGTGGATGTGGCGCTGTATGAATCGGTATTTAACGTCATGGAATCGCTGGTGCCCGAATACGACGTGGCAGGGTTTAAACGTGAACGCACTGGCGGCGCGTTGCCCGGGATCGTTCCGTCAAATACCTACACGTGTTCCGACAATGAAAATATCGTGATTGCCGGAAACGGCGACGCAATTTTCAGGCGCCTGATGCTGGCCATTGCGCGTGATGACCTGGCCAACGATCCGGCCTTAAGCAAAAACGATGGGCGTGTCCCGCGTACCGCCGAGATTGACGATGCAATCGGGCGCTGGTGTTCGCTTCACACCATCGACGAAGCGCTGACTATCCTGAAGCATGCAGACGTACCGGTCGGCAAAATCTATTCGGTTGCTGACATGATGAGCGATCCGCAGTTTTTGGCGCGGAACATGTTTGAACAGCATTACTTTCGCGACGGTACGCCGGTCAAATTGCCGGCCATCAGTCCCAAGCTGTCGAAAACACCGGGTCATACTCGCTGGTTGGGCCCGACGCTGGGTGAACATAACCAGGAATTGTTGCGGGAACTCGGGTATACCGATGAACAGATTGCGGCATTTCGCGAACAACACATTATCTAGAAAGGTCTTATGTCTACGGGTCGCCAAATTGTTTTGGATACAGAAACAACCGGATTAAATCCTCGCACAGGTGACCGGGTCATTGAAGTGGGTTGTGTTGAACTTGTTCACCGCAAACTCACCGGCAATAATTTTCACGCCTACATCAATCCGGAACGCGATTCGGATCCGCGTGCGCTGGAAATCCATGGTTTAACGACCGAGTTTTTAGCCGATAAACCGAAATTTGCGGAAATTGCAACCAGCCTCAGTGAATACATACAGGGCGCCGAGGTCATTATTCATAATGCATCCTTCGATTTAAGCTTCCTCGACGCCGAATACCAGAAATTGAATTTTCCCAGTTTTACAAGTCAGGTTGCCAATGTCATCGACACACTGGCAAAGGCCAAGGAAATGCATCCTGGCAAGCGGAATTCTCTTGATGCATTGTGTGATCGCTACGGTATATCGAATGCGCACCGGCAACTACACGGCGCATTACTGGATGCTGAGTTGCTCGCTGATGTCTATTTGGCAATGTCGCGTGGACAAAACAGTTTTGTGATTGACGTTCTCGAGCCCGCGCGGCAAACACGACAGTCGGCAGACCAAGCCGATCCAGTCATTGAGTCGATTTTGGTCAAGTTAGCCAGCGACGATGAACTGGAAGCCCATCAATCGTTGCTGAACGGATTGATGAAGTCTGGAAAATGCGTCTGGACAGCGGAAAATTAATTGTCTTTTTGAAAATTAATCAAGCTTCTGACTCAAATTTACATCATTTTTTTTATTTTATTTATTAAAGTAGCGATTATTTTCTGTCGTTATTACCCCTATTGGCGACCGTTTTGACTATTTTAAAAATATTTTCACAAATACCCTAAAGTCGACCCACCGGTTTGCCGTTAATGACATATGAAGCAGGGCGAGTTGCCTTAATTTTATATAACCAATTGATTTAATTAGGTTTTATTTGAAAGTTAGAACGAACACCTGAAGAGTAGATTTCGAACCAATTTCATCAGTCTGACTTGATTCCATTGTCAGGCAAACAAGAGCTTGCTGCGTGTAGGAAGAACTCCTATGTGCGGCTTGTCGTCTTTTCCTACGTTAAATACCGCGCAGTACCTATTCAGTCTATTTCCCCCAAGTACTAAAGTGAAACCAACTGGCCGCAACGCAACAAATTGCCAGCAGTTAATTATCTGGGAGAAATGAAATGACACCGAACGATATGATGGCAGAAATACGCGACTCCAACCTGAGTTATTTAATGTTGGCACAACAAATGATACGCTCAGACAAGGCAACAGCCATTTTCAGACTGGGGATCGGTAAGGAAGTCGCTGACTTGATCGAAGGCCTGAATAATGCACAGATATTGAAACTGGCTGGTTCCAATATGATGCTGGCCCGTTTCAGGTTTGAAGACAGTGCCATACTCTGCATGCTGACCAACTACAACAAAGACCGCGCCCTTGCACAATCCCACGCTGCCATCCTGATGGCAGGTCAGTCGGTTGAAGAAATTCACTAAAAAAAGTGTCTGAATGGTGTATTGCTATCTTAATCGGTGTTGGAGGCTATGATGGGTAAGAAAAGTGTAGTGACCGAAGCGAATGAAATTCAGCTGGCTATTGAACTTGTCAATCTGGGTGCCCGACTGCAACTGCTGGAATCGGAAACATCATTGTCGAGAGAGCGTCTGTTAAAACTCTATAAGGAGTTAAAAGGTGTCTCTCCACCCAAAGGCATGTTGCCATTCTCGACCGACTGGTTTCTGACCTGGCAACCCAATATCCATGCGTCACTTTTCATGAATATCCACAAATACCTGGTTGAGCATGCCGGTGTCAAAGGTATTGATGCGACCGTCAAAGCGTATAAACTGTATCTGGAACAAGTGCCGGTCAATCAGGATCAGGAACAGGTCCTGTCACTGACAAGAGCATGGACGCTGGTACGTTTTTTTGAAAGCAAGATGCTGTCATTGGCGCAATGCTGCAAATGTGGTGGACATTTTGTATCATACAAGTATGATCTACATAAAAATTACGCCTGCGGTCTGTGCCATATGCCGTCGCGTGCAGGTAAGCTGAAAAAAGTTAAAGAAGCAGAAAAAATATCGTACGAAATGGTTGCCTGACCAGAGTTGCCCGGCCCGGATCGGTGGGGTGGTTCTGCCCCACTCACTGATCGAGGCCGTATATTGAATTCTGGCGCCACACATTTTTTACGCAAGTTCAAACCCGGTTCTCCCGCCATTATCGCGCTGTTTATTCAATTCGCGACCCTCGGTTTCATCACACTGCTGTTGTTCGTTCTGTGGCAAACAGCCCACGTCAAATGGACGCTGAACCAGGCGCTCCTGTCCCACGCGGTACTTACCCTGCTCATGACACGCTGGTTCAGGCTGGCCTGGTGGTGGTGTCTGATTCAGCCGCTATTCCCTTTCGCCATGGTTCTTGCGCTATGGTGGTCGCTGCCGCCCTATGTCTATTTAAGCCTGTTCCTGTTCCTGCTGGTATTTTACTGGTCAACGTACCGGACCCAGGTCCCGTATTTTCCCTCGACCCCGGACGCGTGGCGGGCGGTTGACCAACTGCTGCCGCAAAATCGCTCCATTTCATTCATGGATATTGGCAGTGGAATGGGCGGACTGGTTATTTATCTGGCTGACCAGCGGCCGGACTGCCGGTTCACCGGTGTTGAAATTGCACCATTGCCGTGGCTGTGCAGTTATCTGAGAAAAGGGGGGCAGTCCGGTAACGCCCGATTTTTGCGCTCTAATTACGAGCAGACCGATTTTTCAGAATTTGACGTGATATTTGCCTATTTGTCACCTGCTGCAATGAGCGGACTGTGGCGCAAGGCAAAAAATGAGATGCGCGCCGGATCAATATTGATCAGTTATGAGTTTCCTGTTGATGGCGTCGAGGAAGACTTGTCTATTTATCCAGAAAATTACACGAGAAACCAGCGCAAATTGTTTGTCTGGTATCTATAATCCGTTAATTGAAAATTTTTTCATGGAAACAGGGCGATTTTTAGTCTAAATTAAGTTGGTGCTGTAGAACCTTTTAGAGGAGCTGCTTTGTGTTAGTCATTGTCGGGTATGTGATTGTTGTTGGTTCCGTGTTTGGCGGCTTTGCGATGGCCGGCGGCCACCTGGGTGCGCTGTTTCAACCGCTTGAACTGTTAATGATAGGGGGCGCGGCAGCGGGGGCGGCGCTGGTCGGAAATAATGGCAAAACGTTAAAAGCGTCACTCAAGGCGCTTCCCGGCGTGTTAAAGGGTTCCAAATACAATAAGACCATGTATATGGAATTAATGACAATGTTGTTCGATGTGTTGACGAAGGTGCGCAAAGAAGGGCTGATGTCGATAGAAGGCGACATCGAAAATCCGGAAGAAAGCCCCTTGTTCAGCAAATATGAAACGGTGGTGCATGACCATCACCTGATGGAATTTATCAGCGACTACCTGCGCCTGATGGTATCGGGGAATATGGACGCGTTCCAGATCGAAAATCTGATGGATAATGAAATTGAAACTCACCATGTTGAAGCGCATGCCCCGGTTCATTTTGTGGCCAAGCTGGGTGATGGCCTGCCGGCGTTTGGTATCGTTGCCGCGGTGATGGGTGTGGTACATACCATGGAGTCGGTCGGCATTCCGCCTGCGGAACTGGGCGAATTGATTGCACATGCGCTGGTCGGTACCTTTCTGGGTATTCTGCTGGCTTACGGTTTTGTCGGTCCGCTGTCGGGTCTGCTGGAACAGCAACTGGAAGAATCGTCAAAAACATTTCAGTGCGTTAAAGTGACCCTGTTAGCCAGCCTGAACGGCTTTGCGCCCGCGCTGGCAGTTGAGTTTGGCAGAAAAGTGCTTTATTCGACTGAGCGACCCTCGTTCTCGGAATTGGAAGATCATATTAAACAGAGCAAATCAAAATAACGATCAGGTGACAGCATGGCTAGCGAAGAAGCACGCCCCATTATCGTAAAGCGGATTAAAAAAGTGGCCGGCGGCGCTCATGGCGGCGCCTGGAAGATTGCCTATGCCGATTTTGTAACGGCGATGATGGCGTTTTTTCTGCTTATGTGGCTACTAGGATCAACGACCAAAGGTACGTTGCAGGGTATTGCTGAATATTTTCAGACCCCATTGAAGGTGGCTTTGCAGGGTGGTGAGGGGTCCGGTGACAGTTCCAGTATTGTGCGCGGAGGCGGGAAAGATTTAACCGCATCAGAAGGCCAGAACAAGAAAAGTGATGCGATTAAAAATAAAAAAAATTACAGCCTGAAGGATGCTGAAGCCGCGCTGGCGCAGGCGGATGCCGCACACCTGAAAGTGTTAAAGGAGAAAATTGAGGCTGTTATTGACGCGAATCCTCTCCTGAAGCAATACAAGAAGCAACTGGTGCTGGACATGACCTCGGACGGGTTGCGGATTCAGATAGTTGATGATCAAAATCGACCCATGTTCGCGTCTGCCAAGGCCGAACTGGAGCCGTATACCAAGGAATTACTCGATGAAATCGGCATCGCATTGAATGAAGTTCCAAATAAAATCAGTATTTCAGGTCACACTGATGCCGCGCCCTATTCAGCCAACGTTCGTGGCTACAGCAACTGGGAATTGTCTGCCGATCGTGCCAATGCCAGTCGCAGGGAATTAATCGCGGCCGGCATGGACAGCAACAAGGTGCTGCGTGTCATCGGGCTGTCATCGTCAGTGCTGTTCAACAAAGAAAATCCTGCTGACCCCATCAACAGGCGCATCAGTATTATTGTATTGAACAAGCAGGCCGAACTGTCTGTCGCACAGGACGGCGGAGCACTTGAAGTCGGCAAGTCCGACGACAGCAAGGATGCCGGCAAAGAACCTGCCAAAGAGTAGCGAAATGAAAATCTGAAGAAAAAGCAGCGAGAAATGCCCCACCGGCCAGTGCATACCTCAGTGAAATTAAACACCTACAGGCAATGTTATTTTAGAGACTAAGACGAGCAAAACATGACGAGGAAGAAATTGTTAGGGTCTCAGGTAAAACGCTTGCTTTCAGGCGTGTCGGATCATGGCAAGCAGCACCTGCTGGAAGTTGAAACGGATCTGGTGCAGACCGCATTTCTGCTGGGTGAAGCGGTTGAAAAACTGGGAGCAAGTTTCTTTGCGTTGCATGCAGCCGTGAGTGCGCAGCAAAAAGAGGTTGAGCTGCTTTTGACGGACTACGCTGACGATGATCCGAAGATGGCCCACCTGCGTCTGCTGCAGAATGAAATTTCACAGCATACCAATGAAGCCGTGACAGGGCTGCAGTTTCAGGATCTGACCAGCCAGTTACTGGCGCGTACTGTACAGCGGATTATCGGACTTCGTAATGTGCTGAGTGAGCTGGCCATCGAAGGTGATGTGGTACCGACCGAAGGGCAGGAGGAAGATATTGTTGTCATGCTGAACGATATTAACAAGAATCTGGACAAGCAGAGTTCAGAGTTAAAAGATCTGTTGCGCAAGGCAGTACATCAAAAAGATATGGATAGTGGCGAAATAGAAATGTTTTAAGCTGGGTTAAATTCTCACAAACGTGAATGTTGGAGTCAAGATGGAAAAAACGATATTAGCAGTTGATGATTCAGGTTCCCTCAGGCAAATGCTGTCGTTCAGCCTGAAGGCCGCGGGTTATCAGGTCATTGAAGCCGTTGACGGTCAGGATGGACTGGATAAGGCGCGCTTGCAGGTGGTCGATCTGGTGCTCACCGACCAGAATATGCCCCGGATGGATGGCCTGACACTCATCAAGGCGTTGCGCGCCCTGCCAAGCTATCAGAAGGTACCGATTTTGATGCTGACCACCGAATCTGGCGATGACATGAAAGCAAAAGGCCGCGCTGCCGGCGCCAATGGCTGGCTGGTGAAGCCGTTCGATCCGCAAAAGCTGACGGAAGTGGTAAAGAAAGTGATTGGTTAATCTCTATGCTGATGGATATCAATGTAATGCAGTGTGACCATAAGAATCTGAAGGATTAACCAGTTCAGGGAGCGAGGTAATGGCAATAGAAATGAGTCAGTTCTATCAGGTCTTTTTTGATGAGGCGGAAGAACTGCTGGCTGAAATGGAAAAACTGCTGCTGGCGGTTAACCTTTCAGATCCTGACCCGGAAGACTTGAACGCGATATTCAGGACTGCCCATTCAATCAAGGGCGGCGCGTCGACCTTTGGCATTTCTGACATGTCTGACGTAACCCATTTCCTGGAGTCCCTGTTAGACAATATTCGTAAAGGTGAAATGGCGATTACATCGGAGCACGTCGATGCTTTCCTGATCGCCAAAGATATTCTGAAGATGCAGCTGAACGGTCATAAGTCGGGTGCGCCGGTCGATCAGGAAGCGGTCGCGGATGTCCGCATGATGTTACAGTCGCTGGCCAAAAATTCGACTCATATAGCACCGCCGCCCAAAGTGGAAAGCTACATTGAAAAAACAAACGATGAACAATTCAGGAAATGCTATCGCATCGAGTTTCCAAAGATTTCCAATGACGAAATCGAAACGATAGGCGCTGAGCTGAATCTGCTCGGCGACATAGCGAAGGAAAACCTGGACGACAACCGGATAGCTTTTGTTCTGAATACCAACGCAACGCCAGACGACATCATCGCCATCTGTTCGTTTATCCTGGATCCGCAGGACATTTTCATAACCGATATTCCCATTACCCGAATTCCGGGCAGGGAAGCGAATGAAGATGAACTGGGCTATGGCTTTTTTGACCCGATCGATAAACCTGATGAAGAGAAACTGGGTTACGGCTTTTTTGATCCAATTGACCCTGCATTTGCGCTGGACCGGACACCGGAAGAAATAATGAAAGGTGTCGTCAAAAAAATTGAGAAAGATTCAACTCTGGCATCAGGCCCGCACCATGATGAAAAAAATGCAGGCAAAAAAGACAGTGAGAAGGCGACGAATCAGGAAACAACCACCATACGTGTTGGCATAGAAAAAGTCGATCAGCTGATTAATCTGATTGGTGAACTGGTGATCACCCAGGCGATGCTGGATCAGCGATCGGCTGCACTCGATCCGATTGAACATGAAAAACTGCTAAGCAGCGTCGGGCAGTTGTCCAGGAATACGCGTGACCTTCAGGAAGCGGTCATGTCGATCCGGATGATGCCCATGGATTACGTGTTTTCGCGCTTTCCCCGTATGGTCCGCGATCTGGCCTCCAAACTGGGCAAAAAAGTGGAATTTATCACTTACGGTGCGTCAACTGAACTGGACAAGGGATTAATTGAGCGTATTGTTGACCCATTAACGCATTTGGTGAGGAACAGTATTGACCATGGCATAGAAATGCCGGATATTAGGAGAAACGAGGGAAAATACGAAGCCGGACGGCTGTCCCTGTCGGCAGCGCACCAGGGCGGCAATATTGTCATTGAAGTCAGTGACGATGGCGGTGGCCTGAATCGGGAGAGAATTCTCGCCAAGGCGACCGAAAATGGCCTGCCGGTCTCTGAAAACATGACCGATGCGGATGTCTGGCAACTGATTTTTGCGCCGGGTTTTTCCACGGCTGAAGTTGTGACCGATGTGTCAGGACGTGGTGTCGGAATGGATGTGGTCAAGCGTAACATTACGGCCATGGGTGGCGTGGTTGATATACGATCGGCCAAGGGTTTCGGTACCACCATCGTCATTTCGTTGCCGCTGACTCTGGCGATTCTTGATGGCATGTCGATTCGGGTTGGTGAAGAGGTTTACATACTGCCGCTCAGCTGCGTGGTGGAATCGCTGCAGCCGGTACCGGACGACATCAAGGAAATAAGTAACAAGGGTACGGTTATCAAGGTTCGGGACGAGTATCTGCCGTTAATTGCCCTGCATAAGGTGTTCGGGATCAATGCAAGATTCACCGACCCGTGCAAGGGGATCATCGTGATACTGGAGGTCGAAGGAAAACGCGCCGCCCTGTTCATTGATGAGCTGGTTGGCCAGCAGCAGGTGGTCGTCAAAAATATTGAGTCAAATTACAAGAAGGTACCCGGTGTTTCCGGTGCCACTATTTTGGGTGATGGCGGTGTTGCATTGATTCTGGATGTTTCTGCGATACTGAAAACAACCTGAGTTCGGTCATTGTAAATATTTTTTTGTTTTAGGAGTACATTATGTTGCAATCTGCACAGGTGGAAAATCAGTCTGGTATGCATTCGTCGAAAGCGATGAGTGAAATTTCCGGAAGTGAATTTTTGGCGTTTACGCTGGGAAAAGAAGAATACGGCATTGATATCTTAAAGGTGCAGGAAATCCGTGGATACGAAGCAGTCACGCGGATAGCCAATGCGCCGGTATTCGTCAAGGGCGTGATCAATTTGCGCGGGATTATTGTTCCCGTGGTGGACATGCGTATCAAGTTTAATCTGGGTGATCCCACCTATGACCAATTTACCGTCGTCATTATTTTGAATATCAACGGAAGAATTGTCGGGATGGTTGTTGACAGCGTGTCCGATGTCACGACACTGATGCCGGATCAGATTAAACCGGCACCGGACATGGATACGACATTTAATTCCGATTATCTGATCGGCCTGGGCACTATCGATGAACGCATGTTAATCCTGGTGGATATTGACAAGCTGATGACCAGCCCGGATATGGGTCTGGTCGATCATCAGGTTAAATGATAATTGATGGAAAGCGTGAATTGTCTCAATGAGATGTGAGGAAAGTCTGTATGGTGGTGTCCGCAACAAGCAGGGAGTCCGGTAAGGAATTCGAATTTACCCCTAGAGATTTTGAGCGGGTGCGTACATTAATTTATCAGCGTGCCGGCATTTCATTATCTGAAAGTAAGCAGGAAATGGTCTACAGTCGCCTTGCCAGGCGATTACGTGCAACGGGAATGACCAGTTTCAATGATTATCTGAATGATCTTGAACGTGGGCAGGATACCGAGGAATGGGTCGCATTTACGAATGCCCTGACGACCAATCTGACGTCATTTTTCAGGGAGGAACACCATTTTCCCTTACTGGCGGAATTCGCTGCCACGCTAAAAGAACCGATATCCGTCTGGTGCTCCGCCAGCTCCACGGGTGAGGAACCGTACTCCATCGCGATTACCCTGTGTGAAGCATACGGAAAATTGAATCCGCCGGCCAAAATCATTGCGACTGACATCGATACCAATGTGCTAAAGACAGGGTCGGATGGCGTGTACAATATAGACCGCATTGAGAAAATGTCGGAAAGTCGCGTCAAGAAATTTTTTCTGCGCGGTACCGGATCGCACGAAGGCCAGGTTCGTGTTCGCCCCGAACTGAGAAAAATGATCGAATTCAAGCAGTTGAACCTGTTAGCGGACAGCTGGCCGATCAGCGGTAGCTTCGATGTCATTTTTTGCCGGAATGTGATGATTTATTTTGACAAGCCGACTCAGAAAAAAATATTGAACCGCTTTGCGCCATTGCTGAAACCGCATGGCCTGCTGTTTGTCGGGCATTCTGAGAATTTTTCCTATTTAACCAACATTTTTCAATTAAAAGGTAAAACGGTGTATGAACTATCCCGGTGAACAGGAGCGATGCTTGGTGGGAAGGATGCATCATGAGTGAGATGAGTGTAGAGCATCTTGCCACGAATTTTTATTATGACCGCACTTTTGACTGCGACGCGGCAAAAATTCTGCCCGGAGAATATTATTTTTCTGGAAAAGACATGGTCATTGTGACTGTGCTGGGTTCCTGCGTTTCTGCCTGCATTCGCGACAGGGTGTCCGGTATTGGAGGCATGAATCATTTTATGCTTCCCGATGGAGGCGGCGATGAAAACAGCCCGGTGTCGGCCTCCATGCGCTATGGCAACTATGCGATGGAGATCCTGATTAATGAATTGCTGAAGGCGGG
This sequence comes from uncultured Oxalobacteraceae bacterium, assembly GCA_903893945.1. Lineage (GTDB taxonomy): Bacteria > Pseudomonadota > Gammaproteobacteria > Burkholderiales > Burkholderiaceae_D > Solimicrobium. The sequence goes on along the minus strand of CAITOF010000107.1, from coordinate 51,557 downwards.
CGCAAGGCGTGAAAATTTCGAAGCCAAGGTATTTGGTGGTGGTAACGTGTTACGTGGCTTCACGGCGATTAATGTCGGCGAGCGCAACGCCAAATTTGTACGCGATTATCTGAAAACGGAGAATATCAGAATCACTGCGGAAGATTTGATCGACATTCACCCAAGAAAGGTGTTTTTCTTTCCTAAAACGGGCAAGGTCCTGGTGAAAAAACTTAAAGTTGTTCATAACGATACGTTGAAACAGCGTGAAATAGAATACGCCAACAAACTTAAGAAAGACAATCTGAGTGGTGGAGAAATTGACCTGTTTTAGTTAACGCCAACCTGATAGGGAAAGCACTATGGATAGCGGGGCAAAGAAAATCAAGGTAGTGATCGTCGATGACTCTGCATTGATACGAAGCGTATTGACGGAAATCATTTCGTCCCAGCCTGATATGGAAGTGGTAGGCGTTGCCCCTGACCCGCTGGTTGCCCGTGAACTGATAAAGAAGACCAACCCGGATGTGCTGACGCTCGACGTCGAGATGCCCAAGATGGACGGTCTGGAGTTTCTGGAAAAACTAATGCGGTTGCGACCCATGCCGGTACTGATGGTGTCGTCCCTGACTGAACGGGGTTCAGAGATTACCATGCGTGCGCTGGAACTGGGTGCCGTTGATTTTGTCACCAAACCGAAAATTTCCATACAGAGCGGCATGATGGAATATGCCGAACTCATTACTGATAAACTCCGGATAGTGGCTCGCGCACGAATCAAGTCGCGGGCGCAGGTCCTGGCGGAGTCGGGTCAACAGAAGACCGGATCGCTGCCGTCGCTCAGAAGTCCGCTGATCAGCAGTGAAAAATTGATCATTGTCGGCGCATCGACCGGCGGTACAGAAGCAATCAAGACATTTTTATTGAATATGCCTGCGGATTGCCCGGGAATATTGATTACCCAGCACATGCCGGAAGGATTTACCCGGTCTTTTGCCAAACGACTTGATTCGCTGTGCCAGATATCCGTGCAGGAGGCGCAGGGCGAGGAGCGGATATTACCAGGACATGCCTATATCGCGCCGGGGCATTCCCATTTGTTACTGGCGCGCAGCGGTGCAAACTATGTGACCAAGCTGAGTAAGGACGATCCGGTGAACCGTCATCGCCCGTCGGTAGATGTACTGTTTCATTCGGCAGCGACCTATGCCGGGAAAAATGCGGTGGGTGTCATTCTGACCGGAATGGGCAAAGATGGTGCGGTCGGCATGCTGGCCATGAAAGAAGCGGGCGCCCGCAACTACGCCCAGGATGAAGCCAGTTGCGTCGTTTTTGGCATGCCACGGGAAGCCATTGCTATTGGTGCAACACATGAGGTTGCACCGATTACCGAACTGGCAGGGATGGTATTGAACTATTTGACAACGTTAGGTGGGCGCGCATTACGGGTTTAACACCATAATTGAAAAAAAATGCACAAGATATCAGAAAAAATTAGGTAATATTTTAAATAAGAACTAAATTTAAGGATAATTGGACTTCTCACAATTTTGAATGGTTTTATGAAAAAACGGAGTAATTATGGCTGACCCAAACATGAAATTCCTGGTGGTAGATGACTTTTCAACAATGCGCCGGATAGTAAGGAATTTATTAAAAGAATTAGGCTACACCAATGTTGATGAGGCAGAGGACGGGGCAATGGGCTTGTCCAAACTGCGCAGCGGCCAGTTTGACTTCGTTATATCTGATTGGAATATGCCGAACATGGACGGATTAACCATGTTGCAGCAAATTCGTGCAGACCCGGCTCTGGCTAAAATGCCTGTGTTAATGGTCACTGCAGAAGCGAAGAAGGAAAATATTATTGCTGCAGCCCAGGCAGGCGCCAACGGTTATGTGGTCAAACCCTTTACCGCAGCAACACTGGATGAGAAGTTGGGCAAGATTTTTGAAAAACTGGGAAAAACCTGATATGGGCAGCTTATCTGATCCCGGCTCGTCGCCAGATAAAGCGAATGACGAAGTACTGAAGCATGATGAGGTCCTGCTTCGTATCGGTCATATGACACGCGCTTTGCATGACAGTTTGCGAGGGTTGGGACTGGATAAACTGTTGCTAACCGCGGCAGAAGACATACCGAATGCACGTGACCGGCTCGATTACGTGGCAAGAAAATCGGAAGAAGCAGCGCAGAAAGTGCTGAACGCGACCGATGCGGCCATCCCACTGCAGGAAAACATGGATGAAGGTGCCAGAAGCATTATCGGCGAATGGAATAAACTGTTACAGGGCCCATTTTCCGAAGAAGCGTATCGCTCCTGCGCAAGTCAGACAGTGCAATACCTGGGCGGCGTGAACAAGAACACCTCCGAAACCAAAAGCCATTTGATGGACATCATGATGGCCCAGGATTTTCAGGACCTGACCGGTCAGGTCATCAAAAAAATTACTGAATTGGCGCAGAATATCGAGCAGCAGCTGGTGCAGATACTGATCGACTATTCGCCATCGGAAATCAAACGGCATAGTGGTGATGGTTTATTGAATGGCCCACAGATCAATCCGGTCAATAAAATTGATGTGGTATCCGGGCAGGAACAGGTGGATGATCTTCTGGACAGCCTCGGATTTTGATTTTTTTCATTTTTTTCAGATTATTATTTTTATAGAGATAACATGCAAGACGCAAATTTCATATTGAGAGAACCGCTACTAAATTCAAAACAGCAAGTTATTGGATACGAATTGAGCTGGCAGCAGAAAAACACGGAACCGCTCAGTGTTGAAGAATTGAATTCACTACTGGAATTTGTCGCCGAGCAGTTTATTCATCCGGATGATGGCTGGATGCTCGGAGAAAGCCTGCTTTTCCTTGAAACAGTGCCGGAGCTGTTTCAGGCGCCTGCGCTGAAATTGCTCCCGTCCAAAAATATAGTGCTGACTATCAGGCGGTCCTATCTGGCGGACGAGGCAACGCTTGAAGCGGTCAAGGAATTGCGTGGACAGGGTTATGGAATCTGCCTGCGCGGCGCAGACATCAACCGCATCGATAAGACCATTATGGGTCTGATTTCGCATATCGAAGTCCGGTTGAGCGCTTCCGATTTTGCAGCACAGGCAAAAATGTATGCAGCCTTCAAACAATCATCGATTCGCATGGTGGCGCGTCAGGTGTTAACCTGGCAGGATTTTGACGCCTGTGCTGCACTGGGACTGGATACCTTTGTCGGCAAATTGCATCTGACGCCGAGACCGGAACAGAGCACCCAGCCCAAGGGGATTAACGCTGCTCAGACTGTGATCCTGCAGTTGATGGAACTGGTCAGAAAAAATGCCGACATTGCCGCGCTGGAAGCGGTGTTGCGCCGTGACGCGGGGCTCTCCTATAAATTGCTCCAATATATCAATTCGGCCGGATTCGGACTGCGCTCGCCGATACAGTCGTTGAAACATGCCGTGCAATTGCTGGGTTACAGTCCGTTATACCGGTGGCTGTCCGTTCTGCTGGCCACGGCAAGCAGCAGCGGCTATTCTCCGGTATTGATGGAAACAGCGATTGTGCGCGGACGTTTTGCGGAAATGCTCGGCGTGCCCCAGTTGCCCAAGGGTGATGCCGAGAACTTGTTTGTAGCCGGTATGTTTTCCCTGCTGGACCGACTGCTGAACGTGCCTATGGAGCGCGTTCTGGCCACGGTACAATTGCCTGAAATGGTGTCCCAGGCGTTGTTGACCCGGGAAGGTGCCTACGGTCCCTACCTGTCGCTGGCTGAAGCATGCGAACTGAACAGTGCCCTGGCGGGTTCGTTGGCAGAGTCCCTGCATATTACACCGCAGGACGTCAATCGTGCCCATCTGAGTTCGCTGGTCTGGGCAAAGAATGTGGCAGCAGCAGCCAAGTCCTGATATCGCGGGCGTCCCGGTTAGCGTTTGCTGTTCTGTTCACTGAAGCAGGCAAACGTTTCCTCGGGTGGACAGGGCAGCCATTCAGGGTCGAGCAGTAATTCCGGGGAAATCATAACCATCTTCGAGCTCCGGAACTGGTCGAGTCCTTCGGCACCCAACTCCCGGCCTTTTCCAGTCATTTTTCGGCCACCGAAAGGTACCGCGTCGTTGTCATTGAGTGGCGTATTCACCCAGACTATGCCCGATTCGATTTCTTTGACGGCACGCATGGCTTCGCCGAGGTTGTGCGTAAAAATATTGGCACCCAGGCCGACCGTGGAATCATTGGCGCAGGCGATTGCCTCATCCAGGCTGTTGACTTTGCAGACTGGAGCAACCGGGCCAAATGATTCGGCATGCATGATATCCATTTGATGGGTCACTTCAAGTACTGTCGGTTCATAAAACCATCCATGCTTCAAATGACCGGGTCGTTTGCCACCGGTAACGACTTTGGCTCCCTGTTCAACGGCACGTGCGATCATTTTTTCAAAACGATCCCGCTCGCGGCGCGATGCCATGGGTCCCATATCGACATGATCCAGACCATTTCCTATCCGTCGTGCGTCTGCCTCTTTGGCCAGGGCGACGACGAATTCGTCGTAGATTGCGGCATGAACATAAAACCGTTCGCCCGATGTACATACCTGACCGCAATTCAAAAACGCGGCAAATGCCGCGCCTTTGGCCGCCAACGGCACCGGAACCGATGGCATTACAATAAAGGGATCATTGCCAGAGGCTTCGATTAACACCGGTTTAAAACGTTCGGCCGCCGATTTGGCCACCGCCTGTGCTGAAGGCACACTTCCCGTAAAGGCAACCGCGTGCGTGTCCCGGTGTTCCACCAGTTGCTTGCCAACCGCACCACCGCCACAAATCACCTGCACCAGTCCGGCGGGCAGGTCAGCAAAAGCGTCCATTAATACCAGTAATGACATGGAGGTCAGCTCGGAAGGTTTGACGATAATGGCGTTGCCTGCAGCCAGACTCGCGGCCGCCTGCCAGGCAAACAGCAGGATCGGATAATTGAATGGCACAATCGACACAACGACACCGAGCGGCTCTTTCATGGTCATGTGTAATTGTCCGGCAATGGCCGGGCCGGCAATTCGGCCGTTGTCGTGCCGCGCCAGTTCAGCGTAATACGAAAGGGCGCTGGCACCTGCCCCGGCTTCCCAATGCGATTCCCGAAACGTTTTCCCCATTTCGCGGGTCAGAGTCTCGCCGACCTGCCCGGCCATAGCGACCATTTTGCGTGCCACACCGTGCAGCAGTTCGGTGCGCTCGAGCGCGCTCATGCTCCACCATATTTTCTGTGCTGCGTTGGCGCAGGCGATCGCCTGATCCACTTCCTGTTCAGTGGAGTGCGCGTAGCTGCCAATCACAGATTCGGTGGCCGGATCGATGATATCAGCATGACTTCCTGAGCTTAACCGGTAAGTGCCGTTGATATAATTGTGTCCGCTTAATGCCTGTATGCGTGCTTCAATGTCAGTCATGGTGTCTCCGTTATCGTTCAAATTGCCCAGCCTGCGGCAAATCCCTCATAAATCGCTTCTTCTGCGGTGCGGGCGGTCTGACAGTCCCCAATGGCCACAATTTCAGGGATTGATTCCCCCAGCGCATTGCGCAAGGTATCGACCGGTTCGTGGCCCTGGCAGAGCACCAGCGTATCTATATTTTCAAAAATCATGGCTGCGCCGCTGGCCACATGCTGCATATACACCGATCTGTCATCAACACCATAAAGGCGGGCATAAGGAATGACTTCGATACCGGCAATATGCAGTTGACCGGCCGTGTCGTCGCGCACATATTGGGGCATGGTTTCACCCATGTGCGTTCCGGTGACAGCGAGTTTGACGTGACTACCCTGCTGCGCCAGATGGAGCGCAATACCGGGTCCGATCCAGTCACAGCGCCAGTCCGCGACCAGCACGGAACTGCCGGCTTTGACCTCTTTCTGCAGAATCTGCCACGCATTGACGATCTGCAATCCAGCGTCGCCTTCGATGGGCGGCATGCGGGGCTGTGCGCCCGTCGCGATAATGATGCTGTCGGGTGCGAATTCGTCAACCTGTGTTCGGGTAATGAATTGATTGAGATGAACCTTGACCCCGGCCAGCTGCATTTCGCGCTGCAGGTTGGTGATGATGCCACCGAATTCAGCCCGTCCGGGCAGCAGTTGTGCGAGGTTGGCCTGACCACCGAGCCGTCCGCTGGCTTCAAACAGACTGACATCGTGGCCGCGTTGCGCAGCCGTGGCGGCCGCCTTCATTCCGGCGGGTCCCGCTCCGACGACCATGATTTTTTTGGGTCGCGTAACAGCAGCCGGCTTTTTGAAAAGAAGTTCCCGGCCCGACCCCGGATGCTGAATGCAGGAGATCGGCAGGCCGCGGTGAAAACGCCCGATGCAGGCCTGATTGCAGGCAATGCAGGCACGAATGTCGTCAGTTCTGCCTTGCTGTGCCTTGTCGGGCATTTCCGGGTCGCAGATCAGTGCACGAGTCATGCCACATACGTCAGCCTGCCCCGCAGTGAGGATGGCTTCGGCTTCGTGTGGCTGATTGATGCGTCCGGCAACAAATACCGGGATGCTGAGTCGGGCTTTGAATCGGGCGGCAAGCGGCGCCAGGTAAGCGTTCGGGATGTTCATCGGAGGCACGATATGAACGGCGCCTCCCAGGGTTGCCGATGTGCCGGCAATAACGTTGACATAGTCGAGCTGATTTTCAAGCGCACTACTGGCTGCAAGCGCATCGGATTCCGTCAGCCCGCCGGGTTCCTTTTCGTCGCCGGAGATCCGCAGCCCGATGACAAATTCCGCTGAGGTGACTCGACGGATTTCCGCGAGTACCTGCTGCAAAAAAAGCAGTCGTCCTGCCTCGTCTTTCCCGTATTCATCCTCACGGCGGTTAACTTTCGGGTTGAGAAATTGCGCCGGCAAATACCCGTGACTGGCGACCACTTCCACACCGTCCATACCGGCGACAAACATGCGCCGGGCGGCAGCACCGTAGCCCTTTACGATGTCGTTGATCAGGTCAATCGAGAGCGCCCGCGGCATGACATGAAAACGTTCATTGGGCGACACCGAAGGCGCATAGGCGACAGTCAGCAGACCGTCGGCCGATTCCATAATTTCGCGACCGGGATGAAACAGCTGACCAAACACGACGGTGCCATGGGCATGAACGGCATCGGCCAGTGCCCTGTAACCGGCGATGCAACTGTCATCGGTGGCCATCAGTGCATGGGAGGTATAGCGTGCAGTTTCATGGACGCCGGACACCTGCAGCACGATCAGGCCAACACCGCCCCTGGCGCGTGCCTGCTGGTAAGCCACCAGTGCCTCATTCACCACGCTGTCGGTCGGTAGCACGGTATCGTGTCCGGTCGACATGATCCGGTTCCTGAGGGTCACACCGCCAATACGCAGCGGACTGAAAAGTGCGGGAAAAGCAGCGGGGAGGGGTGTGGCGGACGACATGACGTTCCTGTTAAGACGATCGTTATTAATTGAACGATCGTATATTAGCACAGGATTTTACGCAAACCTATTCGATAAGCGCGGCGACATCAGAGTGTTAATTTTTTGGTATCAGACCGGTTAAGTCAGGGTCGGGCGATCCTGCGCCGCACATAATCAATGTGTTCTTTCAGCCCGTAGGCATGCTCGGCAAATTTCAGAGGCAGTTTGGCCTTCTGCACTTTTTCTTCAATGTGGTCGAGCTGTTTCAGCATGCTTTCCGCGTCGCCCGGTTGGGTTCGCAACTGGGTTTCCAGAAAGCTCAGTTCACCATACCAGCGATAAATATGTCGCTGTATGCGCCAGTTATAAATCTGGGGTACCGCACGCAGGACCGGTATCAGCACGGCCAGGAGAGGGAGGAGCACCAGCGCGGCACGATCAATCAGGGTTGCCAACCAGAATGGCAGGTAACGTTGCAACAGGGGAGGACCGGATTTGTAGTAATGCTCGGCATCCTTACTCAGTTCCAGATCGACATCTTTGGGTGACGGAAATTCATTGGCGCCATGCAGAAGTCCGGCTTCGGAATGGGTTTCATGCATGGCTTTCATCACCAGTGAAATCAGTGCGGGGTGGACGTTTTCCCGTGCCGCCAGCGTGGTGGTGGTGGCCAGCAGGGTGATATCCTCGGACGGCAGATTGTGGCGGATATCAATTAAACCGTGCGGCACCCGCAATTCATGCAGATACGGAAAATGTCTGACCAGCGCGGATGTCTGATCAAGGTTAAGTATGCGCACGGCCGGATCGGCTGCGAGCTGTTTGACTATCGGTGAATCGGGTTCACCAATAAAAAATACGGCATCTGTTCTGCCAGCCAGCAGTTCGGCGGCGGCCTGGTCGCGACCAATCGCCTGAAATCGGGTGTTGTCCGCCGTGACGCCACTTTCAAGCAGCAGGCGGGTTGCCAGCAGCTTGGTGCCGGAACCTTCGTGGCCAATCGCAACCCGTTTGCCGGCCAGACCGGAGAACCGGGTGATTGGCTGCTTCGCCCTGTAAAATACCCATAACGGTTCATAAGAGATGCTACCCAGTGACACGGGTTCCACTTCATTGTCCGTGGCGGGTTCGTTCAGACCGTCCTGAAGAAATCCCAGATCCACATCGGATCTGCTGTCGCGCAAATGCTGGTGATTATCAAGAGCACCATTCGATTGTTTGATCACGAGTTCAATACCATCTTCTGCAAGAATTTCCTTGTAGTCTCTTGCGAAATCCTGATACGAACTGTCTTCTGCGCCGGTCATGATCACCAGACGACGTGGAGGAGCAGGATCGATATAATGGTAAGCGATCCAGGACGCAGCAATACCTGCGACCAGGATCGGCAATACTGACCAGATGGCGTCCTTTATGGTACTGCGGCCAAAGCGGATTTTGTAGTTGTTCATGGTGACCAATTAATCAAGAATAACTGTGCAGGACTGGAAATCGGGTCAGCATCAGTTATTCTGGTCCATAACCCGCTGTACCTTGCTGCGGGCACCGACAATATCGCATAGTGCGCCGATTTTAGGAAATTTTTTCTGCACCGCTTCATAGCCGTCCGGATGCCAACCTGCCAGCATGTACAAATAGAAATCGGCTGCGCTAAGTGACGCGCCTGCCAGATAAGTTGACAGCTGGTGTTCAACCACTGACAGACAGTCCTCAAACTCCGCCAGCGCCGCCTCTTTGACACCGTGACCATCACTGCCGGTGGTGTAGCGTGGTGCATAATAATATCGCAAAATGCTGTCGTAGACCCCGGTGGCCAGAAATAACATCCACTGGAGAAATTGGGCATGTTCGCTCGTGCCGTGCGGCGGGGCCAGTCTGGCCTGCGGGTGTGTAGCGGTCAAGTGTATGCAGATTGCAGCCGATTCGAACAGGCTGGTGCCGTCGGGCAGTATCAGTGCAGGTATTTTACCGGTGGGACATATCTTCCGGTAGGCTGACGACCTGTCGGCTGCCGCATCCCGGTCGACCCACTCAATGGTGTAGGCAGCACCCAGTTCTTCCAGTAAAAACTGGATGACCAGTGAACCGCCGCCCTGACGTCCGTAGAGTACGTAGTTGTTGTTCATGATGTAGGGTCCCTTTCTTCAGGTATTCAGTGATGCAGGCTGGCTGCCCGACATTAATTCGCTGGATAACGACAATAATTTATTAAGCGAAAAATAGCAACGATTAGATTCACCATCCAGCGACCGTCACCGAATTGCGAGCCAGCTAACGGGACCCAGGGTCTGTTGTGCAGCGCCGCATTAACCCCGATAACTGACAAAAACCGCTTAAAAATCGGCTATGATGTCAGCGCCTTTCTAAATCATGCCATAACTGACAATCGGAGAACATTGGATGAGACAAGTATCAACAACATTGCCCAGGGAAATCACGGTACGCGGTGTGATCCTCGGTATCCTGATCACCCTGATCTTTACAGCGGCACAGGTGTATCTGGGTCTGAAGGTCGGTCTGACTTTCGCCACCTCGATTCCCGCCGCGGTCATATCCATGGCGTTACTGAGTGCATTTAAAGACGCAACGATCCAGGAAAACAATATAGTGCAAACGATAGCCTCTGCAGCGGGTACGCTCGCCTCGGTGATTTTCGTTTTGCCGGGCCTGTTGATGATAGGCTGGTGGGTGCACGTTCCCTTTTGGCCGACTTTTGGCGCCTGTGCGATTGGCGGCGTGCTTGGCGTCATGTATACCATGCCGCTGCGGCGCGCGCTGGTGTCGCAGTCCGATCTGCCGTATCCCGAAGGTGTGGCCGCTGCTGAAGTGCTCAAGGTCGGCATGGCATCACGTGCCGGTGCTGCCGAAGGCAAAGCGGGGTTATGGGCGGTGATCTGGGGCAGTGTCGCATCGGCTTTATATGCGGCGGGTGCTGCGGTTAAATTCATGGCTGACGAGATGTCCATCTATTTCCGGGTCGGCAAGGGTTCAACCGGGATCGGTGCGTCGAGTTCCATCGCATTGATCGGCGCAGGCCACCTGATGGGTATAACCGTGGGTATTGCGATGCTGGTGGGTCTTGTCATCGCCTGGGGAATTCTGGTTCCCCTGCTTACCTCCCTGTATCCCCTGCCCGACCTGTCGGCAGCCGAACAGGCGCTGAAAATCTGGAAGTCGAACGTACGGATGATGGGCGCGGGTGCTATCGGTACCGCTGCGATCATCACTCTTGCCGGTCTGGCCAAACCCGTTCTGGGCGGACTCAAATCCGCACTTGACGCATCGCGCCACGCCAGAAGCGGCGCCACGGATATTCCGCGCACGGAACAGGATCTGCCCATTTTTATTGTCGGTCTGGTGACGTTGCTGTCGATGGTCCCAACTGGCTGGCTGCTCAGCAGTTTTCTGCACGGCGGGTTGTTGCAAAGCATCTCACTGCCCCTGGTTGCGGTTGGCATTGCCTATGTCCTGATTGCAGGGATGTTTGCGGCGGCGGTGTGTGGCTACATGGCCGGTCTGATAGGCTCGTCCAACTCGCCTGTGTCCGGTATCGCGATTCTGACCATACTCGGCGCTGCGCTGAGTGTTGGCGCTGTGGCGCGACATCTGATGGGACCTGACGTCGCTCATGCGCTGGTTGCCTACGCACTGTTTGTGACCACCGTGGTGCTTGCAGTGGCCGTGGTGGGCAACGATAACCTGCAGGATCTGAAAACCGGTCAACTGGTTGACGCAACACCATGGCGCCAGCAGGTTGGACTGTTAATTGGCGTTGTGGCGGGGTCGATAGTGATACCACCGGTGCTGGAGTTACTGAATCATGCTAACGGTTTTGCCGGAGCACCCAATCTGGATGCAATTTCCAGTCAGCCGCTCGATGCACCCCAGGCCACACTCATCACGGCGCTGGCGAAAGGCGTGATTGGCGGCGATCTGCGCTGGGACCTGGTGATGTACGGCGCATTGATAGGATTGGTTCTGGTGCTGACTGATTTCATGCTCAAGTCATTGAGCAAAGGGCGTTACAGCCTTCCACCGCTGGGGGTCGGTCTGGCGATTTACCTGCCCAGTGCAGTAACGCTGCCGGTCGTTATCGGCGCTGTCACCGGCTGGATTTTTGAGCGTACCGTTGAAAAGCGCAGTTGGGGTGAAACCGCAAAGCGTCTGGGGGTATTGATCATGTCGGGTTTTATCGTTGGTGAGAGTTTGTTTAATGTGGCGCTGGCGGGCCTGATCGTGCTGACCGGGAAAGCGGAGCCACTGGCCATTGCGACCGGATTGGGCGATGGTGAAAAAATGCTTGTTGCGCTGGTTGTCGGCGCAACCGTTGTCATTGGCCTGTATCTGTGGGCAGCAAAAAACGCGCGCAGGGTATAACACGGTGCAGCGTCGGGGCGATCGGGCTAACCCGGACGTCGCTTCGCATCTGGCCTGCCGGGTGATGAACCGGGGCAGTCCACCGAGGTGAAAGCAAAACGGCGCAATCGGTTGCGATTGCGCCGTTTTGCCGTTTCAGGGCAGCTTATTGTTTCCTGATGAAGTCATCTGCCGATTTTACCAGCAGAGCTTTTTCCGCGACCTTGAATCGCGCAGTTTCCATGCCGCGCGCAATATTCGGTGCCATTTCATCCGGCGTATGGGATTTCGCCCAGGCTTCCAGTTTCTCGATGGGTAATGAGTTCCAGAATATTTCGGGTACGTATTGGGCGATGATGAATGTACCAAAAGGTTCGTGCGGTTTCATTAACTGTTCAAGATTTGTCGAAAACAGCGTCCACGACAGCTCGGGGTGTTCGTTATGCAGTTCCAGCACCAACCCCAGGCGGCCGCTTTCGGCCTGCTTTGGAATTTCGTCAGAGAACGCGATATCGCCGGCCTTTTTCGCCAGAGCAGGTTGTCGTACACCCATCAGCGCTCCATAGTAGCGATGTAACTCAGTGTCATTTTTCGCTGTCTTTGCGATGGCGTGCAATTGCTCGAAATCCGCGTCACTTGCGTTTTGCGCGACGATAGTCAGAATCATGCCCTGGTTATCCGGCGAAATGGCCGTGCGGTCAGCAACAAACAGTGCAAAGCGCTTGCGTGCCTCGCTGATGACGTCCTGGTCACCCCACGAACCCAGATCACCGATCACGGTGCGGCGCAAACGCTGGATGCCGGGCGATTCATCCGGCTTGTCATTCCAGCCTAACTGGAGTGCCAGCGGCTTGATCAACGAACGTGCATAGTTCACAAATGCGTCGTGACCAGGGGTTCCACGTTCGTCAAATTCAATGGTGTCGAGTGCCTGTGTAATCTGGGTCCAGGCGCGCAGGTTCTGGTCCGTACCCATGGCCTTGATCAGCGCCAGATAGTTGGGCAGTGGCTCTACGCCAGTGGACACCAGTGCCCATTCATCGTCGAGCTGTGCAATTCGGTCGCCACTGCGCATGGTACTGAAGTGAGCAATATTGGCTCGCAGTGACGCATCGTCATAGGCCACCCGATAATAGCCGATTGCATCAGCGTTCAGGCTTAAGGCTTCATCACAGTGACCTGCATCAATGACTTGCCCATTCTGGCTGAACAGGACAGACTGTGTCTGCTCCGATGACCCGGTGCGTACCACCAGTGGAATAGCCCAGCTCGGCTTTGAGGTATCTTCTCCCTGCAAAAGAAAACGCTTCTGCGATAACGATGCAGTGCGCTTTCCGTTCGCGTCACAGCTGGTGCTTACAGTCACCAGCGGGAAACCCGCCTGCGCTGTCCATGACGAGGCAATCTCACCAATCTTGCGGCCGCTGGCGTCACTGAGCGCCGACCACAAATCGGCACTGGTCGTATTTGAGTACGCGTGTGCCTTCATGTAGCGACGGATACCGTCACGAAAGGTATCAGCGCCAATATTGGCTTCCAGCATGCGAAGCACTGCCTGGCCCTTGTTATAGGTAATGCTCGGGTCAAACGCGTTCGTCGCCTCGAGTTCGTCAGTTACGTGCTGCAAAATGGCATGGGAAGCAATGCGAGCATCGGCGGCCATCGCATTTTCCTTACTGCCATCCTCGACCTCCCACCAGTGCCAGTCAGGATGACGGATATCGGTTTCCTTGGCCGCGCGCCACGAAGCAAAACTTTCATTCAGCCAGAGTTCGTCCCACCAGCCCATGGTGACCAGGTCACCGAACCATTGATGCGCCATTTCATGCGCCTGAACGCTGTAGACTCCCTGCCGGTTGCCCATGGTGCTCGACGGCGTGATCAGCAATAACTGATCGTTGTAGGTAATGGCGCCCCAGTTTTCCATCGCACCGCCAAATCCGCCCGGGATCGCAATCGAATCCAGTTTCGGCAACGGGAAAGGCACACCGAAATACTCGTTGTAGTCGGCCAGAATTTGCTGGGCATTGTCGAGTGCCTGCACACCGCCCTGTTCCTGGCCCTTCACGGCAACCACGTTGAACTGGTAGCCATTGCTGTCTGCACTGACCTGTGCCAGATTTCCGGCCGAAAATTCGACCAGATAGGTTGGCATTTTCGGTGTGCGACCGAAGGTTGTCGTGGCCAGGGCACCGTGTACATCACGTTTCACGACCGGCATATTCGAAACGGTCATCCATGCAGCCGGTACAGTGGCGGTCAGCTGGACGGTGGCACGAAACGCGGGCTCATCCCAGCAGGGAAACATGCGGCGCGCGTCGGTTGCTTCAAACTGGGTGGATAGCAGCATATCCTTGCCGCCGCCTGGTTTGACAAATTCCTGCGCAAACAGGCCATGCGGAGTGGTTTCAATCTTGCCGACATAGCCAAAGCGCAAGGTATGGTGACCCGTTGGCGCAGCCTTGCTCAGCGTGATGGTGGTCAGCTGTGCCTTGTCGTCGGACTTAACCGACTTGACCGGCTTGCCGTCGAGTTCGACGTGCGACAGTGTCTGGTTAAGGGAATTAAACTGGATCTTGTCGGTGGCTTCGGTAAATTCCAGCGAAATTTGTTCGGTGCCGGTAATTCTGTGCGAGGACGCGTTTGGCTTGATCGAGAGGATATAATCAACCGGAATAACATTTTTGGGCAATCTGCCGGGCGTTGTGGCGAAGGCAAAGGGAACGGGTGTCGGTGTTGAATCTGTCGCTGCTGCATTCATGGAAAATGCGGCGGCGACAGCGGTACATAGCAATAACTTTGAATGCATAGAATATCTCCTGTCGGTCCTGCCATTCGAATTTGGGAAAAACTGCATTAATCTACACCATTATCGCTTTGCTGATCAGGAAATTTTCTGATGACCGCGGTTCAATGACATCTTGCCGTTTTATTTGTATGCAAAGTCATAATCCATGAGCTCTGCAGGGTCATTCGCAGGTCGACCCGGTGATACTTGCTGTGCTGAATGACCTGACAACTGTACCGGTTACAGGCCCAGCGCGGTCAGTCCCGGGTAATCATCGGGACGCCGCCCCTGCGGCCAGTGGAATTTTCGTTCTGATTCCGTGATGGCGAGATCGTTAATGCTGGCAAAGCGCAACCGCATCAAGCCGTGCTCGTCAAATTCCCAGTTTTCATTGCCATAGGAGCGGAACCAATTTCCTTTGTCGTCATGCCATTCATAGGCAAACCTCACGGCGATACGATGACCTTCGACGGCCCATAATTCTTTAATCAATCGATATTCATGTTCGCGTTCCCATTTACGCTTTAGAAATTCCACAATCTCGGCTCGTCCCTGCGGGAATTCTGAACGGTTGCGCCACTTGCTGTCGGCCGTATAGGCGAGCGACACACGCTCCGGGTCACGGCCATTCCAGCCATCTTCGGCCATGCGAACTTTCTGGATCGCAGTTTCGCGGGTAAAGGGCGGGTAAGGCGGGCGGGATTCATGGGGTGTGGACATGGTGTGCTCCTCAGTCTATCGATTTTTTTTCAAACTGCCATTCAGACAGGACAACAGCGACCACCACCAAGGCACCGCCTGTGGCAGATCGTACGGTGAGTTGCTCACCCAGCCAGAGCCAGGCAAACAGGGCAGCAAAAGCCGGTTCAAGCGAATAGATCAGCGCCGCTTTGGTTGCGCTGACATGTTTCTGTCCGATCGCCTGAATAAACAGCATGGCTGCGGTGGCCACGATGCCCAGAAAGAGCAGTGAGGGCAAGGCCGGCTCCAGACGGTGTGGCAAACTGGCCAGTCGTGCCGGTCCTTCAAAAAGCAGCAGCAACATGCCGATGAGTGCCATCATGATGATCTGTGAGGTCGCCAGTGACAATGAAGTATGTTTTTTTGCCATGCGACCCAACAGCAGGACATAAATCGCATAGGCCAGCGCCGACAGCACGGTCGTCACATCACCCAGGACATTGCCGCCACCTTCCCACGACATCAGGCCGATACCGAAACAGGCCAGTGCGGCAGCGAAGACCACCTGCAGTGACAACCGGGCACCCAGCATCCAGGCCAGAAAGGGTACGAAAAGTACATTCAGGCTGGTCAGGAATGCGCTACGGTTGGATGAAATCAGTTGCAGGCCATAAGCCTGGGTCACATAGGCAATCAACCCCACGACACCCAGCACGGCGCCATCGCGCCAGGCCCTCTGACTGAGTTTGATTGCGAACGGGGAGACGCAGATTGCGGCGACGATGAAACGGATGACGGACACTTCCATGCCGGACAGATGTACAGTGGCGACTTTCAGAAGCGGGAAGGTGGTACCCCAGACGAGGGTAACCAGCACCAGTAGCAGGACATACAGATTCATAAGGGTTCAGGTTTGAAGGGCAAAGGCAGATTATTGCAGAAATTTAATGATTCAGATATTTCGCTTCAATTTTCGCGTCGGTACCGTCGGCTTTTATTTCCAGGAGTTTCGATCTCATGCGATCAATAAGTTCGTCATTGATCTGGGGATTACAGGCGAGAAAATAGTCATTCGATGGCTGTATGGTAAGCAGCAACACGATCTTGTCGTTCAAATGGGTTCTGTTAATCAGGTTTAACCCGTTTCGGGTATCTGACGACCAATAGTCCAGACGACCGATTTCAACATTCTTGAGCGAGATTTCATTTTCCGACGAGGTAACAACATGATAGCCCTTCTCGACCAGATATTCAGAGAACACGTCGCCCCGGATGCCGCCTATATTGGCATCCCTGATATCTTCCAGGCGGTTTATCCTGCCCAATTTGTCGCGGTTGCCAAAGATGCCCCAGTCGCCTTTTGAGATGGGACCTATCCATTTGAAATGCGCTTCCCGGTCCTTGGTTCGGGCTGTGGCAAAGACACAGGTATTGGCATCATTGCGGGCCAGTTCAAACGCCCTGTTCCAGCTCATCAAGCGCATGTCGTAGGCAATGTGACTACGTTTCAGTATTTCATGAACCTTGTCCGCTGACTGCCCGAAAACCGTGTTGCCATTGTCATTGGACACGGAGGAGGGAAACGACGATTCGGTCGTAATGAGCAGTTTTGCTTCCTGACCCTGCGCGACGGGAACCAGGTTCAGTATGAAAAGCAGCAGTAGCGCTGGCTTGCCGGTCCATAAGGGGAATTGTTTGCGTTGGCTCATTAATTGATCGCTTTCATACTTTGCAGCAACCAGAATAGGTTAACAACGTCGCGTCACGCATATAAATTTTTCAAATGATCGCATTTTTAACATAAGTTTTCATTTTATAAAGATTATTCATTAATAAAATAACAGGAATTCATTGAATATCGGCGGTATCAGTTGAAACCAGTACATTGAAAATCATCAACCAGCTGCTATAAATAGTTTATATGACAGGCGCCGATTCATAGCAAAGTGCCGGAAAACAAATTTTGGGGAGGAATAAATGAAAAATTTGAAGCTCAGTCAGCGATTGGGCGCTGCGTTTGGCGCAGTGCTGGTCTTATTGTTCTGTATATCATTTCTGGCAATGAACGGTATAGGTAAAACCTTCGAATCCGTAAGGGCCATGTACGATGAATCGGTGGTTCCGTTAGCCGACTTGAGCAACACCGAGTATCTGGCCATGCGCAACCGGATTCTTGCGATGGACATGATGCTCAATGACGACCCGCAGAACATTGAAAAACGCAGCGAGGAGCAACTGCGGAATTCGGCCGGGATTGACAAATCCTGGGAACACTATAAAACCACCAACCTGACCGACCCCGAAAAGGATCTGGTCAAGGAATTTGAACCGGCACTGACAGCCTATCGCGCGCAGGGAATTACGCCGATCCGTGACGCCATGAAGGCCGGCAAGAAAGATCAGGCACTGGAGCTGTACAAGAGTCAGTTGAGCCCGCTTGCGCCCAAAGCATTTGAAACACTGGCCAAACTCAAAGACATTCAGGTCAAGCTTGCCAAGACCCAGTTCGACCAATCCGTTGACGTCAATAAATCGGTCAGATATCTGACCATCGTTTTTGCCGTGCTTGCCATTCTGGCCGGAGCCCTGTTGGCGTGGTTCATCACCAGGTCGATTACAGGACCGATGAATCAGGCGGTT
Source organism: uncultured Oxalobacteraceae bacterium (assembly GCA_903893945.1). Taxonomy (GTDB): domain Bacteria; phylum Pseudomonadota; class Gammaproteobacteria; order Burkholderiales; family Burkholderiaceae_D; genus Solimicrobium. Next base: position 33,692 of record CAITOF010000107.1, on the reverse strand, counting down.
GATCTGGCACAATCGGTTGCCTCGGGCGATTTGACCCGCCAGATTACCGTCGAGTCGAACGATGAGACCGGCACGCTGTTACAGGCCCTGAAAGATATGAATACCAGCCTGGACGGCATCGTCGGAAAAGTCCGGAGTGGCACCAGCTCGATCGCCAATGCCTCTGCTGAAATTGCACAGGGCAATCAGGACCTGTCTTCACGTACCGAAGCACAGGCCGGTGCCCTGGAAGAAACAGCCTCGTCGATGGAAGAATTGACCAGTACCGTCAAACAGAATGCAGATAATGCCCGCCAGGCCAACAAGTTGGCGCAGCAGGCAACCGAAGTGGCGATTAAAGGGGGTAGTGTCGTTTCGCAGGTGGTGGATACCATGGCGGCGATTAATGAATCCTCGAAGAAGATTGTTGACATTATCAGCGTGATCGATGGCATAGCATTTCAAACCAATATTCTGGCATTGAACGCAGCTGTTGAGGCGGCGCGCGCCGGCGAACAGGGGCGCGGGTTTGCTGTCGTGGCTTCTGAAGTACGCAATCTGGCACAGCGCTCTGCAGCGGCAGCCAAAGAAATCAAGGTACTGATAGGCGATTCTGTCGAGAAAGTGGAAACCGGCAGCAGGCAGGTCAATGAGGCCGGTTCGACCATGAATAACGTCGTCAGCAGTATCCAGCAGGTGACCGACATTATGGTTGAAATTACCGCTGCGAGTCAGGAACAATCCCAGGGGATAGACCAGATCAATCGAGCCATTACCGAAATGGATGCGGTCACCCAGCAGAATGCCGCGCTGGTCGAGCAGGCCGCTGCCGCTGCCAAAGCCATGCAGGATCAGTCACGCGAATTATTGCTGGCCGTTGATGTGTTTAAAACGAATGGCACGCAGAATCTGGGTGCTCACTCTGCTCCCGCCAAAGTCAGCAGTGAACGCCGGGTTGCTGCGCCAATCAAACCCGTAAAAAATCCGAATCCGGTGCGGGTTGCCGCGGTGCCCAATGCACCGAAAAACGCGCTCCCCAAGGTCAGTCAGGCTATTCCGGAGGCGCCGGATGAACAGGGTTGGGAAGAGTTTTAATTAAAAATTCAACCCAGGAACTGCAGCAGACCTCTCAGTGCATGGACGACGGATTGTTCGCGAACCGATCTCCGGTCGCCCTGAAAGAGCAGCCGTTCAGTATGGGTTTTTCCGTTCATGCTCCAGGCAAAACAGATCGTACCGACGGGTTTGCCAGGCACAGCGCCCAGCGGACCGGCAATACCTGTGGTCGCGATCGCCACATGCGCTTCGCAGTTGGCCAGGGCACCTTCGGCCATTGCCGCCGCAATTTCCTCGCTGACAGAACCGTGCTGAGCAATCAACGCGGGCGAAATGCTGAGCAGTTCAGACTTTGACGAATTGGAATAGGTGATAAATCCGCATTCAAACCAGGAGGAAGAACCGGAGATCTCGGTCACGGCCTGAGCCACGCCACCGCCAGTGCAGGATTCGGCTGTGGCCAGTAACAGATTTTTTTCGGCGAGTAAGCTGCCGACTCTGGCGGCCAGTTGCGTAAGGTCATCCATCGTGTCTCTCCTTTTGTGATTTTTCTGAAGAAATAACTGTACCACTAACGGAAGCAAAAAAGCCGGCCCATTTCAAGTGGACCGGCCTTTTTAACCTGCGGTGACAGCCACCGGTCTGGTTGTTATAAATCAACCCATATTGGCCGCGGCAAAATCCCAGTTTACCAGACCCCAGAACGCCTCGATATATTTGGCGCGCAAGTTACGGTAATCGATGTAGTAAGCGTGCTCCCACAGATCACAGGTCAGCAGCGGCTGGTCTGCTGTGGTGAAGGGTGTGGCAGCGTTGGACGTGTTGACAATGTCAAGTGAACCGTCCGGCTTTTTGACCAGCCATGTCCAGCTGGAACCAAAATTCCCCAGGGCGGATTTCGTGAACGCTTCCTTGAACGCGTCAAACGATCCCCATTTTGCATTAATCGCAGCGGCCAGGGCGCCACCGGGCGCGCCGCCACCCTGAGGTTTCAAACTTTTCCAGTAAAAAGTGTGGTTCCAGATTTGTGCAGCATTATTGAAAATGCCGGCAGATGATTTTTTAACGATGTCGTCGAGCGATGCATTTTCAAACTCGGTACCTTTTATCAGATTATTCAGGTTGGTTACGTAAGTCTGATGATGCTTTCCATAATGATATTCCAGTGTTTCTTTGGAGATATGTGGTGCCAGAGCATCGAGGGCATAAGGCAGGGCGGGTAGAGTGTGTTCCATTTCATTTCCTTTGTCGTAAAGCTAATTCAATGATCAAGTAAACCAAACCAACAACGGGTTATTGTAACGGGGTTGCGATTTGTTTGCATTGTTCAGGTTAATTTATGCTGCATGCTCGCTATGCCAAGCTCGATATCGCCCCCGGCCAGTTTCACATTGATGTGGCCCGGCACCTTGAACTGGCTGGCCTGGCGGATGATTGCTCCCTGCGGATCCATGATAATGGCATAGCCACGTTCCAGTGTCCGCTGCGGGTTTAATAATTCCAGCTGCAATTGAAGATGGTGCAGTTGCTGCTGACGTGACTGGACATGGCGATGTGTCTCCTGCTGGAACCGGGTGGACAGTTGGCGCAGCTGATGTTTTTTCAGGTCGGCGCGCGGCGATTGATTGCGCAATTTCTGTTTCAGCTGTTCAACCTGGAAGTGCGCCTGTTTGCGTGTTCTGTCGACGCTGTGCATCAGGCGCAATTGCAGCGCTTCCAGTTTTGCACGTTCACTGCGCATGTAGGACAGTGGGCTGACCAGTCGTCGCGAGAGCTGGTCCAGGGTCTGATTTACCTGGTCAAGCTGGCGTCGCCAGTTTCGCTGCAGGTGCATGGTCGTCGACTGCAGCTGCTGGAGCAGGTCCGCGCGTGCCGCCACCGCAATTTCTGCTGCGGCAGTGGGTGTCGGCGCCCGAACATCCGCCACAAAATCAGCAATGGTGAAGTCGGTTTCATGGCCGACGCCGGCAATAACGGGAATACCGCAGGCCGAGATCGCCAGAGCCAGTTGTTCATCATTGAATGACCATAAATCCTCCATGCTTCCGCCACCTCGTGACAGAATCAGAACCTCGCATTCGTTTCTGGCTGCGGCAAGGGCAATCATTTCGGCAATTTTCTGCGCCGACCCGGCTCCCTGGACAGGTGTGGGGTAAATGATGATTCTGACTTGCGGCGCGCGTCGCTGCAGGGTAATCAGGATGTCGCGCAATGCAGCGGCCTGCGGACTGGTAACAATACCTATGCAGGACGGAAAGGCAGGCAGTGGCCGCTTGCGTGACGGATCAAACAGACCGGCCTGACTCAATTTCTGTTTCAATTGCAGAAACGCCTCATACAGGTTGCCCAGACCGGCACGCCGGACGTTTTCGACGTTGAGCTGATAATCACCGCGCGGCGCGTAGAGCGTCACGGTGGCCCGCACTTCAATCTTTTCACCTTCGCGCGGCACAAAATCGAGTCCACTCACCCGGTTTTTAAACATCACGGCGCGCACCTGTGCGTGCGCATCCTTCAGGGTGAAATACCAGTGACCTGAGGCAGCCCGGGTGAAATTGGATATTTCACCGGAAATCCAGCACAAAGGTATTGAACGCTCCAGTAAATGGGAGACAGACTGATTCAATTCAGAGACTGTCATGACAGTCGGGGTAAATTGGGGGCGGGTAATATCGTTATTCATGGTGGCAAAGGGTCCGGAAGTGATTCTAACAATAATTCCGGGGGATTAAACGGTATCGGCAAGTCCTTTTGTTCCCTCAGAATGACGCTGATTGCGATGGGCTGTCCAGTTATTATCCACAAAGTGGCATTTGCTGTATTTCTAATCAGATCGACTAACTCTATAAAAATCAATACCTTATATGACTATACCGGATTTTTACACAAAGTTATCCACAATTTATGTGTAAAACCTGTGGTGATAATGATAATGTTGCGTGAATAGTGGGCTTTTTAAGGAAAACCAAAACAAATCAATTAGTTGGCGCATGATGTCACGGTTTGCTCACAGAGTTACCCACATAAGCTGTGCAAAACTTTGTGCGCGCCGTTTTTTTGAACTGGCCAGACGGTCTGGATTCCCCGCCATTGGTCATGCCAATTTACGCTGCAAGCCGCACTTTTGGCCAAACCGGGGCGAATTGGCCATCAAAAATCAAGGAATGGGGTTTGTGCCGGTCAAGGTACTTGCCCAGAGTCGGACAACAAGATACATTGCGAACTTGTGATTGCATCACGAACGTCGCCGAACTGACGCCTCGATATCGGATCGACAGGCGGGAACGTAAAGGCTGAGTCCTGTAAATAATGGTACTTGACGATAGCGCTATCGTCATCAAAAGGGAGTTTCTATTGTTCGCTATCTTACAATCGGCCGGTTGGCCCATCTATTTTTTATTAATCGCGTCGGTTATCGCTCTGGCGTTAATCATTGAACGTTCTTTGTCGCTGCGCGCCAGGAACATTCTGCCCAAAACCTTACTGGATGAAGTGATTCGTGTCTATCATAACGGTAAGGTAAGCAGGGACGTTGTCGAAAAGCTCGAGCAGAATTCTCCGCTCGGCCGGGTATTGGCTGCCGGCCTGCGCAATGTTGACGCACCTCGCGACGTGATGAAAGAGGCCATTGAGGAAGCCGGCCGTGCCGCCGCGCATGACCTTGGCCGGTTTTTGACCACGTTGGGTACCATAGCCTCGTTGGCGACGCTCATGGGTCTGTTTGGCACCGTGGTTGGAATGATTGAAATTTTTGGTGCGCAGAATTCCACAGGTGCCAATCCGGTACAACTGGCACACGGTATTTCGGTTGCACTTTACAATACGGCATTCGGTATTCTGATTGCGATGCCGACCATTTTTTTCTACCGTCATTTCAGTGCACTGGTCGATGGATTCATTGTGGAAATGGAGCAGCAGGCAGTGAAGTTTGTTGACACCGTACATGGCAACCGGAAATAAGGCTGATTATGGATTTTCGCAAAGGTAATAAAAATCGCTCCGAGCCAGAGATTAATTTAATTCCTTTCATCGATGTGTTGCTGGTGATTCTTATTTTCCTGATGGTCACAACCACTTACAGTCGTTTCACCGAATTGCAGATCAATTTACCGACCGCCGATGCCACAGTCGCCCAACAACGCCCGCACGAGATCCAGATCGGTGTGGATAGTCGGGGCAACTACAAAATCAATCAGAAGCCGGTTGCCAAAATCGATGTGAATGATTTGGCCGAAAGTCTTAAGCAGGCCGCGGGTGAATTTTCCGGCGGTGCAGATCAGGCTGACCCTGTCGTGATCATCAACGCGGACGGCCTGGCCAGTCATCAATCCGTCATTGATGTGCTGGAGGCAGCAAGGATCGCCGGGTTGTCCAAGATTACCTTTGCCGCACAAAATCATGCGCAGAAATGACGCTGTCATTGTTCGCCCAACCCTGTTTAAATGACGATGAATGACCGATTGGCTTCTGTGTTGATGCAAGCATGGATGAAGCGCGGCTGGCTGGCTGGTCTGCTTTGGCCGATTGCGCTGCTCTACGGTGTTTTGCTGACATTGCGCTGTTTCCTGTACAAGACAGGCTGGTTGCAGCAACACGCACTGCCTGTGCCCGTAATCATTGTTGGAAATATTTTCATTGGTGGCACCGGTAAGACACCACTGACACTCTGGTTGTTACAGCAACTTAAAAGCAGGGGTTATCATCCGGGTGTGATTTCACGTGGTTACGGTCGCACCCAGGATGCGCCGGCCGTCGTCACGCTGTCATCGCTGGCGGTTGACGCCGGTGATGAAGCCGTTCTGATTGCACAGCAGAGCGGTTGTCCTGTGGCCGTGGGCCGTAACCGGTTTGATGCCGGGACGACCCTGCTTGATGCGTTTCCCGACGTTGACGTTATTGTGGCGGACGACGGTTTGCAGCATCTTGCACTGGCGCGGAACATCGAGATTGTCCTGTTTGATTCGCGCGGGGTCGGGAATGGCTGGCTGTTACCGGCAGGGCCGTTACGTGAACCGGCAGACAGAAAACGCGATATAACGGTGGTGAATCTGAATGACGCTGAGCTGATCAGCCCAGCGTTGCCGTCAGACACGTTTCGCATGCAACTGGAGGGAACCTCGGCTTACCCGCTAAACGGTGCCGGCCAGACCCAATCGTTGTCGTCCCTGGCGCCGGGTGCGAAGTTGGTCGCGGCGGCCGGAATAGGGCATCCCGAACGGTTTTTCAGCATGTTGCGCAGGCAGGGCGTCCCATTTACCGCGCTGCCATTGCCGGACCATTACCGCTACGACGTCAACCCTTTCCAGAATCTTGATGCAGACTTAATTCTAATAACGGAAAAGGATGCAGTAAAATGTCGTCAAATAAAGCAGATTGCAGATGACCACCGAATCTGGGTGGTGTCGGTTGCGGCGCATATTGAGGGTGCGTTCATGGAAAAAATTGTCGACCGCCTGAAGATCGCCAGATTGCAAAATTGAATTGGAGAAAAAAGTGAATCCACGCCTGTTAGAAATCCTGGTTTGTCCACTGTGCAAAGGTCCCTTGAAATACGACAAGGCAGCACAGGAATTGATATGTAACGGGGACAGATTGGCGTACCCGATCCGTGACGATATACCCATCATGTGGGCTGATCAGGCTCGCGATTTGAACGACGCACCTAGTTCACCGCAGTCCTGACCCGGGAGCGCACCAAATGACGCTGTTACGGACCACGACATTCAATGGACAGAATAATTTTTGCGTCATCATTCCGGCGCGCCTGGCATCGACCCGCTTACCCAACAAGCCGCTGGCCGATCTGGCGGGCAAACCGATGGTGGTTCGGGTGGCCGAGCGGGCCCGACTGTCCGGCGCGGAAACGGTCGTTGTGGCCTGTGACGACCGCCTGATCCTGGAGGCGTGCGAGCAGTTCGGAATTACGGCGTATCTGACCCGTGCCGACCACCAGTCCGGGACAGATCGCATCGCCGAAGTAGCCGCCCGGCTGAATCTGCCGGCGGAAATAGTCATCGTCAATGTACAGGGTGACGAGCCGTTAATTGAGCCGGCACTGATTACAGCGACAGCGGCACAGATCCGGCATGGTGTCCAAATGTCAACGGCTGCGCATCCCATTACCAGCGCCGAAGAAGCGTTCAATCCGAATGTCGTCAAGGTGGTGCTGGATAAATCCGGTCGGGCACTTTATTTTTCACGCGCGACCATACCATGGGACAGGGATGGCTTTGCTGTCTCCACATCGGTATTGTCGCCTGATTATCGTGTTTTCCGGCATATAGGTTTGTACGCGTACACCAATGCATTTTTACAGAAATACGCCACGTTAGAAGTGGCTCCACTGGAAAAAAGCGAGGTGCTGGAGCAACTGCGGGTGCTCTGGAACGGCTACTCCATCGCCGTTCATGTCACGCCCGATGTGCCATCGGCGGGCGTCGACACGCCAGACGATTTGCTGCGTGTGCAGCAAATTTACCGGCAGGCCGGTGCGGATTGATCTTGCATTTGAATTAAAAAAAGGTTAATTTCTGATGCGCAACGAAGCCCTGCTTACCGTCTCAAAAATGCCAGATTCATCATTTATTGATTGTATTTGTTTTAATAACGCATTTTTTGATCGGTTTTTATGGTAAGTTTTGCGGCTGAATCAGAGCATTAAAAAAACAAAGTGTTGCTGCGACAAATCAAAAATCAACAAATCAGGCAGCATGCAACGACAGAATGAATACTCTTTTAGGAAAATTATTATGCGTCTTATTTTGTTAGGCCCACCCGGAGCAGGTAAAGGTACGCAGGCAACTTACATCAAGGAAAAATATGGCATACCGCAGATTTCGACCGGTGATATGCTGCGCGCTGCCGTCAAAGCCGGAACACCCCTGGGTCTGGCAGCAAAAAAAGTGATGGATGCCGGGGGACTGGTGTCCGACGACATCATTATCGGACTGGTCAAAGACCGTCTCAAAGAAAGTGATTGTGCCAACGGCTATCTGTTTGATGGTTTTCCACGCACGACGCCACAGGCAGACGCCATGAAAGACGCGGGCGTCATGATTGACTACGTCCTGGAAATTGACGTACCAGACAGTGCCATCGTCGAACGCATGAGCGGACGTCGGGTCCATCCTGCCTCAGGCCGTACCTACCATATAAAATTCAACCCGCCCAAGGTTGCTGGCAAGGATGATGCGACCGGCGACGAATTGATCCAGCGCGATGACGACAAGGAAGAAACCGTCACAAAACGTCTGGCGGTGTACCACGATCAGACCAAGGTTCTCGTGCAGTATTACGGCGACTGGGCAAAGTCGGGCCAACCGGGCGCACCGAAGTACCGCAAGATTGAAGGCGTCGGTGCCGTCGAGGTTATTCGGGACAAAGCGTTCAAGGCGTTGGAGAACTGACCACAGCGGACGTCATGTCCGCTTTTTTTTTGGCACTTTCAGGTAGCGTTTTAACCTGGCGCAAAGATGTTGCATTTGTTCTGTTTTTTTGTTGTTTTCTGTTTTATTTTTGATGGCGAACCATTGAGTAAATAGTACATTACCCACTTGGCGTCCAAACGTGTTGGCTGGTTGAGAAATCGTCGTTTTTTTATAATAAAAAGGAGATTTGCAATGGTAACAAGCTTGTGGTTTGTGGTTGGTTGTGGAGTGCTGGCCGTGCTGTACGGATTGATTTCCCGCGCCTGGATATTAAAGCAGGATGCAGGGAATGCGCGCATGCAGGACATAGCGGCGGCAATCCAGACAGGTGCTGCCGCCTATCTGGCACGTCAATACCGGACTATTGCGCTGGTTGGCGTTATCCTGTTTGTCGTCATATTTGCATTGCCAGGTCTTGGTATGCCAACCGCCATGGGATTCTTAATCGGAGCTGTGTTATCAGGCGCTTGCGGATTTATCGGCATGAATGTCTCAGTGCGAGCCAACGTGCGGACTGCACAGGCGGCCACAAAAGGCGTAAATCCTGCGCTGGATGTCGCTTTCAAGGGCGGTGCCATTACAGGTATGCTGGTGGTCGGACTGGGACTCTTGGGTGTCAGCCTGTTTTATTGGGTACTGGTGAATCACACCGGCGCCACTGTGTCACAGCATGACATGCTGAAACCCATGATCGGTCTGGCATTCGGTGCCTCACTGATTTCCATTTTTGCGCGGCTGGGCGGCGGTATTTTTACCAAAGGCGCTGACGTCGGTGCGGATCTGGTCGGTAAAGTCGAAGCCGGCATTCCTGAAGATGATCCACGCAATCCGGCTGTTATTGCCGACAACGTGGGCGATAATGTGGGTGACTGCGCAGGGATGGCAGCCGACCTGTTTGAAACCTATGTCGTGACGTTAATCGCCACCATGTTATTGGGATCGCTTCTGATGCCCAATATGGGTGCTGAAGCGGCGTTGTATCCGTTGCTGTTAGGCGCGGTATCGATAATTGCATCGATCGTCGGTTGCTCGATGGTCAAAGCCCAGCCAGGCAAGAAAATCATGTCCGCGTTATATACCGGTTTATGGTGGGCAGCGGGTTTATCCCTGATCGGGTTCGCCGTGGTCACCAAACTGGTGGTGCCCGAAGCTCAATTTGTTCCGCTGCTGCTGTCGACCGTGGTGGGCATCGTGTTGACCGGTTTAATGGTGTATATCACTGAATACTACACCGGAACCGATTTTCATCCGGTACGCCATATCGCCGAAGCGTCGACCACGGGTCATGGTACCAATATTATTGCCGGTCTGGGTGTGTCGATGAAATCCACGGCATACCCTGTCCTGGCAGTATGCGTGGCCATTCTGGTCTCGTATCATCTGGCCGGTTTGTACGGCATTGCGATTGCCGCCACCTCGATGTTATCCATGGCAGGCATTGTTGTGGCGTTAGATGCATACGGCCCGATAACTGACAATGCCGGTGGTATCGCAGAAATGTCAGAAATGCCCGAATCGGTGCGTGCAGTAACCGACCCGTTAGATGCAGTGGGTAACACGACCAAAGCCGTGACCAAAGGCTATGCGATCGGTTCGGCAGGTCTGGCATCGTTAGTGTTATTTGCCGATTACACCCATGCCCTGGAATCGGTCGGCAAGAGTGTAACGTTTGATTTATCGAATCCGAATGTGATCGTTGGATTGTTTATCGGCGGCCTGATTCCTTACCTGTTCGGCGCTCTTGCCATGGAAGCGGTGGGTCGTGCAGCGGGTGCGGTCGTGGTCGAAGTGCGGCGCCAGTTCAAGGAAATCAAAGGCATTATGGATGGCACCGGTAAACCGGAATATGACAAGGCAGTCGACATGCTGACCAGTTCCGCCATCAAGGAAATGATAATTCCATCGCTGCTGCCGGTCGTGGTGCCTGTGCTGGTGGGACTGCTGCTTGGCCCGGCAGCGTTAGGTGGTCTGCTGATGGGAACCATTGTCACCGGATTGTTTGTCGCTATTTCGATGACGACCGGTGGTGGTGCCTGGGACAACGCGAAAAAATACATTGAAGACGGTCATTTCGGCGGTAAAGGGTCTGAAGCCCATAAAGCAGCCGTAACGGGTGACACCGTCGGCGATCCTTACAAGGATACCGCCGGTCCTGCGATTAACCCGCTGATCAAGATCATAAATATTGTCGCGTTACTGCTGGTGCCACTGCTACCCATGGATAAAGTCGAACCTGCCCATGTTGAGTTTGTCCCGGCAGCGGTCACTAAAGCGGTTGACTCGAACACGGCACCTGAAATAGTCGCTCCGCAAGCTGACACGCAAAATTCGGCTGCTAATGGCAGTGCACCTGCACCGTCTGCGGCACCCTCTGAACCCGCCAAGTGATGACCGGGTAAGTGACAAGCATAAAAAAACCAGCGCCAGCTGGTTTTTTTATGCCCATGCAGCTTTCCGATCTGATGGCAAGCATGTAAAATAGCACCTGCGTGTGTGACCATAGATCAACGGATAGATCAAGTTCCTCCTAAGAATTAGATACAGGTTCGATTCCTGTTGGTCACACCAAGGTACCCGTTCATATTATCTCAAGTCGTCTCGAATTTCTCGTAGGATATCACGTTTCCTTAAACTGGTTAGCTCATCCAGGATCATGTCTATGCACTGTTTATCAAGCGACAGGAAATTGGATATTTGGTTAAAATCCCATGCCTCGTTTTGTCAAAATTCTAGTTAAACATTCAATAACCGATTAACTTCTTTAGAGGGGATCAACATGAATAAAAAATATTTCACATCGTGGGTGATCGTTTTTGTTGTTTGGATGATCGGCAGTTTCATGGTTCATGCTATTTTTATCAAAGCGGATTATATGCAAGTGCCTAACTTATTCCGAACTAATGAAGAGTCCCAAAAATACTTCCCACTGATGATTTTTGCTCACATATTGATGAGCGGTGCATTTGTATGGATCTATTCAAATGGGGCGGTAAATAAATCGTGGCTCGGTCAAGGAATTCGTTATGGTGGCGCGATAGCATTGTTGATGATTGTGCCGAATTACTTGATTAATTACGTGGTACAACCTTTTCCATTGGTGATAATTGGCAAACAAATCATATTTGATGGAGTGTTGCAGCTACTACTCGGTTTGGTGGTCGCATTCCTGTATCGCAATCAAAAAATAACATGATCGACGTTACCGGATAGTTGAATTTCAAACGACTATGAATGTGAGATAACCAGGGAGTATCCGGGCGACGTGACCATTACCGAGGCTGCCACCCGTCTTGGCGTTGGACGGGTCACGCTTTAGCGTGTCGTTTCCGGAGCAGCGGGAACTTCTCCGGGTATGGCGTACCGCCACGGTTTTTCCCGCAGGTCGCGAGCCATGATTCATAAATTGAATGGCCGTTATCTGGAGCCCCATCCAGCGTAGTCTGACTTCAGGCGACGAGGTCCTTTAACCAGGCTTGCAATTCGGCACGGTGTTGCAACGCATTGCCGGTTATTTCTTCGATCCGATCACGATCCTGTGCGGCGATATCCTGTGAAGCCCATGCCAATAATTTTTTGTCGGTGATTGAAGCCCTCGTTGCGCTGTTGTCCATCGCAAAATTCATGCCGAAATTTTTCGCCAGCAGATAGAATCCGAGCATAGCCTGTATATGCAGCCCAACCTTGCTGCCAGTGCGATTTTTCTCCACTTTTAATGCATAGTGACGCGCTAAGGCTAACGCACTTTCTGACGCCATCCTGTTTTGACCGGAGGGGTTACGGGAATCCAGCGCTGCAAGAATACGATCCACCTGCTGCTTTTTTTCTTCCCGGGTGAGCAGAAAGGGACGACCGCTGTAGCGCGCCACATGGGTGCTGTCAACCCAATTTTCACCATTCCAGATTTCGGAACCTGTCGAACCGTCAAAATATTGAACGCCATACGCACCGGGCTCCAGAGGAGGATGGTTCATCGCAATACTGATCGCGTCGGAATAGGTGATTTCCATTGCAGTGGTGAGTTGTGCATTTGGAATAGGTGACATGGTGGTTTTCCTTTTAAATTTATGCTCGAACGATGATGTCCAGGCGCTGAGTTAGACCGCCCAAATTGTCTGAATTTCAGGCAACTCGCGATCCCTGAAGCGGGCATGGGTATCGGGTTATGCTTAAATCCGTCACCTGCGGAAGCGCCATAAAGGTATAGTCGCTTAAAAGATGTTAATTTGCAACTTTTAATTCAAACGGATCGTACTGCAGGGTATCCGTTGACGCTGTCTGAATGATCGCTCAACTTTATTGAGCCATACGGGCACAGCGAGAAGGTTCAGTTTATTCCTGGCGCGACGTGAATGGCACGGTGCCCGGGTGCTCAATGATCCAGCCCGATCAATGCCTGTCATGGCGGCTGGTCGTTGTCCACCGGTCACACCGGTTCGGGCTTGCACAGCGGCCGTGAAGTTGGCGCAGGCGATTGACTTTGGCGGATATGCGTCTAAAATTCGTCTCAGTAAATAAGTAGCTGGTTTGATATAAAAATGGATGGAAGCCACGTCGTTTTATACAGAGCAATCGGCTTATTTAGAATATAAAGCGATAATTAAAAGGCTCAATCAATGAATCGTCTGTTTAACCGTTTCCCCATCATTTACAGGTTGGTCTTTCTGACGGCCGTAAGCATTATATTTTTAATAATTTCTTCATCTTATCTGGCCTGGGATACCTATCAGGAAAAACGCCTTGATCGTGAAAATCTGGTACAGAATTCGGTGGGACTTGCATCGGGTATCGTCGAGGCCGCCTATCAGATGGAAACCTCCGGCAAGCTGACGCGCGAGCAGGCACAGGAGCGGGCCAAGTCGGACATGGCAGTTTTGCGCTATGGACATGACGACTATTTCTGGATCAATGATCTGAATGCCAATGTCATCATGCATCCGATCAGGCCGGAACTGAATGGCAAAAGCGCGGTTGACATCAAGGATCCTGACGGCAAGCCGGTGTTTGTAATGTTTGCTGATGAAGTCAAAAAAGAAAAGGCCGGGTTTGTCTCGTACCTGTGGCCCAAGCCGGGCAAATCCGAACCGGTTGAGAAGATCTCGTATGTGAAAGGATTTGAACCCTGGGGCTGGGTGGTGGGTTCAGGTCTTTACCTGGATGATCTGCATGACGAATTTGTCGGGACCGTGTACCGTATCCTGATGGTATTACTGGGTCTGATAGCAATTACCGTCTGGATTTCTCTGGTCATTTCCAGATCACTGTCAAGTGGTCTGAAGAAAGCGGTCTCACTGCTTGAACAGATGGAAAAGGGTAATCTGGCGTTGGCCATTAATCCGAAGGGGAATGATGAAATATCACATCTGCTGATTGCGATGAAGAGCATGCAGGCGAACCTTGCCGACATTGTCCACACAGTGCGTACCGGTTCCGACAGGGTCGCGGATACCAGTTCTGAACTGGCCCAGGCAAATATCGATTTGTCCAGACGGACAGAAAGTCAGGCAAGCTCACTCGAGGAAACATCGGCCGCGATGGAACAGCTCAGTTCAACCGTCAAGCAGAATTCTGCTACTGTCCATGAAGCCAATGAATTGGCCGTCAAAGCGTCAAAAGTGGCGGTTGATGGTGGTGAAGCTGTGTCCGAAGTGGTGATTACCATGCAAGGCATCAATGAATCTTCCAAAAAAATCGCCGACATTATCAGCGTTATCGACGGCATTGCTTTCCAGACGAATATACTGGCGCTGAATGCTGCCGTGGAGGCGGCCAGAGCCGGCGAGCAGGGGCGTGGGTTTGCGGTTGTGGCAAGCGAAGTGCGCAACCTTGCAGGCCGCTCTGCCGCTGCAGCGAAAGAAATCAATTCGTTGATCAATGCCAGCGTTGACCAGGTTGAGCGCGGTACCTTGCTGGTTTCCAGAGCAGGCGATACGATGATGCAGGTCGTCGACTCCATCAAACAGGTAACCGACCTGATGGAGAATATCAGTACCTCGAGTAATGAGCAAAGTCAGGGTGTCAGTCAAGTCAGTCAGGCGGTTTCCGAAATGGACAGGACTACGCAGGAAAACGCTGCGCTGGTTGAACAGATGTCGGCGAGTGCTGCTGTTCTGAAAGGACAGGCATTTGAACTGGTTGGCACTGTGTCCGTCTTTAGCCTGAAGCCGGTCGCCGCGTTTAAGCTGTCTGATAAACACAGTGCGGCTGGGTCAGGGCGTAAAGCTGTCCAGATCGCACCGAAACCGGTACCTGTTCGCAGCAAGACACCCATGGCCGGCAGAATCAGTGCTCCCGTTAAATCGTCGATATCTGGCGCGAGAGCCGGCCAACCATCTGCACCGGAAAAATCCGGGGCGGACGATTGGGAAGAATTCTGAATGACGGGCGTATGCCGGTTGATTATTTGATGACGCTAAGCGGTATGCGGTTACCTTCCTGATAGGTGTACAGAGTCATCGCAGCATGCTTTAAATCACCTTTCGAATCAAATGCGATTTGTCCGGTAATACCCTGGTGCTGAATTTTCTGCAGATAGGGAAGATAGAGCGCCGGTTCTGACGATTTCGCCTGTTGCATCGCATCGGCAATCGTCATAACGGCGTCGTAAGTGTAGGGCGAGTAAGTTTGAATGTCGGTACCGAACCGTTTTTTGTACGCATGCAGAAATTCATCCATCCCTTTGGTTTCCGAGGGCAACAGACCGCCTGCTATAGCGCAAATGACCTGGTCATCTTTGAGCGCATCGCCTGCCAGCTGCGCTATTTTTCTTGAGCAGATGCCATCGCCGCCGATGAATTTGCTATTGATCCCGAGCGCTTTCATCTGGCGTAACATCGGACCGGCAACCGAGTCCATGCCACCAAAAAAAATGACATCCGGCTTGGCGGCTTTGATCGAGGTTAATATCGCATTAAAGTCGATCGCTTTATCATTGGTGAACTGGCGTTGCGCCATTCTGATTTGCGGATACGCGGATTTGGCGCCGCGGATAAACTGGTCGGCCAGTCCCTGTCCAAAGGACGTGCGATCGTCGATGACGGCGATCGTTTTTGCGTGCAGATTCTGTACCGCATAGTTGCCTAGTGTACTTCCCACCTGACTGTCATTGGCGACGAGACGAAAGGTGGACCGTTGTCCCATCGCGGTATACGCGATGGCAGTCACCGAAGGTGCAATTTGCGGGATTTGTGCCGTACTGTATATTTTTGCAGCCGGTATCGAGGTGCCGGAGTTCAGGTGACCAATAATCGCGCTGACATTGGCGTCAACCAGTTTCTGTGCAACGGCTGCACCCTGTTTCGGGTCGCCCGCATCGTCTTCCGCGACGAGGACAAATCGGACTTTCTTGCCGTTGATGAGCGTCTGACCGGCATTTAATTCTTCAATAGCGAGCCGGGCACCGTTCTCATTATCTTTTCCGAGATGCGCCGAACCGCCGGACAGGGGTGCAACGTGGCCTATTTTTATGATGGTTTCTTCGCTGGCAATAGCGGAAACGTTAACGGTACACGCTGACAGGACCGCGTAGAGGGGCAGGGTTAATTTTCTCATGCTGAGCCTTTACATTCATTGTAATTACGACAATTAAATCATCATTCTTTCACTGAAAAAATTAAAAATAAATCAATGTTACGTAATATTACATTTTTATTAACATAAAGAATGTCTTACCCCGGATTAATCGGTCCGTATCGGGTCAGAGGCTGAAGCTGGAGGTTGACGGATAAAGTCAGGCCGCTCCGGGTTTTCCGGTAAATAGAGACGCAAGTCGCAAAGTAGTCGGTACAATGCTGGCTTTACTTAAGGATTGGACGCGCCCCCGGGCCGTTATTACGTTATGGCAGTTATCACACTTTCCAACGCCCAACTGGCATTTGGTCACGTAGCACTTCTGGATCACACCGAATTTTCACTGGAAACCGGCGAACGCGTCGGCCTGATCGGTCGCAACGGAACGGGCAAGTCGTCGCTGCTGAAAGTGATTGCAGGCACATCCAGACTGGATGACGGCTTGCTGGTGCTGCAGCAGAATTTGCGGATCGCTTATGTCGAGCAGGAACCGCAATTTGATCCGGCACAACAGGTCTTCGATGCGGTGGCCAGCGGTCTTGGCGAATTGCCCGCCCTGCTTAAAGAATATGAAACCATCAGTGGACAGTTTGGTGGTGACAACGATGCCGAGTTAATGGATCGCATGCATGACATCCAGTTGCAGCTGGATGCTGCCGATGCGTGGGGACTGACCAGCAAGGTTGAGGCCACCCTGGACAGACTGAACCTCCAGAAAGATGCGCTGATCGGCAGCCTGTCGGGTGGCATGAAAAAACGGGTTGCACTGGCCGTGGCGCTGGTGAGCGCGCCCGATGTGCTGTTGCTCGACGAACCGACCAATCATCTGGACTATTCATCGATCCTGTGGCTGGAGAATCTGCTCAAGGATTTTAAGGGCAGCGTGTTACTGATTACCCATGACCGGAGTTTTCTGGATAATGTCTGTACGCGGATCATTGAACTGGATCGCGGCACGATCCTTTCTTTTCCCGGTAATTTTTCGACCTATCAGGCGCGAAAAGCAGAGTTGCTGGAAAATGAACAGGTAGAAAACGCCAAGTTTGACAAATTTCTGGCGCAGGAAGAAATATGGATCCGCAAAGGTGTTCAGGCGCGTCGTACACGGGATGAGGGACGGGTGCGCCGTCTGGAGGAGTTGCGCCGGCAGCGAACCGCACGACGGGATCAGCAGGGACAGGTCAGGCTCGATGTATCTGCCGGTGAGCGCTCCGGGAAAATAGTCGCCGAACTTGACAATGTGTCGAAGCGTTATGGCGCAAAATGCATCGTCGACCGATTCAGCGCAACGATCTTGCGTGGCGATAAAGTCGGGTTGATCGGCGCGAACGGCGCCGGTAAAACCACCCTGCTGAAATTGATCCTGGGTGAAGAACTGCCCGATTCCGGTACCATTAAGCAGGGCAGCAAATTGCAGGTCGCCTATTTTGACCAGATGCGTACCCAGTTAAATGAGGAAGCCAGTCTGGCTGAGACCATTGCGCCAGGATCTGACTGGGTCGAAGTCAACGGGCAGAAAAAGCATGTCATGACTTATCTGAGCGACTTTCTGTTCGCTGCAGAACGGGCCAGATCGCCGGTTAAATCGCTGTCTGGCGGTGAGCGCAATCGACTGCTGCTGGCGCGACTTTTTGCCAAGCCGGCCAACGCGCTGGTACTGGATGAACCCACTAACGATCTGGATATTGACACGCTGGAATTGCTGGAGGAACTACTGGAAAATTACACCGGTACCGTGTTTCTGGTCAGCCACGACCGTTCGTTCCTGGACAATGTGGTGACACAGGTCATCGTGTCCGAAGGTGACGGGCGCTGGACTGAGTACATAGGCGGATTCAGTGACTGGGAACGTTATAGCAATGGCGTTAAGGAAAGTGCCCGACTTGCGTCAAAGCCCGCCAAGGGGACAGGAAAGGCTGAAACCAGAAACGACCCGAAAAATGAACCAAAACCCAAAAAGCTGAGTTTTAAAGAGCAACGGGAACTGGACGAGATTCCCAGGCAGATCGCCAGGCTGGAAGCAGAGCAGCAGATCATTACCGAACAGTTGCAGGACGGGCATTTATACAAAACACAGCCGGATGAGGTCAATAAACTCAATCGGCGGTATGCGGAAATCGATGAGCAACTGTTGCTACTGCTGGAACAATGGGAAATCATTGATGCGCGTAGCAAGGAATAGTCAGCCGGAACAACCGTATTAGTTAATCATGCAAAACTTCAACTCCGTCACCATCAGAACACCGCGTTTGTTATTGCGGCCGCTGGAGCGCACCGACAGCGAAGCTCTGTTTCGGCTGCGCTCCGATCCTGAGGTCAATCGCTATACCGGCAACACCGCGTTTACCGTGGTTGAGTCGGCCAGAGAAATGATTGAGCGGGACATCAAGGCCATGTCGGCAGGTGACTACGTCCGGTTTGCACTGATACGCCACAGCGATGCCAGGCTGATAGGCTCGTGTGGCCTGTTTTATCTTGAGCGGCAATGCAGGCGGGCAGAAATTGGTTATGATTTGCACCCGGACGAATGGGGGCAGGGATATATCCGTGAAGCCCTGGTGCCGTTAATCGACTGGGGATACGCCGAGCTGGATCTGAACCGGATCGAGGCGGATGTTGATCCGCTGAATGCGCCCTCGGTCAAAACACTGGAACGCCTGGGATTTAAAAAAGAGGGCTTTCTCAGGGAGCGCTGGATAGTCAATGGCGTAAAAGCAGATACGGCGCTGTACGGACTGCTTTTATCGGATTGGAAATTATTGTAAAGTGACAGAATCAACCTCTGGACCTGATCAGATTAATGAAACGTCGTCATTTTTTTCAGCAAATGGGCTTGCCTCTCGCGGCAGCGTCGCTCGCTTCGCTGGCGAGCGCTGCAGAATCAGCGCATGGCAACACCTCCCGGGAAACGCCCCCGCAGTGCGACGACGGGGGCCTGAAACTGGCGCCTGTCAACGCGCGCGCCGACCGGATTACCGGTGTCTACACCTGTACCCGGCCCTTCCGTCTGGCAGGTCCGCGGATCGAAATGGAACGGCTCGGTCAGAAACATATAGTTCACAATTACGGACACGGCGGCAGTGGCTGGTCGCTGTCCTGGGGGTCCAGTATGCAGGCACTGCGACTGGCGCGCACAACCCATGTACGTGAACTGGGTGTGATAGGTTGCGGTGCGCTCGGACTGACGTCGGCGCTGCTGGCTCAGCGGGCCGGGATGTCGGTACGCATTTATGCCAGGGAGCTGCCACCCGATGTCGCGTCCATGCGCGCCACCGGATTGTGGACACCCGATTCACGCATCTGCGACCTGTCGCACGCACCGCTACTCGCAAAACAATGGGAAGAGATGACCCGATACTCCCATGCCATGTACCAGAGCATGCTGGGCTTGCCAGGCAATCCGGTTGAGTGGATCGAAGGTTATTCGCTGTCGTCGGAACCCTTCGAACGTGCATCCCATCCGGGCGTCGCCGATGAACCCGACTACGGTGAATTTGGCGACAGTGTCGCTGACCTCAGACCGCGCTCGGTGGAACTGACCGGATCAGTCAACCCGTTTCCCGCATACAGCACGCGCCGTTTCAGTATCATGCGGTTTAACATCAGCTATTACGCCCGCATGTTAATGGCCGATTTCCTGGGCATGGGCGGAAAAATTGTGGTGCGTGATTTCAGTCATCCGCGTGAGCTTCAGCGGTTGCCCGAACCCACGTTGATAAACGCCACCGGCTACGGTGCTAAAGCACTGTTTGGTGATGACAGCGTCATTCCGGTTCGTGGCCAGACGGCGCGGCTGATTCCCCAACCGGAAGTAAATTATGCGCTGAGGATCAGAAACATTTCGATGGTGCCGCGCAGCGATGGTCTGATCATTCAGGAGATCGGCAACACGGGGGATTTCAATAATGCCGATGCAACGCCGGATAGGGCCGCCTCGGAATCGCTTGTCGCCAGTCTGGCAGACCTTTTGAAAGCCTGACAGAAAAATCGCCGCTTCACCCTGATGCAGTCGTGAATTTGTGTATAGACTGACCTGGCCGGGATATAATTCCGGTCTTATTATTTAGTTTATTTAAAATAACAACACAATATAATGCCGGCAGTGTCGTCAATTTATATAAATTGATGTCGCAGTTCTAAAAGAATTTAACGGCATTGCTGCGTAAAATTGCTGCATTCACGAAAAACCGAGGCTGATCATGACCCAAACACAAACGACACCCCTTTCTTCATCGTCCACCCCGGTTGCGCCGGCAGTCAGTCGCAGCACATTCGACCAGGTGATTGTGCCGACCTATTCGCCGTCGAATGTGGTGCCGGTGCGCGCCAGAGGGCTCGATCTGTGGGACCAGGACGGTCGCCAGTTTCTCGACTTTACTGCCGGGATTGCCGTTACCAGTCTGGGTCACTGCCATCCCGAGGTGGTCCAGGCCTTAAAACAGCAGGCAGACAATCTCTGGCATGTGGGCAATGGGTATACGAACGAACCGGTACTGAAACTGGCCAGTGCGCTGGTTGACGCCACGTTTGCGGATCGCGCCTTTTTCTGCAATTCAGGTGCAGAGGCGAATGAAGCCGCATTGAAGCTGGCACGTAAATTTGCCTCTGAAAATGGACCTGCCAATAAATCACGCATAGTTTCCTGTGTTAATGCGTTTCATGGCCGCACCCTGTTTACCGTATCGGTCGGCGGAACACCCAAATATACGGAAGGCTTCAGCCCGTTACCTGCTGACATTACCCATATCGCGTTTAATGATATTGAAGCGGCTCGCGCTGCAATCGGCGACGATGTCTGCGCTGTCATGGTGGAGCCGGTTCAGGGCGAGGGCGGTGTGATGCCGGCAAGCAGGGAATACCTGAAGGCGTTGCGCGAATTGTGCGATAAACACGGTGCCCTGCTGATATTTGATGAGGTTCAGTGCGGCATGGGCCGCACCGGGCAATTGTTTGCGTATATGGGCTATGGCGTCACGCCCGACATTCTGACCCTTGCAAAAGCACTGGGCAATGGTTACCCGATCGGCGCCATGCTGACCACAGAAAAGATTGCGGCCGCTTTGAAGGTGGGCACCCATGGCACAACCTATGGCGGTAATCCCCTGGCCGCATCGGTGGGACTGGCCGTTCTGGGTATTATCAATGTACCCGGCTTCTTGCAGCGAGTCAGGCAGGCGTCGGATTATTTGATGTCGTCCCTGCGCGGATTGGCAGTGGAATTCCCGCACGTGATACAGGAAGTGCGTGGCAGCGGTCTGTTGATAGGGGTGGTATTGACACCGGCCTATAAAGGCCGGGCCAAGGAAGTGACCAAGGCCGCAGAGGAGCAGGGTCTGATGGTGTTAATCGCCGGTATGGATGTCGTTCGGGTCGTTCCGGCACTTATTGTCACGGATGAACAGATCAACGAGGCGACGGCACGGTTGCGTCGTGCCCTGGGCAAATTTGTGAATGCCTGATTTACGATTCATACTTACCGCAAGGTCGCCATGTACATAGTCAGGCCGGTCGAAACACGTGACATTCCATCATTGGCGGAACTGGCGGCTGGACTGACGCATGGCGTGCATACCATGGCGAAAACGCCGGAAGCAATCGAGCGTGTCGTGGAGCATTCCCTGCGATCTTTTTCCAGTCAGGTGGATATTCCCAGTGAAGAATATTATCTGTTTGTGCTTGAAAATACGGCCGACTCGCGTCTGGTGGGAAGTGCTGCAATCGCCGCCACTGCCGGCTCCAAAGGTACCTTTTTTTCATTTCGCAACGATGCCATTCAACAGGTGTCGCGCGACCTGAATATCAGTCATAGCGTCCACGCACTTTCTCTCTGCGCCGATTTAACCAGTTATTCCCAGTTGCTCAGTTTTTTTGTGCGGCGCGATCACCATACACAGCCCGAAGCGACCTTGTTGTCGCGAGCAAGGCTAATGTACGCCGCCCTGAAACCGGAGCGTTTCAGCGATAATTTTTTTGTTTCGCTCGCCGGTTATACCGACCCGCAAGGGCGCTCTCCGTTCTGGGAAGCGTTGGGGAAAAAGTTTTTTCAGATGGATTTTCTGAAGGCGGAACAGTTGGTGGACGGTGCGCGCAACAGGACAATGATTGTCGAGTTAATGCCGCATTATCCGGTTTACGTGCCGCTTTTGCCGGGTGAGGCGCAGGCGGCCATGGGACAGGTGCATCCGGAAAGTGAAGTGCCATTCAGGATCCTTGCTGATGAAGGATTTGCGCCGGATGATTTTATCGACATTTTTGATGGCGGTCCCATTCTGCAAGCCAACAAACATGCGCTGAATTCGTTTATTAACGGTATGAAGCTGCCGGTTGATATCGTCGCTTCAGACAAAATGCCGCATGGTGAGCAGGTCTGCCTGGTTGCATCAGACACGCAGTTCCGCGCCCTGCTGACCCGGTCACCCGTACTGCAGCATGGCCGGCAGATACGTTTGTCGCAGGCGCAGTCCGACGCACTCAATGTCAGCCAGGGCGACAGCGTCCTGTGCGTGCCGTGGTAAAAAAGAATGCACACGTTAAGGGAAAAATCATGCTAGTCGTTCGTGCAATTCAAAAGTCAGATCTGGATGGACTCATGTATCTGGCAACCCAGGTCGGTGATGGAATGACCACGTTAAAACCGGATACCACCATGCTAGGTAACCGGATTTCTGTGGCATGTGATTCATTTGCTGAACGGATCCCGCCGGAACAGCGCGATTACCTGTTCGTTCTCGAAGACACGGAAAATCGAAAAATTGTTGGTGTCAGTGCGATCAAGAGCGCAGTAGGCCTGGACGAACCTTTCTATAATTATCGTATTGGCACGCTGGTTCATTCCAGTAAGGAATTGAACGTGTATTCGCGTATGGACACACTTTACCTGTCTAACGATCTGACTGGCTGCGCTGAACTGTGTTCGCTGTTTCTGCATCCTGATTACAGGACGGGGAATAATGGCAAATTGCTCTCCAAGTGCCGCTTCTTATTTATCGCACAGTTCCCGCATCTGTTCAGCGAAAAGCTGATCGCCGAGCTGCGCGGCTTTCAGCATCCGGATGGCAGTTCACCTTTCTGGGATAGTCTGGGACGTCATTTTTTTAAAATGGATTTTAATCGCGCTGATGATCTGAGCAGTCTGGGCAAAAAATCATTTATCGCTGAGTTGATGCCGCGTCACCCCCTGTATGTGGCCTACCTGCCCAAGGAGGCCCAGGATGTCATTGGCCAGGTGCATGTGGCGACCGTGCCGGCGCGCCGCCTGCTGGAACAGGAGGGCATGTATTACGAAGGTTTTGTGGATATCTTTGACGCCGGACCAGTCCTGCAGGCACGTGTCAACGAATTGCGCGCCGTGCGCACCAGCGAACTTGCCGACGTGGCTGACACTGCCGAACCGGATGGCGTGGGCGGTGCGTCCGGAGCGGCGGGCGCTGCGACGCCAATGCTGGTTGCCAATACCAGCATTCAGAATTACCGGATTATTGTGAGCGATATTATGCCGCAACACGGACAGATAAAACTGAGTGCCGAACAACGTCACGCCTTGCAGTGTGCGCTGAAATCACCTGTGCGTGTCATGAATTTAAATGTGAATAAATGAGAGTGCAATGGATAATTCATTACTAAACCTGAGTAATTTCATCGACGGAGAATGGCAGTCAGGCGCCGGGGAGCCGTTCAGCGTCATCAACCCCGCTGATGGCCAGAGCATCTGGCAAGGCAGGGAGGCGTCGGCGCTGCAGGTGCATCAGGCCTGTCATGCTGCTCGAGGCCGTTTTGCAATCTGGTCGCAAACCAGTCTGGAGGACCGAGTCCAAATCTGTTGCCGATTTCGTGACCTGCTGAAGCAGCATACGGAAGAACTCGCTGCCCTGATTTCACTGGAAGTCGGCAAACCGTTGTGGGAAGCACGTACTGAAGTGGCCACCATGGCCAATAAAATTGACATATCCGTGCAGGCCTACCACGCGCGCACCGGTGAAGTGGCGTCAAAAGTGGCCGATGGCGACGCGGTGCTGCGGCATCGTCCACACGGTGTGTTTGCAGTGTTTGGTCCGTATAATTTCCCCGGCCACTTGCCCAACGGCCATATCGTACCCGCCCTGATTGCCGGCAATACGCTGGTATTCAAGCCCAGCGAATATGCGCCTCAGGTGGCGATGAAAACAGTGGCGTTGTGGGAACAGGCTGGCCTGCCGAAAGGTGTCCTGAATCTGGTCAATGGCGGGAAAAACACCGGTGTTGCGCTATCAAGCGAACAGGAAATTGACGGCATCCTGTTTACCGGAAGTTACCAGACGGGCGTGATTCTGCACAGGCAGTTCGCAGGCCAACCCGGAAAAATGTTGGCGCTTGAAATGGGCGGAAACAATGCGCTGGTTGTCTGGGACGTAAAAGACATCGATGCGGCCGTGCATCATACGATCTTCTCCGCGTTCGTCAGTGCCGGACAGCGTTGTACCTGTGCACGTCGCCTGATTGTCCCCAATTCAGCACAGGGACAGCAATTCATTGGGCGTCTGGTGCAGGTCGCCGGCAATATCCGGGTCGGCCGGAGCGATGCCCAGCCCGCGCCATTCATGGGACCGGTTGTTTCTTCAGTCATTGCCCGGCGTCTTTTGGCGGGTCAGGACGAACTGATTGCCAAAGGCGGAACGTCGTTACTGGCCATGCGCCTGCTTCAACCCGATACCGGCTTTTTAACCGCAGGTATAGTTGATGTGACTGATGCCCGGAATATTCCAGACGAAGAATGGTTCGGCCCCCTGTTGCAGGTAATTCGGGTCAATGATTTTGATACCGCGATTAAAGTGGCCAATAACACCCGTTATGGACTGGCCGCGGGGCTGTTGAGTGATGATCCGGGCCAGTGGCTGAACTTCCAGACGCGTATTCGTGCCGGGGTGGTTAACTGGAATCGTCCGACCACGGGTGCCGCCAGCACGGCTCCGTTTGGTGGCATAGGACAATCGGGCAATCATCGTCCCAGTGCGTATTACGCGGCGGACTACTGTGCCTTTCCGGTGGCGTCGATCGAAACAAATGTATTGGAAATGCCGAAACAGCTCTCACCGGGCCTGGTTTTTTAAAATAATTCAGACTGTAAAGTGATTCGACCATGAATAACGCACGCGAGTTCAATTTTGACGGTTTAGTCGGCCCCACCCACAATTATGCGGGCTTGTCATTCGGCAATGTGGCATCATCAAGCAATATCAAGAGTGCATCCAACCCCAAAGAGGCTGCATTGCAAGGGCTGGCAAAAATGCATGCGTTGTCGCAGCGCGGATTCGGGCAGGCATTGCTGCCGCCCCAGGACCGGCCGAATTTCAGGCTGTTGCGCCAGTTGGGTTTTACAGGTACCGACGCACAGATGATCGAAAAGGCAGCGCGTGCGTCGCCGGTCATCCTTGCGTGTGCTTATTCGGCATCGCCGATGTGGACGGCCAATGCGGCCACCGTCAGTCCATCCGCGGATACCGCCGATGGCCGCACTCATTTTACGGTGGCCAATCTTAACAATAAACTGCATCGATCCTTCGAGCATACGCAGACCGAACGTGCATTGCGTGCCATATTTCATGATGAACAGCATTTTGCAGTCCATCAGGCTTTGCCGCCCACGCCTGCATTTGGCGATGAAGGTGCGGCCAATCATACCCGCCTATGCGCACAGCATGGCGCTGCCGGTGTTGAATTGTTTGTCTATGGTCGCAGTGAATTCGATCCGGCCATCAGCGGACCAAAACGGTTTCCGGCGCGACAAACCATAGAAGCCAGTCAGGCAGTCGCCCGATTGCATGGTCTGAACGAATCGGGCGTGGTATTCGTTCAGCAAAACCCGGACACGATAGACCAGGGGGTTTTTCATAACGACGTCATTGCGGTCGGAAGTGGCAACGTGCTGTTTTACCACGAGGAAGCATTTGTCGATGAGAAAGCCAGCATAGAAAAATGTCGTATTGCAATGCAGCAAATTGGCGCAGAGCTGAACCCGGTGCGGGTGGAATCGAAATGGGTCTCCGTGGCCGATGCGGTGTCATCTTATTTGTTCAATAGTCAGCTTTTGATGAAATCTGACGGTAAAATGGCATTATTGGTTCCACAAGAATGCAGTGAGAACCCTGCTGTGGCCAGTTATCTGAAAAATCTCGTCAGTGACAATGGTGCCATTGATGAATTGCTGAGTTTCGAATTAAGGCAAAGTATGCGTAATGGCGGTGGCCCGGCGTGCCTGCGCTTGCGTGTTGTACTGACCGAAAGGCAGGCCAGCGCCATGCACCAGGGAGTAGTCTTTACCGATGCGTTGTACAGCCGGCTAACCGCGTGGGTCGAACGTCATTACCGTGACACACTGTTGCCTGAAGATTTGGCTGATCCGGCACTTGCCATTGAAGTGCAAACGGCCCTGACTGAGTTGAGTGGGATTTTGAATTTACCCAATTTGTATGAACACTGACAAAACCTAAATTAAAAAATTAGAGGATGTAATGAAACAAGCACAAGAATTACGCAAACAAACCCTGACTCTGGTTCAATCCAATTACGCCCAGAATAATCCCGCTGTCAGTGCATTGCTGGAAACCTGGTTATCGTCGATTGAAGAAGATGATCTGGCCGGGATATTGCCTGCCAGCCTTGCGTCTGTCTTATGGGAAGCGTTCACTCACGCCGCGCATTGGACGCCGGCGAAGGCCTGTCAGATCAATACCCTCGCGTATCAGGACGGGCGAGGCGGGCGGTCGACAGCGCTGTTGATCCTGAATCCTGACATGCCGTACCTGGTCGATTCGATGGTCATGTCATTGCGTCACCAGCGTATTGTGTCACGTGCGATCCTGAATTCGGTTTTGGCGGTTCAGCGTGACAGTTCCGGAAAAGTCATCCAGGTCGAGACCGTCAAGCCCAACATAGACAGCAATGCCGGTCTGGAATCAATTGTGATCTGTTTGTTGACGGAACAAATCAAGGACAGCGAATTAAGTTCACTGACAGAGTACCTGAAAATGTCGGTGGGCGATGCGGCTGATGTACGCCACGACGCGCCGGCACTTTCTGCAAAAATCACCCAGATCGCTGATGGTCTGGCGTCGAATGTCAGCGATGGAACAGAAACGGCGGCATTTTTGCGGTGGGCTGACCAGATCGGTTTTGAAACCTTTGGATATGTCCATTACGCCGTGCAAAAGGGTGCACGCGAACTGGTGCGTGATGTGACGAGTGCATTGGGCGTGCTCAAAAATAAATCGCACCCGATTTATGGCGAATGCCTGAAAAGCATACCCGGGGACTTTGATACCTTGCAGGCAAGGGAAGATACCTTGTCGGTTGTGAAGGCGGATGTCCTGTCGACATTGTATCGTGATCAGCAACTGGATTTTATCGGTGTAAGAAATATCGATGCACAGGGCACATTGGTGGGCGAACACTGCCTGGTCGGCCTGTTCTCTCGCGCAGCAACTGCAACAGCGCTGGCGGAATTGCCGTTCGCGCGAGTTCGAATCGGCAAGGTGTTACAACTGGCCGGTGTGCGGCCGGTTGGATTCCGCGCTGAAAAATTTCTGGAAATTCTGGAATCACTGCCACGCGTGGAAGTCCTGGAAGCACAACCGGAATGGCTTGCCGACGTATCCAGTGCCGCTGTGGCGCTGTACAAGCAGCCGCGCGCCAAGGTGTTTGCGCGCCGCGACGTGTATGGCCGGCATCTGAACGTATTAATGTATATGCCACGTGAACTTTACAGTGCCAATTTATCAGAAACACTGGCCGAGACCCTGAAAGATGTGGTTGGTGCCTCGGCAGTCCGTGTTGAAACATTACTGGCTGACGGACCGTTGGCCCGTTTATATCTGATTGCCAAGGCTGCCAAGCCCAATCTGGATCTGGAACTTGATATTCAGTTGCCTTTGCTGGGCGTGCTCGAAGGATGGCACACCACGTTTAACAACGTCGTTGACGGTGTCGATGATGCTGATTTGCGCGTCGGCCTGCGCAAACTGTGCAGTGATCTGCCTGCTGACTATATTGCCGTGACGTCGCCGATTACCGCTTTTCATGACCTGAAAGGCATTATTGAGAACAGCGGTTCAAACCGGATCCGGGTTCGGGTTGAAACCACGAATCCGGTCACGATACGGCTGCAGTCGGTGCGGGAAGTGCCATCGTTGTCCAATATACTGCCTGCCATGCATAATGCCGGCGTCAACATTGAACGTGAACAGACCTACCAGATAGTGCAGGACGCCGGGTTAAATGCGGAAAACATTTACGTGACCTGCCTGTCACTGGACGGAGCAAGCGCGGAAAAATTGACACGCCCTGGTGTGGCCGGGGTGGCGCAGGAACTGTTTGAATCATTACTGAACAATGAAGCTGAAGACGGGCGCATGAATGCGCTGGTGATCGAGGCTGGCATGCGTCCGATGGAAGTTCAGCTGGTCCGTGCATATGCCAGTTACTGGCGCCAGGGCGGCTGCCGTTTCAGTATCCGCTATATGGCAGACTGCCTGAAAAAACAGGCGCATTATGTGCGTCAACTGACCGATGCGTTTTTGGTTCGGTTCAATCCGGAATTAAATGCGCTGCAGCGTGATGCGGGTACGCAGGCATTGTCGGACATTAAGGAAAAGCTGGCCGAAATCAATCACGCCGATTCGGAAGATATTTTGCGTACACTGGCTGAACTGATGCTGGCAACATTGCGTACCTCGTACTTTCAGAGCAAACAGGTCAACGACACGGTATTGTTCAAGTTCGATACGACCAAACTGAACTGGTTACCCCAACCCCGTCCTTTCCGTGAAATATTTGTGTTCTCACGCCGTTTTGAAGGTGTGCACCTGCGCGGCGGACCAGTTGCGCGGGGTGGCCTGCGCTGGTCGGACCGGATGGAAGATTACCGGACTGAAGTATTGGGACTGGTGAAAGCCCAGATGGTAAAAAATGCGGTGATAGTACCTGCCGGTGCCAAAGGGGGATTTGTCTGCAAGATGGTTCCCAAAGACGCCAATGGTGTCAGCACACGTGAAATGATTGCCCGCGAAGGCGAAGCCGTCTACCGTCTGTTCATCGCCGGCCTGCTTGACCTGACCGACAATCGTCAGCAGGGCAAGATAATTCATCCTGAGCAGACAGTCTGCTATGACGATGCCGATCCCTACCTGGTAGTCGCTGCAGACAAAGGCACGGCAACGTTTTCCGACATTGCCAACGGGATAGCGGTTGAGCGCAAATTCTGGCTGGGCGACGCCTTTGCATCGGGCGGATCCAATGGCTATGACCATAAAAAACTGGGGATTACGGCGAAGGGCGCATTTGAAGCCGTCAAGCGCCATTTCTATGAGCTGGGTCACGATATCAATACCACGCCGTTTACCGTCATTGGTGTGGGCGACATGTCAGGTGACGTGTTTGGCAATGGCGTCCTGCTGTCGCGCCAGATCAAACTGATTGCGGCATTTGATCATCGTCATATATTTCTTGACCCGACGCCTGATGTAAAAGTCTCGTTTGAAGAACGTCAGCGCATGTTCGCTTTGCCGCGCTCGTCGTGGGACGATTATGACAAGATGCTGATCTCGGCCGGTGGCGGTGTCTACCCGCGTGACGCGCGCAGCATTACTTTATCGCTGCAGGTACAACAGGCTTTGGACACGGAAGCAAAAACGGTAACACCGGAACAGCTGATGCATATCATTCTGATGGCCAAAGTGGACCTGTTCTACAACGGTGGCATCGGTACCTATATCAAGGCGTCCACTGAAACGCATGCCCAGGTCAAGGACCGTGCGAACGACGCCATTCGCGTCGACGGCAATGTGATGCGCTGCAAGGTGGTCGCTGAAGGCGGTAATCTCGGGGCAACGCAGGCCGGCCGGATCGAGTTTGCCTTGAAAGGCGGAAAAATATTTACGGACGCGATCGATAATTCGGCAGGTGTGGATTGTTCTGACCATGAAGTCAATGTCAAGATCTGGCTGGATACGGAAGTCAATGCCGGCGTGATTACCGAAGCCGAACGTAACCATATCCTGAACAAGATTACATTGGATATCGAAAACCTGGTGCTGCGCGATAACACACAGCAGACACGGTTGCTGGTGCGCGAAGAGCAGTCGCAGAATCAGGAAGTGATCCAGGAAGCGTACGCCAGCCTGGTCCGCAATCTGGAAGCCGAGGGTGTCCTGTCGCGCGAACTGGAGCAGTTGCCGTCGGAGATAGAATTTAATCGACGTAAAGAAGCCGGACATGGCTTGACGGCGCCTGAACTGGCGGTGGTGGTGGCCAACGTGAAAAACCGCTACAAGGGCCTTCTTTCAGCCTTGCCTCTGACCCGTCATGCCTGGGCGAAATCGATTCTGACACCTTATTTCCCGTCAGCATTGGTGGCCGTCAGAAACAGCCTTGATCATCCTCTGGCCAATGCCATTCTGGGCACCGTGCTGGCCAATGAAGCGGTCAATCGCTGTGGCCCGATTATGCTGGTTGAACTGGCGGAAAAATATAAAGTGTCAGAAGCCGATGTCATACTGGCCTGGGCGCAAGCCTGGTCAGCGCTGAATCTGGCGCCTTTATTCAACGTTCTGGATGAACATGCGTTGATTGAGACGCGTGACGTATCCAAGGCGATGGACGCGCGTTGTCGCGTTTTACAGCGGGCGCTGATTGAAGGCGTGTTGTCGGTACCCGATTGTGAATCGTCGGGCAACCTTGCTGAATTGGCAGCCCTGTTCGCCAATCCTGCCAAAGTTGCGCCGCTATTGAGCAAGTTTGTCACGGAATCCAAACCGGTCCAGAAGGCCGGCCAGACCATCGAAGCATTGATTGACATGGCCGATTTTTTATTTTCGTCGCTGACCACCGTGCGAAGCCCGAATCTGGATCTGGCCGTCTTTTTAACCATTGGCCTCCAGTTGCGACAGCAGTCCGGTATAGCGCTGCTGGAACCGGTGTTAATGCAGACGCATGTGACTCCACTGCGCACGCATGCATTGAACGCCTTGCGACGCGCCCAGCAGCGCCTGCTGGATTTGGTGTTGGCTAAATTGCCGCCCGATTCAGCACAATTGCAGGGTGATCAGCTGGTTCAGCATATTAATGCCGTGCTCACGCAGGCGGGCATCCAGGTTAAACCAGGCAAGCGAAATGATTTGCCCGGACTGGAAACGGCAGTGCTGGATGTCTGGGCACTGTCTGAAGCCGCGTCGGCAGCCAGTATCGATTGAGCGCGTGCTATTTATTGCCCTTCAGGACTGACCACGTTCAATGAGCCAGACCAGGTCTACTTTTGCCAGAGGTGAATTTTCATCTCTGGTTTCTTCCTTCCGGCAGACCGGATTTGTGGTACATGAACCGTTGCCCGGTGTTGTACAGATCTGCAGACCCGACAATGATGCAGGGGAGCGGCTGCGCTTGCTGATTTCAGTCGGTGTACACGGCGATGAAACCGCACCGATAGAAATGATGGCGCTGTTACTCGAAGAACTTGCCAGAAATCCGCAGGCGCTCGCGCTGGACCTTATGGTTGCAGTGGGCAATATCGACGCCATCGCCCAGTCAAAACGATTTATCGATGTGGACCTGAATCGTTTGTTTACGCCACCTGCACCGACCGGCCGAACGCAGTTTCAGGGTTCCCGGGAAGCACTGCGGGCAGATCAGTTAATGGATGTGACCGCCCGGTTTTTTGAAGGCCGCCCGCACAAGTGGCACCTTGATCTGCATACCGCTATTCGCGCCTCGTTCTATCCCGCCTTTGCCATTGTGCCCGGCAGCCCTAACGACCTGTTTTTGCGCTGGCTGGGCTCGGCAGGCATACAGGCAGCAGTTTTAAATCCGGATGCGACCGTCACGTTCAGTGCGTATACCTGCCGTTATCTGGGAGCAATCAGTTGCACGGCTGAACTCGGCAGAATTGGTGAGCTCGGCAAGAATGATCTGACTCAATTCAGCCAGACACAACACGCATTGGATGCATTGCTGCGTGCCGGTGTGGCGCCTGACTTACTGCAAAGTACGTTAAAGCCCAGATTGTTTCGGGTCGCCCAGGAATTAATCAAACGCAGCGAGGCATTTCACCTGACGTTTGATGGTCATACGCAGAATTTTACCGAGTTTGCTCCTCATACTTTAATTGCCCGGGACGGCGACTTCAGTTACCGGGTGGGGGATCAGCCTGAGTATGTGCTGTTTCCGAATCCTTCCGTGCGGGTTGGATTACGTGCGGGTTTAATGGCGGTCAGCATACCCGGGTAGGACTTTCAATTATAATTTTATTTCAACAAATAACTTTTAAATAAAATAATATTGCACAATATGTGTCGTTGTCGTGGATATAGTTATCCGGATGAGAACCAACCGGCAGCAAAAAAGTCAACAACAGAAATCAATAACAAAACGCAATAACAAAACTGTATAGCAGACTGTCGTAAAATTAGTTGTCATTTTATCTTGACTTTATTTCATCAAATGATAATAATTATCATTTACGAAATAGTGAGTTGATAAAATATGCTGTCAGCAATGAATCCCCGCAGAAGTAGCAGCTCCCTCGCTTCATCCGCAATGCAAGACGGGATCAACGCGGTACGCTACAGTATCCGCAGTCGCCTCGATATAACGGGGAAAATCGGTTTAGCCAATAGCCCGCAAACTGATACGCTGACAGGCGCAGCGCACCAGTGTGGTGGGGGCGTCATGAACGTTGATCTCGATGAAGGTGTTCACGCGACCTATGTGCTGCTCAATTATCTGATCAAGGTACTTCACGGCCGCGGTTCCGAGGCCTTCGCACAGGAAATCTTAAAAGAATGGGCCCAATTTACCGTCTTTCCAAAAGATTGGTTGGCTGCCCAGGCTGTCCATGCCGGTGGTGCGGACAGCATAATGGGTTTCAGCATGGCGGGGCCTTTGGCGTTTCTGTCGGTACTCGCAATGAAAGCAGGGTACGAAGAGACTGTCGAGGCGCTGGAGGATGATCGCACGCTGACGGCTCAGCACCGGGTTGTTCAGTCAAGACTGCGCGATCTGAAGACGCTGGTGGTCGCCGATGCGAAAAGCTGTGACAAAGATTTACTCAGCCGTTCTGTTGAGCTCGCCAGGCGACTTGAATCCCATACTCTGGACCAACTCGGCAGGGCCATTCAGCATAATGACTGTAATGTCGGCATTGGTGTTTCGTCGTTTGTTTCGGGCGCATCGATTTTTTCGAAGGTGACCGGAGAAACCCTCATGCAGATTGTCGCAGCATGCATCGCCAATTCACCCAAGCTGACACTGGCGACAACGGCATTTGGAATAGCAGGCACACTTTTTTTCGGTCCGGTTGCTGCCGGCGCTGCGCTGTTTCTGGGCGCTTTTTTTGTTTATCAAAGCAGAATGGTCTGTCTGGACTACGAGAGTGACGGTCGCCTGATGATGCGTGCAGGCGCCGCCAGACTGAATAAGGTCGGGGCGCCGGCGTTGGCGGGCACTGAAATGGCAGGGGCGCGGAATAACCCTGCTCTGGAATCGGAACCGGCCATCAACGAAACAGATGAAACCGACCCAATTGAACAAGCCTATCGGGCATTTATCGACAAAAAATATGCGTCCCGTGTAAAATTTTCCGGCCGATTTTTCCGCTGGAATTGTGGCTTTCTTTCAGGTGCCGGCATTTACGCCGCGAGC
>CAITOF010000106.1 GCA_903893945.1 uncultured Oxalobacteraceae bacterium | reverse complement strand
GCTGACACTGGCGACAACGGCATTTGGAATAGCAGGCACACTTTTTTTCGGTCCGGTTGCTGCCGGCGCTGCGCTGTTTCTGGGCGCTTTTTTTGTTTACCAAAGCAGAATGGTCTGTCTGGACTACGAGAGCGACGGTCGCCTGATGATGCGTGCAGGCGCCGCCAGACTGAATAAGGTCGGGGCGCCGGCGTTGGCGGGCACTGAAATGGCAGGGGCGCGGAATAGCCGTGCTCTGGGATCGGAACCGGCCATCAACGAAACAGATGAAACCGACCCAATTGAACAGGCCTATCGGGCATTTATCGACAAAAAATATGCGTCCCGTGTAAAATTTTCTGGCCGATTTTTCCGCTGGAATTGTGGCTTTCTTTCAGGTGCCGGCATTTACGCCGCGAGCGCCATAACAAAAATGGTGTTTGGCATTGTTGCTGTTTTTACCCTGGGGGTGGTGCTGTCGCCTGTCGGATTTGCCGTATTGCTGGTATTGGGAATTGTGGGAGGCGTGGTCATGACCGCTTGCTCCTGGCAATTTTTGGTCTACCACGGAAAAAGTAAAAAGCATGAGTCGTATAAATTGCAGGCATCGCGCTTTCTCGGACGCCGGTTTGATTTGCTGCAGACCCTGTACGCGCTGTCACCGCAAGGACGGGAGGCCAGGTTTTCGGCATCAGGATTAAGGGCCGCTCTCTATGATTTTGTCACGCAGCGCGACCTGGACAGACAGCACTTTCTTGATCGTATGGCTGGCAAGACAGGGAAGTTTCGAGCATGGGAACAACGCGCCACCTATGACGAATCAAGCAACGGCAAAACCACCAGGGAAAAGCAGCCGTTAAAAAATGTGCTGGCCGCTTTTTCCTTTTTGGGTGTGTATCTCAACAGCCTGCTGAGAGGTGACGGTCACCAGGCCGCCTTATTCAGCGCGCGAGTATCGTTTGCCTCACTGGCTGATAACCTGACTGTGTTTGGATTGACAAGATTGTTTGACTCCGGCGCGCCTGACGTGGACAGCGATTTGCGAAACCTGATTCGCGCAAGCCTGGACAAACACCATGATTTCCTGGCGAAGAAATGCGAGTCGTATGTGCATTTCTGTGAGAATTTTACCAACCTGGATGGCTCAATTCAGGACGAAGTGGCTGAAAGTCTTGAGGTTGCCAAGTGTGAGTTTGACGCGGACGTGGACAGCATGGCAAAGATTAAACAGGTATTGGCCGAGCTGGATAGCCTCGAGCTGAACTCGCTGAAAAAGCAGTTTATGGCTTTGGAGAATCTGGATGTCACAGGACTGGCAACCAGCCATGACATCAACAAGCAGTTTGCCCATTATCTGATGAAAGACTGCACCGAAGAATTAACAGCTACCCGGGGAATCCTGTTTGACATGCATCGCCAGTCCTTGCATATGCAGGCCGGGCAGTAATCGGTTCTCACCAAATGCACACCAGGTTGGGCGATGGTTGAATGACTCGCATCGAACCGTCGCTGTCGCGACAAAATGGACACCTGGGATCCGGAAATGACTCAGAAAGAATAACTGACGCCGATACGCACGACGGGATAGTATTTCAGGTTGTTGGTTTTATTTTCCAGGTTAACGTTTTCAACATTCAGGTCATTGTATAACTGTGCACAGAGTTGAGCACTTGCCGTGCAGCCGCTGCTGGTCAGATTGGAGGTGGGTGATCCCTGGAAAATCACCCCAAGATCCGATGTGAAGCCCCAGCCTTTTTCTCTGGCTATGTTATTGCCCCAACCGACACCCAGATACGGCACGGCAGAGTGAAATTCTATCGTGCCATCAATGGTTCCTGCTTCTGCGGTGGTATAGGTATTACCGTTAATCGTATAGGTATCGTTGCCTGACGGTTTAGCCGTCGAGGTTACTTTATTCCCGTTATGAAAAATCCCGGCGGACAAATGGAACGCGCCACTCATCGGATACCAGTCCAGCAAGGCATCAATGGTTTGCAGTTTTAGTTTGAAGTCATAATTGACATCGCTGGTGTTACCGCTGTAGTCGTAGTTGTAGCCGCTCAATCCGATGCGCGCGTTTAAACTGTTTTGCACTGGTAACGTCAAATGTATACCGGCGCCAAGCGTGCCCACTTCACCGGATACGCCGATATTACTGGTTTGTGCAGTGGCACAGCTTGCTAAAACTGCCATGGTTACGGCCAGAAGCTGGTTTTTCATAACTATCCTCGAGATGGTGTAGTCATGCCGCGGGGTGGGGGTAGTGGCTTCAAGTTGCCTTTAACAGCAGGCATTCCCTGTTTCCTGATTGTAGAGATTTTCGACCGTTTTACAACCTCCAGAACCCTTATATTTACATCGTGTTTCCAAAAAAAACGGTCAAGATTGCAAGCCGGTTAAGTAAATGGCATTAAGTAAATATAATTAAATAAAAAAACGCGCCAGCGGCGCGTTTTTCAGTCGTTGCTGCTCTACAACAAGGTGTTACCCCTGCTGAAAGGTCACCAAACCCGCACCCGGGCACTGGGCGCGAGATAAAGTTTATCGCCGGGCTGCACGTCAAATGCGCTGTACCACGCATCCAGATTGCGTACAGTAAATACACGGAAGGCGTCGGGTGCATGTTCGTTGGTTGTGATCTGTCTGCGCAATGCCTGCTCACGTTCGATACCGCGCCAGCTTTCAGCAAAGGACAGGAAAAATTCCTGATCCAGACGTTTATTGGTTGCTTCATCCTGTTTGCCGGCGGCTTTGTGGAAAGCATCGTAGGCGACGTTTAATCCGGCCAGGTCAGCGATATTTTCGCCCAGGGTCTGCTGTCCATTGATGGCCAAATCGGGGAAAGGACGATACGCATTGTATTGGTTGACCAGCGCTTTGGCAGATTTTTTGAAATGACTGAAGTCGGTTTTCTGCCACCAGTTTTTCAGTTGACCTTTCGAGTCAAACTGTGCGCCGGAATCATCAAAGCCGTGGCTGATTTCATGGCCTATCGTTGCGCCTATCGAACCATAATTGGCCGCATCGGAGGCGTTCAGGTCAAAATAGGGCGCCTGCAGAATGGCCGCGGGGAAGTTGATCGCATTTTGCATCGGCATGTTCACCGCATTGATTTCCTGCGCCACCATGCACCACTGTGCCACGTCGACGGGTTGTCCCAGTTTGGCCAACGCCTGCTGGTAAGTGTATTGCTGGGCACGATCGAAATTGCCAAATGCATCGTCAGGACGAATCTCCAGACCGGAAAAGTCGCGCCATTTGTCGGGATAACCGACACCGACATACATCGATTTCAGTTTCGCCAGCGCTTCGGCTTTCGTGCTCGGTGCCATCCAGTCCAGCCGGTTGATCCGTTCGCTGAAGGCGTCGAGCAACTGAGCGACCAGGGCGCGTATTTTGGCTTTGGCTTCCGGTGAGAAGTGTTTGGCCACATACAATTTACCGAGTGCATCACCCAGTGAACTGTTGATCGCGCCTATGGCGCGCTTGCTGCGCGGTTGCTGTTCGGGTGTGCCTGACAGTGTTGTGCCGTAAAATGCAAATTTCTGGTCTGAAAAAGACTTTGGTAACACCGAAGCGCGCGTATTAATGGCGTGAAAGCGCAGGTAGTCCTTCCAGTCTTCCAGCGGTGCCGATGCCACCAGGGCGGCTTCGCCTTTGATGGCCCCGGGATGCCAGATAATGAACGAGGTCTGTCCAGTCAGTCCTGCGGCCTTGAAAAACAGGTTCCAGTCCATACCCGGCGCTTTTCGGGCAAATTCAGGCGACGCCCAGGTATTGTCGGCTTTTAGTACATCCGACGTGTCCTCACGCGGTGCGTGGCTGAGCGCAATGCCATGTTCCAGTTTTACGACGCGGGCCGCAGCCAGTGCCGGATCAGCGACGCCGGCCAGTTTCAGCATGGCCGCGACATGTGCCTGATATTGGCTGCGCAGTCTGGCCATTTTGGCGCCCTTGGCGAGGTAGTATTCGCGATCCGGCAACCCTATTCCGCCCTGTAGCAAATAGGCTGTGTACTTTGTGTTGTCATGAAAACCCTGAGAAACCCACATGCCGAAAATGTTTTCAGTCCAGACATTGGTTGCGTTGATCGGATCGACATCGGCACGCAATTGGGAACCCAGATAGCGGGTCAGGTCTGCTCTGGTTTTTATTGCGTCAATCTGATCAAGGCGATCCTTGAGCGGTGCGGTTCCGGCTTTTTCAATCGCATCGGTATTCATGAAGGCGGTGTAAAAATCGCCGACTTTGCGCTCCTCTGTGCCTGCTTCGGCGCTGACAGCCGCCTGAACCAGGTCGTTTAACTGCTTACCGGTGCGCTCATCAATTTCGCCGAAAATTCCCCAGCCGGTCTGGTCGGCTGGAATGACGGCGGTCTTTGCCCAACCACCGTTCGCGTAAGCATTAAAATCATTGCCGGGTTTAATGCTGGTGTCCATGCCATCAATCATGAAGGTGGCAGGTGTTCTGGCGCTGACCGGGCTGCTGTCGGCTGCAACGCAGTCATGGTTGATGCTGACAAGACCAACCAGCATTGCGAGGGCAAAAGCAGGTCGCTTTAATGAAAATGGACCCGGTGTCGGAGATGAATTCATAGATTTATTTAACAAAGAAATAAGGAAGAGTCAGGATTGTGATACGGAAGACGCAAAAGATCAACCTTTTGACCCAATATCTCCATCGCTCAATGAGTGATCAAAAAAATATCGGTTGATTTATCTTGAAACCTGGTTGCGTCCCGCTTTTTTGGCACGATAAAGCGCGGCGTCAGCACTGGCGATAAATGTGAAAATATCCTGACCCTCAGCCAGACTTGCAATTCCAAACGAGGCGGTAATATGGGGTAGCGGCGAATGGTCATCCTTGAAAACCGGTGTCTGCGCCAGTTTCTTGCAAAGCCGTTCGGCAACCGAAAAGCACGGGGCGTTGGCACAGTCAGGCAAAATCACCAGTAACTCTTCACCACCGAACCGGACTGCGTAATCGGACGGTCGTAGCGTTGAATTGAGTAATTTGGCCGCGGTCTGGATTGCATCGTCACCAACGATGTGCCCGTGTTTATCGTTGAACTGTTTGAAATGATCAAGGTCAGCCATGATGATCGATAAAGGGT
The DNA here is from genome assembly GCA_903893945.1 of uncultured Oxalobacteraceae bacterium. Taxonomy (GTDB): domain Bacteria; phylum Pseudomonadota; class Gammaproteobacteria; order Burkholderiales; family Burkholderiaceae_D; genus Solimicrobium. The sequence continues at coordinate 46,595 of CAITOF010000106.1, read as the reverse complement.
TGCCGGTGACATGGGCCCGTTCAATCATTTGCGGTAACTGACTCTGCAACCAGGCGCGGTTATGAATGCCGGTCAAACCGTCGATCATCGACATTTGCCGGTAAAATTCGCCCACTTTATGCCGGCGGCGCAGCAGTGCATTCGTGGTACGAATACGGAATGAAAGTAACTGTAATAAATTTCGTGCAACGCCATTACAGTCCTCAATCAATTGCCATAACGTCTCGGCCTCGATCACCAGCAGTTCGCTGTCGCTCTTCGCAGTGACCGTATGCGGCTGATCTTCGTCATCCAGAACCGATAATTCACCCACGCATTCCCCGGCGAGATATTGAAGCTGATTTGCCGCCGAACTGCCTGCCGGCTCCTGGGAGAGCACCTCCAGTTCACCTTTTAAGACTATGTAGAGTCGATTATCCGTGGTATGCGCCTGAATAACCGGTTGCCCCGCCTTAACCAGCATGACAGAGCAGGTTGCAATTAACTGATTTATCGCAACAAGGTCACGTTCATTGATATCATGAAATAATTGCAGGCTGGCGGCTCTGAAATCTGAATGAGCAAAAATGGTCAGTAATTCCACTGGCACCTCAATTTATAAAGTAATGTGGACGGGATAGACCTGGCATGATCCGTTTGGCAACATCCGGGACACAGGGTGGCATCCAATTCAGTTTATGACGACTAATATAATGCGTATTCGTTAATTATCCACTGTTTTTACATTCTAAATTCATCTTTGAGATAAACATAATGATTCTGCAACTAATCAAAAGCCGGCCAAGATTATTCACGGCTTTTTTATCGGGTAGCGCCATCAGCCTGCTGTTACCCATTCAAATGAATGAGCTGTCACGATTTCTGGTGGGATGGAATCTGTCGGTCTGGTCTTACCTGCTGCTTATGATGTGGCTGATGAAAAATTCAACGTCTGCAAAAGTGGCTCAACTGGCTGATCAGGAGGATAAGGCCGATCTGGCCATCGTCGCCATCATGTCAATTGCAGCCATGGCGAGTTTAGCCGCCATCGTGCTGGAACTGGCTACCGTCAAAGAGCTGGCACCGTCATTTAAATTGATGCACTATGCGATTACCGTGGCAACGGTGACAGGCTCGTGGTTTTTTATCGGCATGATCTTTACATTTCATTACGCAAAAATGTACTACCGTTCACCGTCAGCGTATCGCGCCTTACGATTTCCTGATCTGGATTTACAGCCCGATTACTGGGATTTTCTCTATTTCTCATTCACCATAGCGGTTGCGGCGCAAACGTCGGATGTGTCCATGACAACCCGCGCCATACGAAAGACCGCCCTGGCGCAATCTGTACTCAGTTTCTGGTTCAATATGGCGATACTCGGCCTGTCTATCAATATCGCTGCCGGACTGGTGGGTTCCTGAAAAAAATGGCGCCACGGTATGAGGCGCCATTCAGCCACGGATAGCTGTTATGAGCGTCACTGCAGACCCATATAGTCACCTTTGCCGACTTCCACGCCGTGGTGGCGCAAAATCGCGTATGTGGTTGTCACGTGAAAGAAAAATTGTGGCAAGCCATAACTTAACAAATAGGACAGGCCGGTAAATTTCTTTTCTTTCGGTGTACCAGGTCGGGTGACGATTTCACGCTCTGCTGCACCGTCAAACTGCGAGGGATCAATCGAATCAATGAATGCCACGGTCTTCTTGATACGTGCCTGTAGATCCGCAAAGCTATGTTCATTGTCGTCATAGGCCGGAACTTCGATACCGGCCAGTCGTGCACAAACACCTTTGGCAAAATCAGCAGCGATCTGAACCTGACGCACCAGTGAAAACATGTCGGGATATAATCGGGCAGCAAGAAAGACTTCGGGTTCGATTTTTTTGTCATTGGCGTGTATTTCTGCCTTATTTAAAACATGCCCGAGACTTGCAAGCATCTGTTTAAAAACGGGTACGGACGCGTTGTACATGGTAATTGCCATAATTTCCCCTGAAAGTGGATCGACTCATTATTAAAAAATACGTTAACCGGATCTGAAGCTGCAGATGCATATGGTGCTGGCCGACCGAAAGACAAGCCATGTTTGTCCAAAAACAAAAAATTAGACGTTTATCAAGCGTCCGGCGCAATGGTACGGCTACAATCCGTATTTCATCTCGAAATGTGGAATATTAATGCTTTACCAAATAAATTAATCGCCTAAGCTGATAGAATCGATTTTTTTTCATTTTTCAATTATTTCTAACAGATTTGGATAGAGGGCGCGCTACCTGGTTAGCGTCAAGGGATTTGTTCAATGGAACCAACCACTAATAATAACGAATTTGAATTTATACAAGGACTTACGGCCGATCTTTCTGCGCCGGTACTTATATTTCCGACATCACTGGACGCCACCATGCGCATCCGGCGTGCCATACTAAAAGACGACATTTCCAACGATCTGTTGGCGCGCATCATAGGCACAGAACCTGTATTATCAGCGCAAATCCTGAAATTAAGTAATTCGGCAGCGTTTAATCCCACGGGAAAAATGAATACCGAATTACGCGTCGCCACCATGCGACTGGGTTATGCCAAAGTTAAGAACCTGACCGTGGCTGTCGGCATGAAGCAACTGACAGAGCACAAAGATTTAAATAAAGACATTTCCAGATTGATGGATGGACTTTGGAGTCGCAGCTTGCGTGTCGCGTCTTTTTCCTACGTGGTCGCGAAAAATTTAACCCGGGTCAACCCTGAGTCAGCACTGCTTGCCGGGCTGTTACATGATGTCGGGAAGTTCTACATACTGAATCGCGCCAACAATTATCAGTCGCTGTTTATTTCTCAGCGTGCTTTGTGGAATGTGGTCGATGCCTGGCACTCAAATATAGGCGCTGCCATACTGGATAATTGGGCCATCCCTGAAGATATTCGCGACGCTGTACAGAATTTTGGCAATCTTGAATATGTGCATCATGGTTCGTTTGACTTAACCGATGTTTTATTTGCAGCTGATCTGTTAGACGCTCATTTCGATGAACGCTCTCAGCGAAAACTGGATTGGGAGCATGTCCCCAACGTGATCGCAAAATTAAACCTTAACGAAGAAAAATGTGCCGAGCTCCATGAACTCATGAAGGTTGAATTAGATGCCTTCATGAGCGCCATTCATTAACTTGGGATATCCGTAATTAATGAGTGATTTTCTTGTCTGCGACGCAGCAGTTTGATACCCATCTGCTTCTGCGCGCTTTTCCGAAGGCTGGCGGATTTGCTTGCGATACCACAGAAAAAAAGACTTCTAAAATCTCACTCTGAATTCATTCTAAAATCATTTTATTCAGAGGTTCCCATGTCACAAGCGACAACACTGACTTCAGCACAAATCAAACATTTATTGCGCGTTACAGACGGCGTGAGTAGGCATCCGGTGCGTGAATGCCTGATTTTGCCACTTGAAATCACGTGCGGGATGCGGGGTTTAAGTTAGGTTCTTCGCATTTTGGTCGGCGCAATTTCGCTTCCAATCTATTATCGAATGATGCAAGTCCTGAAACGGTGCAGTAGTTGCTTGGGCATGTCGAATTGAGCCGCATCATGCCTAATCTAAATATCAGGCAAAACAAATTATGTGACATGCTTTCCGAAGTGATATAGTAGATACATTGTTTAAACAAAATGCTTGACAGTATTTTCATTGGAATCTACAATGTAGATACATTAAGGAGATTTGCAATGGAACTATCGATTCAAAAATGGGGTAACAGTGCGGCAGTACGTTTGCCAACCGAGCTGTTGAGTCTGCTTAAAGTAAGTCTTGGGGATAAGCTGTCCGTCGAGATACGCCCTGAAGGCGCTGTTTTGAAGGCGGCACGTCCGATTTATTCATTGGCTGATTTGATTGCTCAGTGTGATTTGAATGCTGCGGAGCCGGCAGATATGGCGATCTGGAAAAGCAAAAAAGCTGTTGGTCGTGAAGTATGGTGAGGCGCGTTAAATTTGGGCGTGGCGATATCGTTCATGTCGATTTAGACCCGACTATTGGCCGCGAACAAAAAGGCAAAAGGTTCGCTTTAGTGGTTTCTCCTTCAGAGTTTAATGCGCTTGGAATGGTTCTAATAGCTCCGATTACTCAAGGCGGCGACTTCGCAAGGCACCAAGGCTTCGCATCGAGTTTGAGTGGTTCCGGCACAGCGACACAAGGAGCCGTATTAGTTAATCAACTCTGCATGTTGGATTTGGAAGAGCGCGGTGCAAAAAGAATTGAAACTGCGCCCGAATTTGTAATTGAAGACGTGCTAGCACGTTTGCAAGCCATTATTGGATAAAAGGAAAATAACCGTGGCGGACGCAAACAAATCTACCGTCGCATTATTGAATATTTTGTTATCGGCTGCTGTATTGGCTGATCCTCGCAAAGACTATGAAGCGTTTGCCACAATGATTACCTCGTAATCAGACTAATTAGACAAATTAGACAAACATTCCGGCAACGTACTTTCAATATTGCAAGGCAGTACTGACCATCCGATCAACCGGGTGGCTGACCTTCTGCCATGGAATATCGCCCAATTCCAGGCGAAAACTTCAGCTTAGATCAGCACGTCGTCACCGTACAAAAGTCAATGACGGTGCTGGCGAGGTGCTTACATTAGTGTTGAGCTTTAGAAAAAACAACCAGCCAGCTTCTCATCAGCAAGACTTCGACATGACCAGGATTAATGCCGGCACGGCATTCAATCAGCGGATTGGTGGTATAAAAACGCTTGCGGAAATCTTTGCTGATGCTGACTTCGCGCTGACCAATGCGTACCAGGAAGGTGTTATTGACGATAGATTGTGTCTGAAATGCAGTGTTTAGATAGGCCATCATTTTCTCCTTGGTAGTTTATGTCCGATGGAGCCATATTAAAACAAAACTACTGTATATGCAAACAGTTACTGTAAAAATAAACAGTATTGTTGTAAATCAGTAAAATCTGCGCAGAATAAGGCGAATAGGTAAAAAAACACCGTATCAAGATACGGTGTTATTAAAATTGCAGGTATTGGAGTCGATCGTCGAGGATCGTCCAGGTCACCGGTGTGAGTCGCGTCAGCTACCGGGCAGGGTCGGAGGCAGGCATTTTACATTCATGGCTATCCCCCGCTGCCGGGTTCATCAGAGCTTGCTCATGGTGTCAATGTAGTATTGCGTGTAGCGCTGGGCGTCGACTTCCATGGGGGTATAAGGACCGGGTTCGTAGAAGGCTGAATTGACACCGGCCTGATTCATTTCGATGATACCTTTATCTTCGATACTGGTGTAATCCCACATCCAGATCAAATCATCCACTTTGTAGTCTTTGCCCTCTTCGGCATGTTCATCGACCAGCCAGATCAATTCGAAGATGGTTTTATCAACAGTCAGGGGTACTGTCCGATAGATCAGTGTGTAGTCAGGGTAAGCCACAAAGTTAGCCGTTGGACCGACGTCGATGAACGAAAAGCCGCCATCATAATCCTTGCCTTTGAAATCACCCATCAGTGGCGCAACAGGCTTGCCATCGCGGCTGCCGGTTACATAGCCGTTGGTCATTGCTGAACGCACACAGTCGGCGCCCTCCTGACCGGGTTCTGCCACTTCATTTGCCGCGTCGACATCGCCCAGTGGTATGCCGAGCGCTTCGTCGCGGGCACACATGGCTGTATCGCCCGGTACACGTTCCGCCTGTGGCTTGGCAAAGGTGTGACGCAACGAGTATTCCTGATGTGCCGGGCCGCAGTGATAACATTCCTGATAATTTTCTTCGACCAGTTTCCAGTTGGCTTCAATCACGTAAGTCCGGCGTGCCGCAAATTTGGCCGTCGCCCAACCGTAAACTTTGGCCGACTTGCTGAATGTTTCATCGATATGTTTGAAGCCGAGCGGATTTTCTGCAAAGGTAATAAAGATCATGCCTTCAGCAACCCGGGTTTGCACCTGCAGCAGACCATAGTCGGATTTCTTGAAGTCCGCCGGCATCAGGCGGGCACGTTGCAGCTCACCACTGCAATCGTAGGTCCAGGCGTGGTAAGGACAGACAAAATTGCCATTCTTCGCATGACCTTCCGACTTGTTGCACACCCGTGAACCACGGTGGCGACACATGTTTAACAGCCCGCGCACCTCGTTGTCGCTACCGCGGGTAATGATGATGGATTCACCACCTATCTCAATAGTAAAAAAGTCCCCTGGATTTTTCACCATACTGACGTGACCGGCACAATGCCAGTGCGCTAGTACGTGGTGGCGCATATCTAATTGAAAAATGTCCGGGTCTTTGTAAAATGCGCGCGGCAACGCAAGGCCAGGGCGGTATTCCGCCAACGCTTTTTGCAACGCATCGGACTTCAATGATTTCGAGAATTTCAGAGGTTTGGTCATTGTCATGTTATCTCTATCCTAAATATACGGGAATTTTTCGCATGGAAAAATGGTTTTGGGTCCTTCAACTCTATCCGGCACGATACATGTCAATGGCCTATGGATAGTCGCAACACACCGATAATATACCACCGAAATTACGTTACTGAACAAACGTATAGTCAATAAAATGGCTAATTTAAATTAAAAATTTCGTATATCCGGTCAAAATGTTGATTTAATTGCCTGAAAAGCCATAAAAAGCCGGTCTGAACGGTGACGGCAGATAAAGAATTGCCATCCAGACATGTGTCGGGCGATTAAACATTGTGGTGTACCATTCAGTATTGGCTTTTTGACCGGGAGATTGGCATGTTTCACCATGTAGAACCGTATGCGGGCGACCCTATACTGACCCTGAACGAGGCGTTCGGTAAAGATCCGCGCAGCGACAAAATTAATCTGTCGATCGGTATTTATTTTGATGATGACGGCAAAATACCCATGCTGCCGTCGGTACGTGCGGCAGAATTGAAGGTGGTGGCAGCGGCCGGTGCGCGACCCTATTTGCCTATGGAAGGTGCCGCCAATTTCAGGACAGCCGTTCAGGATCTGCTGTTTGGCAGCGACCACGCCGCTCTCAGGTCGGGACGGGTCGTGACCATCCAGACCGTCGGATCCAGTGGTGGCCTGAAAGTCGGTGCTGATTTTATCAAGCGTTACTTTCCCCAATCCCACGTGCTGGTGAGTGACCCCACCTGGGATAATCACCGTGCGGTCTTTGAAGGTTCAGGACTGACGGTTGAGAGTTATCCATACTATGACGCGGCAACCGGCGGGTTACGTTTTGCAGACATGCTCGCGGCCATGTCGAAGGCGGAAAAACATAGCGTGATTTTGCTGCATGCCTGCTGTCATAATCCTACCGGCGTCGATCTGACCCGCGAACAATGGCAACAACTATTGCCGGTATTAAAAGCCCGGGAACTGATTCCGTTTCTTGATCTTGCCTACCAGGGCTATGGCAGCAGCATGGACGATGACGCCTATGCGATCCGGCTGTCAGCCGACGCCGGCATCAGTTTTCTGGTCGCCAATTCGTTTTCAAAAAGCATGAGTCTGTATGGTGAACGCTGTGGCGCACTCAGTATTGTTTGCCCCGATCCGCAGCAGGCGGTCAATGTGTTAGGCCAGTTAAAAGCCAATGTACGACGAAATTATTCGAATCCCCCCATGCACGGCGGGCAAATTGTGGCACGTGTACTGACAGATCCTGAATTGCGTCCGTTATGGGAAGCGGAGGTGGTGGCCATGCGTGAACGGATACTCGCAATGCGTCAGCGTTTGTACGATGTAATTTGCACCCGATTGCCTGATCGTGATTTCAGTTATTTTTTGACACAGCGCGGCATGTTCAGTTATACCGGCCTGAGTCCGATTCAATGTGACCGACTTAAAGACGAACACGCCGTGTATATTTTGCGGTCGGGCCGCATGTGCGTCGCGGGACTGAATAACGGCAATGTGGAAGCGACTGCAACGGCAATGGTTGACGTTCTGTCTTGACAAAGTCTGCGGGGCGGTACTTTGATACTGGCATCCTGCCGGACCAACATTCAGGCAGCAAGCGGTTGCATGGCCGCTGACTCAGTGGACATAGCACAATTTGACTGCTTCATTAAACGCCGTTTCTGCAGTCATGCCGCTTTCCATCATACGTGTTATTTCTTCGGAGTGATCACGAATATCGGTCGGTAAGGCCGCCCGATTGGTTTTGTAGTACTCGTATTTCTGAATCGCAATCTGTTCTTTTGCTTTCGTCAAGGCTGAACTGCCACGGGTACTGCCGCTGGCAACCCGCCTTGATTTTTTGGGTGCTGGTTTTACAGCTGGCGATGTCAGGGTGATTACCCGGGCCTTGACCTGGTCCAGTGAATACACTACAGCGGAATTTTTACCGGTGAACTCATCGTCTCTGGTTTGGGTAAGCAGATAGTCGCTGTCAAAGGCAATTTTTTTGCCGGCGGAATTGATCACCTGAAAATTCGGGCCATCAGTGGAACCACTTGTTGAAAACTGAACGCTGTCGCCATAAGCCAGCATTTTTTCGATCACGCAGTTCAGATAAGATTCAGACAGTTTTGTTATATCGCCATTCCAGCGCTTCATTCTTTTCGTATTCAAAATACTTCGCTTCCCAAATAGTAATAAATGCACAGCTGATCTGCGTGCCAACCTACATCAATCAGCCTTCAATTATCCTCTGTCTCGATTTGAAAGGGTGCAGGCACCGCAAATATATTTTTGAAAGATGCCAATTACACAAGTTAAGTTCTCACCAAGGCACGTATCCGTTCGTATCCGGCGCGGCTGACAGGCAGTTCAGTACCATTTTTCAGAATAGCTTTAAGACTATCCTTATTAACACGCTCTACCCGATTTAATTTTTCAATATTTATTATAAAGGACCGATGTATGCGAAAAAAACGGCTTGCATCAAGCTGATTCAGGATATCACCCAGCGCCTGTGGTTTTAAGGTGGATTTGCCCTCGCTGTGTATCATGATGTAGTCGTCCTGGGCTTCAATAAAATCGATGTTGCGAACAGGAATAAAATGCAGTTGGCCGCGATCGCGTACGACGATACGCTCCATTTGTGTGTGTGAAACAAGTTGAGTCAATGCAGTTGACGGTTGCCCGGAAAATTGCCGGGCACGGAGCAGGGCAGCGTCAAAGCGTTCCTGTGAAAAAGGCTTGAGCAGATAATCGACGGCGTGCAGATCAAATGCCTTTAAGGCATAGTCGTCATAAGCGGTGGTAAAAATGACACCCGATGTCTGTCCGGTAACTTCAATCACTTCAAGTCCGGACATTTTCGGCATATGAATATCCATAAAAATCAGATCAGGCTTTTTTTCTTCAATAAACGCAACGGCGTCCACACCATTTTCGCATTCACCCACAATGTCGATGTCGCCATGTTTGTTGAGGTATTCACGGGTCAGTCTGCGGGCAAGCGGTTCATCGTCGACAATGAGAGTTTTCATAATTTCAGGGGAAGAGTAATTTCAACAGAAAATGCATGGCTGGTTCGCGCCCACTGGATTCGTGCCTGGTGACTGTAAATATTGGCCAGGCGCTGCTTTATGTTGGAGAGACCAAGTCCATTTCCGGTTGAATCGGAGGCCTGTTCGTCGCACGGATTGTGGACCAGAATATCCAGCCAGTGGTCGCGAACCGTTGCAGTAACACTTATCGTCCCACCGTCCGGCAAATCGCGAATGCCATGTTTGATGGCGTTCTCTATCAGTGGCTGCAGCAGCATCGGCGGGATCAGTGCGCAACGGATTTGCTCGTCGACCTGAAATGCCTGCCTGAGCTTGTTGCCAAACCTGATTTTTTCCACATCCAGGAATCGTTCGCAGAGTTCCATTTCCTGCCAGAGCGGAATGGTGTTTTTTTCGGATAGCGTCAGGCTTTGCCTGAAAAACTGGGCCAGAGCGATAGTCATGGCGCGGGCAGCGGTCGAATCGATACTGGTTAATGCGCTGATGGAATTGAGGCTGTTAAATAAAAAATGGGGATTGATCTGCGCGCGTAACATCTGCAATTCGGCATCCCGCGCCACGAGCTGGGATTTTGCCGCATCAAGTTCGGCCTGACGAATTCGCCTGGCAGCAATCAGAACGTCATGTATGAGCAGCGATATCAGATAGCAACCGGCACCCGCAGAGAACAGCAGCGACTGGCTGCTTTGTGTAAAATCAATGAACCACCAGTCCATGGCTTTGGCAAAATGATTCCATCCGGTGCACAGTTCAAGCCAGACGCCACCGGAAAAAAGCGATGCAAGACTGAAGAGAGCCAACGTGGAGCCAAAACCCCGCGCAGTAATTGGCAGGGCCCGGCAGACATAATAGGCAGAACTGGCCACAAAGCCGTAAATAACGCTGACCGGTAGCGAAAAAAGCAGTGCGGTATTCCAGTCTGCCAGTCCTCCCAGCGTCAGGAAGCGGGCGATCAGCACGCCGACCGAAAGCCACGCCAGAATGTAGATGACCCGTTTTGGCAAATCAGAAAAAATGGGGTGCATTGGACAAGTTCTTTATTGGTCGCCGTAACGCGGCATACATTATAATGACTGAATCCTAATTCTTGATTTCAATACTGCCCATAATAACCACGCCTGACACCACTAACCGTTTTGTTGGGTTCAGGGGCGGGACACTGTGATCTTCGATGCCGCCCAGGATAGGCACGCCATTCAAAACCACCGTCCAGTCGCCAGGAACACGTATTTCTATACTGCCGAAAACAGCAAATACCTGAATAACAGCTTCATTCTGCATGGATGAATTGCGCAGATCAATTTCCGCTCCGCCCATGAAGGAAGACACTTCACCACCCTGAAAATGCGGCGACGCATTACTCGATTTGCTGCCGCTTAAAATGGCAACAATGGAAATGGTGTCCGCACTGCTGGTGCCGACGTTGTCGTCGTTATTGCTCTGGCTTGCGGCAGCGAAGCGGGCGTGGTCCATGTCTGGGGACTGATTTTTCATGTTAACCCCTTTTAACATGTAAGCCACCCCCGCGCCTATAATCAGAACCGGCCACCATTGGCGCCAATGAAACACGATGACACCAAGATTCTGCAGGGTAAGGAGTATACCCAGTCCCAGCAGCAGTGTGCCGAACACGTAACCAGCCGATTGCCGGGCCTGGGTGATTTTCATGACACCCAAAATGATGAACACAGCGGGCCAAAAGGAAAGTATCTGCTGCGAATTGAAATAACCCAGGTTGTCAACCAGTGACAGCGCACCAATGATGACAATGAACAATCCTAAAACCAGTCGCTGCCGGGGTGTGCGGCATTCGCGCAGCTGATGTTTATTGCGGTAGGCTTTCATGGTGCGCTCTCATTGTTCGGGTTTTTATTCCTGACGACGTAGGATCCGATATAACTCAATCCCAATGCGATAAGAATCATCGGCCATGTCACTGCAAATGTCCATCCCCAAAGATGTTCCAGACAGGCAAATAGCCAGAATCCCAGAAATATCTGCCAACAACCTTTCAATTTCCGGTCGCTGAACCGGGAAAATAGCAGTTTATTTAAGCCGATAAGACTTATTAACAATGGCCAGTAGTGGTTGACATCCCGACCTTCGATGTAACCTGTGTGTTCGAATAATAAAAGCACACCGAGTAAAATTAATCCTGTGCCAATCAGTATGCGTTTTCCCGACCGATAGGTGGAATTCTCTCTGGCGCAGTCCGGCGCCGTATTCAGTTCATGATTCATGGTGTACTCCGTCTGGATGTGAACGTAAGCGAACCATATCGACTTTCAGGGGCGGTGTCATGGAGAATTCGGCGAATACCGCCTTTTAGCCGGTGATTGGCGATTTGCCGGATGGTGAACGGGAAAATGGAAGGAATAGGCGCCCTATGCGATAATTCCCGGCACGCTGTCCGTCCTGATTGGCCTGTGCGCTTATTTGCGACTTTTACTGATAAAGAATATTCATAGCATGCAAAGCCAGTCGGGTGTGAATAGACCTGCGATTCGAATGTCCATTGCCATTTTTATGTCAGTGGCATGTCATGTTGCCCTGCTGATGCTGCAATTTGGCGAGTATGGCGACGGATTGCCTGGTTTTGAATTGCCTTCAGTTGTCCGGCGTGCGCAAACGCCGGGCATTCATCTGAATCTGGTCAGGCCGGAGGCAGGTACGACCGGACCGGTCCCGGTCCGGCCCGCACCGGCTGCGCCAGACGGCACGGGAACACCGGTGCCGTCTGATCAGTCCGGTTCTCGCCCTGAACCCGTTATCCGGGCGCCTGTTGTTGTGCTGGAAGTATTGCCGGAATTTGTTCCGCTACCACCTCCGTCGCCCGTTGTAAGTCCGAAATCGGTTACCGTCGCCCCGATGATCCATGCTGTGGCGGTTAATCCCAGAATAATGGTAACCGAATCAACCCGAGCGGCTTTTACAGTGGCGCAATCCGATCAGATCGGCGTCGATCCTGTGAGAAATGATAATGAACCGCCCGGTGCTCTGAACGCCAGCGGGCCCGACGTGGCAGGAGCCAGCAATGAACCTGTTGAAGTTGGCACGGCGAATGTGGTGCGGGAAGCGCCGCAAACTGAGCTGAAATCACCTGTCAGGACTGCACCACCTGTTGCGGAAGAAAAGACCGTACCCGAAAAGGATAGGGCGGACAGGTTGGCGACTAACCGGGCACCAGAACGATCAGCGCCCGAAAAAGTGGCCGAGGATAACAGGGTGGCCGAATTGTTGGCTGCCGAAAAATTGAAACAGGAAGCGTTGAAGCTCGAGGAATTAAGGCAGGAAAAAATTAACCTGGAAAAGCTGAAAAGGGAAGAGTCAGAAAGGCAACAGGCGCTGGAGCAGGCAGAGCGGGAAAAAGCGCAGCAGGCCATTTTGGCTGCGCGTACCGCGATGGAATTTGAACAGAGAAAGCTGGCTGAGGCGGTTCGTGAAGATCAGGTAAAAAAGGAGCTGGCAAAAAAAGAACAACTGGAGCGTGAACAGGCCGAGCGCGAAAAACTGGAGCGCCAGATGGCCGAGAAAAGGCGTATCGACGCCGAGCAGCTGAGTCGCCGACTGCAGCAGGAAAAATTATTGGCGCAACAGAAGGCCGACCAGCTGGCGGCGCAGTTGGCAGAGCAGGTGCGCCTGCGCGCCGAGGCGGAGGCGAACGCGAGGGCAAATTCGGTGCCGCCGACGCCATCTGCCGTTTATCCTGATGACCTGTCCGGCGCATCGCCTGACCGGGCCAACAGCCGCAGATCCGGTGCCAATCCGGGTGGCGGAAGTCCGGCGCTGGATAAACTGTTATCGGGCCGTGGCTTTGACTTTGACAAGAATGGTGATGCAGTCCAGGCAATGGCTGAAACGACGGTCTTGCCGACGCCGCAAGCGCTGCCCTCGGGCGGCGCGCGGCGTTCCGTGTTCGGCAGTAAAAACGGCGATGTCGATCTCAATCTGTATATCAGGATTTGGCGACAGAAAATAGAAAACAATGGTCGTTTAAATTATGCGCAGTCGTCCAAAGACCGCATGCATACCGATCCAGTCGTTACGGTTTCAGTCAGAAGTGACGGGAGTGTTGAAAACATTATCATTTTGCGCTCCAGCGGACGCCGCGATATTGACGAGGCGGTGCGGCGTATTGTGAATGTCAATGCGCCCTATGCCGCGTTTCCCCCAAGTATGGCAAGGCGTTTTGATGCGATTGACATACGCCAGATCTGGCTATTTGGTGACACATTGCAGATTACGGATGAAATGCGCTAGTTGTCACTTAATTTAAATCAATGTAATCCCAAAAAAAATGGCTGGCGTGCTGTTCCGGCTATATGCTTGGATTATTGTTCAGGAACGCCAATAAACTTGGGGCTGCAGGATGGCAAAGGAATCAAAACACTCGGGGAATCATTCCGCTCAGCGCGAGCAGCATGACCATAACTTCCAGATTGCAGCATCCCACCGACCCGGAAAAGGTATTTTTTTATTAAGTATGGGGGCGTTGGGTGTGGTCTACGGTGATATAGGTACGTCGCCCCTGTATGCGCTGAACCTGATGTTTTTCGGCTTTACCAATATTCCGTTGACTGCCCCGACGATACTGGGCGGCATTTCTCTGGTTATCTGGGCACTGACGATTGTTGTCGCACTCAAGTATGCGATCTTTGTTCTGCGTGCCGACAACGATGGTGAGGGAGGCGTGTTTGCCCTGTATGGTTTGCTGGACAAATTCAACAAGGGCAAGCGGGCGGCATTATCCTGGTTACTTCTGGTAGGTGCCGGGCTGTTATTCGGTGATGGCGTCATTACACCGGCCATCAGCGTGCTGTCGGCAATTGAAGGAATTGGTGTGGCAACCCCGGTCTCGAGCCACGCGATAATCCTGATAACGCTGATTATTCTGACGATACTGTTTGGATTCCAGTATAAAGGGACGGGGGGGCTGGGTCGGATTTTCGGCCCGATACTGGTTGTCTGGTTTGTGGTACTGGCGCTATTGGGTTTGCACCAGATCCGGTTACATCCTGACATTTTCCATGCGTTTAATCCGGCTTACGGCGTGCAGTTTTTATTGCACGGCAATTTCTATACCAGTCTGCTGGTTCTCGGCGCGCTGGTACTTGTGCTGACCGGTGGCGAGGCCATGTATGCCGATATGGGTCACTTTGGCGCGAATCCGATACGCTTCAGCTGGTTTCTGCTGGTTTATCCGGCACTTATTCTGAACTATCTGGGGCAGGGCGCCTTTCTGCTGGGTGGTGGACAGCGTGTGGGCGGTAATCTTTTTTACAGCATGCTGCCCACCGAATGGCTGTATCCCATGGTGGCACTGGCGACAATGGCAACAGTGATTGCGTCGCAGGCGTTGATCTCGGGCGCCTTTTCACTGGCTTCGCAATCGATCGCGCTGGAAGTCATGCCGCGCCTGAAGGTGAAGCATACCCATCATGATCATGTTGGCCAGGTTTATCTGCCATTTATTAATTGGGCACTGTATCTGGGTTGTGTGCTGCTAGTGATTTCGTTTGGCTCCAGTGTCTCGTTGGGGGCCGCCTACGGTCTGGCCGAATCGGGGGTTATGGTGACGACGTCAACCGCGATGTTTTTTGTTGCGCGCCATTACTGGAAATGGAGTGTGCCAGTCAGTGCCGCGCTGTTTGGCGGGTTTGCATTGATTGATGCCTCGTTTCTGATTGCCAATTCAATCAAATTTATGGAGGGGGGATTCGTGCCGATATTGATCGGTTGCGTCATCTTTTTCATTATGGTGACCTGGCGTTGGGGACGAAAGGCGACGTTTGCCGCCTACGAAGCCAATTTCACGATGCCCATTTCGGAGTTTGTACAACACCATCGGGAACTGCCAGCCCTGATCGAACGCACTTCGATTTTAATGGTTCCGGTGGTAAGCCATACCATCAAAATGCGAACGCCGACACTCTCGCAAATGCTGTGGAAACGAACCGGTGTGTTAGCGCGCAATATCATTTACGTCCAGGTCCAGCACCTCAAGGTACCGTTTATCCATGACAGCCGATATAGCGTGAGTGTGCTGGAACGAAATGAACGCGGCAGTATTATCCATGTCCAGATGCAGTTTGGCTTTATGGAAGATCCGAATGTGGAAATTGCGTTGCAGGAGATGCTGGAACATAAAGACATCAATTTACCGACCAATCTACGCCACTGGGTGGTCCATGTCGCCGTTGAAAACCTGATTGCCGACAAATCCATGTCATGGTTGAAACGGCTCAGACTGGAATTTTTTATTCTGCTGCGCACGGTCTCACGTCCCGCCTATTTTCATTATGGATTGGGAAACAAGGTGGCGCTTTCCGCTGAAATATTTCCGATCAATATCAAAGGCAGCTAGCCTGGCGCCGGGCTTTACCGGGTCGGCAGCCTGTGCCAGCCCTGCCAGCGCCCCTTATGGTATGCCAGTGGCGTTAAACTGAATTGCCATAAAATAATATCCATAAAACAATGATTAATAACCACCGTGTTCAGGAATGGACTGAAACGACTGTTTTTGTCCCCAAAAATGCGCGCTTTTCTGATTTTTTGCCCAAAATCATTGTTTTTGCCCTTGAAAAGAGGTTGAAATGCCCCATTTCCGCTACATTGTTTTAATACTGTTGATTCACCGGAGGTAATGAATGCAAGACCAGGAAAAACCAGAAGCGCAAGAAAATCTGCAGAATGCGCCCGAACAGGAACAGGCCGAGCCCATCATGGTGGCTGTGGGTGTTGATTTTGAAGAAAAATTGCTTGAGACTGAAGCCAAGTTGGCGGAATTGCAAGATGCCTACCTGAGAGCCAAAGCCGACGGTGAAAACATTCGTCGTCGCGCACAGGAAGATATCAGCAAGGCCCATAAATACGCGGTTGAAAGTTTCGCTGAATCGATGATTCCGGTGAAAGACAGTCTGGAAATGGCGCTGAAGATTGAAACGATATCCATTGAAGCGCTCAGAGAAGGTACCGAAATGACCCTGCGTCAGTTGGCCAGCGCGTTTGAAAAAAACCGTTTGCTGGAAATTAATCCCGCCCGGGGTGAAAAACTGGACCCCGCCAAACATCAGGCCGTGTCGATGGTTCCCGCCGACCAGGACGCCAATACGGTTGTCGAGGTGTTGCAGAAGGGCTATACGATTGCGGATCGCTTGTTGCGCCCGGCTCTGGTGACGGTGGCACAAGCCAATTAACAGGAAAACCAGATAAAACGCGGAATTGGCATCCTAATTGCTTGAAAAAGTCCAATTTCACCGCATATACGTACAAACTGGACTGACCAATTTACACACAATATTTTGAAACTAAAAATTTAAAGAAGGAATCATCATGGGAAAAATTATCGGCATTGACCTGGGCACCACCAATTCGTGCGTTTCCGTCGTAGAAAACGGTCAACCCAAAGTCATTGAAAATGCAGAAGGTGCGCGCACAACCCCTTCCATCATCGCGTATCAGGATGACGGCGAGATTCTGGTGGGTGCATCAGCAAAACGTCAGGCAGTGACAAACCCTAAAAATACGCTCTACGCCGTCAAGCGTCTGATCGGTCGCAAGTTTGATGAAAAAGAAGTGCAGAAAGATATCGGCCTGATGCCGTTCTCTATCGTCAAGGCAGAAAATGGCGACGCATGGGTGAGTGTGCGTGACAAAAAAATGGCGCCTCCCCAGATTTCCGCCGAAGTCCTGCGCAAAATGAAAAAAACAGCCGAAGATTATCTGGGTGAAGAAGTCACCGAGGCTGTCATCACGGTTCCTGCCTATTTTAACGATGCACAACGTCAGGCAACCAAAGACGCCGGCCGTATCGCTGGTCTGGAAGTCAAGCGTATTATCAATGAGCCGACTGCGGCAGCGCTGGCATTTGGACTGGACAAGGCAGAACGCGGTGACCGCAAAATTGCGGTGTACGATCTGGGTGGCGGTACCTTTGACATCTCGATCATTGAAATCGCCGACGTGGATGGCGAAATGCAGTTTGAAGTGCTGTCAACCAACGGTGATACCTTCCTCGGTGGTGAAGATTTCGACCAGCGCATCATCGATTACATCATCGACGAATTCAAGAAAATCAACGGCCTTGACCTGTCCAAAGATCCTATCGCATTGCAACGTATCAAAGCGTCTGCTGAACGTGCCAAAATTGAATTGTCGAGCTCGCAGCAAACCGAGATCAACGAACCGTATATTGCCATGACCAACGGTGCGCCGGTTCATCTGAACATGAAAATGACCCGTGCAAAACTGGAATCTCTGGTGGAAGAACTTATCAATAAAACGATAGAGCCATGCCGCACGGCGATCAAGGATGCTGGCGTGAAAACGTCAGATATCAATGACATCATTCTGGTCGGCGGTATGACCCGTATGCCCAAGGTTCAGGAAGTTGTTAAAGAATTTTTCGGTAAGGAACCGCGCAAGGATGTGAATCCAGACGAGGCCGTTGCAGTTGGCGCAGCAATTCAGGGTTCGGTATTGTCGGGCGACCGCAAAGATCTGTTATTGTTGGATGTGACGCCACTGTCCCTGGGTATTGAAACGCTGGGTGGTGTCATGACCAAAATGATCCAGAAAAATACGACCATCCCGACCAAGTTCAGCCAGGTTTTTTCAACCGCGGACGATAACCAGCCTGCGGTGACCATCAAGGTCTATCAGGGTGAGCGTGAAATTGCCTCTGGTAACAAGGGTTTGGGTGAATTTAATCTCGAAGGTATTCCACCGTCACCACGTGGCACACCGCAGATTGAAGTCACATTTGATATTGATGCCAACGGTATCCTGCACGTGGGTGCCAAAGACAAGGCCACCGGCAAAGAAAATAAAATCACCATCAAGGCAAACTCGGGTCTGACCGAGGAAGAAATTCAGAAAATGGTAAAAGATGCCGAGCTGAATGCGGAAGAAGACAAAAAGGTCAAAGAACTGGCTGAGTCGCGCAATCAGGCTGACGCACTGGTGCACTCGACACGTAAAGCGCTGACTGAATACGGTGACAAACTTGATGCCGGTGAAAAGGAAAAAATTGAAGCGTCCATCAAGGATCTGGAAGATGCACTGAAGAACGGTGATAAAGCCACTATTGATGCAAAAATTACGGCGTTGTCGACGGCTTCACAAAAGCTGGGTGAAAAAATGTACGCAGACATGCAGGCTCAACAGGCCGCAGCCGGTTCTGCCGGCGATGCTAACGCAGCCGGCGGGGCACATCCGTCAGGTGCATCGGAAGCAAAACGTTCGGAAGATGACGTGGTTGATGCTGACTTTAAAGAAGTAAAAGATAAGTAAACGTTGGTTTGGCGAGGTATTTTTTCGCTGAATCTCGCCGAGAAGGGACGTCGTCAACCGACTGACCTGCTCGGCTTTTTTCGTATAAATGCCAACCGAAGTCCGGGCTTTGAAGAGTGCTGCTGTCGTTTTGAAGGTGACTGGCAGGGGCGGTACTGGCAGGGTTGAATTGACTAAAAATAAGGTGCCAAGAAAATGGCGAAGCGTGACTTTTATGAAATATTAGGCGTTGCTAAAAATGCGTCCGAAGACGAGATTAAAAAATCGTATCGCAAATTGGCAATGAAATACCATCCAGACAGAAATCCGGACAGTAAGCAGGCAGAAGAAAAATTTAAAGAAGCTAAAGAAGCGTATGAAATGCTGACCGATCCGAAAAAGCGCGATGCTTATGACAGGTACGGTCACGCCGGTGTCGATCCCAATATGGGGGGCGGCGGTGGCGGTGGTGCGGGTGGTTTTGCCGATGCTTTCGGTGATATTTTCGGTGATATTTTTGGCGGTGGCCGGGGTCGGAGTTCTGGCCCGCAGGTCTATCGTGGCGCCGATCTGCGCTACAACCTTGAAATTACCCTGGAACAGGCTGCAAACGGATTTGATACCACGATCAGGGTTCCTTCCTGGGATGAATGCGAACCCTGCCATGGCACGGGTGCCAAACCGGGAACGTCACCGGTCACCTGTACTACCTGTGGTGGACACGGTCAGGTCCGGATGCAGCAGGGCCTGTTCAGTATTCAACAGACTTGCCCGAAATGCCATGGCACAGGGAAGATCATTCCTGATCCCTGCACAAGTTGTGCCGGTGTCGGCCGTATCAAACGAAATAAAACGCTGGAAGTGAAAATCCCTGCGGGTATTGATGATGGCATGCGGATACGTTCGTCCGGCAATGGCGAGCCGGGCGTCAACGGTGGCCCACCGGGCGATCTGTATGTAGAAATTCACACCAAGCAGCATTCGGTTTTCCAGCGCGATGGTGATGATCTGCACTGTGAAATGCCTATCTCCTTTGCGAAAGCCACGCTGGGCGGCGAAATTGAAGTGCCCACTTTGAATGGCAAGGCCAGTTTTACCATTCCAGAGGGCACGCAAACCGGAAAAACATTCCGTTTGCGCAGCAAAGGAATCAAGGGAGTCCGGTCGGGTTACCCGGGCGACCTGTTCTGTCATGTGGTCATAGAAACGCCGGTGAAATTGACAGAAAAACAGAAAGATCTGTTGCGCGATTTTGAAAAGCTGACGGTTGAAGGTGGTTCAAAGCACAGTCCACAAAGCAAATCGTGGATGGAAAAAGTGAAGAGTTTCCTCAGTAAGTAAAAACGGCTGAGCTATCGAAGGCAGAAAAATGGCATGATAAATTTATCATGCCATTTTTTCTAAGTGCGTTACCTTTCTTTGCATCCACATAACCTGTTTGTAAGTTAGAATTATCGGCGGAGTCAACATTTAAAATAAGTTGTATAAAATATAATGGATAAACCATGAAATTACCTATCAAAGAATTGATGTTTTGTTTGGTTTTAGCGTTGGTGTCGAACGCACAGGCCAAAGAGGTGGCAGGCGTAAAACTGGATGAAACAGTACAGGCATCGAATACAACCTTGAAGCTGAACGGTGCAGGAATCCGCTACAAAGTGTTTTTTAAAGTGTATGTTGCCGCGTTGTACCTCACGGAAATCAAAACCACATCGGAAGGGGTATTTGCCCTGTCCGGACCCAAGAAAATCAACCTGACAATGTTAAGGGAATTAAGCAGTGATACACTCGGTCAGGCTTTTATGGACGGTGTCAAACGTAATACGGATAAAGCCGAACGCGCAAAATTAACCGATCAGTTTCTCAAATTCGGGCAGTTGTTTTCTACCGTGCCCGAATTGAATAAAGGTGATGTGGTGTCGATGGAATGGGTGCCTAACGCCGGCACCAATATGTATATTAACGGAAAAAAAATCGGCGACACATTCCCCGACATTGCGTTTTTTAATGCGGTCATGAGAATATGGCTCGGTGACAATCCGGTGGATATCGCACTCAAAAATCAGTTGCTTGGTGGAACAAATGACCACCGCTAATTGAGAGATCCAATTGAAAAGGCCCTTGAACTGTGCATTCAAGGGCCTTTTTGTTTGGGACCGGTGCAAGTGATTCAGCGTTGAGCCACAGAATCAACCACGCATAACGCAGTCATATTAACGATGCGTCGAACGGTCGCTGACGGTGTCAGGATATGGACCGGTTTTGCGCAACCCAGCAGTATCGGACCGATCGCAATGCCGTTGCCCGCAGTGACTTTCATCAGATTGTAGGAAATATTGGCCGCGTCAATATTGGGAAGAACCAGAAGATTGGCGTTGCTTCTCAGCGTGCTGTTGGGCATGGTTGTTTTACGGTAGACACTGTCGAGTGCGGAATCGCCATGCATTTCACCGTCGATATCCAGATCCGGCGCTTTACTTTTTATAATGCCCAATGCGGTCCGCATTTTAATGGCTGAATCGCTGTTGCTGGTGCCGAAATTGGAGTGCGACAGCAGCGCGACATGCGGTGTAATCCCAAATCGACGCAGTTCTTCAGCGGCCAACAGCGTGATTTCTGCAATCTGTTCAGCTGTCGGATTTTCATTCACATGCGTGTCAACCATGACGAGTTGGCGGTCCTGCAGGATCAGCGCATTCATGGCGGCATACACGTTGACGCCATCCCGCTTGCCCAGCACCTTGTCGATGTATTCCAGGTGCAGGTGGGTGGTGCCGAAGGTGCCGCAGATCATGCCGTCGGCATGGCCTTTCTTGATCATGATGGAGCCGATCAAAGTATGGCGACGGCGCATTTCAATTTTGGCGTATTGCTGGGTGACACCCTGACGTGCCGTGATGTCGTAGTAGGTTTTCCAGTAATCCTGGTAGCGTTCGTCAAAGTCCGGATTGATGATATCAAAATCAACGCCGGCTTTGATGCGCAGACCAAAGGTCTCTATACGCTGCGCAATGACGTTGGGGCGGCCCACCAGTATCGGTCGGGCCAGATGTTCGTCGACAATGATTTGAACAGCGCGAAGGACGCGTTTCTCTTCGCCTTCGGCAAAGACAATCCGCTTCTTGTCGGCGGGTGCATTTTTCGCGATTTGAAATACCGGTTTCATGAACGTGCCACTGTGGTAGACAAATTGCTCAAGTTTTTCCGTATAGGCGTCAAAATCCAGGATTGGGCGCGAGGCAACCCCGGAAGCTGCTGCCGCTTTGGCCACGGCAGGAGCGATTTTCATCATCAGACGCGGGTCAAACGGTTTGGGGATGAGATATTCCGGACCAAAACTCAAATTGGCGAAACCGTAGACCGTGGCGACAATATCGGACTGCTCGGCTTGCGCCAATTCAGCAATCGCATGAACCACCGCAATTTCCATTTCACGGGTAATGGTGGTTGCACCGCAATCGAGGGCACCTCTGAATATGTAAGGAAAGCACAGGACATTGTTGACCTGATTCGGGTAGTCGGACCGGCCGGTGGCAATGATCGCATCGCTGCGCACTTCCCTGACCTCTTCAGGCAGGATTTCCGGCGTCGGGTTGGCCAGGGCCATGACCAGCGGTCTGTCCGCCATCTGTCGTACCATCTCTTTTTTCAGGACCCCGGCGGCTGACAGGCCAAGAAATACATCGGCACCGGGAATGATGTCGGCCAACGTTCTGGCAGTGGTTTCCTGCGCGAAGCGGGCTTTGTCCGGATCCATCAATTCGATACGGCCCTTATAAACCACACCGGCCAGATCCGTGACAAAAATATTTTCAATCGGAAAACCGAGATCAACGATGAGATCAAGGCAGGCCAGGGCCGCGGCGCCGGCACCTGATACCACCAGCTTGCATTTCTTGATGTCTTTATTAACGACCTTTAAGCCGTTTAAAATCGCCGCGCCAACGATGATGGCCGTACCGTGCTGGTCATCATGAAAAACGGGAATTTTCATCCGGTCGCGCAGCTTGCGCTCAATATAAAAGCACTCCGGTGCCTTGATGTCTTCCAGATTGATGCCGCCAAAGGTTGGTTCGAGGGACGCAATAATGTCACAGAGTTTGTCCGGATCGGATTCGTTGATTTCGATATCAAAGACGTCGATACCGGCAAACTTTTTAAATAAAACGCCTTTGCCTTCCATGACCGGTTTGGCGGCAAGGGGACCGATGTTACCCAGGCCGAGTACAGCGGTACCATTGGTAATCACACCGACCAGATTGCCACGTGCGGTATACTTGAACGAATTGACAGGATCTTTAACGATTTCCTCGCACGGTGCGGCAACACCGGGCGAATACGCAAGCGCCAGGTCGCGCTGGTTGGTCAGCTGTTTGGTGGCATTGACGCTGATTTTTCCGGGCACGGGCAGTTCATGATATTCCAGCGCGGCGACGCGCAGTTGCTGGTTGGATTGCTCGGCTTTATCGAGAATTTTATCCATGGGGCAAACCTTTCGTTTAAAGTCTGTTTTTGTTTTTCTTGCTTACTCTGACCCCGAATCTGGCAGGTCAGAATGTATAAATAAATAATAAATCAACCAACTTGTCATTCTATCAGAGTAAAAACGATAGTTTTATATGTATTTTCATCAAGGGCACCCCGGATAAAGACAATTGAAATTATTTTGAAAAGATAATTTTCATTTGTGGTATTTTTCAAATTGAATATTGAATGATTCTGGTTAACGGGATATCTTTAACTATCTCGGGAACATGGGGTGCCCATTCGGTAGGGCCTCCTGCGCTGCGATGATTCCGGTCCCGCCTTGTTGCTTTGCGCGAATGCATGATTTGGGTTGCCTGAGATGATGTTGACCAGTTTATTTATTTAAATGAGGTACGCGATGTTTCCAACTTTCAAACATAAACCGAAGCAGGAATTTAAATCCTATAAGTGCTCCATCTGTGGCTACGTATACGATGAGAAAAAAGGTTGTCCTGAAAGTAAAATGGCCGCGGGTACCCATTGGGCCGATCTGCCGTGGGACTGGGAATGTCCACAATGTGAAGGTGGAAAAGAAGCATTCGATCTGACCGATCAATAACCCCCTTTTCTGTCCGCTCAATCTCCATTAGCCTGCATGTAAAAAGCGGTTCAACTGCCCTGTTCTTCGACCAGACCACCATTTTGGCGACGGGCTTGTGTTTTCGCTAATACCTTAGCCCCAAATGACTCCAATTTTGTAACGAAATACACAAAATAGGATTAAACACCTATCCAGTTCAGGGCGTTTTAGCCGATAATTTTGTCCTATTTGGCTTTGCTGGTTTCGTTGTTAAGCTTGCCATATCTATTTTATCGCTGATCATGCCATACAAAAAATTCATAAGTTGGTCAAAGCTGTCGACGTTTGCCAGGATGCCAGTCTTTGACAGGAGTGTTTAGTGCTGCCACGTTTTAATATTGTAAGACAGCGTACGGCAGCTCTGGATACTGTTTTATTGAATTTAAGCTGGGGCACGTTGGTGTTAGGCTTCACAATTTCCAGAAAACCTCTGGAAATCGATTTTGAAGACGAACTGTACCCACATCAGCGCGCACGTAATACGGTCGCCATCATTTTTATGGTGCTGCTGCACGTTATTATTGCTTACCTGTTGTTGACAAAAAAAGTAAATCCTCCTGTGAAAAAAGGGGAAGAAGGTCAACTTGTTTTTCTCGACCTGAAATCGAAAACCGAATCAGAGAAGCCTGAAGTTCCCAAAAGGCAGCCTAAGAAACCGCAGGCACCACGCCCTGTAACGATCACGGCGCCCAGCAAGCCAACAGTGGAAAGCATTCAGTCCATTTCGCCGGTAGCTGCACCACCGGTTGTCGACACCATGAGCCGGATAGCGGAGGCCCGGGAGCGTCGCCGTGCCCTGGAAGCTGAAGCTGCGCAGTTAAATCGCGAAGCAGAAACCGCAAGTAACGGGCCTTCAGAAAATGATCTGGCCATGGCGCGGATCAAGGCAAATATTCAGGCCGCCAACTACAACCGCAAAGGCACAGGAGGCGTATTCCAGATTCTGAGCAAGGGCGTGCAGACCGGCCGATTCCTGTTTCGTGGCTGGACAAATGATCCGCATGAAAATACGCGCCAAACCTACGAAGTGGACGCCGGTATCGGCGGCGACGTGAAGCTGGCCATCATACGCCGAATGATACAGCTGATACGGGAGCGGTTTACCGGTGATTTCACGTGGGTCTCGGACCGATTGGGTCGCGACATTGTATTGTCCGCACGTCCCAAAGATAACGCTGAACTTGAGGCGTTCATGATGAAAGAATTTCCTGATTAAGTAGATGCATCAATCCCGTCTTCATTCTTGGTAGCTGAACAGTATGCGTGACAAGTGCCATTATTGCGCTTGCCCGACATGTCCACCAGCCGTATTTTTACGGTATGTAAGGGGTATGTTTCATTGCGGGTATGTTTCATTGCCGGGTGAGCCGAACGATCAGGCGCTACACATCCGCACCAACGGTGCTGTGACGCGAGCCAACACCCTGGAGTACCTTAGGTTTCATCCGACAGACTGGAGTAGATGCCGGAATCAATCATCAGCCTGAATGCCGGATCGTTCTCGCTCGCATAAAGTGAGCCAAACTCATCGAACATGCGATGCGCAATACGGCCCTTGATATCGGCCCAGATGACTGAAATCCCGTCTGACCGGATATGCTCGCGCAGTCCTGGATGGTTTTGCGTGTATTTCAGGGCTTCCTCACGGACCACGACCGGCAACTTTAACGATGCGAGTGCGGTACTGATAAAATTAATGTGACAATCCGGGTGTAGGGTCACCAGTTTTTCAATTATCTTGTTAAACGTGCCGGCTGCGCAAACTGGCCTGTCGGAACCACCCTGGTCGAGCCCCGCGCCATTCAGATTGTATCCACGCTGGATTTCATAGAGCCCCTGCACCAGCTGGTTTCTTGCATCCTCAATGCGCCCTGTTCTCATGAACGGATCGTTGATTGCCACGTACGCCAATGCCAATAGCTGTTTCGTGGTGATACCGGAGTCGATGTCAGTAAATTCATAATCGGATGCGTTGAGCCGGGCCACACAGCGCTTTGCGGCGGTGTTGATTTCAGAATTGCCCGGCAGTCCGTTCACATAAGCCCTGAATTCTGAAATGACTGAATTCAATCGGGCGTCGTTGAGTGTATAGCGTTGCGCCAACCGGGTGGCCGATTCAGAGGCGCTGCTGTGCACACTTGCGGTATGGGTATTCTGGGCATGGTCGGCCGGGTTGGCT
The DNA here is from genome assembly GCA_903893945.1 of uncultured Oxalobacteraceae bacterium. GTDB lineage: Bacteria > Pseudomonadota > Gammaproteobacteria > Burkholderiales > Burkholderiaceae_D > Solimicrobium. Next base: position 20,612 of record CAITOF010000106.1, on the reverse strand, counting down.
AGTGCCGGGTGATCCAGTCCGGCCATAATGTCGAGCAGATTAATCCGGCCATTGATGAATCGTTGCCTGATTCCGGGGTCTTCAAACGCATCTAAAGTCCTCCAGCCCAGCTGTGCGACCTGTCTGACGGTTACGGCGCCGGCGTCTATGAGTTCGGCGACTGCCGGGCGAAGAAACACCAGTTGTTGTCCGAGTCGAAACCGCATGATTTCGGCCACGGTAATCCTGTTATTGCGGATGTGGTCGAGCAACGGCCGGCTCGTGAAATTGTTGACCTGTGCAACACTGAAATCCAGCGCATCGGCAATATCGAGCAGGCCTGCATCGATCAAGGCGCAGGCTGCAGGTGTTTCGAATAACTGGATCTGGGGCCAGGTAATACGGGTTGCCCGTTCAAAAGTGATGGCACCGGTGCGCAGATATCGGCAAATTGCATCACGGTAAAGCGCATTTGCGCCCTCGTGAGTCAGACTTAATGCCTGTTCAGCAGTAATGGTTGCCTCGCTGAGCAGTTCCAGCACGGATTCGATCTGAAACGCATAAAGCTGGCCTGAGGTTAGCGTTGATATCTGCCCATAGTTCAACGTGGCGGCATTAAGCAGTTTGACTATCGTTGATCGTGTCAGGAGTGAACAATGTTCCCGGGTCAGGTCGACGAATTCCACACCCATCACAATTTTTTTGTCACGAATAAGTTGCTGTATTCCGGGATCTTCAAGTGCGGCAATATGGTACCGTTCAATTTTTTTTGAATCAGCAAATGAGATTTTTCGGGCAATTATCAGTTCAGCGACGCATGGGTACTGCACACTGCGACAATGGTCAGGTGTGAGTTCTGTCAGGACTTCTTTGGCAGATGTCAGGCCATTGCCAATGAGTTTTTGTACTGACACGCTTCCGAGCGCCTCGATACGGGCTGGGTCCAGCCCTTTCACCTGGTCAAAAGTAATCGTTCCATCGTTCATCAGCATGCGAACCTGCTGCACTTTAAAACAGGAAATCTGGAAATGACTGAATTCAAGAACCTGTTCGGCGCCAAGCGTGCCATCCTCGATAAGCTGGCATGTGGTGGCGTTGTCAAATTTCACAAACTGATCGTAGGTCTGGATTCCTGCAAACTGTCCGGCGCTGATTTTTCTGGCTGTCAGCAGCGTTATTACTGGGGGCTTTTCAATCAGTTCCAACTGATAGGGGTTCAACGTGACGGCGTCTTCAACCGACATGGCGCCATTCCTGATCAACTCGTATAAATGGTTATTGCTAAAGACGGCGCGCTCCTCGGGGCCAAAATTTCCTGCCTGGTCACGATCGATGCTTCCGGAATTCATGCATTCGAGAATTCGTCTGTCTTCAACCATTAAATTCGGGTTGGCATCTGATTTGGCGTTGCGGACCGAATTTACAGGCGATGAAGAACCTGAAAGACTTGATGAAATGGCGCTGGACGATAAAATCTGACCCATAGACGGACTCCCTCGGCATGCTGGTGGTTTCTGACTGCCGGAACGCCAGCAGACCCAGAGCAGGTTGAATTGTACGGGTGCCCATTATTCCTGCTGCGCAGAGGATGTGCCAGTCGTATCTTTACTGTATTTTCAGCGAACATTGGACCCTGATCTGAAGCGGCAGGGGACATTTATCCGGATGCGGCGGGGTGTGCCGGTGCGGGAACTGCGGGTGGGAATGAGCTGGTGAACCGTTGCCGGGGAGGTTAGACTACCGGTGCTCTCATGGGAATTTCAATAATAAAGGTGGTGCCCTCATTCACAACGGACACGACATGTATGGTGCCACCCAGTATGCGGTGCACGATGTTGTCCACCACGTTCAGCCCCAGCCCGCTTCCGCCCTGGCCAAACCGCGTCGTAAAGAACGGATCGAAAATGTGTTTGATATTGGTTTCGTCGATGCCTTTGCCTGTATCCGAAAAGCTTATTCGAATCCGGTCATCAGGAACAACTTCTGCTGACAGCGTTATTTTGCCTTCGGTCCGCCCCTCAAGTCCATGAATCAGGGCGTTATTTACCAGATTGTTAATGACCTGGCTAAGCGACCCGGGAAAACTGTCCAGCATGATAGTGTCCGGTATGGTGGTTTCCAGAACGAACTGGGTATTCTTGAACAGGTGTCGCAAGGTGAGTATCGTTTCACGTACCACTTCAGACAGATTGAAGTGGCGCCGGCGCTCCGACGACTGGTCGACAGCGACCTGTTTGAAACTTTGCACCAGTTCGGAGGCACGTACCAGCGAGGACTCGACCAGCTGGCTGCCTTCCTTGCATAATTTCAGAAAATTGTTGAGTGCCGTGAGGGTCAATTTGCCATTGACTGCCTGCGCTGAAAATTCATGGGCAATTTCGCGTATGGTGCTGGCGGTCACCAGGGCGTTTCCGATCGGAGTATTGATTTCATGCGCAACGCCGGCGACGATAGCGCCTAAACTGGCCAGTTTTTCTGATTTGATCAGACTGTCCTGGGTTTCTTTTAATATTTTTATGTTTTCTTCCAGTTTCAGTTTCGCCAAATACAGATCTTCGGTACGTTGTTCGACGCGAAGTTCCAGCTCATGATTCAGGTCGGATATTTCGTGGATTTTATTTTCAATTGCCTCGGCCATCCGGTTAAAATTATGGGCCACTTCACTCAATTCATCGTTACCGATTTCCGGCATTCTTAATTCATAGCGGCCTGCTGCAATTTTCTGCGTGACCTGTTTCAGCGAGGATAACTGCCGTGTGATGTGCAAGCCGAAAAAACTGAGAGTGACAAAGCCGATCAGGATCACAATAGTGGTAAGCAGGATGGAATGAAGCTGGCTCTGTTCGATTGCCTGTATCAGTGCGCCTGTTGCAAGGCCGTATTGGATGTAGCCGACTTCATTGTGGCCAAGCAGGACGAAGTCGCGAATATGAAGCATCCCGCTTTTTGCCGCGACGACATAATTGTCGGGTTTGTCCGGAGCAGGCAAATGGTTCTGTCGTGGATTGGTATTCATCAGGACCGTGCCGTCGCTGCGCATGACAGCGATGTACACTATGCCGTTGTTGCCATTCGGGTTAAGCATTTCGGTAAAAAAGGCCTGCAGTGTCCGTAAGTTGTTGTCGCTGCTGTTGCTGGCCGATGCAACGGCGACATTAATCAGTTGTGAACTTTGATTGACGTTGCTTAAAATGGTTTTCAGTAAAGTGCCTTCAAGGGTGCGATAGCTGATCAGGTAATTCCCCGCGCTGAGCAGAACAAACGCAAACAGCACAAACAGCATTAATTTGCTGGTAAGTGACAGTTTATGTTTGGGCCTGTTGGTTGCTCCAGGCTGATCAAGTGTAGTGTTCAAGTTTCGAAGGACGTATGCCAAGCAGCAGTTTATTGTTCAAGCCATGTCGCAGAACTATACAGCATGAATCAGAAGGACACCTTTTAATGCCCCATCCCGACGGGATCGTGGCGCCGTAGTCGTTAAAGTTTTTAATTTACTAATTCACAAGATATATCTGACAATTTTATTGCTTTAGTGCAAAATTCAATTTAGATGTAAATCCGTGCCAATTCAAGTGGTTAAGTCGTTAATATCTGATTAAACCGAATAAAATTAGAACCGCGCCATGTCCGAATTTGAACTTATACAGTTATTCTTTACCGAAAGACAAGCTTCCACGCCGACCATACCACTTGGAATCGGTGACGATTGCGCATTGCTGTCACCGCGCGCAGGGACGCAATTGGCGATTTCAACGGACATGCTCGTTGAAGGCCGGCATTTCTTTGCCGGCGCCGATCCGAAGCTGCTGGGGCATAAATCACTGGCCGTGAATTTGTCGGATCTGGCAGCGATGGGTGCCATGCCGCTTGCATTTACCCTGGCACTTTCACTGCCGGCGGCCGACACAGCGTGGTTGCGTGATTTTTCCGATGGCATGTTTGCTTTGGCGGCACAACATCAGTGTCAGTTGATGGGGGGCGATACAACGAAAGGCCCGCTGACAATCTGTATTACCGTCTTTGGAGAGATTGCGCAGGGACGTGCGCTGCGACGTGATGCTGCAAAATCCGGTGATGACATCTGGGTGTCGGGCACCCTGGGGGATGCACAGTGCGCACTGGCCGGTTACCTGAATCAGCAGGCACTGTCCGCCTCGGATCTGGAGCAGGCGGCCTCACGGCTGCACAAGCCGGTGCCACGCATTTCGCTGGGTCTGGCGCTGCAGGGTATTGCCCATGCGGCAATCGACCTGTCCGACGGACTGATCGGCGACCTGAAGCACATTCTGCATAAATCAGGTCTGGGTGCGACAATTTGGTGTGACCGCTTGCCGCTGGGACCGGTCCTGCAAAAGCAGGTGCAGGCAATCCAGTATGAGTTTGCCCTGGCAGGTGGCGATGACTATGAATTATGTTTTACAGCACCCAGAGCCCGGCGCGATGACGTTCTGGCCGCAGCACGCCTTGCCGCTACGCCGGTTACCCGGATAGGGTATATGCAGGAACAATCCGGTTTGCGTATGGTTGATGCACAAAGCAATGCGCGCGCTTTTTCCTTTCAATCTTTTGATCATTTTCAATCATGACCGATAGCAAACCCAAACAGCGCATCAGACCGACGGCCACATTCATGTTATCGCACCCCAGCCATTTTGTGGCACAGGGTTTCGGTAGCGGGTTGTCTCCCGTGATGCCGGGCACCGTCGGTACATTTCTGGCCTGGGTGATGTTTGTGGTGCTGAGTTACCGCTGGCCGGCTATTTTTTCGGCGCCGCACTGGTGCTTCATTATTGTGATCGGTTTTATCGTTGGCGTGGTCGTTTGCGACAGGACTGGACGTTCACTGGGTGTGCCGGATCATGGAAGCATGGTGTGGGATGAAATCATTGCCATGTGGCTGGTACTGTTATTCGTGATGCCGGCTGATGTCGTTACCCAATGCTGGGCATTTTTCTGGTTTCGGGTATTTGACATGGTGAAGCCGCCACCGATTGCCTATTTTGATCGTCAACTCAAAGGAGGCTTCGGGGTAATGTTTGACGATATTGTGGCGGCGTTCTATACCTTGCTGCTGTTTGCCGTGTGGCGAGCCTGTTAATTGGGACAGGTCCGTACCTGAGTCTGTTCGCCGTTCTGGATATCGTCCACCCCATCGGTTCTGCCTACCGTGGGCGCATAGACGCAATACGTTCCGGCCGCCCCGGTCACCTTGGTGACACGTTCAGGCGCCCCGGCCGTGTTGATTTCAACCACGGCTGGAATCAGGCCATGCTTTTCGGCTTTTGAAAAACTGTCGTCCATCTTGTTTGGCGCAATGCCGATTTTTTCGGGCGCGGCGTCAACCGGTGCTTCCTTGCTGATTTCCCTTGCAATATCCCGGGCGTCCAGATTGAGCGGCACAGGTGGTGTTGTCGCCTCCGAACTGCTCTGGGCGTGCGTTGCCTGCCATGTCATGCCGATAAAACTGCCGGCCATAATCAGAGTGATACAGGTCGCTCTGGAAAAAATTGACTTCATTGTTTTGCCCCGGTTATAAAAAAAATGCAATGGGATGGTTCAGGTGAGTGTTGAAGTCGCCTTCAATACTTCGTCACAACTTGTGAGCCCTTCAAGGATCTTGTACGCGCCGGCTATTCGTAATGGTTTCATGCCGTCTTTGACACTCTGTTCCCGCAACTGCACCAGATCGGTTTCGGGCCGGATCAATTTGGTAAAAGCCTGGCTTATGGTGATCAGTTCATAGAGTCCGGTTCGCCCACGGTAGCCTGTCTGACGACATTCAGGGCAACCCACAGGCCGGTATACCCTGTCAGGCCTGTTCAAGGCCCAGTTTTCTGACAGGGTCTTCCAGATGACTTCATCCACTTCAACGTCCTGAATCTTGCAGATCGGACAGAGTGTACGAACCAGCCGCTGGGCCAGAATGCCTACCAGGGTCGCTTCCAGCAAATAGTAGGGCACACCCAGTTCCAGCAAACGCATGACGGCCGAAGGTGCATCGTTGGTGTGTAAAGTGGAAAACACCAGATGACCGGTCAGCGCTGCCTGAATGGCCATTTCTGCCGTGGCCAGATCGCGAATTTCGCCCACCATGATAATGTCGGGATCCTGGCGCATCAGCGCACGCACACCATCTGCAAACGACAGGTCGATACCGTGTTGCACCTGCATCTGGTTGAACGACGGCTCAACCATTTCAATCGGATCTTCAACAGAGCAGACATTGACTTCGGAGGTCGCGAGCGCTTTCAGTGTGGTGTATAACGTGGTGGTCTTTCCTGATCCGGTAGGACCGGTTACAAGTATGATGCCATGGGGCTTTTCTGTAAGGTGCTTCCAGCGCAGCGCGTCGTCTTCGGGAAACCCCAATTCAGGCAACGTCTTTACCACCACGTCAGGATCAAAAATCCGCATGACCAGTTTTTCACCAAACGCGGTCGGCAGGGTGGAGAGCCGCAATTCAATTTCCTGGCCACCGTTGGTACGGGTTTTGACACGACCGTCCTGTGGCCGACGTTTTTCAATCACGTCCATGCGACCCAGCAGTTTGATGCGCGCTGTCATGGCAATCATGACACTCACCGGGACCTGATACACCTGGTGCAGAATGCCGTCGATCCGAAATCGAATCGTGGCGACGTCACGTTTGGGTTCCAGGTGGATATCTGACGCCCGCTGTTCGAAAGCATACTGCCATAACCAGTCTACAATATTGATAATGTGCTGATCGTTGGAATCCAGTTGCTTGTTCAGATTGCCCAGTTCGACCAGTTGCTCGAAATTGTTGCGCAGAGCTGCGTCCTGGCCCTTGGATTTGTTGGCGTTCTTGATGGACTTTGCCAGCGCAAAAAATTGTGAAATATATTGTGCGATTTCCAGGGGGTTGGCCACGACCAGCTTTAACTCACGTCCCGTCACCTTGGCGATTTCTTCGTGCCATTCATTATTTTCGGGTTCGCAGGTGGCTATCGTTACGCTCGACGGCGTGATTTCAACCGGCAAAATATTAAACCGCGCCGCATAAGTGGCTGACATGACGTCGGCCACTTTGGTGAAGTCGACCTTGAGTGGGTCGATCCGGTAAAAAGGTATTTTCAGTCTTTTTGCCAGCCATTCGGTAAGCCAGTCCAGATTCAGATGCGTTCCCGGCGAGGTGATGGCTGTCAGCTTGCATTGTGCCAGCGCGGTAAGCGGGTGCATGCTCATGGGCGCGTTTTTTAAAATGGCCTGTGCCAGAGGGTATTGCTTTCGCGCTGTTTCTTTGGTGAGTATGCCGTCGTATATGAGCCAGTTCAATATCCGCTGCATGTCAAGATTTTTGGTCATGGATTTGTTTATAATGAATGTTGCGTTGATTGTTGGATGCCATTGACCCACGACGTGGCAGGCAATTTTGTCGTCAGCCGGATTTGTGCAGCGCGTTCATGGAGCGCGGCAAGGTCGAGCCTGATTTTCGTATTGAATGCAATCGCAATCACATTGCCATCATGCACCTCCGGCAAGAAGATGACTTGATCAAATACAAATTTTAACGTTTTACTGTTTCTGAGAAAACTCGGATGGTCGCCAAACAGATTGACTGTCAGTACCCCGTCCGGTTTCAGGCAATCAGCGCATGCCTGGTAGAATTCTGCGCTTTCCAGCACAGGTCCACGGGCCGTGGCATCGTACACGTCGACCTGCAGAACATCCAGGGTTCCGTAACGACTGTGTTCATTGACGAATAGTTCAGCATCCATTTCCAGGACCTGCAGACGTTCGTCATTGGCGGGCAGTTTGAACATGGATTGGCAGATTGAAATGACGGCAGGATTCAACTCCACGGCAGTTACTTGCGCATCGGGAAACTGCCGATAGCAGAATTTGGTCAGGGCGCCGGTACCCAACCCCAGCTGAACAATCCGCTGCGGTCTTTCGATGAATAACATCCATGCCATCATCTGTTGTGCGTATTCGAGTTCCAGCCAGTCGGGCTTTCGTATACGCATGGCGCCCTGGACCCATTCGGTTCCGAAATGCAGATATCGGCAGCCATCCATTTCCGAAATCGTGACGGGCGCATACCGGATTTTGCGTTTCGGACTGTTGCCCGTGCCGACACCGGATTTTGTATTGGCCTGTGCTTCGATGGATTTGCGTTTAATCAGCATAGTGAGCATAGTAGTGCAGTCATGATTGTGTCGGTCAAAAACGTTGTTTTTTCAGCTGGATGATAGGGAGGAAGTCATTAAAAAGCCAGTGGTAAATAAAAAATGCGGTCACATGAAGCGCGGTACGGGCAGATCGCCGGGCAATTATTTTTGCTAACCTTGCCCGCTACTGTTTTAAATTGTTACAATTATAGATTGGTGCGCAATGAACAGGGACTTGTTAGAGTGCCTAATTAGCCACACAATAGGGCTTGTGTTCAGGAATTACATGGAGAAGAAATGAAGAATGTTTTTTTATCAACAACTCTGACCAGTCTTTTGGCGGCTGGCCTGGTATTAAGTGGTTGTGCCGTTCAGCCGCATTCGGCGAATGTTTATTCCGGTCGTCAGACCATGGGTGAACAGAGTGTACGCATGGGTGTGGTCGAGTCGATTCGAAATGTCGTGATTGATAACGGTCAGTCGGGCGTCGGAACACTCGGTGGAGCGGCATTAGGCGGACTGGCAGGCAGTCAGGTCGGTCAGGGCAACGGTTCTATTGCGGCGGCGATTGGCGGTGCGATTGCGGGCGGTTTAATCGGACAGCACATCGAGCAAAGCGCAAACAGCAGGCCGGGTCTGGAAATTACCGTCAAACTGGACAATGGCAATTTAACCGCCATTACTCAGGATGCTGACGAACAGTTTAATATAGGTGATCGGGTACGATTGTTGTCAAATGGCCGCACCACGCGTGTAACGCACTGAGTTGTAAAGTAACAGAAGTTGTAAAGCCGGTAGAAAAAAAAGCGCGCCAGTCTTGAACTGGCGCGCTTTTTAATTGCTGCGCGGGTACTGGCTGGCTGTGCGCTTATCGGGCCAACGAGAGCAGCATTTCATTCAGCCGTTTGACGTACGCACCAGGATCATTCAGATTACCGCCTTCAGCCAGCAGTGCCTGATCAAACAGGATATTTGACCAGTCATCGAATTTTGCTGTTTCGTATTTCAAACGTTGTACCAGCGGGTGATCCGGATTGATTTCCAGAATCGGCTTGGAATCCGGCGCGGCCTGACCGGCTGCTTTTAACATGCGCGCCAGGTTACCCGACAGTTCGTTTTCATCGGCAACCAGACAGGCGGGTGAATCAGTCAGGCGGAATGTAATGCGGACGTCTTTTGCCTTTTCCGCCAAGACCTTTTTCATCCTATCGACCAGTTCAACATAATCCGACTGGGTCTGCTCATGCTGTTTTTTCTCTGCTTCGTCCTCGAGTCCGCCCAGATCGAGACTGCCTTTGGCAACGGATGTCAATTCTTTACCCGCAAATTCGGTCAGGAACGAGAGCATCCATTCGTCAACCCGGTCGGTCAGCAGCAGTACCTCCACCCCTTTTTTACGGAAAATTTCCAGATGCGGGCTATTTTTTGCTGCCGCAAACGTTTCAGCAGTGACGTAATAGATTTTATCCTGTCCTTCTTTGACACGTGACACGTAATCATCCAGTGAAACGGTCTGGTTGTCGCTGTCGTTGTGTGTGGACGCGAAACGTATCAGTTTGGCGATACGTTCCTTGTTGGTCGCATCTTCGCCCACGCCTTCTTTCAGTACCTGTCCAAATTCTTTCCAGAAGGTCTGGTATTTGTCTTTTTTATCCTGTTCATCCGCATTTGCAAGCTCCTCGAGCATACCCAGGACGCGTTTGGTCGAACCGTCACGGATCACTTTGATGTCGCGTGACTCCTGCAGAATCTCCCGGGATACGTTCAGCGGCAAGTCAGCCGAATCAATGACGCCTTTGACGAATCGCAGGTACACGGGCATCAACTGCTCGGCGTCGTCCATGATAAACACGCGCTTGACATATAATTTGATGCCGCCACGCTTGTTGCGATCCCATAAATCGAACGGTGCCCTGGAAGGGATGTAAAGCAGTTGGGTGTATTCGCTGCGGCCTTCAACGCGGTTGTGCGTATAGGTGAGTGGTGCCTGAAAGTCGTGTGACACGTGTTTGTAAAACTCGTCGTACTGTTCTGCGCTGATATCAGACTTGTTGCGTGCCCATAATGCGCTGGCCTGATTGACGGTTTCAAACTCGTCTTTGACGACCTGCTCTTTTTTCTCGGCGTCCCATTCTTCCCTGTGCATTAATATCGGCAGCGAGATATGGTCGGAATAGGTACGGATGGTGGATTTCAGTTTCCATGACGAGAGAAATTCATCTTCGCCTTCCCGCAGATGAAGGATGATGTCAGTACCACGGCTCTTTTTTTCAATATCTTCAATACTGAATTCGCCCGATCCGGTGGATTCCCAGCGAACGGCGTCGCCAGACCCGGCACGCCGGGTTTCAACGGTTATTTTGTCGGCGACGATAAAGCCGGAATAGAACCCGACACCGAACTGTCCGATCATGGCTGCATCTTTTTGCTGATCACCGGACAGCTTGCCAAAAAATTCCTTGGTGCCGGATTTGGCGATAGTGCCCAAATGGGAAATCGTTTCATCGCGATTCATGCCGATACCGTTATCGGAAATGGTGATGGTGCGAGCCTCCTTGTTGAAAGTGACTTTGATGTTCAGTTCAGTATCGTCTTCGTACAAGGCGGCATTATCCATTGCTTCAAATCGCAGTTTGTCCGCGGCATCCGAGGCGTTGGAAATTAATTCGCGTAAAAAAATTTCCTTGTTCGAATAGAGAGAATGAATCATCAAATGCAAAAGTTGGGTGACTTCTGCCTGGAATCCAAGAGTCTGTTTTTCATGCCCAGCCATAATTGTCCTTTTTATATGAAATTGTCAGAGGTATCGACTGAAGGGTTTGTTCAGTCAGGAGCCTGAAATGAGGCTGAACAGGAAAACTTCAAGGCCTCTGTGCCCGCCGGGTGGCATTTTCCAGAAAGTCCCACACCACCGGATCTGTCATTGCCGCAACATTGATCCGCATTCGGGTCGAGGGTAACTGGCTCGGGGAAAACATGCTGCCCGGCGAAAGCAGAATTCCCTGCTCCAGGGCCGTTTCAGCCAGCGCGTTGGTATCGCATCCGGCGTCAACCCATAAAAACATGCCCGCCGGCGTAAAAATATCGACCTTTATACCGATGTTTTCCAGACGTTTGGCGGTGGTTAACCGGACCGGATCCAACTTGCTGCGGACCCGTTCGATATATTTACGATAATGCCCCTCAGACAGAATTTTATAGACCACCCGCTCGCCAATTTCAGTGGTGGTTAATGTGGACAGCATTTTTCGATCGGAAAGGCGTCCGGCCAGTTCATGGGAGGTCGCGATAAAACCGACACGCAGGTTGGCTGCCAGCAGTTTGGAAAAGCCGCCCAGATAAATGACCCGATTCAGTTGATCGAGGCTGGCAATGCGTGTGGCTGGCTGCACGTTATTTCCGGGATGCAAATCACTGTAAATGTCATCTTCGACTATGAAAAATTGATACTGTTCGGCCGCTTTCAACACCTGGAACGCCTTGGCTGCCGACATCGAGGTGGATGTCGGATTATGCAGCACCGATGTCGTTATATACAGCGTCGGTTTATGGATGGCGGCCATTTCGCACAGCGCAGCAATGTCGGGGCCGTCCTGCTGTCGTGGGACGCCAATGACCTTGACGCCAAGTACCGCGAACGAACCGAACATCAGGAACCAGGCCGGATCGTCGACCAGAATCGTGTCACCGGCGTGGGCGAATTCACGTGCGACCAGATCCAGGGCCTGGGTCACGCCCGAGGTCGTGACGATCTGTTCCGGCGTCGATGCAATTTCAAGTTCGGCCAGGCGCAGCTGCAATTGCTGACGCAAAGGATAAAAACCCTGCGGGGTTCCATAGTGCAGCAGCAGGTTCTGATTGAGCCGGCTAACGGCCCGCAAGCCATTGGCAACCAATTCGCCTTCGAGCCAGTCATGTGGCAGTACCCCAGAGCCCGGCATTTTATGGGGCGGCATCTGGCGAAACATGTTCCGGACTAACCAGACAACATCAAGTTGTTGCGGGTTGCCCGGAAGTTCCGGTGCCGAGGTCAGAGGTGTGCGCTCACGCACAAAAAAACCGGATCCCCGTCTTGATTCCAGATAACCGCGGGCAACCAGTCGGTCATAGGCTTCGACGATGGTAAAGCGCGAGACGCTGAGTGATTCGGCGTGGTGACGAATCGATGGCATGCGGGCGCCGGTGCGCAGCAGCTTGTCATCAATTTTACTTTCAATGAGACGCACAATCTGGTCGACCAGCGTATCACTGGAATCGCGCAGAAGGGTGGGGTGGGTATTGTGCATGGTGTTTTCAACCTTAACTGTATCGTTCAGGTTACCGTAACAGTATGGAAATTAAATGCATAAGTGTACAGGTACTGTATTGGTAATGTCCGTTAGTATAGCGTCAAACCTGAATTTGAACCAACCCGGAAAGGGACCACCATGTCGTTTTGTCTTCCCAGCATAGAACAGCTTACATCGGCCGCCGAGATTGTTTATCAGACCATGTCTGCCACACCGCAATATTCCTGGCCCCTGATTAACGATGCGCTCGGTTGCGAGGTATGGGTCAAGCATGAAAATCACACCCCGACGGGTGCGTTCAAGGTGCGGGGTGGCCTGGTCTACCTGCATAACCTTGCGCAGCGGGCGCCTGACATTCAGCATGTGGTCTCTGCGACGCGCGGCAACCACGGCTTATCGGTCGGATTTGCCGCGCAGCGTCACGGGAAGACGGCGCACATTGTGGTTCCGCAAGGCAATGGTGTGGAAAAAAATCATGCCATGTGTGCCTTGGGCGTTGATTTAATTGAATATGGCAGAGAATTTCAGGATAGCCGCGAATACGCCTTACAACTTGCACAAAAGAACGATTGGCACATGATTCCTTCCATGCACCCCGATTTATTGGCCGGCGTGGCAAGTTACTGGCTGGAACTGTTTGCTGCGCAACCCGATCTGGATGTGGTGTTTGTGCCGATAGGACAGGGGTCAGGCATTTGTGCTGCCGCAGCAGTAAAGCGCGCTCTGGGGTTGAACGTCAGAATAGTCGGTGTGGTGTCTGCCCATGCGCTGGCTTATAAAAAGTCATTTGAGGCAGGTTACAAAATTGAAATGCCGGTCTCGACCCGGGTTGCTGACGGGTTGGCCTGTCGCACGCCGGACGATGTGTCGCTGGCCATTATTCTCTCCATGGTGGATAGCGTGTTGGCGGTGACCGATGCGGATGTCGCTGCGGCGATGAAATTGCTGTTTGTGGCGACCCATAATGTCGCTGAGGGCGCCGGGGCAGCGGCACTGGCGGCTGCCGTGCAGGTGAAATCAAGTTTGAAAGGACTGAAAGTCGGTGTGCCCCTGTGCGGCGGCAATGTCGATGCCACGCAGTTTGCCCGCATTATCGGCACCTGGAATAACGTCGACAGCGAAATAGTCGCTGCGGCCTGATAAACGGCAATTGTGCCGGGGTATGAATTGATTGCGTCGCGACGTACAATAGAGGGCTCAATTTTAATCTTCATTCAATGGGATACACCATGTCATATTACGAAAAACTGTCTGCACTACATATCCAGTTACCCGCGGTAGCGGCGCCTGTCGCGGCGTACGTGATGTATGTGCAAACCGGCAATACGGTATTCATTTCCGGCCATGTGGCAAAAAAGGATGGCAAGGCCTGGGTCGGCCAGCTCGGCAAAACTATGGGTACCGATGAAGGCAGGCTGGCAGCCCGATCGGTCGCCATAGATTTAATGGCAACATTGCAGGCGGCGTGTGGTGGCGACCTGAATCGTGTCAAACGGATCGTCAAACTGATGAGTCTGGTTAATTCGACGCCGGAATACACCGAACAGCATCTGGTCACGAACGGCGCCTCCGAGCTGATTGCCGAGGTATTTGGCGAACAGGGCAAACATGCCCGTTCTGCGTTTGGCGTGGCACAGATTCCGATGGGGTCGTGCGTCGAAATTGAACTTATCGCCGAACTGAACCCGTAACACCGGCGCGATGGCCACCCTGAATTTGCCTGGCACCCCGTCAATTTTTGTCCAAGGAAATGCACCATGAAACTTGAGAATCTGAGCCCGATAGAATGGGAATTTTCAGAGCGGGCCAAACAGCTGCAAGGCTCCATGATCCGCGAAATCCTGAAAGTGACCCAGCGTCCTGACGTGATTTCCTTTGCCGGCGGATTGCCTTCCCCGGCGACATTTCCGGTCGAACGCATGCGCGCTGCCTTTGACCGGGTATTGGCCACCTCCGGGAAAACCGCTTTGCAGTACGGCCCGACAGACGGTTTTCCGCCTTTGCGCGAGTATGTTGCCGATTCACTGTCGAAAGGCGGATCGACGATAGCACCTGACCAGGTTCTGATGGTGTCGGGTTCGCAGCAGGGTCTGGACCTGTTGGGTAAAGTACTCCTGGATGAAGGTAGCAAAGCCCTGGTGGAGTCGCCCAGTTATCTTGGGGCATTGCAGGCATTTTCTGTTTATCGTCCTGATTTTGTCAGTGTCGACACGGATGATAACGGCTTGCTGCCGTCGAGTGTTGCGCAACATGGTGGCGACGCACGATTATTGTACTGTCTGCCCAATTTTCAGAATCCGACCGGCAGGACATTGTCACTTGATCGCCGGATCGAACTGGTTGAGACCTGCGCGCGCATGCATATCCCGCTGCTGGAAGATGATCCGTATGGTGCCTTGTGTTATCGCGGTGAACCGTTGCCCCGAATGCTTAACATGAACCCGGACGGGGTCATTTACATGGGATCCTTTTCCAAGGTACTTACGCCAGGAATTCGGCTCGGTTATGTCGTTGCCCCGCGCCCGGTTGCGCGCAAGCTGGAACTGGCGAAGCAGGCAACCGATCTGCATACATCGCAGTTGACGCAGATGGTTGTCCATGAAGTCATTAAAGACGGTTTTCTGGACGAGCATATTCCGACAATACGTTCATTCTATGCCGGGCAATGCGACATTATGCTCGATGCATTAAGCAAGTTTTTCCCTGATGGGGTGAGCTGGACCCGACCCGATGGCGGCATGTTTATCTGGGTTACGTTGCCAGAGCATATCGACAGTGTGCAGTTGTCTGACGAGTCGATTGCCCACAATGTGGCGTTTGTTCCCGGCGTGCCGTTCTATGCGGGGCATGCCAGAAAAAACACGCTGCGCCTGAGTTTCGTCACGGTGTCACGCGAACGTATTTATGAAGGTATCGCGAAACTGGGCAAGCTGATCGCAGACAAGCTGTAATCCGGAGCGAGTTCAGTGGTCCGATAATCCCGTCTGCAGACGGAATTATTTTTGACCGGGTCGGATCTCAGGCCGCCTTTTGCTGCGGCATCATGTCCGAATTCAGCAGCATCGAAGGAACGATGCGTTTGTGGAACGGGACAACGAAGAACATGTAGACCCGACCCAGCAGGTTGTGCACATGCACGACAGTCGAGACCGTGACGGCATTGTCAGCGTCCAGCGACGATTTGCAAACAGAAATTTTCGCATCCAGGTGCTGGTCAGAGTCCATCAGAATGACTTCATTGTCTGTCATTGAGTGTATGGTGAAGATGCCAACCCTGTCGCCCACCTGGTATTCATGGGACGGTCTGCTGGGATTGATATTATCGATCGATCCCAGATCCTTGATGCCGAACATGGGTGCAGCGCGGTTGCGCAGGGCCATCAGAAAACTGATCCAGCAAGGTGTCTTGGCGATCACATCCAGGTAAATTTCCAGTGCCGTGCGCTTTCCGCACGCGAGATTGAATTGGAAGGCATCATGGAAATCCGCATTCATCAGGTGCTGGCTGATTTGACTATGTTTAGGGACAGGAACCATTTTGACCATAATTCGCTTTCCTATAGGGTTAATCGTTGACGAAATCAGGTTTGAACATCAATATCGACAAATTTAAACCGTTTTTGCCACTGCAATTTTGTTGCAGAACAATGTTGTACAGGACATGCCCGGCGCTACCTTTTTTACAGGTAGTCGGACAGGTTAAATGGGTCCAGTCCGAACAGGTTTTGAGAGGGGCGATTAAATCACAAATTCAGGCAGGATGCACGGAGAATTTTAGTTAATTTATTTTTTAACAATTTTTTATGCGTATGTCGGATAAGACAGCTCATGTTCTGGTTTTGGGGTGCGCCTGATATCTTTCGTTTGAGTACGTTTTGTGCCGCCAACAAGTAGCACATAGTCGGGCCTGCAACCAGTTTTAATTGATCTGGTCAGCAGTAATTCCGGCTGGTAAGCGTTGCGGGAGGTAGGCGCGGCCTGAAAAACTGTGCAGTTGCCCATGGGACTGAACGACCAGCTCGTCGGAAAAAAATTCCGCGCTGTGATGGTTCGTTTCTTTGGTTGGCGGACGCTTGGCAAACGTGTCAAAGTAGGGTCCCAGCAACTGTTTTAAATTGGGCAACGTCGGTCCCTGCCAGCTCACGCCCACGACGACATGCTCGCCGTTGGCAAATTCCCTGATTTGCGTACCGGTTGGCAACTTGATCTGAAAAACGTAGAGTCGCTGTCCGCTGGAGTCTGCCGGAAATTTCTCCTGGATCTGGAGAGCGTCGGCTGAAACCGCGCCACCTAATTCGGCGTGCGATGCCGATTCATCCAGCAGGCAGAGGGCGATTAACGGCAGCAGCAGTAATAGTCGGGCTTTAAGGAGTCGCATGGTCGCCATAGTAATCCGGGCGGATTATTTCCGCAGGGTTGAATGTTCAATCGGATCCCCATCCCTATGGTGCGTGCGCGGCGTCGAGAGATTCTGGGCGGGGCGAAGTCAACATTGAAGAAGAAGTCTGGCGCGGCTGGCAGGATTCGAACCCACGACCACTTGGTTCGAAGCCAAGTACTCTATCCAGCTGAGCTACAGCCGCGTGAACTGCTATTGTATTCAGGTGAAAATTGACTGTCCAGTTCTTATACGGCAATTTTATTAATATTTACAACAGGCATCGTCAGGCTTGCTATCATGCTGGGTCTTCGTCAACTTCACTGTACCTCCCATGTTTGATTTCATTTTTAAAAAGCGCGCACCTGCACCGAATCCCGCGATGGCCCTGCAACGGCAAACCGAACAACAGCAAATCCGGGTTCGGGAAAAATCCGGGCTGGCCGACAAGCAATCCGAATTGGCTCAGGCTGAAAGTCTGGCAGGTCAGGAAGTCGCCGCGTTGGCCTTCGTGCTGAAATCCGGCTTTGCCGACGCACGACTTGTGGCGGTTAAGCATATAGAAAATCCTCAGTCACTCAAGCAGATTTACCAGGCGATGCGCCACGTTGACCGGCGTGTCAGTAAATACGCCCAGGAGAAACTGGCCGAATTCGATTATCAACAAAAAATGCAGCTGGCGGTCGAGGCGTGTTTCAGACACGGCCAGCAGTTGCTGCAATTACCGCATCTGCTGACCAACCAGGTTTCGTCCTGGGATAAGGAGCGGCTCAGTCTGGGGCATTCCGGAGCCGCTCTGCTGGCAATCAAAGCCGAGCTGGAACATCGACTGCACCGGCAGCTTGAGCTGCAGCGCCAGGTGATGCAGGTGATATCGACGCTGCTTTCGCTGACCGAATCGACTGATCCTGTGCAGGACATGCAGCGGTTGCTGGCCGACTGTGAACAGCAGGTGAACGAGCTGCATGCCGATCGGCTGATTGAGAGTGTGCCCCGCAACCTGCTGCTGCAACTCGATGACAGTCTGGTTCAGGCGCAGGCACAGCGTTCAGCGTGGTCGGTGCAGGAACAGCCGCCATACCTGCCAGGTGCCGACCTTATGCCGCCGGCAGCGGCTACGGCACCGGTGTCCGAGCTCGAACCGGAACCAGCACCGGAACCTGGACCGGGATCGGAACCAGAACCAGAACCGGAATCAGCACCGGGATCGTCCAATCCAGCCAGGCTTGTGCCTGTTGATATGCAAGCGCTGGTAAATGAACTGGACGCGGCTCTGGAGAATGGCAATCTGCACCAGGCACTGGATATTGATAAAGCGCTGCGCCAGACTGGCGTCCGGATGTCCGGTGCCTTGGCAACCCACCTGCAAACTTTGCGCGTCGAATTAAGTCGTCTGCTGGACTGGGCAAAGTGGGGTGGCAATGTGTCACGTGAAGAAATGATCAATGTGGCGGCGGGTCTGTTGCAGGCAGGTTTGGCGCCGCCCGAAATGGCGAAACAGGTCGGCGGCCTGAGAGCCCGGTGGAAAGAACTGGATCGAACCAGCGGCGCCGCGCCGAGGGCGCAGTGGGAGCGGTTTGATGGAGCATGCGGCCGCGCGTACCAGGTTGCTGATGCGTATTTTCGGCAGCAGTCTCAAAACCGTGCTGATAATTTTCAGTTGGCGTCAGCGCTGCTGGCCGGTTTGGATTCGTTTATTGCCGGTGCTGAAGGTCAGACGCCGGACTGGAAAGCGTACCAGACCCGCATAGACCGGGTAAAAACTGAGTGGCGCGCGATCGGCACGATAGACCGCAAGCTGAAGACCCGGCTGGACGCCGAATTCAGCCAGAAAATAGCACAGTTGAACGAACCGCTCCGTGCGCTGCGGGCCCAATCCATGGAACAGCGCCGTCGATTGATACAACGGGTTGGCCTTATCAAACCGGCGGACCGTCATGCAATCGACCAGCTTAAACAGATTCAGCAGCAGTGGAAACAGGCAGCGGCCACCCTGAGTTTGGAGCGCAGGGAGGAGCAGGCGTTATGGCTCGAATTTCGCACGGCCTGTGATGCGATCTTTGCAGTACGTCAGTCACATGCCGACCAGCAAAAGCGCCAGAAGCTGGAAAACCAGTCGGCCAAAGTGGCCTGTTGTGAAAGTATTGAAAATGGACGGTTCAGTTCAAGTACCGAGTTGCTCGCAGTGATCAGGCAGGCTAAACAGACCTGGCGTAATCTAGCGGGTCAGGAACGACAACAGGGGTTGGAAGCGCGATTCAGTGCGGCACTGGCCATTCTGGAAAAACAGTTTAACGCGCTGCTCGACGCTGAAAAGCAGCATGACGTCACCAATTTTCGGGCCAGAATCCGGCTATGTCAGCGCATAGAATCGGCCTGTTGCGCGACGACCTGGGTCGACGAGACGGATACAGGCCGGCAGGCCGACTTCTGGCAACAGGAATGGAACGACCTGATCGGCGTCAAATCGGCATGGTTGAACGGCGATCTGGCCAGACAATTGGCACAACGCTTTGATGCGGCGCTCGCCTCGTTCAAATCCAGGCGCGGTCCGGATACAAACGCGGCGGCATCAAATATGGCCCTGCTGGAGGAGAAATTGTTGCGCGTGGAGCTGTTAAGGGGATTGCCGAGCCCGGTCGAGTTGGCACCGCAGCGTTTGCAGTTGCAGGTCAGGGATCTGCAGTCGGTAATGAAGCATCGTGATGTCCGTGAACATTATCTGGGCCATTTCCAGACGCTGTGTGCATTACCGGTAAGTCTGACTGCGCCGCTCGATGAGCGGTTTCAGCGAATACTGGATGATTATTGCCAGAATGCCTGACAGGCAAACCGCGATGGTTTATGCCGGCAGTGGAGGCGCGAGCATTTCTTCAAGGACGTCGATCAATGCAGCCCGGGTGATTTGGGATTTGATCGTGAAGGCATCGACAAATGTGCGATACGGTTCATGGGACGTATTAAAATGACCGGGCTGTCCGGACCGAATCACAATGCGAAGGTCGGGACGGTTTAATTCGCCGCGTATGCAATCCACCAGGCGTAAGCCGGCATCCACCGTTTCCATGACAACATCCAGCAGAATGACCGAGGTTTCCGGATTGGCGACCAGTTGTTCTCGCCCTTCCCTTGCGGAGTACGCGTGCAGCAGGTTGATCGGTCGGCCCTGAATGGTGACGCCAGTCAGGGCGAGCACCGTTGAATCGTGCACGGTCTGGTCATCGTCGGTAACAAGAACTTTCCATGGCTTGACGTTGGCAAGGTCGGAATCGCTGGTGTCATCGTCAAGAAATTGCACCCATTCGTCGCCGGGTAAACCGGGCAGGTCAGATTGTGCGGCTAGAACAGATTGCGTTGAAATTATCATCGGTGTTAACGGTGCAAAAATAGTGATATCTGGTTATTCAGATACAACGGACCAGATTGAAAACGGCTGAACATCGTGTGGAACGCCTGCTTCGAATCCATCAGATTGGATCAACCCATTCATCGATACGTCGTCTGTGATTGATTCATCTTAGCTGATTAGAAAAAATAATAATAGAGTATCAAAATCACAAGTTCGATGATGAAACGCGGACGTTCGACGGATTATTGCCAAATAACCTGAATAAGGCGCCAGTTAGCCATGAAAAGATGCATTTTACCAGAACACTTGGTTTAAAATTACGTTGCCACCTGTTGCGTTTCTCGCACGTGGCTGGCTTGCTGTGCCCCCGTCAGGTCAAAACGGCTCATGGCTTGCAGCACAACGACACGGATATACCATCAAAGCGCAGTCTATTTCGGGCGGTTTGCTAGTAAACTTCAGGCACCTGGTTAATAAAGGAAAAT
>CAITOF010000105.1 GCA_903893945.1 uncultured Oxalobacteraceae bacterium | reverse complement strand
TGGCAGCGTCCGGTCAGGAAATCCTGAACTCAATGCATAGCGTGCGCATCCGTAACCTGGAGCTGGGTGATGCCGCCAATCTGCTGCAATTCGAACTGGAGAACCGCGACTGGTTTGAGCAGACCATTTCGCCGCGTGGCGACTACTTTTATTCAGCATCGGCCGTACAGGACCACATCCGCGCGTACCTGATCGCAAAACAGCAAAGCCGGTTCCACGCCTGTGTGGTTCTCGATGACGAAGGACAGATCATTGCACGCGCCAACCTGCGTGAAATCAGCCTGAAAAAAGGCATTGCCGAAGTCGGATACCGGGTCGGTCGCCAGCATGCAGGCAGGGGAATCGCCAGTGCTGCAACGGCTCATTTGATGTCGCTGGCCTACACGCACTGGAAACTGAACCAGCTGTGCGGGTTTGTCAGTGTCAATAATCCTGCTTCAGCGCGGGTACTGGAAAAAAACGGATTCGTCAAAATCGACTATCATTCGCGACTGGCCGTACTCAAACAGGGTACGTTTGACTGCAACGAGTATCGTCATTCGTATCAGCCTGCAACAACGTAACCAATTTAATTCTCATTTCCGGACGGGTACACATAATGACGTTAATTTCTATTCGCAACATCGCGCTCAGCATCCTGCTGGCAGCGCTGTGCTGGTCGGCGCACGGTTCCGTCAACCTGACGGACCCCCTGCCGGTCAACCCGCAATTAAAAGTGGGCAGGCTGGACAATGGACTGACTTATTACATACAGAAAAACAGCAAACCGGAAAAACGGGTCGAGTTGCGTCTGGTCGTCAAGGCAGGATCGATACTGGAAGATGCTGATCAGCAGGGTCTGGCGCATTTCGTCGAACACATGGCGTTTAACGGTTCACGCCATTTTAAAAAGCACGAACTGATTTCGTACCTGCAGTCGATCGGTGTCAAATTTGGCGCTGACCTGAATGCCTACACCAGTTTTGATGAAACGGTTTACATTCTGCCCATCCCCTTGGAAACCACCGTCACGGAAGGCAAAAAAAGCAACCTGGAAACCGGGATGCTGGTGTTGGAAGATTGGGCGCAGGGTCTGACCATGAATAACGCCGATATCGATGCCGAGCGAAACATCATTCTGGAAGAAGCCCGTCTGGGTAAGGGCGCAGGCGACCGCATGAACAAGAAGCTTTACCCGGCCCTGTTCAACGGCTCGCTGTACGCCGAACGCCTGCCGATAGGCAAGGAAGACATCATCCGGCATTTTAAATACGACGTCATCAAACGGTTTTATGCCGAATGGTACCGCCCCGATTTGATGGCAGTGTATGTCGTGGGGGATATAGACCCGGTACAGGCTGAAGAAATGATTAAAGCGCATTTCGCCCAGATGAAAAATCCGGAGCCCGAACGGCCGAGAAACTACGCGAAGGTTCCAGCCAGTGCCAGGTCGGCCGGACTTGTCATTACCGACAAGGAGGCGACGAATAACATGGTGATGATACGGTATCCGGTGCAGCCGGGTAAGCAGGACAGATCCATTGCCGATTATCGCGATACACTCATCAAAAATCTGACCACATCAATTGTGGATCAGCGGTTGCAGGAACTTACCCAGCAGGCCGTGCCACCGTTTCTGGCTGCGTCGGCCGAGATGGAAGGATTGGTGCGTGGCTACGAATCCTATTCGGCGATGGCCTATCTCGGACGTACCGGTGTGCAGCCGGCGCTGGCTGCCCTGATACACGAAAATGAACGGGCGCGCCAGTTCGGCTTCAGTCAGATCGAACTCGAGCGCGCCAAAAAAGCCATGCTGCGTAGCTATGAAACCCAGTATAACGAGCGTGACAAGTCCGAATCGGCGGGCCTGGTGGAGGAATACATACGGAATTTCCTGACCGAGGAATCCATCCCGGGAATTGCCAATGAATACGACTATGTGACTGCACTGCTGCCCGGAATTACGCTGGACGAAGCGAATCAGTATGCCCGGAAAAACATACCGACCCAAACCGCCAAACTGGTGGTCTATCTGGGATCGGACAAGCAGGGGGAAAAAATCCCCAAGGGTACGCAGTTGCTAAGCTGGGTCAATGCCTCAGAAAAAAATAAGGTGGTCGCCAGCAGTGACAAGGCGCTTCCGGCCAGCCTGCTCGAGCAGCCCCCCAAAGCGGGCAGCATTGTTTCTGAAGTGGACAATGCGGCACTCGGCACAGTCGAACTGACGCTTTCGAATGGTATCCGGGTCATCCTGAAACCAACCGATTTCAAAAGTGACCAGGTGCTGTTGAGTGCAACACGATTTGGCGGGCAGTCTTTGTATGGCGATGCCGACATGTTTAATGCCCGCTACGCCGTATCTGTGGCAGGCAGCATGGGTTTGTCGACATTTACGCCGACGGATCTGCAAAAAATTCTGGCAGGGAAATCTCTGTCCTTCCAATCGACGCTGGGCAACTACACGGAGAATTTTTCAGGTTATGCCGCCAGTGCCGATATCGAGTCGCTGTTCCAGACGATCTACCTGCGCTTTGCACCGCCACGCGTGGACCCTGAACTGTTTTCAGCCTATATAGCCCGCATGGAAGATTTCTCAAAAAATACGATGGCAAAGCCGGAATCGATTTATTCGGATACCCTGCTAAAAACTGTCTATAACAATCATCCCAGGCTGGCTCTGGTGCCGAAACCGGATGATTTCAGACAGGTTGACCTGAAGAACGCCAGCCGCATTTATTCTGAACGGTTGGCCAGTGCAAAAGGCTTGACATTCATTCTGGTGGGCAGCTTCAGACTTGACCAGATCAAACCCCTGATTGCCACGTATCTGGCCAATCTGCCGGTCGCCGACATTGCGCTGACCTATCATGACCTGGCCATTCGTCCAGTCACCGGCGTCGTCAAAAATGAAGTGCACAGCGGCAGCGAACCGAAAAGCCAGGTGTCATTCATGTTTACCGGGACCTCTGCCTACTCAAAAGAGGAACGCATGCGTTTCCTTGCGCTGATCGAAACCATGAACCTGCGCATCATCGACGTGCTACGCGAAAAATTGACCCTGATTTATGGTGGCGGCATGTCGGGCGCGCTGGAACGCATCCCCTACCAGAATTACCGCATCAGCGTCAGCCTGCCCTGCGGTCCGGACAATGTCGATAAAGTGATTGCGGCGACCCTGGCTGAAATTGAAAAAATGAAACAGGACGGACCCACGGCGGAAGACCTGAACAAAGTCAAACAGAACTGGATAACAAGCCATGCAACCGCAATGCGCACCAATGAACATTGGCTGACTGCCTTGCAGGACGCGACGTTATACCAGACTGATCCGGGCGATATCCTGACCGTCGAGCAGCGGATTAATGAGGTTACTGCTGATGATGTCAAAGCGGCGGCGAATCGCTATCTGAATACCGGTAATTATGTACAGATGGTACTGTACCCGGAAGCCAGATAGTCAGTTCGCGGTCGCTGGCTGACCGGACCCGCCACCGGTCAGCTAAATTGGAATCCGCGTGTCAAACTTGCTGCGCACTACAGAAAAAAAGCTGCGCACGTTGCGTACATTGGCATGATTGGCAAACAGCCGGTGTGCCAGCGCATGGTAGGCAGCCATGTCGGCGACCTGCAGAATCAGCACAAAATCCGGCCCCGGAGATACACGGTAACACTGCTGTATCGCGGGTTCACCGGACACCAGCAGCTCAAACTCCACCCATCGTTCACTGCTCTGGACATCCAGCGTAATTTCTACAATGGCCGTCAATCCCGCGGCCACGCTGGCCGGGCTCAGGATCGCCACCTGGCGTGCAATGACACCGGATTCGGATAATCGTTTGACGCGACGCAGACAGGTTGGCGCAGAGGCGTGAACCAGCGCTGCCAATTCCTGATTGGTGCGTGTCGCATCCTCCTGCAGCGCAGTCAGAATCCGTTTATCCAGTTCATCCAGTTTTACATTTTCAGTATTCATTGAAATATATTATCATTAATAACAACAATTTGTAATTATATTTCACCGAAAACATAGTGTGAAATAATATT
>CAITOF010000104.1 GCA_903893945.1 uncultured Oxalobacteraceae bacterium | reverse complement strand
TTCAATTTGCATTAAACCCTGACAAGGCCCTTTTCGGGTTGGTTTTAATCACTTCCCACTTTTATCAATGGCAAAAAACATTCTCCTGTTGAACGGTCCCAACCTGAATTTGCTGGGCAGCCGTGAACCCCATGTGTATGGCAAAACCACCCTGCAAGATATCGAAAAGGCCGCCGCAGAGCAGGCCGCCGCCGCAGGCGCCCGGCTTTCTTGCCTGCAAAGCAACCATGAAGGGGTACTGATCGATCGGATCCATGAAGCAAAGCAGCAGAATGTCGATTTCATCATTATCAACCCCGGTGCATTCACCCATACCAGCGTCGCATTGCGCGATGCTCTGGCCGGCACAGCCATTCCGTTTATCGAGGTGCATATTTCCAACGTGCATCAACGCGAAGCGTTTCGCCACCATTCCTTTTTATCCGACATCGCACTCGGCACCATAGTCGGTCTGGGCGCCGACGGTTACCGTTTAGCCATTGATTTTGCAATTCAAAAAGATTAAAATCTCGCATCTTCTGCCAATTAGCATATAATTGCGGCCATTCACAAGAAAACATCCAATTCAATGGAGAACCAAATGGATTTACGAAAGTTAAAAACTTTGATTGATTTAGTCGCCGAATCGGACATCTCCGAACTGGAAGTGACCGAGGGCGAAGGTAAAGTTCGCATCGTCAAGGCATCGGCACAACAGCCCCAGCAAATGATGTATATTCCACAACAAAATGTACAGCCTGGCAATTACTCGCACGCTGCCCCTCCTGTCCAACCACCCGCCGCTGTCGCGCCTGTCGCCGCCCCTGTTGATGACACTCCCGCTGGTCATATCATTAAATCACCCATGGTAGGCACTTTCTACCGTTCCTCTGCACCGGGAAGCGCCGCCTTTGTCGAAGTCGGTTCGGCGGTTCGGGAAGGCGAAACGATCTGTATTATCGAGGCGATGAAGCTGTTGAATGAAATCGAATCGGATTTCACCGGCGTCGTGAAACAAATATTGGTTGAAAACGGGCAGCCAGTCGAATTTGGTCAACCTTTGTTTATTATCGGTGCGTAATCAATCCGCCCGCTGCAGCTGATAAGGCCGTGCGGCGGCGAATTTGCATTATGAAGGACGTCCCCTGTTCCGGACTGTAGACCAACCTGCATTATCCTGAGATTGTCACTAACTATCATGTTTGAAAAAATTCTAATTGCCAATCGTGGCGAAATTGCCTTACGCATCCAGCGCGCATGCCGCGAAATGGGTATCAAAACGGTCGTGGTGCATTCGGAGGCAGATCGCGAAGCCAAGTACGTCAAACTGGCCGATGAGTCAGTCTGCATTGGTCCGGCACCGTCCACATTAAGTTATTTAAGTATGCCCGCCATTATCAGTGCGGCCGAAGTCACTGACGCGCAGGCCATTCATCCAGGCTACGGGTTTCTATCGGAAAATGCTGATTTTGCGGAACGTGTTGAACAGTCAGGCTTTGTTTTCATTGGGCCGCGCTCCGAATCAATCCGTTTGATGGGCGATAAGGTGTCGGCCAAACAGGCCATGATCAAAGCCGGCGTACCCTGCGTCCCGGGTTCGGATGGCGCCTTGCCCGATGATCCGAAAGAGATCGTACAGACGGCCCGACGCGTCGGCTATCCGGTAATTATCAAGGCCGCCGGTGGTGGCGGTGGACGGGGAATGCGCGTTGTGCATACCGAAGCGGCATTATTAAATGCGGTTACGATGACCAAAACGGAAGCAGGCGCCGCGTTCGGCAATCCCGAAGTGTATATGGAAAAATTTCTTGAAAATCCGCGCCACGTGGAAATTCAGGTGCTGTCGGACAGCCATGGCAACGCGATCTGGTTGGGCGAACGCGACTGCTCGATGCAGCGTCGTCACCAGAAGGTACTGGAAGAAGCGCCCGCACCCGACATTCCACGCAAAATAATCGAAAAAGTTGGCGAGCGCTGCGCCGAAGCCTGCCGGAAAATGGGCTATCGCGGTGCCGGTACGTTTGAATTTTTATACGAAAACGGCGAATTTTATTTCATTGAAATGAATACACGGGTTCAGGTCGAACACCCGGTCACTGAAATGATTACCGGCATCGACATAGTCCAGGAACAGATCCATATTGCTGCCGGTGAAGTCCTGCGATTCAAGCAGCGTGACGTCATCTTTCGTGGCCACGCCATTGAATGCCGTATCAATGCCGAAGACCCCTTTAAATTTATTCCCTCACCCGGAAAAATTACCTCGTGGCACGTACCCGGCGGCCCTGGCATACGGGTCGACTCGCACGCCTATGACGGTTATTTTGTGCCGCCCCACTATGACTCCATGATAGGTAAAGTGATCGCCTACGGTGCCACCCGGGATCAGGCGATTCGGCGCATGCAGATTGCCCTGTCCGAAATGGTGGTCGAGGGGATTCAGACCAACATTCCGCTGCATCGCGAATTAATGATCGATGCACGCTTCATTGAAGGCGGCACCAACATTCATTATCTCGAACATAAATTAGCCGAAAAACCCGATCTGCCTAAAGCAACAACCAAATCCGATAAAAAATAGGACACCTGGAATGAGCTGGATCGAAATTGTCGTCGACGTGGAACGGGACAAAGCTGAACAATTTTCTGATGCCCTGCTGGAGTTCGGCGCACTCTCCGTTTCCGTTGAAGACGCAAACGAAGGAACCGATGCCGAACAGCCACTGTTTGGTGAACCCGGAATGGAACCCACGGAAACCGCCTGGGATAAAAGTCGGGTGGTCGCCTTAACGGCTGTCGATTCCAATCACGCCGAGCTGGTCGACATTGCAGCCGCGCACTGTCACATGCCTGCGCCGAAACATACGCTGCGCCCAGTTGCCGACCAGGACTGGGTCCGGCTGACTCAATCGCAATTTGAGCCCATGCTAATCGGTGAGCGAATTTGGGTCGTGCCAAGCTGGCATGCCGCACCCGATCCGGAGGCTATCATCCTGGAACTGGACCCCGGCCTGGCCTTTGGAACCGGCAGCCATCCGACAACCCGACTCTGCATGGAATGGCTGGAGCAGCATCCGCCCGCCAATAAATCGGTACTCGATTACGGCTGCGGCTCCGGCATCCTGGCAATTGTTGCCCACAAGCTGGGCGCAGGACACGTCGAAGGTGTCGATATTGATCCTCAGGCCGTCAGTTCAGCCGAATTCAATGCCACACGAAATCATTGCGCGATCGATTTCTGCCTGCCGAATAAATTGGTCACCGCGTGCTTCGATGTGGTCGTTGCGAATATTCTGGCCAACCCGTTAAAGCTGATGGCGCCGATGCTGTCGGAGAAAATCGCCAAGGGCGGGCATCTTGTCCTGTCGGGCGTCTTGCTGCGACAGGCCGATGATGTGATTGCTTCCTATGCACCTTACCTTGCTCTGTCGGTATGGCAGGAGCGCGATGGGTGGGTGGCCCTGCATGGTCAACGTACGCCCTGACACGTGCAAGCTATGCTGTTAGCCACCAAATGCCCCCATTGCAAAACGACCTTTAAGGTCGCCAACGACCAGCTCAAACTCCAGTCCGGTCTGGTTCGGTGCGGGATCTGCCACCAGGTATTTAACGGCATAGAACATCTGGCACCCACACCCGCCAGCACGTCGACCGTCAGGATCAATCCGCCCAACCCTGCGAGCCGATACGCGGGCGATGACAATCCGGTTGTTCAGCCCTCGCCTGAATTTATTGCGATTCAACCTGTGCCCGCAACAGCAGACGAACTCGATTTTGACCTGTTCAACATGGGCGGCAAAAAAACCGGGCCTGATACAACCGGTAACGAAGCGCCGAAGCGGGACGAATCTCAGACGCCGGCCACAACCGCTTTGGACCACCAGCCGGAATTGCCCGCGCCAGCAGAGTTGCTCGAAACGTCCGGGCAGCAACCGTCAAAAACCGGGTTTGAACACGATATCCATTCCCTGTTTAACAATGAATCTGAAATTGAACACAGAATCGATAGTGCACTCGGCGAAACTATTGAAGAAATCAATGTGCTGCAACCGTACGAGGAGTTCGATGAATCCGATCTGACAGCGCCGCCGAAGGACGCTGTCCCGGCATCATTGACTGTCGACGATGACGACGACCGGCAGGAAACTGACGAGCAGCACGACGCTGATGACCAGGACGATATGGAACAGATTACATTCATACGTCAGGCAAAAATCAGGGAACGGCTGCGATGGCTGTTTTCGATCGGAGCAATGTTACTGCTGATCGCGCTGGCCGCTCAGCTGACCTATCAATTCCGTGATTTGATCGCGGTGTCCCTGCCAGCGAGCAAGGACACGCTCACTACCCTGTGCAAACTGGCCCGCTGCCAGATCAAATTGCCGGCCCAGCTGGATGCGATCAGCTATGAAGCCGATGAGTTGCATACACTGCCCCGAGAAAATACGTTTGAATTTGGCCTGTTGCTGCGTAACCATGCCTCCCTGCCACAAGCCTGGCCACATATTGAATTGACATTAAAAGACCCCAAAAAGCAGGTTGTGCTGCGCCGGGTATTTACTCCATCGGAATATCTGCCTACGCCGCAGGACGTGCTGGCCGGCTTTCAACCCGGTCAGGAGCAGGCCGTAAAACTCTACTTTGTCGCTGACAAGGTCAAGGCGACCGATTATGTTGTGGCGATTTTTTATCCCTGAGCAACGGCGATCATCAACCCGTCAAGCAGAGGAATCGTTGCAGGCAAAACCGGCCCGACGTCCAGTTGGCTACCCTGCCAGGCGATTTGCTGACCTTCCAGTCCACGTATTACACCGGTCCAGGCGCGGCACAGGTAAAAATGCAGTCGAACATGGGCATGCGGATAAACATGATCGCAACAGCACCAGGGTTGACACTGTTGCCGGTCCAGCTCCACGCCCAGCTCTTCCCTGAATTCGCGCACCAGTGCAGACAAAATGGATTCATCCGGTTCCACTTTACCACCAGGAAATTCCCAGTAACCAGCGTACGGCTTACCCCCGGGGCGACGCGCCATTAATACATTACCACCGGGCTGTATCAGAATACCGACCGCTACATCGATCGGGGCCTCAGAGTTCATCGCCACCTCTGGCATCACTCAACAATTCACCCATATAGGCGCGCGCAAACTGATTCGCCACGCGACCGGATCGGGAACCCCTTAACAGGGCAAAGCGCAACGCATCGGCGCGCGATGCCTCAATCTGACTTGCAGTGCAACCCAACTTGCCTAACCAATACGCGACAATATCGAGATAATCGTCCTGTTTAAAGGGATAAAATGAAAGCCACAGTCCAAACCGCTCTGACAGAGATATCTTTTCTTCGACGGTTTCACCCGGATGCAGATCACCATCGTCAGCGCGATGATATCCCGCGTTATCGGATTGCTGTTCCGGAACCAGATGGCGGCGATTTGACGTTGCATAAATCAGGACATTACCGGATTGCGCAGAGATACTGCCATCCAACGCGACTTTTAATGCCTTGTAGCCACGCTCTCCCTCTTCAAAGGACAAATCATCGCAAAAAATAATGAATTTTTCATTCCGGTCAGCAATCAGCTCGACAATTTCGACCAGATCAACCAGATCATTCTTGTCCACTTCAATCAGGCGCAAACCCTGGTCAACAAACTGGTTCAAACAGGCCTTGATCAACGAGGACTTTCCTGTACCGCGCGCACCGGTCAGCAGCACGTTGTTGGCCGGCTTTCCGGTAACGAACTGGCGTGTGTTCTGTTCTATCTGCTTTTTTTGCGGGGAAATCTGATGCAAATCATCAAACCTGACCGATGCAATATGGCGCACGGCATGAAGATAGCCGCGCCCGCTCCGTTTGCGCCAGATGAAGGCCGATGACATTTCCCAATCGGGTTGCTGCGAAACCGGCGGCAGCAATGCCTCGACACGATCAATCAAAACTTCCGCACGACGTATAAAATGGTCTAGATTATCCATGGCTACTTCACTCGGCAGTTAAAACAGCTTGCTGTTACCTGTCCCTCAGGAACGGTAGTCTGCGTTTATCGACACGTAGTCGTGCGAAAAATCGCAGGTCCACACTTTGGCACTGGCGTCACCGCGGGCCAGAACAACCCGCGTCAGGATTTCATTCTGCTGCATGACCCGCTGGCCGTCACTCTCCTGATAATCAGGATGTCGGCCACCGTGCTTGACGACCCAGACATCGTCCAGGTAAACGTCTATCATGCCTGTATCCAGATCGGCTATGCCCGCTTTGCCGATCGCCATCAGCAGTCGCCCAAGATTCGGATCCGAGGCAAAAAAGGCGGTTTTCACCAGCGGCGAATTCGCAATCGAATACGCAACCTGCCGACACTCCGGAATGCTGGCACCCTGTTCTACCTGAATGGTCATGAACTTGGTCGCGCCTTCGCCATCACGCACAATCATCTTGGCCAGCTCCTGCGACAAACTTGATAACGCGCCCACTAATGCCGCATAGTCCGACGACTCGGTATCGCTGATTTCGCAGTCCGATGCGCCCGTTGCGATCAGCATAAAGGCGTCGTTGGTCGACGTATCGCCATCAATCGAAATACAGTTAAACGACAGCTCGGCCACCTGTCTGATCATCGTGTCGAGTACCGGCTGGGACACCTTGACGTTCATCGCAATAAAACCGAGCATGGTGGCCATGTTGGGCATAATCATGCCGGCACCTTTGCTGATACCGGTCAAGGTGACCGTATGGGATCCAATCTGAACCTGGCGCGACGCCGCTTTAGGCTGGGTATCCGTGGTCATGATCGCTTCGGCTGCGCTATACCAGTTGTCCTCGCTTAAATTCTCAATGGCGGCAGGCAAACCGGCAATCAGTCGTTCAACGGGAAGCGGTTCCAGAATCACGCCGGTTGAAAACGGCAATATCTGGGAATCTTCGCAATTCAATAATGTCGCGAGTGCGCTGCAGGTCGAATTGGCAGCGACCAGGCCGGGCAGACCGGTGCCGGCGTTCGCATTACCGGTGTTGATCACCAGTGCGCGGATCGGCATTCCCGAAATCAATGCCGCCGACGCCAGATGTGCTTTGGCGACCTGGACTGGCGCAGCACAAAACCGGTTCAGGGTGAAGACCCCGGCCACGGTGGCGGTCGGTGCCAGCGCCATGACCAGCAGGTCTTTCCGATCGGCCTTACGTATGCCGGCTTGCGCAAAACCGAGTTGAATGCCGGGAACCGGCAGGAGTTGTGAAGGAATCGGGAGCGGAAAATTAACGGCCATACTGACATCCTGGAAATAGGTGGAGTGATCTGCGTGAAGGTGTATTGTAGGCCAAAGAGCACTTTCATGTAACCGGGCAATCCAGCCTGCCGGGGTTTATCAGGCCACCCCGGATCGCTGATCTCCGGACCGCCTGAGCCGGCACCTTCAGACTTACGTGTGTGCCCGGATGAAAAAAAGCAGCCTGGGCTGCTTTTTTTGTGAAGGTCGACTATTTCGCGATCGGATGATTAATCTGCATGATCCAATAGCGTGCCAGATCAGCCGTACCATCACGACCTTCAACAGTACGCAGTTGTGCAATGGCCTTGTCCTTTTTCCCTGACCAGTAATACACGATACCCAAATGCAATTTGGCTTCCTCAAGCCGGCTCAGACCACCCTTGCTGATACCCTCTTCAATCAGGCTGGCGCCCTTGTCGAATTGACCGGTAGTCGCATACGCAAAGCCCAGATTCACAAGGCCGGTACCGTCTTTGCTCTTGGCCGCACTCGCCTCACCCTGCTGCATGGTCTTCAGGTCGTCAGCGGCCCGCTTGTTGGCCGCATCGAGCAAAGCTGCGTTTTTCCTGGCATCCGCACCCTTGTCAAGCACACCGCTGGCAAAACCCTGATCAAGCACTTTCTTGGCTTCCGCAGGAAAACCGAAGCGTGTTGCCGTGTCTGCCATATCAACATAATCTGCCGCCGTGTTCATCAACGCCAGCTCAAATTTCAGCCGCAGTATATCCAGATACAGACGTTCCGAGAACCCTGCTTTCGAATGAACCTGACCGACCAGATAAACCCAGTTTTTTGTCGACGGATAGTAACTGTTCAGTTGTTCAACCGCTCTTAGGGCACCCTCAGTATCATTCAGGAGACTCGTGCAGTTCAAAATAATCTGCAGGCTCTGTTCGTCCGGCGCACGCCCGGCAGCAATCGTCTCGGAAACGGCTGCGCTAAATCCTTTATAGGCTTCAGCATATTCTTTGTTCAGAAAATAGGCTTTATTTAAGATGTCTTTCGAATTTGGATCGCCGCCACCCTCTTTCAAATAACGCTGCACCCACGATATCGTGGCTGGATAATTTGATGCCTGAAAATAAATTCTGGCAATGACCAGATCCAGATTAACCTGATCTGCGGGTTTCAAATAATTGGCCGCCGACACAGCCTCAAATGATTTGGCTGCATTAACTTTATCATCCACCTTCAGATAGTATTCCCCGCGAGTGCGCTCAACGGCGAAAATTTCATACGGCGTTTTACTGTCAACCTTGTCGGTTTCGGCTATTTTTGCTATCGCATCCTTGTAATTTTTTGCTTCAGCCAGCGCCTGGGCTTCAACCAGCGGTCTTTGAATTTCAGGCCGCAATGTTTCGGCCGGTGCGCCTGTTTCGGCTTTTTGCGTGTCCGCAGCAACCGACCAGGGCATGGCAGCTACGCCCAGCAGTCCGATGGCCAGTGCAATCGCACCCAATTTTGCATTTCTCATAGTTGACATGGCTAACTCTTCATTAAAAATTAATACAAAAATCGGTAGGATTGCCTACCGATTTTCTCCGTAAAAGAAGTGTGTTCTTCTTGTACAATTTTTTGCGGACCTATCAGATCCAGACAATCGCAGGTTTTATTTACCCACTGGATGATTGGCCTGAATAATCCAGTAACGCGCCAGATCGGCCGTACCGTCAGCGCCTTGCACTGTCCTGAGCAGTTTCACTGCATCCGCCTTTTTACCGGCCCAGATCAACCCTATGCCCAAGTGTAACTTGGCATCATCCGGATGATTCAGATCACCTTTAGTGATACCCTGCTGCATCAGGTCAATTCCCTTTTGATATTGACCCGCCGTGATATACGCGAAACCCAGATTAACCAGACCGGTGCCCTCTTTTGCACTGTTGGCATCTGCCTCGGTCTGGGGTAACGCTTTCAGGTCAGCTGCCGCATTTTTGGCAGCCAGGTCTTTCAGACGTTTATGGCGCGCAGCTTCAGGGCCCACACCGAATACGCCCACTTTATAGCCCTGGTCTATGATTTTCTGTGCTTCGGCCGGCAGTCCAACCTGCAAGGCCAGCTGAGACATTTCCATGTAGTCATCCAGCGTGGTCAGTTGACCAATTTCCTGTTTCAGGCGATAGCTGTCGAGTAACAACCGTTCCGAATACCCCTTCTTGTTCGGCAGCAGACTCATCAAATTCTTCCAGTTTTCTTTTTTCGGATAATAAGTCGTTAATTTCTCAATCGCCAACAGGTAAGCACTCTTGTCATTCTTCACGCAAATGGCCAGCATGTCCAGATCACTCTCGGCCGGGGTCTGACCGGCCTTTTCCTGGGCTTTCACGTTCGCTGAAAGGTCTTTCGACACTTTGGCGCAATCACCGTTCTGGAATGAAATCTGCATCATCATCTGCTTGATTTTCGGATCTTCACCGCCTTCAGACAGGTAACGGTTAAACCAGGTTGACGCTTTGGGCAGATTATTCATGCTGTAGTAGGTGTCGCCCAGGGCTTCATACATGGCCAATTTTTGCGCACCGCCCAGTCGGCCTGAACTCACGACCGCTTCATAGGCTTTCACTGCCGTATCTTTATCGCCGGCCGCCATTGCATAGGAACCGCGAGTGCTCTCGATGACATAACTTTCGTAAGCGGTTTTACCGGCAACGTTATCTGCATCGTGCAATTTGGCCAGTGCATCTTTAAATTTCTTGGCTTTGGCCAGATCGCTTGCTTCATGCAACAAAGCGCCAATTGACGCTTTCACTGTTTCAGTTGCCTGGGCAAATACAGAAACAGGAGTCATGTTTCCGACTGCGGTCAGACCCAGGGCAGCGACGAGCACTCCAAAACGGGCATATCGAAATTTGATCATTTCTTTTACTCTTTAAAAGAAGTTAACACACAAAAATTCACACAAAAATTCACACAAAAATTCACACAAAAATTCACACAAAAGTTTACACAAAAGCTTACACAAAAATTCAGAAACCAGTTCTCAACAAATCATATGAAATTACATACGAAAAAATCGGCAGGATAATCCTGCCGATTTTCATTTGATAGTCACGCAGCAAGCAAATGGCGATCTGTGGGTCATACCTGAATAACTTGAGATGCTACTGTCCTGCTGCTTAACTTTTCCGGCAATCGTGAACCAATCAACCATCATCATAATCAGCGCACCTGGTTTGCCCACTCGGTTATCACTTAATGTGTGTCGTTCAATGACTAGTCAACGAACTGTTCATTACCGACCATACCGATTTTGGTCACATTATTACGCTGCGCGGCGGCCATCACACTGGCCACCGTTTTATAGGCTACCAGCTTGTTGGGCCGTAAATGCACTTCCGGTTGGTCCGGTATCGCGG
>CAITOF010000103.1 GCA_903893945.1 uncultured Oxalobacteraceae bacterium | reverse complement strand
GGCGAAAATCCGGTTCAGCGGAATTTCGTTTTCCTATAACCTGTCGTATGCCGTTTTTGGTGGTTTTACTCCGCTTTTTTTGGGCATCGTTAACAAGATTAATCCGCTCGCGGCATCTTACTACGTGGTGTTTTTAAGTTTGTCAGGCATGCTGTGTGGTGCCTATCTGCTTAAAAAATCAGCAAAATTGACGTATGTGGCGGGCATACCGGACCCGGCATCGCGCGCGTAACCCGTTCGGGTCAGACTGTTGGAAACGTTGCAATCTGTTGCCAACCCGTTCGGGGGCCTGGTGCGTGGTGACGGTGTGGAAGAAAGCGAAGTTGGCGAGCCTGATCTGCGGCACTTACGGGAAATGACTGTGGCTGCTTCGTTCCCGACCTGACCAGATTGGTCACACCGCAATGCGCAGGGACCCGCCAAGCCGAATTATACGTTAATTGCGCTCATAAACCTAGCTCCTGCCAGATTCCGTCGATGCGTTTTTTGATCTCGGGCGACATCGATATCACTTTTCCCCATTCACGATTCGTTTCGCCCGGCCATTTGTGCGTCGCATCCAGCCCCATTTTGCTTCCAAGTCCACTGACCGGCGATGCAAAATCGAGGTAATCGATCGGGGTATTGTCAATCAGAGTGGTATCACGCAACGGATCCACCCGGGTGGTAATGGCCCACATCACCTCTTTCCAGTCGCGGATATTAACGTCCTCGTCGACGACAATAATGAATTTGGTATACATGAACTGGCGCAGAAAACTCCAGACGCCAAACATCACGCGCTTGGCATGACCTGCATACGATTTTTTGATCTGAACCACCGCCATGCGATAACTGCAGCCTTCGGGCGGTAAATAGAAATCGGTGATTTCACTGAATTGCTTTTGTAATAACGGCACAAAGACTTCATTCAGCGCAACACCCAGCACGGCCGGTTCATCGGGTGGCTTGCCGGTATACGTCGAATGGTAAATGGGATTTTCCCGCATTGTGATCCGGTCGATGGTGAAGACCGGAAAATAATCCTGCTCATTATAGTAGCCGGTATGGTCACCGAACGGCCCTTCCAGAGCGTGTTCATAGCCACTCGGATGCCCGGCATCCGGGTATATGTGGCCTTCCAAAATGATTTCGGCCGACGCAGGAACACGTAACTCACTGCCTAACGCCTTGACCAGTTCGGTTTTACTGCCGCGCAATAGTCCGGCAAACTGATATTCGGACAAACTGTCCGGTACTGGCGTGACGGCCCCTAATATAGTGGCAGGGTCGGCACCCAGCGCGACGCAAACCGGATAAGGTTGACCTTTATTCACGATCCCGTGTTCACGAAAATCCAGCGCACCGCCCCGATGCGCCAGCCAGCGCATGATAACTTTATTTTTCGCCAACACCTGTTGACGATAAATTCCCAAATTCTGTCTTTTTTTGAAAGGACCTTTCGTAATAACCAGCCCCCATGTAATTAATGGCGCAATATCGCCCGGCCAGCACAATTGTATCGGTAACCGACCGAGGTCCACCTGGTCGCCCTCCCAAACGATGGATTGACACGGTGCGCTGCGTACCTCTTTGGGGGTCATGTCCCACACGGCTTTCACCAGCCCGCCCAGTCCCAGCATGTCTTTAAATCCTTTCGGCGGCTCAGGCTCCTTTAAACTCGCCAGGACCTGACCAATTTTCCGAAGTTCGCTGATATCGCTGGCGCCCATTCCCATGGCAACGCGCTGGGTGGTACCGAACAGATTGCCCAGGACAGGCATGGTATGCCCCGTAGGACGGTTAAATAATAGTGCCGGCCCCTCGGCGCGCAGGGTCCGGTCACAGACTTCGGTCATCTCCAGTTGAGGGGAAATGGGGGTATTGATCTCCTTTAAATCACCATTTGTTTTTAATTTGGCAATAAAATCACGTAGATCGAGATATTTCATAAGATTATTAATTTTTCCAAAGTTAAATTACCCAGTCAAAAAATACTAGTAAGTACCTGATTTAATTGAAAATTACTGCAATGCAACAAAAAAATAAGATTTATAAGTTATGATAATTGATTTTGATAGTATTGACTTGATATAAACACGCCCCTACAATTCGCCCCATCAAGAACTAGTTCGGACTTAATCGCCAGTGTTAAAAAAGAACTAATTTTTATTTCGGGATTCCATCAGGCAGTTTGGATGGTTGCAGTACCAGCCGGTTGCGTCACCATTTCAAAACCGACTCCCCCGACAAGTTGTTTGCCACTATTTAGTACAGTGCAAGATGTTAGGCTAATTTATCAGCTTACACCAGACAACTCCGGCATCTGGATACATTTGGCTTTAGATTACTGATTTCGCCTTTGCGTCAATTGGTGGCTACTCAAAAGTAAATGGCTACAAGCGTATGAATTGCAGCACCAGATGATGTATCTGACTCGCCTTATTTACCACCCGTGTAATTCAGCGGTGCGTAAGCAAAGCGACATTTCAGGAGAAAAGTATGCTTCATCAGATGTTTAATTTAGAACCAAGTTACAGCGAACCGAGTATTCCATTACGAATTATCGCTTCCGAAAAACGTTACACCGTCCTCAAAGTGCTGCACCATACCATGATGGTATCAGGCATAGCCGCTCTGGTGGTACTGGGCACCATGTTTTTAAAACCGGAACTGAACGATCAGTTCCAGTCCTTTTCGCCCTTCTTCAAAGAAGATGTCGACGATACCGCAACCGCGACAGCACCGACTTCGTTAGCGACCATTGCCACTGACACGGCAGCGAACCACGAAGCCACCATAGAGGAAACCCGTCTGCTCGGCAATGCCAAGCAACAGCAGTCCGTGACCAACTGGCTGTCCAAACGATACCATGTGTCCAATGATGCAACCAATATGCTGGTATCAGCCGCGTATCTGACTGCCAAAGAAATCAAACTGGACCCCCTGCTGATCCTGTCGGTGATGGCGATTGAATCCGGCTTCAATCCTTTTGCGGAAAGTCCGGTTGGCGCGCAGGGCCTCATGCAGGTCATGTCAAAAGTGCACCAGGAAAAGTTCGACGATGTCGGTGGCGTTAAAGCCGCTTTAAATCCGGTTGCCAACATTCGCGTTGGTGCGCAGATTTTAAAAGAATATGTCACCCGTGGTGGTTCGGTCGAAGCCGGCTTGAAATTATACGTTGGCGCTGCCACCAATGATACTGACGGCGGCTACGGCAATAAGGTGCTGGCCGAATATAATCGCCTGAAAGATGTCGCAAACGGCAAATCCGTGCCGACGATTACCACCGTGAGTGCGCCCGCATTGACCACGGCACGCCCTGAATTGATCAAGTCGGGCGACAAGCAGACCGGCATCGAACACTTGGCGGCGATCTGAGCGCGCCTTGCATCTGATAAAAAAACGGCACATTGTGCCGTTTTTTTCTGAAACGCGATGCAGTTACTGACTGGCTCACTTGCCTGACCTGATTTCCACCTGACGCAGCTGATTGGACAGTTTGTCGAGTACGCCATTCACGTATTTGTGGCCATCAATGCCGCCAAACGATTTCGTGAGTTCGACGGCTTCATTAATGACGACGCGGTACGGAATTTCAGGATGATTCTTCAATTCATAGGCGCCGATTAATAACGCAGCGTGTTCAACAGGCGACAGTTCGGTAATCGGGCGGTCCAGCAAAGGGGCAATACTGTTTCGCAGCATTACCACCTCCCTGATGCTGCCGTAGATTAACGCGTCAAAATGCTCTTTGTCAGCCTTTTCGAATCCGTGAGCCTGACTGATATGCGCTTCGATCACACCCACGTCTTCATGATTCAATAACCACTGGTAAATTCCCTGCAGGGCAAATTCGCGGGCGCGATGACGCGGCGAACGACTTTTACTGGGATTGGCGTGCTGAGATTTTGTATTCATTGACTTTATTTGTTGATCTTGCTGTTTTCTGATTATTTCGCAGGTTTTGCCGGCTCAGATCGAATCAGGTGTCGAAGTTAACATCTTTGGCGGTTTCTGCCAGTTCTTCGAGTGCCAGCACCAGGTTCGCCATTTC
Organism: uncultured Oxalobacteraceae bacterium; assembly: GCA_903893945.1. Lineage (GTDB taxonomy): Bacteria > Pseudomonadota > Gammaproteobacteria > Burkholderiales > Burkholderiaceae_D > Solimicrobium. Next base: position 5,930 of record CAITOF010000103.1, on the reverse strand, counting down.
AACGGCAACCCGCGCTGCATCGCGCCCTTTTTCGTGCATGCGCGCTTCGGCCTGCTCATCGTTTTCTGTCGTTAAGACCGCATTCGCAATGGGTATGCCGTAATCCAGACCGATGCGCGTAATTCCGGCACCCGATTCATTTGACACCAGTTCAAAATGGTAGGTCTCGCCACGAATCACCGCACCCAGTGCGATGAGCGCATCAAACTGCTGGGTCTCAGCAAGTTTCTGCAACGCCAGTGGAATTTCCAGTGCCCCCGGCACAGTCACATGCAATATGTCTTCGCCGAGTATGCCGAGCTCTTTCAATTCCGCCAGGCAGGCGGCCAGCAGGGCTTCGCCGATATCGGCATTAAAACGTGCCTGAACGATGCCGACGCGCACGCCAGCCCCATCTAAATTCATTTCATATGCGCCAACTGTCATTTTTTTCTTTCCCGGGTTGATAAACGCCTAGCCATTTAAAAAAAGTGGATCAGTCTGCCGGTTTATCCTGATAACCGACGACCTCCAGATTGAAACCTGTCATCGATGGCATTTTTCGCGGACTGGCCAGCAGTTTCATTTTGGCCACGCCAACATCTTTCAGTATCTGCGCTCCAATCCCGTAGGTTCGCAAATCCATGCTTGCCGCGCGTCCCTGTGGCTTGAGCTGCGGTGTCGACAGTGACGAGAACTGCGTGAAGAACTGGTCTGCGGACTCTTCACAGTTCAGCAACACCAGCACCCCGTTCGGGGCTTCCTGTATCGCACGCATGGCCGAGGCCATATTCCACGAATGCGTCGTTACGGCGCTTTCCAGCAGATCGAGCAGGGAAACCGGCTGATGCACGCGCACCAGCGCGACATTTTGTGCGGAAATGGTACCGTGCACCAGTGCCAGATGAGCCGAACCGCTGGGTTTATCGCGGTACGCGATGGCTTTGAACTTGCCATGCGCCGTCGTCATGTCACGCTCGGCCACACGCTCAACAAAACACTCTGTCTGGCTGCGGTAGTGAATCAGGTCGGCGATCGTGCCAATTTTTATGTTGTGCTGTTTGCTGAATTCGATCAGGTCCGGCAGTCGTGCCATGCTCCCGTCGTCCTTCATGATTTCACATATTGCCGCCGACGGCGTCAACCCGGCCAGCTCAGCGAAATCGCAACCCGCCTCGGTATGCCCTGCCCGCATCAGAACGCCGCCTTTCTGGGCGCGGATCGGGAAAATATGCCCGGGTTGCACGATGTCGGCGGCCCCGTACGCCGGATTCGAGGCAATCTGAATGGTACGTGCCCTGTCCGCTGCAGAAATGCCGGTGGTTACGCCGACGGCCGCCTCAATCGACACGGTAAAGTTGGTACCGTATGCCGTGCCGTTGCGGGTGGTCATCATGGGCAGCTGCAGTTGTTCACAACGTTCTGCAGTCAGCGTCAGACAGACCAGACCACGACCGTATTTCGCCATGAAATTAATCGCTTCAGGCGTCACAAACTCGGCCGCCATGACCAGATCACCTTCGTTTTCACGGTCTTCCTCATCAACCAGAATAACCATACGACCGGCACGCAGTTCAGCAACAATTTCTAAGGTGGTGGAAATGGACATGTTAAGTTCTGAAATTTATTTTGAAATGATCTTGAAACTGAATTCTCAGGTCGGGTGGTTCTTGTCACGCGAACCAGGTGCCATTGAAACACCGGCAGGCGCCATCCAAGCCCGGGAAACAGGCAGTATTATAGTAGGTTTACGACGTCACCTCGGTCTGCCCTGACGCAATTTAAGGAAATTTAAACCGGTTCGTGTCATTTTATTATTGTATAGCCGATTCGATTACCTGAAATGGGTCACCATGAGCAGCACCGGTCGACCGCCATTGGCCTCAAGAAAATAACGTGCCTTTTCCAGTATCTCCACTTTGGACATATGAAAGGTATACAGCAGGTCGTCGCCATTCATGGAAATCGCGCCGAAATGGTCACGCAACGCTTCACAGGAAATTTCGCACCACAGGTATTCACCGTCGACCAGCGTCTGAAACGATATGGTGCCCATGGCGGTGACCTTGGGCATGACTAGATTTGGAAAACTGATGTCCATGATGACCTCATTGAATCGAGCTGATTTTTATCACGCCGATACACCGCACCGTGCTGTCTGCGCTGCCTGTCATTATGCGCCAGATCAGACGCAAATTGTCATTTATTATCAATTCGCTATCAATGTCAGCGCGGATCCCGGTCGACGACCAGGACTTTTTATAACCTGCGCGGGCAATTAAGCCAATTCCTGCACCAGGCTGGTATACCATACGGCAACCCTACAACCTGACCTTGACCATGACCCTGCACCTTACTCCCGTTCGCGCCCTGACTGTCGCTGCATTTCTGCTTTTTTTCTCACTGCACGGCACGCGACTTTGCGCACAGCCTGTGTTGCACTGTGAGATGACCTATGCCGGCACGACACAGTTATACGAAGCACGTTTGCAGCACGACACTGACGCCGACGCCGGTTCCGATACGGGCGGCGCCTACACGATCGAAGCAATGGATATTGGCGGACGATTCCGTGTCAAGGCACTGTTGCTGGGTACCATGCAAACCCTGAACATGATCAAACTGTATATCTACTATGAGAGCGACCGTGAACCGGTTTTGCTGCAGGAAGTCAAATATACCGCGCCATTTACCTATTCCGGCACACCTTACAGTTTGACCGGCCACAACTACCTGTATTCCCCTCCGCTGGGACGGGAATTACAGTACGGCTGTGCCCTGATGGAGGCGCAATCATGAAATCGTTACTTCAATTAGCCAGCGCAATCGTGCTGGTCAGCTCGGTGAGTGCCCATGCCCAGACAGCTCTGCCGACAGTAAGTTTGCTGTTTGCGGGCGATATCGTCCTCGATGGTGTTCCCGGTCAGGAGATTGAACAGGGTCGTGATCCCTTTTCAGCCGTTGCTGAGCTGATCAACCGGGCCGACATCCGCATTGGCAATCTGGAATGCGTCGTTGCCACCGGCGGTGAGCCCGAAGAAAAAATTTTTAAATTCCGGGCCAATCCGCGTACCCTGACGGTACTGAAAAACCATTTTGATGCTGTCTCGATCGCAAACAATCACTCGGGCGATTACGGTCGTGCTGCATTTGAAGAAATGCTCGGATTACTGCCGCAGCACGATATTCGCTATTTCGGCGGCGGGCATAACCTGACTGAGGCGCACACACCGCTGATTATTGAACGCAACGGATTGCGCATAGCGCTGCTGGGGTACAACGAATTTCTGCCACGCAGCTTTGAGGCAGACGCACACACCGCCGGGACTGCCTGGAGTGAAGATGAGCAGGTCAGTGCCGATATACATAAAGCGCGTTCCTTTTACAAAGCGGATCTGGTCATACCCATCATGCACTGGGGATGGGAAAATGACACCCATTCCAGCACGCGACAGGAGCAGCTGGCTCATTTGATGGTGGATGCCGGTGCTGATCTGGTGATTGGTGGACACCCGCATGTCCGACAGGAAATTGAATATTACCGGGGCAAACCCATCGTCTATAGTGTCGGAAACTTTATGATTGATGCACTGGATAATGAAGAGCAGACCAAAGGCTGGATCGTGCAATTTCAGCTTGACAAGCTCGGTGTCAAAAGCTGGAGCACCCGCATTGCCCATATTGATGACCAGGGTCTGCCGGCATTTCATTCACATGAACAAAGTCCCTGCGGCAGCCGCGATTCGCCTGACATCAGTTTATGCACAGTTGGGGAATAATTCAGGAAGGCAGGACGGACACGCGGTCGCGTCCTGCTGCGTACAGGGTATCCGCCTCAATGACCCTCGGCGATAATCCAGTCGGGCTTTTCAGAGTCAAGGAAATTGGTTAATGCGGTAATAACATCCGGATCAAACTGCGTGCCGCTGCGCTCCTTGATGTAAATCAGCACATCGGCAAGTGGCCAGGGTTTTTTATACGGACGACTGTGCAGCAGCGCGTCAAACACATCGACCACGGCAACAATACGTGCCGACAGCGGAATTGCCTCGCCCTTCAGACCGCGCGGGTAACCGTTACCATCATAATGTTCGTGGTGGCCCCCTGCAATTTCGGCACCGATGCTCAAACTGCTGACACCCGGTACCGATGCGGAAGCATGCGCCAGAACGGTCTCGCCAATGAGCGCATGCCCCTGCATGATGACCCGTTCTTCCGGCGTATGCTGACCCGGTTTCAGCAGGATGGCATCGGGTATGCCAACCTTGCCGACGTCATGCAAAATACTGGCGATGCCCACAAAGGCCAGAAAATTGGTGTGCGTTTTGGGTGGCAATTTATTCAGCGCGTTCAGTTCTTTTGCAATCGCTTCGGTCAGTCGGCAGACCCGGCGTACGTGGCCACCGGTGGTTGCGTCACGCGACTCGGCCAGATCCGCCAGCGCTATCACAGTCGCTTCCTGGGTAGTTTTCAGCAGCTCAAACATTTCGAGATTATCGAACGCCGCTGCAATCCGGTCGCAGAAAATATCAAGCAGATTGCATTCCAAAGCAGTCAGGGGGCGAGCCGGCGCGAACGCAACGGCAAACTGCTGACCATGGGCGGCAATAATTGAAAATACATCCACGATCGGGCTGAACAGATTTTTCTTTTCACGGAATACCTGCAGGATCGCCGGTGTCCACGGATGCGAATCAGGCAGTAGATCCTGTTCCTGCAAGGTTATTTTTTGCCCGATGGTCGCAATTACCATCGGCACCTCTTCCACGCCTGCCGTTGCCGGACGCATGACACACAGCACGCCCTCGGTGCCGAAGTTGAGTATGGCACTGATCTGGGTCAGTACACCCGAGGCCAATTCTTTCAGGGAATCCAGCTGGTACAGGTTGTTCACCGCCTGCAGGATTTTATCCAGACCACGCCGATTCGCTTCAATGGTTTTTAAACCTTCGTACGCACGTAACGATGATATGACGCAGGTAAACATCTTTTGTGCGGTAAGTTCGGTTTTCAGTTTGTAATCGTTGATATCGTAATCAACAATAATTTTCTGTTCGGGTGCCTGACCTGGCTGGCCGGTGCGGAGTATGATGCGCACCAGATCATTATTCAGTTCATCACGAATCCGCTGTGCCAGAACCAGACCGGCATTTTCGGTTTCCATGACCACATCCAGCAATACCATGCAGATATCAGGGTCTTTAGCGAGTACGTCAAAACCTTCCTGTCCCGAATAGGCAGAAACAATTTCGATATCCTGGTCTTTGAAGGAAATGTTTTTCAGCGCCAGTCGGGTAACGGCATGAACGTCCAGTTCATCGTCGACGATCAGGATGCGCCATTTATTATTGCCTTCAGATGATTTTTCAACATCGAGCGCCTCTTCTTCAAGCCAGTTCTCGTCATCATCGTTCTGTTCTGACATTCTTTATTCCCTTAGTATTTACACAGGTCGGTCCCAACCTCAGCCCACAACTTTATACATACGATTTTCAGGTTAGCAGATCAGTCTGAAAATTCAAACTACCATGAAAAATAGTTGGAAAATTACATAAGAAGCATAAATAAATTAACAAAATAACCAGCAATTACCGCAATTCCTGTCTGAAGCTGCCCAACGGGCGGTTTAATTTCCGTGCAAACAGCGCAACCAGCCCGATTGCACTTCAGTTTATGTTTTTAATAACGATTCGCCTTGACCCTTCCAGGCACGCTGAAATCATACCTTATTCCGCTTTTGCATTGATCATCCGCCGACAAAAAAAACGGCAGAACGCGTCTGCCGTTTTTTCATGAGTGGGTCCGGGTTCAGTCAACGAACTGTTCATTACCGACCATACCGATTTTGGTCACATTATTACGCTGCGCGGCGGCCATCACACTGGCCACCGTTTTATAGGCTACCAGCTTGTTGGGCCGTAAATGCACTTCCGGTTGGTCCGGTATCGCGG
>CAITOF010000102.1 GCA_903893945.1 uncultured Oxalobacteraceae bacterium | reverse complement strand
CTGGCCAGTATCGGTGGCCGTTATATTGACCGACTCAATGCAACAAACCGTATTTACGGTGAATTAAGCACCTCATGGGCCAACGCACGCTACATGCAGGACTATTACGGGGTGACACCAGTACAGTCTGTTGAATACAATTTTCCGGTTTATGATACCAGGGCAGGCATGCTGAAAATCAAGTTGCTCATGGGCTGGGATTACACGATCGACAAACAATGGTCGGTGCTGACCGGCGGTACCCTCACACACCCGCTTGGCGATGCCGGCACCAGTCCGCTATCGTCCGACAAAACCCAGGTGATCGCCTACACAGCACTGTATTACAAATTCTGAATGTACGGCATTCACCATGCCCTGACTTATTTGCTCTCCTGGAGATCACCATGAAATTCCGCTTCCCCATTGTCATCATCGATGAAGATTTCAGGTCGGAGAACACATCTGGTCTGGGCATACGCGCATTGGCGCAGGCGCTCGAAGCAGAAGGCATGGAGATTCTGGGCGTAACCAGTTACGTGGATCTGGCGCAATTTGCCCAGCAACAGTCGCGCGCCTCTGCCTTCATTCTCTCCATCGATGATGAAGAATTCGGGGGCGGCAGCCCGGAAGAAATTGACTTTGCATTGATATCCCTGCGCGCATTTGTCGAGGAAATTCGCTACAAGAATTCGGATATCCCGATCTACCTGTACGGTGAAACACGAACCTCACGGCACATTCCCAATGATATCCTGCGCGAACTGCATGGCTTCATTCACATGTTTGAAGACACGCCTGAATTTGTCGCGCGGCACATCATACGCGAGGCAAAATCCTATCTGGATGGACTGGCACCGCCCTTTTTCCGTGCACTGGTTCACTACGCCAATGACGGCTCCTACTCATGGCACTGCCCGGGACATTCAGGAGGGGTGGCATTTTTAAAATCACCGATAGGACAGATGTTTCACCAGTTCTTCGGTGAGAATTTATTACGGGCGGATGTATGCAATGCGGTTGAGGAATTGGGCCAGTTGCTGGATCACACCGGACCGGTGGCCGCCTCGGAACGGAATGCCGCCCGCATTTTTAATGCGGATCACTGCTATTTTGTGACCAACGGTACCTCAACCTCCAACAAAATGGTCTGGCATTCGACTGTCGCCGATGGCGATATCGTGGTAGTTGACCGGAATTGTCATAAATCGGTACTGCATTCCATCATCATGACCGGTGCGATCCCGGTGTTTCTGATGCCAACCCGAAATCATCTGGGAATCATAGGCCCGATCCCGCTGTCTGAATTCACGATGGAAAATATCCAGAAGAAAATCGACGCCAATCCGTTTGCGCGCGCTGCCAAAAACCGGCAACCACGAATTCTTACCATTACCCAGTCGACTTATGACGGCGTCATCTACAATGTGGAAACACTGAAAAACATGCTGGATGGTGAAATCGAGACACTGCATTTCGATGAAGCCTGGCTGCCCCACGCCACCTTCCATTCGTTTTATCAGGACATGCACGCCATCGGGCCCGATCGTCCGCGTGCCAAGGAATCCATCATCTTTTCAACCCAGTCCACGCACAAATTGCTGGCCGGATTATCCCAGGCATCCCAGATTCTGGTGCGCGACGCCGACAACAACAAGCTGGATCGCGACCGCTTCAATGAAGCATTCCTGATGCATACATCGACCTCCCCGCAGTATTCGATCATCGCCTCATGCGATGTTGCAGCTGCCATGATGGAGGCACCGGGCGGCACCGCACTGGTGGAAGAATCCATACTGGAAGCACTCGATTTCAGGCGTGCCATGCGCAAGATAGACAGGGAATGGGGCCAGGACTGGTGGTTCCAGGTGTGGGGACCCAACGACCTGTGTGAAGACGGTATCGGATCCCAGGAAGACTGGATGATCCGCGCCGAAGATAACTGGCACGGTTTCGGTCAGCTCGCACCGAATTTCAACATGCTGGATCCGATCAAGGCCACCATTATCACGCCCGGCCTGTCACTGGAAGGCAAGTTTTCCGAGTCGGGCATACCCGCCTCGATAGTCACCAAATATCTGGCCGAACATGGCGTTATCATTGAAAAATGCGGCCTGTATTCCTTCTTCATCATGTTCACGATTGGCATCACCAAAGGGCGCTGGAACACCCTGCTGACCGCTCTGCAGCAATTCAAGGATGATTACGACAAGAACCAGCCGATGTGGCGCGTACTTCCGGAATTCGTCGCCAATAATCCGCGTTACGAAAGTGTCGGATTGCGCGACTTGTGCCAGCAGATACACCACACCTATCAGGCCCATGATGTGGCGCGCCTGACGACTGAAATGTATCTATCCGACATGGAACCGGCCATGAAGCCGTCAGATGCCTTTGCAAAAATGGCGCACCGGGAAATTGAACGAGTCTCCATCGATGAACTTGAGGGTCGGGTAACCGCAATTTTACTGACGCCCTACCCACCCGGCATTCCGTTACTGATTCCGGGCGAATGCTTCAATAAAACAATTGTCGATTATCTTAAATTTGCCCGTGATTTCAATCAGCAGTTTCCCGGCTTCGATACGGACGTCCACGGCCTCGTTACAAGGGTGGAAAACGGTGTCAGGAAATATTTTGTCGATTGCGTACGCACTGACTGCTACTGAACGCTGCTACCCGATGCAGCGGCTGGCACTGGCTGGTGCGGGTCCGGGCACGTCCCGGTCGGTCGTTGCGGCGCTTACTGGGAATCAGGCGCTTTCAGATAATAACTGGCGCGCTTACCTGGCGAGAAATAATCAAAGATTTCCGGGGCCAGCTGGTTCGGATTGATTGTTTTAGTGATGGTCAGCCCCACTTCGCTTTCTATGTTAATCACGATAGGCTGATTTTTAATATTGGCTGCATCATAAACCAGCACAGTCGGTTTCAGGGGGCGTTTCGTATTCACTGCCACCACCAGACCCAGAAAACCGTTGGACAGCATGACAATGGTCCCGGGTGGATAAACACCCAGGCAATGTACCAGTGCGGTTAACGACTTGGCATCGAATTTTGAGCGTTGTTGCGCATAAATGATCGACAACGACTCGTGTGCGGAATGCCCATGTGCCGGGTTGGTGGGATTGCAGATTTCATCGAACGCATCGGCCACCGCCACTATTTTCGCAAAAGGTGAAATCTGCTTGTCGACCAGCTTGTCAGGATAACCGGAGCCATCGACACGTTCATGATGCTGCAACACGATTTGCAGAGATTCGTAGGGCAACTCCAGTTTATTGCAGATTTCTATTCCCTTGCGGCAGTGCTGTTGCAGGATATCTTTTTCCATTGCCGTCAGCGGCTCTTCTTTTTCCTTGATTTTTCGTGGTAATTCGGAACAGCCGACATCATGGAACAGCGCACCCAAACCGATTAACTGGATGTCTTTGAACGAATAGCCCATTTCCTTGGCCAGCAGCATCGACAGCACTGTGACGTTCATGGCGTGACTGTAAATGTCCGTGCCATTTTTTTTGTCGACCATCAAATGTATCGCAATTTCCGATTCCATCATTGCCGACGTTGCCAGTCCCTCCACCATCTGGGTTGCCTGTTCGGTAACCGATTCCGGGTTGGAAAACAAATTCTGCCACATCAATTTCAACGCGCGGATAAGCACCAGAAATTCACGTTCGCATTCAATAATTTTTTCTGCCTGCTTCGACATGCGATCAATCAGGCGCAATTTCTCATTGACTGTCGATCTTTCCTTGCTGGCCCCAATCTCGCTGTGCAGTTCGTCTTGTGCCGGCGCTGGCGCGGCGCCCGTCGGCACGGACACTTTGTCGGTGCTGCCGGATGGGTTCTTAACTATCTCCAGCGGGTCTGATTCGCTCTTGTGCGGGGTATAGCGGATTTTCTGCAGCCCCAATTTCTTGATGATGGCAATCTGATCCGGTTTTTCAATTTTAAAACTGGAAAACGAAAATGGATGCTTGGTCCAGTTCAGATCGAGATGCACGTAAAGACCAACACACAATTGATCCGGACTTATATATGAATCTCGTGACGAATTGTTTGGCATAAGAGTGTCATAATCAAAAAAACAAGGGCTCAATTCAAGCTGTCAATCAGGATTACAAGCAGGACTACAAACAGGGCTACAAACAGGACTACAAACGCAGGTATCTCGTCCATTCTGGGTGCTGAACAGCAAGATTGCTATGCCCTATTTAGGGCATTTTCAGATGCATGTTCAGAAAAAATGGTTTTTTTGCAATGAAATGCTCCCACTGATTTCATTGTAGCAGCCGTATTCCATACAGCCAGTTTATTTCAGACTGAAGAACGGCTGGACGATCTGAACCGGCTGGATATCCAGCATCATATTCAGGACGGAATAGGAATCAAACGCGTTTGACCAGTAGCCCTGGCTCTGCGCCGTCTTGGCCAGTATGAACCTGAAACCCGTCTCGGGCCCGGGACCGTCCGGATCCGGAATGGCGAATCCAGTCGCCTGTGATTGATCACTATCGATCAGATTTTCCATCAAATCCACAATCGTCGTGTTACCCAGAAAATCAGAACTGAATAATTTTTCATGGTTCAGGGGTTTGGCCTGATTCACCGGATCCATCTGCTTTTCGCTGACAACGGTAAACACTCGCGTCAGGTAGTTGAACCGGTCACCGCGATCCAGATAGCTGATTTTTGCGCGGCTTACATTAAATGCCTGGGTATTTTTATTGACGATGGCATCCTTGAGATCGATAAAGACCGCCCCCTTATAGCCAACAATTTCCACATTGTGATGCTTGTCGACGACCATGGCGGTGTTTTCATCGATTCCAATACCGATTTCATAATGTTTTTTTATCATTAACGAAATCATTCTTGCAAACCGGCCGCGTGCAATCGCGTGCTGATCGACAAAAAGTTCCGGGCCAACAAACCCGAGCCCGGTCGAAATCTCTCGTTCATCGCTCATGTCGAGCTTGATCGAATTGATGACGGTGGTCGGATCACCGAACATGAATTTGCTCATGATCGCGGCACCGGCACTGGAACCGGCGATGACCCCACCACGCCGGTACAAGTCCCAGATGGCGTTGAGCACCGGACTATTTTCGCCGTCTGGTTTTTGCAATGCACCGGTAATCAGAGTCTGCCGTCCCCCGACAAAATAGACACCGGTTGCTGCGTTAATCAAATCAACATTGGCCGGGCTACTCGCCTCGCGACGGTAATCTCTGTCTTTCAGATTGACTGATACGGGAACGACGAACGCCTTGGCGCCGTACCTCTCAAGCAGTGCTACGATCGCCTGTGCGGCAACGTCGGGCTCGGCCGCAGCGGCGGGTATCACGGCAATTTTCGCACCCGGTCCGCCCGCCAGCGCAATGATGCGGTTACCGACATCGGCATTATCGTCACGCAAGGCGCCGCCAATAATGACCAGATGTCCGTCCGGTTCTGCGCCCACCGATACCATGCCCGTCAGAAGGCAGAGGCAAACCGATGCAAAAACAAAACGATAGAGTGTCATTTTAGGGTCCGGATTTCAAATCAGTTGGCTCAACAGTTATGTCAAGCATAGATGTTAAATCGCGAATAATCAACCGGGCCGTGCAACGCCGGTTCGATTGCAAAGGCCAACACTCACAATGAGGTCATTCAACTGTAGCACATGGCTGATGAGTGGCGTGTCGCCAGGCCGCTTATTTCCGCTGTGCGTCAATATCGGCCAGACATTCCATGCCGCGCAAGCTCAGTTGCAGACCGTCCGAACCGGTCTCCAGATAACTTTTTTTACTGAGAAAGGCGAATACCTCGGGCGATAAAGTGACAGCGGAATTACTTTGCACGGCACGCAGTCCATCAATGCATCGCTTGGAAAACAGCACGGATTTTCCTTCCTCGGTCAGTTCCAATTGACCGTCTTTGCGATAGCTGGCAAATTTTATCCCGCATAACCGTTTGGCATTCCGGTTGACGCAGGCACCCGGCTTGACATTCCTGGACAGCCTGCTTATTTGCTCAAGGGCGTCAAATTCATCGGTGCTTAACTGTTTGTTCATCGTCGACCTGATTCTACGATGCCAGCACAATGACCGGGCTGCTTCCCACTGCCTGTGTGGTTGCTGTACCCAGCGTACCACCGGCATTGATGGGGTAGATAGATATCGTGCCATCGGCCTGATTGGCGACATACACAAATTTCGCTGCAGGATCAACACTGACCGAAACAGGATTGTTGCCGGTTGCAACCGGCGCACCAAGACTGGTCAGTTCACCGCCCACCGACACACTGTAAGCGGCAATCGACGCACTGCCCGAGTTGACGACATAGGCAAAACCTGTCGACGAGACGGCAATTGCCGCCGGTGCCGAACCGCCCGAATTTGTCGCTGCACCGGTGCTGGTCAGCAGGCCTGCATTGATCGAATACCCCGACACCGTATCGTCGGACGTATTCACCACAAACAGGAACGGACCGAAGGTGCCTGCACTGGTCTTGATTTTCGGTGACAGGACAATCGCCGCCGGATGATTACCCGCCGGCGCCGTGCCCATCGACGTCAATGCGCCGTTCGTTGCGTTGATCAGATACTGTGATACATTGCCATCCGAAAAATTCGTCGCGTATAAATAACTGTTTCCAGCACTCTGTGCGCTGGCCAGTCCGGTCGGGCCATTACCGGTGCTGGCCGCCGGAACCGATGGACAGACGTTACCCGCGATACCGAAACAGGTCAGTGCAGCCGTGCCGGAATTGATGTTGAAACCGGAAATCGTATTGACAGCGGAATTGGCCACATAGACATACTTGCTGCCCGGGTCGACAGCGATGCCCATAGAATCAGGCGACGCCACCGGACTGGCACTGACCGCCGCACCGGCGCTCAGCCATAGGCCGGTTGCTGGATTACCCAGGTACATCGACACGGTGCTGACCCCATTATCCGTTGCGACAGCATAGGCGTACCGACCGGTCGAATCCACCGCCAGGGCCACGGGTGAGTTGCCGGTCGATACCGGCGCGCCTTCGCTGACCAGCGCACCGGTGGTCTGATCAATGACATACGGCGCCACCACCTGGATGCCCGAGCTGACGACATACGCAAACTCGACCGGCAGGCAGGTGACGGTAATGTTCGTGATACTGGCCGATGCAACGGTGCCCGAGGCATTGGCCAGTGTGCAGGTCTGCTGCGGCAGACCCGGGTTTTTCAGTATGGACACGGCATAGGTGTACCCGCTGAGCAATTGCCCGGAAAAGGTTGAAACACCGTTTGCATAAATGGACAGGTTGTCAGCGTTATTCAGTTGCAGCACAAGACCCGTGCCGACAAGTCCGGTGACGGTCACGCTGACATCATAATTTGACGTTGAACTTTTTTTGCATCCAGTCAGGCACATCGTAAGACAACAAACCACCAACACCAGAACATTCTTTGCACTTAATTTCATCTTCAACCTTTTAGACTGGATAATTTTAGTTTTACTGAGGAGTGAGATTTTAGCTGATATTTATGCATAACAAACTTTTTTCAGCTTATAAATGTTGATTATATGGCTAGAAATTATGGCCAGAGGCAACGGATCGGCAGACGCTGCATGATCAAATGAATAATTTTTCGCATTTCCGCCCAATTAGCACTAAACTGGATGCAACTTGAAGGAGGCAGGCATGGGACTTCGCGGGAAAATGCTGGCGCTGTTCATCACCGGTTTCGGACTGATGGCCTATCTCGCCCTGCATTTGCTGGAGGATTATCTGGATGAACGATTTTTGGCGATCGAACACCAGCAGGCGCTGGCGCAGATGGCACAGCTAATCCGGCACCTGAACGGCGACTTGGAAAAACTCAGTCTGACCACATCGGAACTGGGCAACCGGGACGACACCCATGATTTCGTCCTGCACCCCTCCAAAACGTTCAGCGACAGTCATCTCGCACCATCCACATTGAAAGCCGCCGGAGTAAATTATCTGGCGATACTCGATGAGCCGGGAAATACGCTCCTTACACGAGCCATTACTCTGGCGGCCCAAAAGCCCGGGGCCGTGTCCGGTGCGGACGATACTCTGCCGAACATTAAAAAAAGGGTGGCGCGCTCGATGCCCGATCCGGAAAAAGCCTGTGGCCTCGACATGTCGGCGGCCGGTCCGATTTTGTTATGCTGGCAAGCTATCCGGAGTAGCGATGGCGCCGGCAAGCCCGCCGGGCTGATCGTCCTCGGCAGATTCCTGAATGAAAATCTGTTAAAGGAAATTCAGACCCTCACTGACATCCATTTCGAGTTGAACCCGTTACCCGTTCTCGATGCCAATCCTGTGACAGAAATCAGGAAAAACATTGAACCGACCCGGGTCGAATTCAGTCAGACTGAACCTGCCATTCTGAATGCCCGGTTGCCTGACCTGTTCGGCCAGCCGATCCTGAAAGTACGGCTGCAATTCCCGGCCGAACTGGGTGCAGAGAGCCACGTGTCGGCGCTACGCCTGTTCCGTTCTTTACTGCTGGTCACGGTATTGACTGGCCTGTTACTGTTTTTCAGTGTGCATTACCTGATCCTGCACCGATTGCAGAAAATGGCGATGGAGTTGCGGCGAATCTGGCGCAACGGTCGATGGGCCGAGCGTATTGACCTCTCGACCGGTTCGGATGAACTGAGTGAACTGGGTCAGTCTGTCAATCGCATGCTGGGCCTGATACGCAAACAGGTGATGATACTCGACAGTATTGCACACACTGATACACTGACCCAGATCGCCAATCGCCGCGCCTTCGACCGGCGCCTGTTAATTGAAATGTCACTGCACAATCGCAATCAGACCTCCCTGTCGCTTCTGATTGCCGACATCGACCATTTCAAACAATATAACGACTATTTCGGCTACCCGGCCGGTGACGATGTTCTGAAGGAAATCGGCAAACTCCTAGTGCTGGTAGCGTGTCGTCCCTCGGATCTGCCGGCGCGAATTGGCGGCGAAGAGTTTGCCGTGATACTGCCCGCCACCGATCTGAACGGTGCGTGCCACGTCGCCCAACTGTTGCAGACCCGGCTGGCAGAATTAAAAATTCCGCAGGGCGATGCCGCCGCATCGGAATTTCTCACCGTGAGTATCGGCGTCGTGACTGCCGCTGATGATGACGTCGAATCGTTCATGCAGCGGGCAGAAAAAGCTGTTTACAACGCCAAACAGTCCGGCAGAAACAGGACTGCCACGCTGACTGCCGGCTGACCGTACCCGCCATTACACGGCGGGAAGCACACAGATTTTGTTGCGCCCGGACTGTTTGGCGCTGTACATGGCTTTATCGGCCCGTTGTACAAACGTCGCCATGTCCTCGTCGCCGGCAGAAGTCACCCCTATACAGAGGGTAATAAAGTCTGCGACCGGTGAGTCTGCATGCAAAATCTTCAATTCGGCAAGTCTGGATGTCAGGATTTCAGCGACATGGCAGGCGCCATCCAGATCGGTGGCGGGCAGTATCACGGCAAACTCTTCGCCGCCAACCCGCGCCGGCAAATCCGACGGACGTGACGCAATCTGACTCAATAAATTGCCGATTGTTTTCAGTATTTCATCGCCCGCGGGATGACCATAGTAGTCGTTATAACGCTTGAAATGATCCACGTCGACCATCAGCAGCGACAAGGGCGTCTGATTCCGTTTATGCAGCGACATTTCAATCACTATCCGTTCATCAAACGCGCGCCGATTGGCGATCTGTGTCAGCGGATCCGTCAACGCGATCGATTCCAGCATGACCATCTGTTTGCGTATCAGCGCCAGCATCCGGTTAATCGCATGCGACAGTTCGTTCAGTTCATCCTTGCTGGGTGGCGCCTCGAGCCGCCCTGCCCAGCGGCCATTGCGCCAGATACTGCTCAGATCCTTGTCCATTTTCCGTAACCGGCGAATAATGATGGCATGGATACTGCCCAACAATATCAGACCGGTCAGCACGGTAACGATCAATAGCACCCGCACGACCTTCCAGGTAAGTTCTTCACCACGCGTACTGACGTCATTGGGAAACTGCAATCGTATCTTCAAAATCGGCTGACCCGCCAGATTGGGCAAAATCGCACTCAGGATACCAGGTTCATTTTTTCCGAATTCGATATTCTCCGGTTCAATGACATTTTTCGGGTTGAAGACGGTATCTGTCTCGGCAAACGTCAGTGGCGTCAGTTCAAACCGGATATTGCTCTGTTTCTGTATCTTGCTGATCAGCGTGCTGTTCAGCAGCCGTCCCATTACCAGGGTACCAATGTGCGCGCCACTCAGATCACTCCGACGAACCGGCTGCCAGCAGATAAAGATCGGGCCGACCGGCGCATTATCGATGCCACAGGCTTTCTCCGCACCTGCCACCGGATGGGCAACCCGTTTTCTTATGTTGGCAATCACATTGTCAAAGGCAGCCGCACTTTCTGCTTCACCGTTCATCAGATTGACCGATTGCGAAAAAAGCGTTTTACCCTGACTGTCAAGAATGAGGAACAGCTTGATATCAATTTCTTTCAGCGACGAGGGGCTGACCTGATGGTCCGTAAATTCCCTGTTCGGATGCAGTGTGTAGTTATAAACGTCATCCCAGTTACCCCAGTCCGAAACGACCTGGTTTAGCCGGTCAATTTCACCATTCAGGTTTCCGGCTAACTGCGTCAGCTGCTCGCTGGCCTGTTTATGTTCGATCGATAGAAATCCCTGCTCCAGATTGCTTTTCAGGAACAGGATTGCAATGAACGACATGAGTCCAAAGCAAACAAAAAACAATCCTATGATTTTTCCCCGTAAGCCCATTATTTGCCTTTTTATTGTCTGAATCGCTGTCAGCCAGCCTGCCATGAATCAAGGATACCCCAGCCTTCCCGCAAACTACAAAAAAAATTAATGCTATTGCCATTTTATTCACTTGCACGCAACAGTGGCATGAACCGGACCCAGTCGGGTACGGTCAGCTTAATTCTTCCAGACGAATTTTGGTCACCTGACCAAAAACGGTCGCCAGCTGTTCTATCTTTTCAATGGCTTTCAGCACGTTTTTTTCCTGGGTCTGATGGGTCAGCATGATGATATCGGTCTGGCTTTCATTCTCAGCCGGTTCCTTCTGCAGCATCGCATCAATCGATATCGACAGATCCGCCATGATACGTGTCACATCCGCCAGCACGCCAGCCTGGTCTGCGACCCTCAGGCGCAGGTAATAACTGGTTGTTATTTCAGCCATCGGCAGGATAATTTCCTGACTGATGGAATTGGGCTGGAACGCCAGATGCGGGACCCGATGGCCCGGGTCAGCCGCGGCCAGACGGGTAATGTCGACCAGGTCGGCAATAACCGCCGAGGCCGTCGGCTCCGAGCCCGCGCCTTTTCCATAATACATCGATGCACCCACCGCGTCGCCCTGCACCAGAATGGCGTTCATCGCGCCTTCAACGTTGGCAATCAGGCGCGTGCCGGGTATCAGGGTCGGATGGACCCGTAACTCAATTCCCTTGGTGGTACGTTTGGTAATGCCTAACAATTTAATGCGGTAACCCAACTGTTCGGCGTACTGAATGTCAATTGCCTGCAACTGGCTGATCCCTTCCACATGGGCTTTATCGAACTGCATCGGAATGCCGAACGCAATGGCCGAAATGATGGTGGCCTTGTGGGCGGCATCAACACCTTCGATATCAAACGTCGGGTCCGATTCGGCGTAGCCCAGATCCTGGGCCTGTTTCAGGACTGTCGCAAAATCCAGGCCCTTGTCGCGCATTTCCGACAGGATGAAATTGGTGGTACCGTTGATGATCCCGGCGACCCATTCGATCCGGTTTGCCGTCAGACCCTCACGCAGGGATTTGATAATGGGAATGCCACCCGCCACGGCTGCCTCAAACGCGACCATCACGCCCTTACTCTGCGCCGCTTTAAAAATTTCATTGCCATGAATCGCCAGCAGCGCCTTGTTTGCGGTAACAACATGCTTGCCGTTGGCAATCGCCCGCAGTACCAGCTGTCGCGGCAATTCGGTACCGCCGATCAGTTCCACCACAATATCGATGTCGGGATTATCCACCACCAGCATGCTGTCACCGACCACCGGACAGGCATCACCGACTATCGCCCTGGCTTTTTCCACCTGGCGTACAGCCACCATGCTGATTTCAATGCCACGACCCGCGCGGCGCGTGATTTCTTCCTGATTTCGACGTAGAACGGTAAACGTTCCCGAACCGACAGTGCCCAAACCCAGCAAGCCTACTTTAATTGGTTTCATAGTGTTTAATCTGATTATTAAATTTGCGTGTTTAACTTTATTTGCGTGTTTGACTTTATATCATGAGACAGTCAGCATGATGACGGGCTATCCCCTGGCGTGCCGCCTTCGATAGCGCTCGAGAAATCGTGCAATTCGACCGATAGCCGTGGTTAAATCATCCGAATCCGGCAGAAACACCAGACGAAAATGATCATGCGAACCCCAGTTGAAACCGGTACCCTGCACGATCAGCACTTTTTCTTCATTAAGCAGCTGATACGCGAAATCCTGATCGTTAGAAACCGGGTACATGGCAGGATCAAGCCTGGGAAACATGTACAGCGCCGCCTTCGGTTTGACGCAGCTGACACCCGGAATATCGGTGAGCAGCCGGTAAGCCAGTTCACGCTGCCTGAACAGTCGCCCGCCGGGTCCGACCAGATCGGCAATACTCTGGTAACCGCCCAGTGCGGTCTGGATGGCAAACTGCCCCGGTGTATTGGCGCACAGGCGCATCGTCGCCAGGATATTCAGACCGTCAATATAATCGCGGGCATGGCGCTTTTCCCCTGAAACCACCATCCATCCGGCACGATAACCGCATGAACGATAGTTTTTTGACAATCCATTAAAGGTGACAAACAGCACATCGTCCGCCAGCGAGGCAATCGAGGTGTGGGTTGCGCCATCGTACAGCGTTTTATCGTAAATTTCGTCAGCGAATATGATCAGCTGATGCTGTCGCGCCACGTCAATAATCTGTCTGAGCAGGCTATCGGAATACAGTGCCCCGGTCGGATTATTCGGGTTGATGATGACAATGGCGCGGGTCCGGGGACCTATCTTGCGTTTGATATCATCAATATCCGGCATCCATTCCGCCGATTCATCACAGATATAATGTGCCGGGGTACCCCCTGACAGGCTGACTGCCGCGGTCCACAAGGGATAATCCGGTGAGGGCACCAGCACTTCATCACCATCGTTGAGCAGGGCACTCATGCTCATGACGATCAGTTCGGACACCCCGTTACCAATGTAAATATCGTCTATCGTGACGCCGGCTATCTGTTTGCCCTGCGTGTAATGCATGATCGATTTGCGCGGTGCAAACATGCCTTTCGAGTCCGTATAACCGGCTGCGTGTGGCATATTCAATATCATGTCACGCACAATTTCATCGGGCGGTTCAAAGTTAAATGCTGCCAGATTACCAATATTCAACTTAATGATCTGGTGTCCTTCTTCTTCAAGCTGGCGAGCACGCTCCGGAACCGGACCCCGGATTTCATAACAGATATTGTCTAATTTTCTCGATTTTTGAACTAATCGCACAGCCGATTCCTTATTTTTACCCTAAATCATGGTGAAATAACATTAAAATGGTGCAATGCACTCGAAACCGGCTAATTGTGACTGCGAGGCGATGCTAAATCAAGCTTTGTATTCTAACTATGCACGGAAAAACGCTACAATGCGACTTTCTTCACGACCGCCGGCAATAACCGATCACCTCCCATAAGATGAAGTTACAGAGCACCCCTAACCAGCAATACCAGACCGTCACAGGTTACGATGAACTTGGCGTGGAAATCAATGCGATACCGTTTCGGCACAGCCTGCTGGTGTTACCCGAGGCGGCGCCTGTTGCCTGGCCGGTCGGCGATTTTTCGCAGCTGGACGAATCCCATTTTCAGTTGATCGGAGCACTTCGTCCGGACGTGGTCATACTCGGAACCGGTCTGAAACAGCGATTTGTCCACCCGGCGCTGATCGCCAGCCTGACCCGGCAACGGATCGGCGTGGAATGCATGGACAGTCAGGCAGCGTGCCGGACTTACAATATCCTGATGACCGAAGGACGCAAAGTGGCACTGGCTTTAATCATCGACAATCATTCCGGCGCACCGAACAATGACTGATCCATCCCCCCTCGGCCATCCAGCCCCGCGCCCGCTCTCACCGTGGGTCTGGACCAGTATCGTTGTTTTTCTGGCGATCTGGTTTTACATGCTGGGCGCGCGCACCCTGGTGCCCACCGACGAAGGCCGTTATGCAGAAATGGCACGGGAAATGGTGGTCTCGGGAGACTGGATCACACCACGCCTGAATGCCATCAAGTATTTTGAAAAGCCCCCCCTGCAAACCTGGATGAATGCCATCACCTTCGAACTTTTTGGTCTGGGCGAATGGCAGGCCCGCTTATGGACCGGCCTGACCGGATTATTTGGCGTGTTTCTGCTCGGTTACACCGGCACGCGCGTATTCAATCCCAGAGTCGGGATAACCGCTGCGGCCGTGCTGGCCTCATCATTCTGGTGGGCGGGTATGGGACATGTCAATTCGCTGGATATGGGACTGTCAGGCATGATGACGCTGGCCCTGTGCGGATTAATGCTGGCACAACGGGACCAGGCGACACCGACCCAACAGCGCAATGGCATGCTGCTGTGCTGGCTGGGCATGGCATTGGCAACGCTGTCGAAAGGCCCGATGGGCATTGTACTGCCCGGCGCGGTTTTGTTCATTTACAGCGTTGTGGCGCGCGACGGGCTCATCTGGCGGCGCCTGCATCTGGTGAAAGGCCTGCTGCTGTTTTTTGCAGTCACGACGCCCTGGTTCGTCCTGGTATCCAGAGCGAACGACGAATTTCTGCATTTCTTTTTTATCCATGAGCACTGGGAACGCTTTACCAGCAAAGTGCACCATCGCGACGGGCCCTGGTTTTATTTCATCCCCCTGCTGGTCCTGGGGATCTTCCCCTGGCTGGGTCTGCTGTTGCAGAGCTTGTGGCGCAGTGTCCGGCAACAGTCCTCCGGGTTTCAGCCGACCCGGTTATTACTGGTCTGGTCGGTGTTCATTTTCCTGTTTTTCAGTGTTTCAAGTTCCAAACTGCCCTCCTACATCTTGCCGGTATTCCCGGCGCTGGCACTGCTGATTGCCTGTCACCTTGATCGTAAAGCCTACCGGGGCCTGATCGCCTGCGGACTGCTGATGAGTCTTTTCGGTCTGGCCGGGCTCGGCGTCTGGACTTTTTCTGATGCCATACCGGCATTGAATCGTAACGCCTACGAAGCCGTATTGAACCGCGCTTATCTGCCGTGGGTCGGGGTTGTATCACTCCTGATGTTCCTGTCAGGCATCGGCGTCTGCATCCTGTCGCGCATACACCCGCAACGTACAGTGTGGTTGCTGGCGTGGTCCGGCTTTATGGCCGGCCAGTTACTCATGCTGGGCTACGAACCATGGGGCAGGTATATCGCGGGCGTAGAACATCTTGCGGCAATACAGCAGGAATTGAAACCCGAAACACCGCTCTATGCAGTGGGTCAATATGAACAGGCATTGCCTTTTTACCTGCGTCACACGATGATACTGGTTGAACATCCCGACGAAATGGAATTTGGACTGCAGCACGAACCGCAACTCTGGATTCCAAAACGCGACGATTTTGTGCAGCAATGGTTGGCCCACCAGAAAACCGGTATCACGGCGATGGCAATTTTACGGCCGGACATTTACCGGACCTTTTCCGGACAGGGCCTGCCGATGCGGGTGCTATCACAGGATCCGCGGCGCGTTATCGTATCTTCAAAACTGAACTGAATGTGACTACCTCAACACCAGGAATCCCATGACGCAAAGCAATCCACTCCCCTTTCTACCCTTTTCGCGGCCCCACATTGATGAAGCCACCATTACCGAAGTCGGCAACGTACTGCGCTCAGGGTGGCTGACATCCGGGCCTAAAGTACAGGCATTCGAAGCCGCGTTATCACAATATCTGGGCGGCCGGCTGGTTCGCACCTTTAATTCCGGTACCTGCACCATGGAAATTGCGCTTCGCATTGCCGGTATTGGCCCTGGCGATGAAGTTATTACGACCCCGATTTCATGGGTGGCAACTGCCAACGTCATCATTGAAGTCGGTGCCACGCCGGTCTTTGCTGACATCGATCCGGTCACACGCAATCTGGATCTGGACAAACTGGAAGCCGCCATCACGCCCCGCACCAGGGCCATCATACCGGTTTACTTATCCGGATTGCCGATGGATATGGACAGGCTGTACGGTCTGGCAAAAAAATACAATCTGCGCGTGGTCGAAGACGCTGCGCAGGCACTGGGCTCACGCTGGCAGGGCAAACCGATAGGCTCGTTCGGTGACTTTGTGTCGTTCAGTTTCCAGGCCAATAAAAACCTGACCACCTCGGAAGGCGGCTGTCTGGTGGTCAACAGCCCGGAAGAAGCGCGCCTGGCGGAAAAATATCGCCTGCAGGGCGTCACGCGCAGCGGCGTTGACGGCATCGACGTTGACGTGCTCGGCGGGAAATACAACATGACCGACATCGCCGCCACGCTGGGCTTGGGGCAACTACCTGGCATAGACGCTGTTGCAGCGCACCGGCGCAGCCTGGCAATGCACTATTTCGACTGTTTTGGGACCAGCTTTGAAGCACAGACGGGTGCTCAGCTGCCCGTGGCCGATACCGAAAACAGCAACTGGCACCTGTTCCAGATCATACTGCCCAAAAAAGTGGTGCGCGCCGAATTCATGAAAAAAATGATGGAGCAGCATCATATCGGCACCGGTTACCATTATTCACCGATCCACCTGTTTACCCTGTATCGGGAGCGTGGTTTCAGGGAAGGCATGTTTCCGGTTGCGGAACACATTGGTTATCAAACTGTTACGTTGCCGATGTTTAACACCCTGAAAATCGGGGACGTTGAACGGGTTGTGGCTGCGGTAAAATCTTGCCTTTATTGATTTACCTACTAACTTACTTCCTGATCTCATCGATAATCCAGAAAAATAATCCATTCCATGAAACCAGAACTTTCTGTCGTCATACCCATTTACAACGAACAAGCCGGGCTTGCTCATCTGTTTTCGCGCCTTTACCCGGCACTTGACAAACTGGCGGCGGACGGCGTCCGCTATGAAATCATTTTTGTTAACGATGGCAGCAAAGATAATTCTGCCGCACTATTGTCGGATCAGTTCCGCGCCCGACCGGATGTCACCCGCGTCGTGCTGTTCAATGGCAATTACGGTCAGCACATGGCCATTCTGGCCGGCTTTCAGGCCACCCGTGGCAGTATTATTGTCACGCTGGATGCCGACCTGCAGAATCCCCCTGAGGAAATCGGTTCGCTGGTCGATAAAATGCGCGAAGGGTACGACTACGTCGGTTCGATTCGCCGCAAACGCCAGGATTCGCTGTGGCGCACCTGGGCCTCCAAGGCAATGAACAAGATCCGGCAGAAAATTACACGCATTACGATCACTGACCAGGGAAATATGCTGCGCGCCTATGGCCGCAACATTATCGACCTGATCAACCAGTGCACTGAAATGAATACATTCGTCCCGGCACTGGCCTACACGTTTGCACGCAACCCAACCGAAATCATCGTCGAACACGAAGAACGCGCGGCCGGCGAATCCAAATATTCCATCTATAGCCTGATCAGGCTCAATTTTGATTTAATGACCGGCTTTTCAATCATGCCTCTGCAACTGTTTTCCATGTTCGGCATGATCATGTCGGCACTTTCAGGCGCGCTGGTGCTGCTGCTGCTGATTCGCCGGTTTCTTCTGGGCTCAGAGGCAGAAGGACTGTTCACCCTGTTTGCGATTTCCTTCTTTTTGATGGGAACGATACTGTTCGGCATCGGATTACTGGGCGAATACGTTGGACGGATTTACCAGCAGGTACGCGGTCGTCCACGCTTTGTCGTTCAGACCATACTGGAACAGAATGACTGACCCGCTGCTATCGAATCGAGCCGTTGTTTTTGCTTACCATAGCGTCGGCGTGCGCGGCATCAGAGTCCTGCTGGCGCGTGGCATCCGAATCGACCGGGTCGTCACGCACCATGACAATCCCGGTGAAACCATCTGGTTTGACTCAGTAGCCGATCTGTGCGCCGAGTACGGCATACCGGTGCTGTTCGATCCGGACCCGGAAACGCTTTTGGCGCAGGTGACGCAGATCGCACCGGATTTCATTTTCAGTTTTTATTACCGCCACATGCTGCCCGCGACGGTACTAAGCCAGGCGCGGCGCGGCGCGTATAATCTGCACGGTTCCCTGTTGCCCAAATATCGCGGTCGGGTACCGGTCAACTGGGCGGTACTGCATGGCGAAACTGAAACAGGGGTGACCCTGCACGAGATGACTGAAAAGCCCGACGCAGGCGCGATCATTGCCCAGACTGCCGTGCCGATACTGCCGGACGACACGGCCCACGATGTCTTCGCCAAACTAACGGTTGCCTCGGAGCAGACGCTGTGGCCGGCAATCCCGGCCTTACTGGCCGGTACGGCACCCAGAATCGTCAACGACGTAAGTCAGGGAAGCTATTTCAGTGGTCGCAAACCCGACGACGGGCGGATTGACTGGCGACTGCCGGGTCAGCAGGTCTATAACCTGCACCGCGCCGTTGCCCCGCCCTACCCCGGCGCGTTCACCGACCAGTTTGGCCAGCGATTCGTTATAAAAAAGGCACGACTGACCGATGCGCCCAAAGCAAATTTGCCGCAAGGCTTGTGTGTAGTGGATAATGTCATCTTCGGGCAATGCGGTGATCAACGCGTACTGAAAATTAACGAATTGCTCTGTCATGGTGAACTGATAGACGCTGGGCAGCTGCAGCGCCTCATTGACCATGCCTGATCGACCCTAACCAGCCCTTTCTTTCTTAAACAAAGAGTCTCACATGAAAAAAGTTCTAATTCTTGGTGTAAACGGATTTATCGGTCACCACCTTTCAAAGCGCATTCTGGAAACAACCAACTGGCATGTTTATGGAATGGACATGCAAACCGACAGAATCAGTGACATCCTGAATCACGAGCGCATGCATTTTTTCGAAGGCGATATCACCATCAATAAAGAGTGGGTCGAATACCATGTGAAAAAATGTGATGTCATACTGCCACTGGTTGCCATTGCCACACCGTCGACTTACGTCAAGAAGCCGTTACGCGTGTTTGAACTCGATTTTGAAGCGAATCTGCCCATCGTGCGTTCGGCCGCCAAATACGGAAAACATCTGGTGTTTCCTTCCACTTCCGAAGTCTATGGCATGTGTCACGACACTGAATTCGACCCGGAAGAATCCGAGCTGGTGTGCGGTCCCATCAACAAACCGCGCTGGATCTATTCCTGTGCCAAGCAGCTGATGGATCGCGTCATCTGGGGCTATGGCATGGAGGACAACCTGAACTTCACGCTGTTCCGCCCGTTTAACTGGATCGGCGCCGGACTGGATTCCATCCACACACCGAAAGAAGGCAGCTCGCGCGTTGTCACTCAATTCTTTGGGCACATCGTACGCGGCGAAAATATTTCCCTGGTCGATGGCGGTCACCAGAAGCGCGCATTCACCTATATCGATGACGGGATTGATGCACTGATGAAAATCATCGCCAATGAAGACGGTATCGCAACCGGAAAAATCTACAACATCGGCAACCCGGACAACAATTTTTCCATTCGCGAATTGGCGGCCATGATGCTGAAACTGGCGGCCGAATATCCCGAGTATGCCGAGAGTGCCCGCCAGGTCAGCATAGTCGAAACCACGTCGGCCGCCTATTATGGCAAGGGCTATCAGGATGTGCAGAACCGTGTCCCGAAAATCACCAATACAAAAGATGAACTGAAATGGACACCGCATACAACCATGCCAGACACGATGCGTAAAATTTTTGACGCCTATCGCGGCCAGGTTGCGCAGGCGCGGGCACTGATGGATTGAACCGGTCAGGCCGGTTTGCTCCTCAATACCTTTGAATTTTCAAAGGTATTTTTTTATACCCCCACTTCATTTCCATGCCAACCATTACATTAAAAATTGATGTTGATACGTACCGTGGCAGTCGCGAAGGCACGCCCAATCTGGCGCGTCTGTTAAGCCGTCACAAGGCCGGCGCGACCTTTCTGTTTTCGCTGGGCCCTGACCATACCGGATGGGCGCTGCGACGCGCCTTTCGCCCGGGCTTTTTCCAGAAAGTGTCGCGCACCTCGGTGATCGAACATTACGGTTTGAAAACGCTGATGTATGGTGTCCTGCTACCGGCACCGGATATCGGCAAGACCTGCGCGCAGCAGATGCGCAGTATCGCAGAGGCCGGTTTTGAATGCGGTATTCATACGTGGGACCACGTGCTGTGGCAGGACAATGTCCGGCATCGCGACGCAACCTGGACCCGACGGCAGATGCAGAAATCCGCAGAGCGATTCCAGACCATTTTTGGCACTGCCGCAACAACGCACGGCGCGGCAGGCTGGCAAATGAACCCGGCAGCCTTCGCCGGACTGGATGAACAGGACTTCGCCTACGCCTCGGATGGTCGCGCCCCGCTGAACGACGATGGCAGCCTGCTTGAACCGGATGCGGGCCCCTGCCGGCTTGCTGTCGGTAGCGCGCTCATGCGCTGCGTCCAGATGCCCACCACCCTGCCAACGCTGGATGAGTTATTGGGGCGCACGATCGACGGCATCGAGATTGATAATCAGAATATCGCCGACCATCTGTTAAAGTTAACAAAAAAGCCACGTGATCATGTATTTACCTTGCATGCCGAACTTGAAGGCCAAAAACTTGCCCCCATATTCGAACAATTGCTCACCGGATGGAAAGCGCAAGGGTACAGTTTCAGTTCCATGGCCGACTATGCCAGAACAATTGATGTCGCCACGTTGCCTGTTCGACCACTCCGCTGGGGTGAACTACCGGGACGATCAGGCGACGTGGTGCTGACCTGAACATCAGGCGTGCCGACATAACAATCAGGAGAATACGGTGACTGGAAACAATACAACAGGCTCAGGCAAAAAATTGGCTGACTTTTCTGCAGAGATGACCAGTGAGAAAACATTTACGCTCTCCGGGTACAGGGGCACATCGTTCGTACTTTACTTTTATCCTAAAGACAATACCCCCGGATGCACGACAGAAAGTATTGCGTTCCGCGATTTGTACCAGGAATTCAAAACGGCCGGCATCGACATTTTCGGATTGAGCCGTGACAGTATTCGCTCCCATGAAAATTTCAAAGCCAAGCTCGATTTGCCATTTGAACTGATTTCCGACCCGGATGAAACCGTTTGTGCCCTGTTTGATGTAATCAAGATGAAAAACATGTATGGCAAACAGGTCCGGGGCATAGAAAGAAGCACTTTTTTAATTGACGGCAACGGCAAAATAGTGAAAGAATGGCGTGCAGTCAAAGTAAACGGGCATGTGAATGATGTACTGGAATTTGTGAATGCCTCTAACTAATTTAAGCTTGAACTACCTGTCGAAAAGGCCGTATTTGGAACATACCCCATGTTCTGAGCGGCTTTTTTTATTTCCATCTGAGTAAATTGAGGTCCTAATGCCACTTCCCAAAATGCCATCGAAACCAGCCGTGATTTTAAGTAAAGAAGAGTACCCAAAGGCTAGTGCTAAATCGGCAATTAAAGCTGTTGTTAGTTCGGTTAATCCACAGCATCAGACGGAAAACGCTGCATCAAAATCACGAAGCAAACCTGCTGTACTGTCCAAGCCTGTTGCAAAATTAATGTCCACCAACACCGTGCCCTTGCCCGTTCAGTCCATGAATACCAGAACCGTCGCGCCGGTTGCGAAGTCGGGTCCCGGCATTAAACGGACAGAGGCTGATTCAAAACTGGCCAAGATCAAATCGGTGGGTGACCGGATTAAGTCCGGTGCCAGCAAAACGGCCGATTCATTGGGGATCACCAAATTATTCGTGCTTGATACCAACGTGTTAATGCACGACCCGTCATGCCTGTTCCGCTTCGAAGAACACGACGTTTACTTACCGATGATTACCCTTGAAGAACTGGATAATCATAAGAAAGGCATGTCGGAAGTGGCGCGCAATGCCCGTCAGGTATCACGCACCCTGGATGCCCTGGTCGGTGACAATGACAATCAGCACATCAGTGAAGGCGTCCTGCTGTCCAAACTGGGAAACAAGGAGGCCAAGGGTCATTTGCTGTTTCAAACCAAACTGCAGAACATCAACCTGCCGCAGGGACTACCGGTCGGCAAGGCAGACAACCAGATTCTGGCCGTGGTGCGTGCGCTGGAAGTTGAATTTCCGAACCGGCCTATTGTCCTGGTCTCCAAAGACATTAACATGCGTATCAAAGCGCGTGCACTGGGATTGCCGGCTGAAGATTACTTCAATGACCATGTCATGGAAGACTCTGACCTACTCTACACCGGTCTGGTACAGTTACCCATGGACTTCTGGAACAAGCATGGCAAGGGTATGGAGTCCTGGCAAGAAAGCCGCAATGGTGTCAGCAACACATACTATCGTGTCACGGGCCCCTTTATTGCCAGCCTGCTGGTGAACCAGTTCGTTTATCTCGAACCCAATAATGGCGAAGCGTCCTTTTATGGACAGGTACGCCAGATCAATGGCAAAACCGCCGTGCTCCAGACCCTGCGCGATTTTGGCAATGCCAGACACAGCGTCTGGGGCGTGACATCCCGCAATCGCGAGCAGAATTTTGCGCTGAATTTACTGATGGATCCGGAATGCGATTTCGTCACGTTATTGGGTCAGGCCGGCACCGGTAAAACATTGCTGGCCCTCGCATCCGGTTTGGCACAGGTACTGGAAACCAAGACCTATAACGAAATTATTGTGACGCGTGTCACCGTACCGGTCGGCGAAGATATCGGATTTTTACCTGGCACCGAAGAGGAAAAAATGTCGCCATGGATGGGTGCCTTCGATGACAATCTGGAAGTCCTGAATAAATCGGATAACGAAGGCGGTGATTGGGGACGTGCAGCAACGCAGGATCTGATCCGGTCCAAGATCAAGATCAAGTCACTCAATTTCATGCGCGGTCGCACGTTTGTCAATAAATTCCTGATCATTGACGAAGCGCAGAATCTGACACCCAAGCAGGTAAAGACGCTGGTGACCCGCGCCGGTCCTGGCACCAAAATTGTTTGTCTGGGAAATATCGCGCAGATCGATACGCCCTATCTGACCGAAGGATCGAGCGGCCTGACCTACGTCGTCGATCGATTCAAGGGCTGGGCACACAGCGGCCATGTCACACTGGCTCGTGGCGAACGTTCACGTCTGGCCGATCACGCAAGCGAAGTTTTATAATTCGCCTGGTCGGCGTACCCGGGCACGCCTGAAAAAACGCGATCAGTACTGATCGCGTTTTTTATTGTGCGGATGCGACGACCGTAATTTTCCCTTCCATTTTTTCATGCCCTTCGCCACAGAAATTGTCACATAAAAACGCAAATTCACCCTCCTGATCCGGGTTCAGGGTTAACGTTGCCGTTTGATTGGGGCGAATGTCGGTCCGCAAATTCCAGTCCGGAATCGAAAATCCGTGCAGGACATCTATCGAGGTTAGCTCCAGCACGATCTTCTGACCCTTCACAATCGTGATGTGATTGGGCTTAAAGGCAAATCTGCTGGCGCTTATTTTTATGTTACGCTGCCTGACCCGGGCCAAATGGGGTGCTGATTTATCTGACGGTCTGCTGGTCGATTTTATTGACGATGACTCCTGAGCCATCAGGTATCCGCCCGCCATCATCACCACGGAGCCCGCTACGGCATTCAGCATAAAAGTTCTTCTGGAAGACATGATTTCACCCTGTTAAAGTTATACGGCAACCTGCAGAAATTAAATCGGATATTCGTTCAGATCGTATTTTAATCCAGTGTTAGCCACATTGACTTCGCGAACGCCAAGTCCCGCAAAAGGTAGCGCCGGATTCCATGGCAGCGGCGTACGGAATTCCTGCGAACCCGGGGCCGGCAACGGAAATATCAACGATTTTGCCGCATGATGCATTATATGACCTGTCTGGTGATGATGTTCCTGGTGAATATGTCCGTAAAATACCACGACATGCTCAAACGGCGTCAGCAACTCCATGGCCTTGTTACCGTCGCGTGTTGCCCAATCCCATTTGGGTACCAGATCGAATAAAGGACGATGTGTAAAAATGACAAGTCGCTGATCAGGTCGTTGTCCCGCCAGATCACTTTTCAGCCAGCCCAGCTGTTCATCACCGATACGTGATCCGGGTAACGAAACATTGTCTATGGCGATGAAATGGATACCCTTGTAATCAAACGAATAATGCGTTGCGCCGAAATATTCTTTGAATGCACTGCCATTATCCAGGGCTGCATCATGCTCACCCGGCATAAAATACACTGGTTTCACTTTTAGTCTGGACACTATGTCCTTAAATTCGGCCATTCGCTGTCGACGCTCTTTGGGGTCGTCGGTGGTATGGGTCAGATCGCCGGTAAACACGATAAAATCAGGTGGCTGATCCAGCGCATTTACCGCATCGACAGCTTTGATTAATGTCGTGGCCGCTTCCGGATTCGGTGGTCCGCTGAAACCCCAGTGCGAATCGGACATCTGTACAAAATAAAAATCATCCACCTTCTTCGTGTCTTCCTTGCCTGCCCCCTCCTTGTCTGCATTGCTGCTGGACGCGCCTGAGGGACCATAGAGTCCGGATAAAAAAACGACCCCGCCGCCTGCCGCGGCTAACGATAAAAATTTTCTGCGATCTATCATGAGATTCTCCCTGGTTTGCTCAGTTAATCATGTTTCGCTGTGGCGATTTTTAGGTAGGCAATCAAATCGGCACGCTCTTTGGGTGAGGCGACAGAAAACCCCATTTTCTGGCCGGGAACCATTTTTTCCGGATTGGTTAGCCACTTGTTCAGCGTTGTTTCATCCCACCTGAAATTGACTGCCCTGAGTGCTGCCGAATAATCGAAATCAGCCTGGCTGCCGGCCTTTCGGCCAAACAGACCCTTGTGTGCCGGACCCATGCCGTTATAGTCAATGGAATGGCAGGTTGCACACTTGCTCTGATAAATGACCGACCCGCGTTGCGCATCGCCCGCAGCAAGCACGTGGAACGGCCAGCCGGACATAAAAACAGATAGCAGTGTTGCAATTCGAAAATTGTTCATCGGTTCATTCCTCTTGCCAGGTGTGTTATAAATAGCAGCTTACAGTTCGTATAACCCGAACCAGTGCAGGGTATTCCCCAAAAACTATTTTTATTT
Organism: uncultured Oxalobacteraceae bacterium; assembly: GCA_903893945.1. Classification (GTDB taxonomy): domain Bacteria; phylum Pseudomonadota; class Gammaproteobacteria; order Burkholderiales; family Burkholderiaceae_D; genus Solimicrobium. The sequence continues at coordinate 19,341 of CAITOF010000102.1, read as the reverse complement.
TTACGGGAATAAAACCGCTATTGGCCGGGTCTGTAGGGACAGGATTGGCCAGAACAACCCATTGGATCCCGCGTTGAAACCAGAAAACCAGATCAGCCAGTTTGAACAGATAGTTATGCCGCATCTGGATGCTGCCTATAATCTGGCGCGCTGGCTAACCCGAAATGATCATGATGCGCAAGACCTCGTGCAAATGTCGTTCATTCGTGCGGTCCGGTTTTTTGACGGCTACAAGGGGGGAAATGCGAGAGCATGGCTATTGACTATCCTGAGAAACACGTTTTATAACGAACTGCGCGACCACCACCATGACGAGATCCACTTTGATGAAACTCTCCACAGTGACCAGGAGGCCCTGAACGAAGCAGCGCAATTCGATATGGGCAGCAACCCTGAAAATATCCTGGCAAGTCGTGATACGTGCCGCGGCGTAAACCAGGCACTGCAGAAATTGCCGGCCAGCTTTCGGGAAGTCATCATTTTGAAAGAAATGGAAGAATTTTCTTACAGCGAAATTGCGGAAATTACGGGCATTCCCATCGGCACTGTCATGTCCCGACTGGCGCGTGGCAGAAAGCTGTTATTGGCGTATTTAAAAGGCATCGATTCAAATGGACTGCACTGAAGCAAAAAATTATTTGTCCGCTTATATCGACGGCGAAACCGATCCGTCGTTATCGGCCAGGTACGCGCAGCATTTGACTGCTTGCAGTGAATGCCGGCACGCCTGTGAAGAACTGCTGCAGTTACGCGCCACGTTGAAAAGCACTGCCCGGGTCCACACACTGCCCGTGCAACTGCGCATGCAACTGCAGCGCGAACTGGCCCCAAAAAAACCTGAATCAAGCGTTTCAAAATCGGGGTTCCGGACCTGGTTGAATGCTGGACTGTTGAGCGCCTGCTCTGCAGCCCTCGCAATGACCCTGACTCTCGCCCTGACACTGCCTGGCAAGTCCGAGGTGCTCGATCAGGAAATCGTTGCGAGTCATTATCGATCCCTGCTCGCCAACCATCTGGCGGACGTGGCTTCGTCTGATCACCATACGGTCAAACCCTGGTTTACCGGCAAACTGGACTATGCGCCTGCGGTCAATGATTTTTCGGCCGACGGGTTTCCCCTGATCGGGGGACGACTCGATTACGTCGATAAACGCACCGTTGCGGCGTTAGCCTATCGCCACAACAATCATCTGATTAACGTTTTCATGTGGCCAGATTCAACAGCGAAAGCCACAACCGGAACAGCAGCCACACTGCAGGGATTTAACCTGTTGCAGTGGAACGATGCAGGAATGTCCTATCACGCGGTCTCGGACATGAGCGCTGCGGAGTTAGAAAAACTGCGTGGCCTGTTACTCGCAGCCGCTCAGAAATGAGCGGCCAGCAGGCACACCGGTCAGCCTGACGCCGGTCAAGGCCTGGCCGGATTTTTGGTGCGGCTAACCGGGCGAATTCGGCTCGGACCGCAGCACGAGCCAGAACATCATTACCATGCCGGTCAACACGCCTATCGACGCAATGCCAAGCAGCGGGCCGGCCTGTTCTTCGTTGAGAAAACGTCCGAACAGCACAAACAGGGCAACAAACATGACAATTGACGCGAACTGGTGCAGATAAAACTGAACACTGGCCAGACCGGTCGACGTGCCACCTAGCCAGAGTTTGTGGATGACGGCATAGACAAAAGAAACAATAAACCCGACCAGCAAAATATGGGCATGGGTCACAAACTGCTTGTGATCCTGTGAGACGCCCATGTAAATACCCAATGACAGACCCAGAACAGCATAGGTTAATGCAGTGAACAGATATTTTCTTTCCAGATTCATCGTCTCCCCCCTGTGTTTATGTATAAAAATGACCCGCACCCGCGTTTCGGTCCTTTTTGATCATTCGGCAGGACCGGTTACCGATTTTCTGCAAACAGGCGCCGCCACCCTTGCAGGCCGAGCTGGCGCAACGTGTCTATATTTTTCTGAACGATCTCGTCGGTATCCGGGTACGAATTCACCGCTCGCTCAATACTGGATTCGCGCAGCAGATGCAAGATCGGATACGGTGCGCGGTTGGTATAATTCTCTATATCGTCCTGTTTCGTACCGAAAAATTGATAGTCCGGATGGAAGCTGGCGATCTGCAGCAGGCCCTCGGCATTCAGCTCAACCAGCAGCGCATCAGCGACATCAAGAAAATCATTAAAGTCCAGAAAATCATGCAGCACTGACGGATGTATCAGCAAGGTGGTTTCAACCTCGGCCGGATCCGCGGCCAGCAGAAATTCCAGTTCGGACAGCAGTATGGAATAGAGTTCAACCGTGGTCGCTGCGTCAGTAACGACATAGCGGATCTGTTTTTTTACATGCACCGCTTTTGCGAAAGGGCACAGGTTTAAACCGATGACCGCTTTTTCCAGCCAGGTCTGCGTCGCCAATAAAATGTCTGTTTTATCCATGGTCTGCACGTACTGATCAGTAATAAAAAACGCGCCGTAGCGCGTTTTTTATTCACCCTTCAACTTATTTCAGCTGTTCCAGAAGCAGGTTCAGAATCTTATCTGACGAGGCCGAATTATCTGCTTTGCCATCATTACTCTGGACGGTAATGTGGCTGACGGTTGCCTCTCCCTTAACCAGAATCCGGTAACGTTTGGCTTCGGCGTCTTTATCAAAACTGAAGATGCGGGCGAAGAAGCCTTTATCTTTGGTATCGGCGTCCTGATCGACATACCGAACAAAATAAATGCCGTTACTGCGGTCACGATCTTCTACCGTAAAGCCAACGCGATCGAGTGCCAGGCCGACCCTGCGCCATGCGCGGTCAAAGGCTTCGTCCACATCAACGCGCGAGGTCGCGCCATCTTTCACCAACCGGGCTTTGATGGGCTGATCGACCGGAGAATCCGCAATCATTTTTGCTTTTTCAGGCGTGCTGCCAAGACTGACCATCAGTCGAACCAGGAATGCTGTTTCCAGTCCGGGATCGTTAGGGCGATATGCCCAGGTGGATGTGTCTTTCTGGCTACCGACAAACACTTCCTCCACCCCACGATGACTGATATAAATTTCAGTGGACCCATCGTCGCGGCGTTCCAGTCGCGTGCGGTATTTATCACGTTCACCGGTTGAATAAAGGGAATCAAACACGTAGCCTATGGTCCTGCGAATGAAGTCATCCGGGATTTTGGCGCGATTCTCCGCCCAGTCGGTTTCCATAATACCGGTTGCTTCCGACTCCTGATTGATCAGGAGTCCATTTTCCTGCCAGAACTGCTTGATCTTGGGCCACAGTACTTCAGGACTTTGCCTGACCAGCAGCCAGCGCTGATTGCCATCACGCTCAATACGCATGTCCTGCAATGAATTTATCGCTGTGGTCGTCGCCACGACCGGCGTGGCCGTCGAAGCGCCAGCGGAACTGTTCTTGGCGGAATACCCGGACGCGGTCAGTGTACCCGTGTTGGCCGCATCAGGAATCGAAAAGCGGTTGTCGCGTGAAATCTGGCTTAAATCGGGTGGTACATCGAGCTTGGGGGCGACCGCCTCTTTTTTACTTGCACTTTTATAATCGATATGATCCGGCTGTAAAATGTTGCCGGTCCAACTACAGCCTGCCAGTGTCAGTACAGCGATTGCTGAAGCCCAACTTTCCCGTGAATACAGTGATTTATTGCGTATTGTCATTTCGATACAAACTTAAAGTTAACGTTCTTCAGTGATTGGCTTACTGCCTACACCATCCCTTATTCACCCGCCCGACAGCATTGCCGTTAATGATTGAGTAACCCTGCCGCTTCCAACGATAATTTCAACGAGGCATGGTACTGACCTGAATGCGTCACCAAGGGTAAGCGAATACCGGTTGGAATAAGTCCCATTTCAGAAAGTGCCCATTTTACTGGAACCGGATTGGGTTCCAGAAATAATTTTTGATGTAAAGCAATGAGTGGGGTGTTAATTGCCTTGGCTCTGGCAATATCGCCATTCATCGCGGCCACACACATCTCATGCATGGCGCGCGGCGCCACGTTCGCAGTGACCGAAACATTGCCTTTACCACCACACAGCATTAACGCCATGGCGGATAAATCATCACCGGAATAGACGGCAAAGTCGTCTGGGACCATCGCCAGCAGTTCAATGTCACGTCCGATGTTACCGCTGGCTTCCTTGACGCCGACAATGTTGGGGATCTGTGCCAGTCGCAGGATAGTTTCATTGGACATGTCGGCGACCGTCCGGCCCGGCACATTGTATAAAATGATGGGGATATCGACCGATTCCGCGATCTTCCTGAAATGCTGGTAGATGCCTTCCTGGGTCGGCTTGTTGTAATACGGGACAACCTGCAGCGACGCATCTGCGCCCACACTTCTGGCATAGGTGGTGAGTGCGATGGCTTCCTGGGTTGAGTTTCCGCCGGAGCCGGCGATAATCGGGATTCGTTTATTGGCCTGCTCAACAGCGACGCGGATTAGTTCATGATGTTCTTCAACTGACACTGTCGATGATTCACCGGTCGTCCCTGCAATCACGATGCCATCGGTTCCTTCGCTGATATGCCAGTCGATCAATTTGCGTAAACCTGGGATGTCCAGACTGCCATCGGCATGCATTGGTGTAACAATTGCAACTAAACTTCCTGTAATCATGGTCATGTTGAAGCGTTAAAAATTATAAAAGACTGATTGTAGCGGATAGCCGCTCCATGTGCCAATCTATCGGCAATATTATCAGTTATAGTCGATGCCCATTGCTTCACGCACATCGCGCATGGTTTCCTGCGCAAATTTTCGCGCCTTGTCACAGCCGTCAGCAGCGATGGCGCGCACCAGTGTCGGGTCATCCAGATATTGCTGCGCGCGCTCCTGCATCGGTTCCTGTTCTTTGATGATGGCGTCGATCACCGGCTGCTTGCAGTCCAGGCAGCCGATTCCGGCGCTGCGGCACCCGTTCTGCACCCAGAGTCTTGTGCTGGTGTCCGAATACACCTGATGAAGTTGCCACACCGGACATTTTTCCGGATCGCCCGGATCAGTTCGACGAATGCGCGCCGGATCGGTCACCATGGTCCGGACTTTGCGGGTCACACTGTCCTTGTCTTCGCGCAAGGAAATCGTATTGTTGTAGCTCTTGGACATTTTCAGGCCGTCGAGTCCGGGCATACGCGAGGCGGCGGTCAGTTTTACCTGCGGCTCGACCAGTATCAGTTTGCGACTGCCTTCCAGATAACCGAACAGGCGCTCACGATCGATCATGTTCAGGTTCTGGGCTTCATTCAACAACGCATGCGCCTGCTCCAGTGAATCGACTTTGCCCTGCTCCTGAAACTCGGTGCGCAGTTCGGCATACAGCTTGGCCCGCTTGCTGCCGAGTTTTTTTATGGCATCAATCGCGTTCTGTTCAAATCCTTTTTCCTTGCCATACAGATGATTGAAGCGGCGCGCAATTTCGCGCATCATTTCAACGTGCGGAACCTGATCGTCGCCGACCGGCACCTGGGTTGCCCGATAAATCAGAACGTCGGCGGCCTGCAATAACGGATAGCCGAGAAAACCGTAAGTCGACAGATCACGATCCTGCAATTTTTCCTGCTGGTCTTTATAGGTCGGGACCCGCTCGAGCCAACCGAGCGGCGTGGCCATGGACAGCAGCAGATGCAGTTCCGCATGCTCGGGCACACGGGACTGGATGAACAGGGTCGCCTGCGAGGGATCCACACCCGCGGCCAGCCAGTCAACCAGCATCTCCCAGGTATTTTTTTCGATCTGACCCGGGTCGTCGTAATGCGTGGTCAGGGCGTGCCAGTCCGCGACAAAGAACAGGCAGGGCAGCTCAGACTGCAGGGTGATCCAATTTTTAAGGGCGCCGTGGTAATGTCCAAGGTGCATGGCACCGGTTGGGCGCATTCCGGAAACAACTCGTTCTGGATACATGGATTTCTAATTGATCAAAAATTTTAGGGGTGACAGCAGAAGTTGTAATAATCCATCAGTCACGATCATCACTGGCACCAACCAGTAATTAAACAATTTTAAAAACATCAAACCCAGCACAATAAAAAAACCATAAGGTTCAATCCTGGAAAACTGGATAAACTGCTTCATCGGTAACAGGCTGGCGACCACGCGCCCGCCGTCCAGGGGCAATATCGGGAACAGATTCAAGGCAAACATGACCAGATTGGCCAAAATCCCACCCTCTGCCATTCGGACCAGAAAGGGTTCGGTAATCTGCAGCATCATTAACACGTAGGACCCCAGCATCCAGAGCAGGGCCATGAAAAAATTCGACGCGGGCCCGGCCAGAGCTACCCAGGCCATATCCCGCTTCGGGTTCCTCAACCGTCCGAAATCAATCGGCACCGGTTTGGCGTAGCCAAACAGAAAGCTTCCGCCGGTCATCAGGTACAATGCGGCAGGAATCAGGAGCGTACCGACCGGGTCTATGTGTTTGAGCGGATTCAGGCTCAGTCGGCCCCGTGAATAGGCCGTGTCATCTCCAAAATAGCGCGCCACATAGGCGTGGGCAGATTCGTGCAGGGTGATCGCAAAGATGACAGGTATGGCATAGACTGCCAGGGTTTGGATTAATTCATTCATAAGGCGCGATTCTATCAGACCAACAACTGCACAACAAACAAACCGCGCAAGTCATCGTCGTTTGACGCCATAAAAAGTTGTTATAAACCAAATATTTGTGGGTCGCCGCGTCCGAGGCGCAGTAATTGAACCGTCTCACCTGTCAAATCGACCACAGTCGTTGGCAGCAGACTGCAGGCACCCCCGTCGATGATAAGTTCAAGCTGGCTCGCCAGGCAATCCCGGATTTCCTCCGGTTCGTTAAGTGGCTGCTCCTGTTCGGGCAGGATCAGCGTGGTGCCCAGCAGTGGCTGCCCCAGTTCGGTCAGCAGGGCCTGAATGATGCGGTCGTCGGGCACACGCAAGCCTATGGTTTTGCGTGACGGGTGCGATAAACGCCGCGGCACCTCTTTGGTTGCCTCCAGGATGAACGTATACGGCCCCGGCGTGGCGGCTTTTAACATTCGGTACTGTCGGTTGTCCACTTTGGCGTAGGTGGCGATGTCGCTCAGGTCACGGCACAGCAGGGTCAGATGATGTTTTTCGTCAACTTGCCGAATGCGGCGCAGACGCTGCACCGCGTCTTTATCATCGAGATGACAGACCAGCGCATAGCACGAATCGGTGGGCGTGGCGACGATGCCGCCGGCATGAATAATCTGGCAGGCCTGCTTGATCAAGCGACCCTGCGGATTTTCAGGGTGCAGGTAAAAATACTGGCTCACGTTAAAACCAATCGTGCCAGACTGGAGTGAGATCCGGGGGTAAAGGGGGTAACGAGCCCAATTCCGTCATCGATTCGCCCGGACCATGAAAGTCCGAACCACGCGATGCAAGGAATCCGTAGCGCTTTGCAACCCTGGCGTATTCACCGAACTGGTCGGGCGTATGACTGCCGGTGACCACCTCGATGGCCGCACCGCCCAGCTGTTTGAATTCGTCCAGAAAGGCCGACATTTCCAGCTGCGTCAGGTTATAACGTCCCGGGTGCGCGACGACAGCCACGCCGCCGGAACCGCGTATCCACTGAATTGCGTGGGCAAGGCTAGCCCAGCGATGTTCGACAAACCCGGGTTTTCCTTCGACCAGATAGTTTTTGAACACCTCACTTACATCGCTGCAGTAACCACCTTCCACCATGTAACGGGCAAAATGGGTACGTGAAATTAGATCCGGATTTCCCACGTAGGCCAGGGCACCCTGAAATGCATTGGGAATACCAACCTCAGCCAGCATGTCGCTCATTTCCATGGCGCGCTTCTCCCGGCCATGGCGGGTATCGTATAAACCCTGGACCAGAACGGGATCGGTTTCGTCAATCCTCAAACCGACGATATGAATGGTGTGCCCGGCCCAGGTCACGGAAATTTCAACGCCGCCCACATGGCGCATGCCTAACAGCGTGGCTGCTTCGCGAGCGAGCGCGACACCGCCAATTTCATCATGATCGGTCAATGCCCATACTTGCACACCGTGCTGGTGCGCGCGTTGGGCGATATCGGCGGGTGAAAGCAGTCCATCCGACACGGTGGAATGACAGTGTAAATCGACGTTTAGCATTTAGCAGCTGGAAATGAAGTTGACAGGCGTATTGTACCCTGCTTAGGTCGGTTGAGACAGAAACTGCTCTATCCGTTGAGCCAGAACCTCGGGTTGATCATGGTGCAACATATGTCCTGCGTCCTGAACCATTTCCTTTTGTACCCGCTTCAAAAATGTCAGGCGCCGGTCTGCTTCCGCACGGCCCTTGTCCTTGCCGCCTATCCACGACCAGATTTCTGTATCGGCCGCTTCCACCCACAGCACTGGCGCGGTGATCTGTTCCCAGCACGCCATCACTTCCTCAACCCGGTACAAAAGCGGACTGGTCCGTTTGTGCGCCGGGTCACCCAGAATTTCCCACTCACCGCGCGGATTTTCACGTGACCAGTGCTGCGCCAGAAAAGCGGCTTTGGCATCACTGAGCCGCGGATTTGTTTTTTGCAGGCGTTTTGCCACAGCCGCCAGACTCGGGTACATCTTCATCTGCGGTTTGTCGAGTAATTCATCCAGCCATTTCCGGTAACGGTGCGGTGCCTGTTCGGGCCGGGTGGTCGGCAAACCAAACCCTTCAAGTATGACCAATCTGGCGATTCGCTCCGGGCGAATGCCCGCATAAATGCCGACAATATTCCCACCCATGCTGTGTCCCACCAGATTAACCGGCGCATCAGGACTGTAATGGCGCAATAATGCATCCAGATCGGCCATATAATCCGAAAACCAGTAGGCATCGGTGCTGGGCCCGGTGGTCAGCCCAAACCCGCGTAAATCGGGCGCAATCACATGCCAGTCACGTTGCAGGCTGTCCACGACAAACTGAAATGAGGCACTGACATCCATCCAGCCATGCAACAGAAACAGACGGGGCGCATCCGGGTTACCCCAATGGCGGCAGTGATACTGGTATCCCCGTAGGGGAATATAATCCGAGCGAGAAGTTTTCATGGTCATCCATAAAAGTGAATGGTCGTGCTAATTTATGTCATTATACCTTATGGCACTATAGTGGTTTGGCGGCGTCTGTGTCAGCAGAGACGACTGATTTATGGCTGTATTGACAATGTTTCAGGTAACCCCATTCAACTATTCAATTTACTATGACCAAGGCATATACCGACGCAAACACCCCGGCAGGCGAAATCAGCTTCCGCACAGCCTGTTTGTTCTGGCTTAAGCTGGGGTTCATCAGCTTTGGTGGCCCGGCCGGGCAAATCGCCCTCATGCATCAGGAACTGGTTGAACGGCGGCGCTGGATTTCAGAACGGCGTTTTCTGCATGCCCTGAATTTCTGCATGATGCTGCCCGGCCCCGAAGCACAGCAATTGGCCACCTATATGGGCTGGCTGATGCACAAAACCCGCGGTGGAATCGTCGCCGGGCTGTTATTTGTACTGCCCTCCCTGCTGATTCTGATCGTACTTTCCTGGGCGTACATCGCCTTCGGTGAAACGGCCATGGTGGCGGGTATCTTTTACGGCATCAAGCCGGCGATTACGGCGATTGTGCTTCAGGCCGCGCATCGAATCGGATCAAGGACCTTGACGAACGGCTATTTGTGGTGGATTGCGGCCGCGGCATTAACAGCCCTGTTTGCATTCAATGTCCCGTTTCCCTGTGTCATTGCCGGCGCAGCGCTGTGCGGCGTTATCGGCGGCAAGTACGTACCGGACGCTTTCCGGATGACTCCCCCGGCTCACGGCAAACGTCCCGCGCCGGGAGCGGCGCTGATTGACGATCACACACCCACACCAGCCCATGCCGTATTCCGCTGGAAAAAAATGGTTGGCATCGGACTTTGCGGCATCATTCTGTGGCTGTTACCGATGGCGCTGCTGGTGTCAATGACAGGGTGGAACGGTACCCTGACCCAGATGGGGTGGTTTTTCACCAAGGCGTCATTACTCACTTTTGGCGGCGCCTATGCGGTGTTACCGTATGTGGTACAGGGTGCGGTCGGCCAGTATGGCTGGCTATCAACAGCCCAGATGATCGATGGCCTGGCGTTAGGCGAAACCACGCCCGGCCCGCTGATCATGGTCGTCGCCTTTGTCGGATTTGCAGGCGGCTACGCACGTGCCGTGTGTGGCCCGGACCTGTTGTTTCTGGGAGGCGCACTGGCCGCCTTTCTGGTGACCTGGTTTACCTTTCTGCCTTCGTTCCTGTTCATTTTTGCCGGCGCGCCGTTTATTGAAACCACTCACCACAATCTCGGCTTCACGGCACCGCTGACTGCCATCACGGCCGCCGTGGTCGGGGTCATCATCAATCTGACCCTGTTCTTCGCCTTTCACGTACTGTGGCCGCATGGATTTGACGGACGATTTGACCTTGTCGCGGCGTTGATCACAGTGCTCGCGACATTCGTCCTGTTCATTTGCAAGCGCAACGTTTTTGAGGTCCTCCTGCTCTGTGCTTCCACCGGATTGGGGTGGGTCGCCCTGTCACGGGCCTTTTTGCATTAAACTTGATGAAAACCAATAATTACCAGATGGAAATTGTGTAGACTGATTCTTTTCAAGGAATGCTCCCATGAACAAAAAACGAATAGTTGCCCTTGTAGTTGTCGCTGGTCTCATCGCCTGTGCGGTTTTCATCTATCAGAAACAACACGGCTCACCGGGATTGACACTGTCAGGCAACGTCGATATTCGTCAGGTCAATCTGTCTTTTCGGGTAGCAGGTCGGCTGAAAAATCTCAACGTCGATGAAGGCGCCACAGTGCACGCCGGTGACATACTGGGCACCCTGGATGACCAGCCATTCACCATTGCGCTGGACGATGCCAAAGCCAACCACGCCGCTCTCGACGCGCACCGACGCCTTTACCGGAAGGGCTACCGCAAAGAAGATATACAGCAGGCCAAGGCCACACTGGCAGCCCGTCTGGCGGCACAACTGAATGCACACCAGCTCCTGCTCCGCCAGCAGCAGCTCACAGGTACTGGCGCCGCCTCGCAGCGTAATCTGGACGACGCGCAGTCCAATTATGATCAGGCCACGGCACAGGTCGACGCCGCGCGTCAGCAATATGAGGCGCTGCACTCCGGGTACCGCAAAGAAGAAGTTGCAGAAGTTGAGGCAAACCACCAGCGCGCTGCAGCACAACTTTCCAGTGCCGAGTTACAACTGGCTGACACGGTACTGACATCACCGTCAGACGGTATCATACTGACCCGCGCTGTTGAACCCGGAACGATGCTGGCCGCCGGCAGCACCGTGCTGACCTTGTCGCTCACCCGTCCGGTATGGGTGCGCGCGTATGTCGCCGAACCGGATCTGGGTAAAGTGGCACCCGGCACCAGAGTGACCATCGTTACCGACGCACGCAGCGAACCCTATAAAGGCACCATAGGCTTTGTTTCACCGACATCCGAATTCACACCCAAAAATGTCGAAACCACGGACTTGCGCACCGCACTGGTTTACCGGTTACGTATTATTGTTGAGCAGCCGGACAACCAGTTACGACAAGGCATGCCGGTCACGGTCAGGCTGCTGTGATAAAGAATCCATACCAACCAGTCCACTAACACCCGGCCAGATCATTCATGAATCCAAGCGACAGTGCGCTGCGAACAGCAGACCGGGCCACTCCTGAGACGGCGTCTGCCGGCAACGCCATCACCCTCACCGCTCTGCATCACCAGTTTGGCAACCACAAAAAGGCGCAGCACGGCGGGCCCGAAGCACTGCGTGGCATCACCGCCCAAATCAAACGCGGCAGGATTACCGGCATCGTCGGCCCCGATGGCTCAGGTAAAACAACGCTGATCCGGCTGATTGCCGGCCTGCTCAAAGCGACCAGCGGAAAAATAACCGTGGAAAACTGCGACCCGATCAGCGATGCCACCGTGTTGCGGCCGCAATTGGGCTACATGCCGCAAAAATTTGGCCTGTATGAAGACCTCACCGTGCTGGAGAACCTGAACCTGTATGCGGACCTGTGCGACCTTGCCGGTGAAGCGCGCCAGCAGAGTTTCCAGCAACTGCTCACGTTCACCGATCTGGCGCGCTTTCTTGATCGCCCGGCCGGAAAATTATCAGGCGGCATGAAGCAGAAGCTGGGGCTGGCATGCACCCTGCTGGGCTCGCCACGGGTACTGCTGCTGGATGAGCCGAGTGTCGGCGTCGATCCGATATCAAGGCGCGAGTTGTGGAAAATGGTGGGAGAACTGGCCCACAAGGGCATCACGGTCATCTGGAGCACATCCTATCTGGATGAAGCCGAACTGTGCGACGACGTGCTGCTGATGAGCGAAGGGCACCTGAAATTTGACGGACCTCCGGCTACCATCATTGCCGGCATGAAAGGACGCAGCTTCCAGTTACGTGACATCGAGGGCAACAAACGCATCGTCCTCAAGAAAGCGCTGCATGCGGCCCAGGTCATCGATGGTGTCATTCAGGGCGACGCCTTGCGGCTGGTTTTGAAAACAGCGGGCGAATTGCCCGATCTGGGTCATCTTGGCGCCGGTGACAAGGCCCATTTTGTCGAGGTCAGGCCCTGCCTGGAAGACGCTTTCATCGATATTCTGGGCGGCGGGCCGGGCGGAGAATCGGTATTGGCCGATCATATGCCACTGGCACGTCTTGATAGTTCGACAGACCAGAATGCGGTCATCGAGGCAAACCAGCTGACGCGACGCTTCGGTGATTTTGTCGCGACCGATCATATCGATTTCAAAGTGAAGCGCGGTGAAATTTTCGGACTGCTGGGCCCCAATGGCGCGGGCAAATCAACCACCTTCAAAATGATGTGCGGTCTGTTAAAGCCGACCAGTGGCTGGGCAAAAGTCATGGGTATCGATTTGAAAAGCAGTGCCAGCAGGGCACGGGCGCAGATCGGCTACATGGCGCAGAAATTTGCGCTGTATGGCAATCTCAGTGTGGCGCAGAACCTGCAATTTTTTTCGGGCATTTACGGATTGCGCGGCAACGTGCAGCAGGACATGATTAACGACATGGTACGGGTGTTTAACCTGGAACCGTACCTTGACGAAGAGGCCAATACCCTGCCGCTCGGATTCAAGCAGCGCCTGGCATTATCGTGCGCGATCATGCATCATCCGCCGATTCTGTTTCTGGACGAACCGACCTCCGGCGTCGATCCGATCACCCGGCGCGAATTCTGGACGCACATCAACGGACTGGTCGACAAAGGGGTCACTGTCATGGTGACCACCCACTTTATGGATGAAGCCGAATATTGTGACCGCATCGCACTGATTTATCGTGGCCGCACCATCGCCTCGGGCACGCCGGACCAGCTGAAAAAGCTGGCCACCCTGAACCAGGAATCTTCCATCACCATGGAAGAAACGTTCATCCGTCTGGTCGAACGCGATGATGCCACCCGCGCCCGGCAAGGCCAGAGGGAGATGCAATGAGTTTCGCCGGAATCAATCGACGCCACCTTCTGGCGCTGTGCCGCAAGGAGAGTTACCAGATTGTACGGGACCCGAGCAGCATTCTGATCGCCTTTGTACTTCCCATCATCCTGCTGTTCATTTTTGGCTTTGGGATCAATCTGGACACCAACAAGGTGCGCCTGGGCATCGTCATGGAAGACAGCGGCGCTGAAGCGAATCACTTTGCCGATGTATTAAAAGGCTCCCCGTTCCTGGACACCGAAGTCAGCCATTCGCGTGCAGCGATGCAGAAACAGCTGCAACTTGGCAAGGTGCGCGGTTTCGTCATACTCAGTAGTGATTTTTCCGCCAGAGTCAGAAAACACCAGGAAATGGCGCCGATCCAGTTGCTCACTGATGGCGCCGAGCCGAATACCGCCAATTTTCTGAACAGTTACCTGGAAGGCTGTCTGCAGGTGTGGCAGGAGCAACGCCGCAACGATCAGGGCTTGCCGGTGGCAGCCAGCACCACACTGGAACCACGTTACTGGTTTAACCCGACCACGGTCAGCCGCAACTATCTGGTACCGGGATCCATCTCCGTCATCATGACCGTCATTGGTGCGTTGTTAACCTCACTGGTGGTGGCACGCGAATGGGAACGCGGTACCATGGAAGCGCTGCTTTCCACCAGCGTCACGCGCAGCGAATTACTGCTGTCCAAGATACTGCCCTATTATGTCCTCGGCATGGTCGCCATGACACTCTGTGTTGTGGTCAGCACGCTGCTACTGGATGTCCCGTTTCGGGGTTCGTTCTGGGTCCTGTTTATTGTCAGCAGCCTGTTTCTTGGCAGCGGCCTGGGTCTCGGATTATTTCTGTCCACGGTGACCCGCAACCAGTTTATTGCGGCACAGACGGCACTGATTGCGGCGTTCCTGCCGGCCACGATGCTGTCCGGCTTTGTGTTTGAAATCGCCAGCATGCCCATTGCCATTCAGGGTGTGAGTTACCTGATACCGGCACGCTATTTTGTGAATGCCCTGCAAACCCTGTTTCAGGCCGGTGATATCTGGCACATCATTGCGATCAATAGCGCATTTCTGGTGGTCTCTGCCCTGTTCTGGCTTGGTTTAACAGCCCTGAAAACAGCACGGCGACTGGACGACTGATATGCTGACTGCCATCCTCACATTAATCAAAAAGGAACTGCAGGCACTGTTAAGCCGACCGGAAAACGTGCGCATGCTGATTATGCCCATCCTACTGCAGCTCCTGGTTTTTCCGTTTGCCGCCACGCTCGAAGTGAAAAACAGTACACTGGCGATCTTTAATCAGGACGGGGGCGCCGCATCGATTGAAATCATCCAGCGTCTGGCAGCAGCAAAGGCGTTTCCCAGACTGCTGATGATCAGCAGTGAAGACCAGCTCAGGGACGTCATCGATCATCAGCAGGCACTTCTGGCGATACGCATACCCCAGGATTTTTCACGCCACCTTGCTGCCGGACAGAACGCTGACATGGAGGCGATCATCGACGGACGCCGCTCCAACAGTGCGCAGATCGCCTATGGTTATGCACTGCAGATTGTGCAGCAATATGTCATTGAAGCAGCGACAGCGGCGCAATTGCAGGCGATGCCGGCAACGCTCGTGACCCAGAACCTGTACAACCCCAATCTCGAATACCGCTGGTTTGTGTTACCCAGTCTGGTGGCCATCATCACGACGATCGGCTGCCTGATGGTGACGGCACTCTCACTGGCCCGTGAACGCGAAGAAGGCACGTTTGAACAACTGCTGGTGTCACCGTTAACACCCGGTTATATCATGTTGGGCAAGGCGATACCCGGGATTCTGGTCGCCCTGTTTCAGGGCTCGATCATTGCCTGCGCCGCGGTCTTTGTCTATCGCGTACCTTTTTCCGGATCGGTCTGGCTGTTGCTGCTGACCATGTTTTGTTACGGCTTGTCGCTGTCCGGGTTTGGCTTGCTGATTTCATCGATCTGCGCCAATCAGCAGCAGGCATTTTTAGGCGTGTTCGGGTTCATGTCGCCGGCTGTGATTTTATCCGGCTACATGGCACCGATTGAAAACATGCCGGTGGCATTGCAGGTCGTCGCCGAAATGAATCCATTGACCCACGCCATTATCGCGATCAAGGGAATTTTTCTGAAGGGATTCGATTTCAGCCAGACCTGGCCACATTTATGGCCCTTATTATTAATCGCCACGGTCACCCTGTCGCTGGCGTACACCCTATTCATACGCAGGAGCGGACAATGAGCACTGTTTCCAGATTCACACTTCTCTGCGCCATTGCCATGGCCGGTTGCACAGTGGGACCCAATTACCAGAAACCGGACCTCAGTTCAGCATTACCTGCCCATTATCCGGAGACCGGGTCCGGCACGACCCAGCCACGCCCCACGGCGGGAACTGGCCACTGGTGGGAAGCATTTCATGATCCGGCCATGGATCAGCTGGTCGAAACCGCTCTGCAACGTAATCTTGACCTTGCCAGTGCGGATGCCTCGATCAGGCAGGCACGCGCCCAGTTCCAGATCATCGACAGTGCAAATCAGCCGCAACTGAATGCCGATGGACGCGTGGGACGCGACCAGTTCAGCAAAAACAGCGAGAACTTCGCCAACATCCCGTTCCCACACCCCCTGACCACGTTCACCGAGTACCGGGTCGGACTGGATGCATCATGGGAGCTTGACCTGTTCGGACGCAACCGGCGCAGCGCCGAGGCCGCCAAGGCGCGAATTGGCAGTGCAGAATTTCAACGGCAAGGCGTGGAACTGAGCATTGCCGCCGAGGTCGTTCGCAATGTCATCGATTACCGGGCCTGGCACGAACGAACCAGGAATGCCGAATCCATGATCACCGACAGTCAGCAATTGCTGGATCTGACCGTGCTTCAACAGAAAGCCGGACTGCTTTCAGATTCTGACGTGATCGATGCCACAACCGCACTGCATCAGTCACAAGGCAACCTCGCTCCGTTACGAAGTGCTGAAGAGGCCGCCCTGCTGGCCATTACTGTCCTGACCGATCAAACCCGCGATCAGGTCGCGGCAATAATCGGAACCCGGGAGCAAATCCCGTCTGTGCCGGAAATGCCAGTGGCTGTGGGCTTACCGTCTGATTTATTGTTACACCGCCCTGACATACAGAGTGCCGAACGCGAACTGGCTGCTGCAACGGCAGACATAGGCGTGGCGGTCGCTGATCAGTATCCACAGCTCAACCTGCTGGCAGACGGCGGACTGGACACGATCACACCCGGCAAATTTACCCAACTGGCCAGCCGCTACTGGAATTTGGGCCCGCAGATCAGCGTACCGTTATTATCCGGAGGTCGCCTGGCAGCGCAGGTCAGCGGCCGTGAAGCGGCACGCGACGCGGCACTGGCCCAGTACCGCCGATCCGTCTTAAGCGCATTTGCCGACACGGAAACCGCCCTGATACGGTTTGAACAGGAAAAACAGCGGCTGGACCAGTTGCGGCAGGCATCGCTGTCGCAACGACAGCAACTGAAACTGGCCGAACAACGCAACCAGTTGGGGGATACGAACATGATCAACGTGCTGCAAGCACGGCAACTGGCAGAACAGATCAACGATACCCGGCTGGCCTCAGAACAGGCACTGGCCGGCGACCTGACGCTGCTCTACAAGTCTCTGGGCGGTGGTATGGCGCAGAAATAGTGTCGACGGCCGCTTCCGACCGGGGGCGCACGCCCTATCCGCACGCCCTATTCGCACGCCCTATTTTTTCGCCGACCTGGCATCAAACTCATCAATTTCTTTCTGAATATGGTCAACCATATCATTCGGAACCGTCAACGACAGTTGATAATGTTCAATCTTAAAACCGTCTTTGGTATTCCGAATCACACCTGACGCCTGACAAATTCCCATTTGCGTATGAAGTTGTTCATCAAACCAGATCAGGGACCTGTCTTCCGTGTATGCAATGTGGCGATTAAAAGCATGAAATTCCCAGGCTTTCTTGCGATCGAAATACGGTTTGGCCCACGCTTTAAAGTCATCACGCACCCAGCGTTCTGATTTGTCTGTGCCGATATAGACACCGTCCTGTGCCATTTTGTCAAAATAACTCAGATTGGCGTGCGCGGCATCGTCATGCCAGGTATCCAAAAACACGGCCACCTGGTGCTGAAATTCATCATCAATTCCAGGCACATCGGCATAACTGGTGAACGATGCCAACACAAAACTGAGCAGCAGGCACACTTTGAGGGCAAAGGTTTTCATCATGGCGGCTCCAAGGTAAGGTAAAGAGACTATTTACATTCGGCCCATATTAACAATTAACATGAGGGCCCTGCCATTATCGCCCCTATTTGCGCTGCGGTCGATAGGGTGGAAATCAGTGCGTTTCAAGCAGGTGTGGATTCGTGACTCTGATTTCATCAATGTCAATGCTGGCTTTCTCAAGGTAGCATAAATCCAGAAAGGAGCCGTCCTGGATTGCATTCGCAACCTGATCACTCAGCTTGACGGTAAAACCCAGCGTTAATTCTGAATCTGCGACGGGTGCCGTTCTGTGTGCAGTCGGAGGGGAGATCATTTTGAACTGCATTCTGATTTTTATTTCCCGGTCGGTCGCAAAACAGTCGCTGACCTTTACCTCCACCTGATCCGACTTGAGGAACACGCCGCAATACTTACTGGAAAAATCACTGCATTCATTCACCAGATTCGTAAATGACTGACACGTCACGGCAATGGCCAGATTGTCCGGATTGTTATTGGACACCAGGTCAACACTATTGCGTCGCTCGTAGGGTATCCGTTCGTTCGCCACGTAGATG
Source organism: uncultured Oxalobacteraceae bacterium (assembly GCA_903893945.1). Classification (GTDB taxonomy): domain Bacteria; phylum Pseudomonadota; class Gammaproteobacteria; order Burkholderiales; family Burkholderiaceae_D; genus Solimicrobium. The sequence goes on along the minus strand of CAITOF010000102.1, from coordinate 1,028 downwards.
TCATATCCAACGGAATCGTTTCCGGCAGGATCCAACGGCAGGCCCGGATTCTGTCCGTCCGGTACATCCCGGTCAGGACAGGACCTGGCCCGCTTCAGATCTTCGGGAAGCGATTCTCTTAATGTCGAGGTTTTTTCTCCTGACATGGCATTCTGGTTAGTCAGTGCCCTGTCCAGGGCTAACTGAAATTGCGCCGGCATGTCTTTTATTATTGCAATATCTCCATGACCCGTTGCGCCGCTGAAATTGGCCTTCGCAATGTTCGCGCCATTGAATGACACATGGTTTAAACCTGTGTTGCTGAAGTTGGTGTTGAACAGATTCGCGTCGCGCAGATCAACGTAATCCAGAACCAGATCCGAAAAATCTGAATGACTCAGATCTTTCCGGATGCTGCCTGACAGTTTGGTAAGCTGGGGGAATTCGCTCACGTCCAGATCGAATTCGTCAATAAGCACATCGCGTATCAGAAACTGGATCCTCATATTAGTCCCGTCCAGAACCGTCCTCTTCACAGACACCGCAAATGATTCATCGTGCGTCGCAATATCATCGGCCAATCGTTTCATGACTTGAAACAGTTCGAATTTTGCCTCTAGCGTGTTGGCGCGCCCTAATTTGTCCACCAATTTCAGGAACTCAAATTTCTTGAGGTAATGAAAAACGATCCCTTGCAGCTTCCGCCACAGATTCAGTCCGTGGTGCTGCTGCGTGTCATCACTGGGTTTTCGCCTGATTTCTGTACCGCTGCAGGGTGGTGTCGGCGCCGAACGCAAGACGGCCATGGTTAGATTGAGCGTAGTGAGATTAAGCATGTTAATTCCTGACCTCCAAAGATTGAAATGAAGTACTGCATCCTCTGCGGGCAAATTACGGACAAGTTACGGACAAACACGAAACGTGTCCTGCAGAAACACGTGGCGCTGAACCGGCACGATCACCCTTGCCAGTGTACGTTATATTATCAATAAATAATATAAATAGGTTAACTTAATGACTTTTTTGAATCATTTTATTGAAAAATTGCG
>CAITOF010000101.1 GCA_903893945.1 uncultured Oxalobacteraceae bacterium | reverse complement strand
GAACGCCATCGTCGAATTTGTGGACATCGCCGGCCTGGTGGCTGGCGCATCCAAAGGCGAAGGTCTGGGCAATCAGTTTCTGGCTCATATTCGTGAAACAGACGCCATCGTCAACGTGGTACGCTGCTTTGAAGACGGCAATGTCATCCACGTGGCTGGCAAAGTCAGTCCGCTGGACGACATCGAAGTCATTCAGACGGAACTGGCTCTGGCCGATATGGGTACCGTGGAAAAGGCCATTCACCGTGAGCATAAAAAGGCACGCTCGGGTGACAAGGACGCGGCAAAACTGGCTGAACTGCTGGAGCGCATCATGCCGGCATTAAACGATGCCAAACCTGTGCGGTCATTAGGTCTGGATGCCGAAGAAATGGCAATGATCAAACCCCTGTGTTTAATCACCGCAAAACCTGCCATGTATGTGGCCAATGTTTCCGATACCGGTTTTACCGATAATCCCCTGCTGGACCAGTTGACCGCTTACGCAGCCTCACAGAACGCACCGATAGTGGCGATCTGCGCATCCATCGAATCCGAAATAGCCGATCTGGACGATCAGGACAAACAGGCTTTTCTGGAGGATATGGGTATGCACGAGCCCGGGCTGGATCGTTTGATCCGTGCCGCATTCAAATTGCTCGGCTTACAGACATACTTTACTGCAGGCGTCAAAGAAGTACGTGCCTGGACCATTCACGTCGGTGATACCGCGCCGCAGGCAGCCGGCGTCATCCATACCGATTTTGAACGCGGATTTATTCGCGCACAAACCATCGCTTTTGACGACTTTATCCACTTCAAGGGTGAAGCGGGCGCAAAAGAAGCCGGCAAGATGCGCGCGGAGGGTAAGGAATATGTGGTCAAAGATGGTGATGTCATGAACTTCCTGTTTAATGTCTGACGAGGTATCGGTCATTCGTTCAACGCTCTTACACAGACGATAGCCGGTCGGCCGGCGTCACCAGACCTGGAGGTATGCATGCACGATTTTCCGCTTCTTGGACCGGTGTTCGCCTTGGCGGCGTGGACGGGTCTGGTGCTTCTGCTTATTCCATACCGGCGCATCCGCTCTGCATTACGCCGTGAAGTGGCAGCCAATGATTTCAGGCTGGGCGAATCGGCCCGGGTCCCCGCTGAAGTCAGCATACCAAACAGAAACTACATGAATCTGCTGGAGCTGCCTGTTTTGTTCTATGTCGTGTGCATGATTTTCTGTCTCACCGGCGCACACTCGCCGATGACGCTGACGCTAGCCTGGGCCTTTGTTGGCCTGCGTGTCATTCACAGCCTGATTCATCTCACCTCCAACCATATACTGCATCGACTCACCGCATTCGCGCTGAGTAACGTTGTTCTGGTCTTCCTCTGGATAAATGCAGGACTGCTGGTATTTTCAAGCAATTAACAGCCCGCCACAACGGGCCCGGCAGACTGGCTGACGGGCTCGAATCCGGCATTAAACCCTGACCAGTAATTTGCCGCGATGATCGCCGGTAAACAGTGAACGCAAAGTGGCCGGAAGTTCCTCGAAGCCGTGGACGATGGTTTCTTCAAACAGAATGTCGCCGCTCTTTACCATCGGGCCGACAATACGAACCATTTCATCCATGCGATGCACATAATCGCGCGCCAGCATACCCTGAATCGTGGCGCGCTGATACAGCATGTGGTGCAGGAAGCGCGGCCCCATTTCAGGCACATCGAGTCCGCCCGAATACTGACTGATTGAACCGCAAATAACCATACGCGCCCGTCGGTTAATTATCGGAAAAATCGCATCAGTGATCCAGCCTCCGACGTTATCAAAATAAACGTCGACGCCGCCCGTTCTGGATTTGATTGCACGGCTCAATGTTTCTGCATCTGCGAATTCTTTGTAATCCAGTGCCCAGTCCAGATTTAACGTTTCGGTCAGCCACGCACATTTGGATGGGCCACCGGCAATACCCAGCACTTTACAACCGTGGTGCCTCGCAAATTGTGCCACCAGAGATCCCACAGCACCCGCCGCACCTGAAACAACAACCACTTCACCCGCATGGGGGCGACCCGATTCTGTCAGGCCAAACCATGCAGTACGTCCTGGCATGCCCAGAACCCCAAGCGCCGTGCTGACGGGTGCCTGTAACGGGTCAAGCTTACGCAATACACCACCGTGGACACGCGCATGCGTTTGCCACCCCAGCATGCCTTCGACCCAGTCGCCCACCGCAAATCCGGTCGATTGTGAAGCAATCACTTCACCGACAGCGCCTGCCGACTGGACAATGTCCAGCGGATGAGGCTCTGCGTTATAGGTGGGTTTCAGCGACTGGTTGATCCGCATGTACGGATCCACACTGATAAAACTCGTTTTTACCAGCACCTCACCCGCTGAAAGTTCCGTCGACAGCGGTTGCTGAACCAGTTCGTAATGCTCCGGGCCAACCAGACCGCTGGGGTGTTGTCGATAAATCCATTGTTGATGCATAGTCTGATGAGTATCCATGATTTGCAACCCGATTTATGGCAAAGTGCCATGATCGTCGATTCGAATTGGTCTGTAAAGCGGCGCCAACTGAACCGGGTTGGCAATTGCACCGGCCAGCATCGGTACGGACATGGCAACGCGAGCGCGCACCCGATCAGGCGTTGCGCAATCCGCATTCAATGTCAGGGGACTGACTGAAAAAATAAAGCCCGGTCGTTGCGCCGGGCTTTATTGTCTGGTTAGTCTGTATTCCTATTTTACCTTCGCCTGAAGCATTTCATACTTTGCCTGCAGTTGTTCCCGGGTCTCGCGCCAGGCCGGATCAAAAGGGATGCAGTCTACCGGGCACAATTTCTGACATTGTGGTTCGTCATAGTGACCGACACATTCGGTGCATTTCACTGGGTCGATGACATAAATTTCCGGTCCCATTGAAATCGCTTCATTCGGACACTCCGGTTCGCATACATCGCAATTAATGCACTCATCAGTAATTAGTAATGCCATACCCGGTTCCTAACTTCCTTTATCTTTTTTTCCGGTCAAAGGCACCTGCGCGGCCTGCGCTTCCAGTACCTTTTGCTGCAGCCAGCGATCCACAGACGGAAACACGAATTTGGATACGTCACCACCGAACTGGGCAATTTCCCGTACGATGGTGCCGGATATGAATTGATACTGGTCCGACGGCGTTAAAAACAGTGTTTCAACATCCGGCAACAAATAACGATTCATGCCCGCCATTTGAAATTCATATTCAAAGTCTGATACCGCACGCAATCCCCGTACGATCACGCGACCATCGACTTTACGGACAAAATCTTTCAATAGCCCGGAAAAACTCTCGACACGCACGTTGGGATAATGCCCAAGAACCTCATTGGCGATGGATAATCGTTCATCCAGGGAGAAAAAAGGTTTCTTGTTCTTACTGTCTGCGACACCGACGACCAGGGTATCAAATAAACCTGACGCGCGCCGCACCAGATCTTCGTGCCCCCTTGTCAGTGGGTCAAATGTTCCCGGATAGACTGCAGTCACCATGTTGACTCCTCGATGTCCTGGTATAAAGAATGCGCATTATGCCTGAATTTCGCAAGAAACCGCTTCATTGACCGCCCCGATGCAACAAATGAAAATACACCTTACCCGCCCGATCACAGCGCAATACTTGCCATTCTTTTAAGCTCTCCGGCAAACTTTCGGCTGTTATTGGTTTTTCTGCCTCAAGATAAAGGCAACCGCTATCATTCAGTAACGGCGCACAGATCGGCAAAACTTTTGTTAAAATGTCATTATGAAACGGTGGGTCAAGAAAAATGACATCAAACTTTCCATCGCCCGTTCCATGGTCCGCCAGGCTGTCCTGTACACAATTAACGGACAGTTTTTGTGCCACCCGCAGAGCATCACCACGGATTATGCGAATTTGTTGTGCTTTGAGCCTGTCACGCGCCTGTTCCAGTTGTTCTATGGCCAAAGGATGCGATTCCACGATCGTCACCTGCGCTGCGCCACGACTGGCTGCTTCAAATCCCAAAGCGCCGCTCCCTGCGAACAGATCCAGACAACGTTTGTTGTCCCAATCGGACTGGAATATAAAATTAAGCCAATTGAACACGGTTTCACGCACCCGGTCTGGTGTCGGACGCAAGCCCGGGACATTCACCACGGTTAATGGAGTGCGTTTCCAGTGTCCCCCGATAATGCGGACCTGTTGTAGGGGTTTTTTCTGCATTTTTTGATAGGGTAAAGACTCGGCGTGTGGCCTCTGCTAAAATGACGCACATTGTAGCGTAACTCAACTGCAACCACCCATCATCAAGGTAATTACTGCCCACATGTTTAGTTTCTTCAAAAAAAAACCTGGATCTGACGTAGTCGCAAACCCAACGGTGGCAGTTGAAAATACTCCGGTAACTGTACCGCAGGTTACCCCTTCCGGAATGGATAATCAGTCACAGTCTGAGGCAAATCAACATAAAAAATCCTGGCTCAACCGCCTCAAGACAGGTCTTGCCAAGACATCGACCAACCTGACCAGCCTGTTTGTCGGTGCCAGAATTAATGATGAATTGTATGAAGAACTGGAATCTGCGCTATTAATGACCGATGCCGGCATGGATGCCACCCTGTATTTGCTTGATGAGCTGAAGAAACAGGTCAAACAGCAAAAGCTCACCGAAGCCAGTCAGGTCAAAGCAGCATTAAAAACGTTACTGATCGATTTTCTGACACCGCTGGAAAAATCGCTGGAACTGGGTCGCCATCAGCCGTTGGTGATGATGATTGCCGGTGTCAACGGCGCAGGGAAAACCACCACCATCGGCAAACTGGCCAAACATCTGCAGACCCATCATCAATCGGTCCTGCTCGCCGCCGGTGATACCTTTCGCGCTGCTGCGAGAGAACAGCTGACCGTCTGGGGGGAGCGCAATAACGTGTCGGTGATTTCACAGGAGTCCGGCGATCCGGCCGCTGTCGCATTTGACTCGGTCAATTCCGCCGTCGCCAAAGGAATTCACGTCGTGATGGTGGACACGGCAGGACGGTTGCCCAGTCAATTGCATTTAATGGAAGAACTAAAAAAAATTAAACGTGTTGTCACCAAAGCGCTGGACTCAGCCCCGCACGAAATAGTGCTGGTCATCGATGGCAATACCGGACAGAACGCGTTGACACAGGTAAAAGCGTTTGATGACGCACTCGGACTCACCGGTCTGATCATCACCAAATTGGATGGCACAGCGAAAGGCGGCATTTTGGCTGCGATTGCCAAAACACGACCTGTGCCGGTGTATTTCATTGGTGTGGGTGAGAAAATTGAAGATCTGCAACCCTTCAATGCGCGCGAGTTTGTTGACGCGTTACTCGATGAATAACACCAATGATCCACCATTCCACCTCAGTTGTCAGGCACCATGATTGAATTCAAACAGGTCAGCAAGCACTTTCCCCCCGGCATATCGGCCTTGTCCGACATTTCTTTTTCGATTGGTCGCGGCGAGCTGGTTTTTCTGGCCGGTCCATCGGGCGCCGGAAAATCGACCATACTGAAAATGATTGCCGCAATCGAACGGCCCACGAGCGGCCAGGTACTCGTCAATGAACAGGACATAACACGATTGAATTCTGCCGCATTGCCCTACTTTCGCCGCAATATCGGATTAATACTGCAGGATCACGCGTTACTTCTGGATCGCACCATACTCGACAATGTCATGCTGCCGATGCTGATCAGCGGCGCTTCAGGCAATGAAGCATTGATCCGTGCCAGCACGGCACTCGATAAAATGAATTTATCGGACAAGCTCGAGGCGTATCCTCTTGCCTTGTCCGGCGGTGAACAGCAGCGCGCCGCCATCGCCCGGGCCATTGTCAATCGGCCCCAGCTGATTCTGGCGGATGAACCCACTGCCTATCTGGATCGCGACAATGCCACCCAGGTGATGAATGCACTGCAAGCCTTCCAGGCCGCCGGCGTCACCTGTATTATTTCAAGCCATGACGAACAATTTCTGGTCAACGCCACCCGTGTGATTTATCTGAATCAGGGAAAACAGGCGACCGGCTGGCAAACTGCAGTTTAACCTATCACGACTTATGAAAACCTGGATCAGTCAACATATTGGTGCCGGTATCAATGCCGCCAGACAGATCGGCAGCGCGCCGGGTAATTTTCTGTTCAATGTCCTTGTTATTGCGGTGGCGCTTTCCCTGCCCGTCTCGGGCCTGACCCTGGTTGAGAATATTCTTCCGATATCCACACAGTTATCGATCGAGCCCGAATTAAGCCTGTTCCTGAAAACAGACATCACCCGCAGTGATGCTACCGCACTGGGTGACACGATCAGGAAAATGATTAAAAATGCCGGGACGCCTGCCAGGATTGCCTTTGTTCCCAAAGAGGCTGCCCTGAGTGCGCTGCAAAGCAAGTCAGGTTTGGGCGACGTGCTGGCCACATTGGGTGAAAATCCGTTACCCGATGCGTATGTACTCAACTTCGAACAGCATTTTGACGTCACCACCCAGCAAGCCAGTCCGGTCAAAATTGAAGCACTGGCGGCGCAACTGCAAAAATTGCCGGAAACCGATCACGTACAGGTGGATTCCAACTGGATTAAACGCCTGGCCGCACTCATGCACATTGCCCAATATGGGCTGGTGGCGCTCGCCATCCTGCTTGGCATCGTCGTTATCACGGTGGTTTTCAATGCGACACGTTTGCAGGTATTGTCGCATCGTGCTGAAATCCGGGTCATCCGGCTTCTGGGGGCCACCAACCCCTATATCCGCCGACCCTATTACTACACCGGCGCAATTCTGGGTCTTGTCGCCGGACTGGCTGCTTTAGCGATTGTGGCTGCGGCTTTACAACCCATGAACCAGGTGATCCATGAATTTGCCAGCTTATACGGCTCAGAATTTCAGCTAACCCCTTTAAATTTACTATTCAGTGCCTATTTACTCATTTCGAGTACCTTTTTAGGCTTGTTCGGCGCCTACTTGTCGGTTCGACATCAGGTTAGCCAACTCAATTAATGGCAGCAGCCTGCTTTGTTTCCCAGCCTCCATTTTTCAACGGCTTACTGAGTGCCTGGCGTGTCGTTCAGCAGCTATCAGATACAAGTTTTTACAAGAATAGGGAATAATTAGCACTCTTCGAGTTTGAGTGCTAATATAATAGTCATATGATTGAACGTCCTCAGGATTGCTTGATTGAGTTATTTTTTAAGCAATATTTTCTGACTAGCCTGGAGCGACTTGGCTTGAAATATAAGGAAAACATATGAATCCATCAACTTCAACCGCATTACCAGCCACAACGCCCACAACCGCGTTGGCCTTGGGCTTTACTGGTACGCTGGGCAATATTGATGCCTACATATCGGCTGTGAACCGTTTGCCGATGTTATCCCAGGAAGAAGAAACAACTTATGCTACCGCCTTGCGGGACAATAATGACCTGTCCGCCGCCCAGAAGCTGGTTATGTCACATCTACGTCTGGTGGTATCCATTGCCCGTGGTTATCTGGGCTATGGCTTGCCGCATGCAGACCTGATACAGGAAGGCAATATAGGCTTGATGAAAGCCGTAAAACGTTTTAATCCGGATCAGGGTGTGCGCCTGGTGTCTTACGCCATACACTGGATTAAAGCAGAAATGCATGAATATATTTTGAAAAACTGGCGTCTGGTTAAAGTCGCCACCACCAAAGCGCAGCGCAAGCTATTTTTTAATTTGCGCAGCCACAAAATCGGTTTTGACAGTATGACCCAAGGCCAGATCGATCAGTTGGCAAAAACCCTGGATGTCAAACGCGAAGAAGTCATCGAAATGGAAATGCGTTTGTCGGGTCATGACATGGCGCTGGATGGCCCTACCGACGATGACGATGAAAAATTCGCACCCATTGCCTATTTATCGAGCGACAATAATGAGCCTACTCAACTGCTCGAAGCAAAACATTACGATCAGCTGCAGACAGTAGGCCTGGAAACTGCGCTGGGCAAGCTGGACCCTCGTTCACGTCGCATCATTGAGGCACGCTGGTTAGCCAATGACGATGGCAGCGGCGCGACATTGCATGATCTGGCTGCTGAGTTTAACGTTTCCGCTGAGCGTATACGTCAAATTGAAAGTGCTGCGCTGAAAAAAATGAAAGGCAGTCTGGCTGAGTTTGCCTGATTCACCCAGTCAACGGCAACGTCAATACCATGTAAAAATCCCCGGACAGCGGTAACCTGCTGTCCGGGGATAGTTATTTCTGGCAGGGGAATTCCCCGCCTGGGTCAGTTCAATTCAACAAAAGTCTGAGGTCGTGAACGATAGGATCAGGTCCCTGGTTGAATCGCACAAAGAGGCGAATATGGCCTTCCTTGTCAAACACATAGCTGCCGGCACTATGATCGATGGTGTAGCTATCCGGTGTTTTACCCGGAACTTTTTCATAGAAAATTTTAAAATCCTTGGCAATTTTCTGCGTGGCAGCCTGATCGCCAACCAGACCTAAAAACCGTTTGTCAAAATTGGGAACATACTGGGAAAGCAGTTTCGGTGTATCGCGTTCCGGATCCAGGCTGACAAACAGCACCTGAACCTGATCTGCAGACGGTCCCAGCTGTTTCATGACATCGGCAAGTTCTGCCATTGTTGTCGGGCAGACGTCGGGGCATTGGGTATAACCGAAAAACATCACGACCACTTTACCTTTGAAATCCGACAGATGACGTAATTTGCCGTTAAAATCAGGCATACTGAAATCGCTGGCGTATTCCAGGCCAGTCACATCGGTGCTTTTAAAATCAAGTTTGGTGGCCTGATTGCAGGCGCATAACGACAGCAACAGACTGAGAAAAACAATGGATTTTTTCATGTTTTGGCAAGTGAAGACAGGAATGAAAATTAACCCGGCAGATCAGAATTTCAAATAATGATCAACCAGCAATGCGGCAAACAGTAGCGATAAATAAATGATCGAGAACGTAAATGTCTTGCGCGCCATCAGATCATTATAATGCTGATATAGCTGCCAGGAAAAATATAAGAACACGCCACCCAATCCCATCGCGCTGACCAGATAAATCAGGCCACTCATACGAACCACGAACGGCAAAGCGGTCGTGGCAACCAGTACAATCGTATATAACCAGATATGCAAACCTGTAAACTTCATGCCATGGGTAATCGGCAGCATGGGCAAGCCGGATTTCGCATAATCGTCACGGCGGTATAACGCTAATGCCCAAAAATGAGGCGGGGTCCAGACAAATATGATCAGAACCAGCAGCCACGCCTGCATTGGCACATCATTGGCAATGGCGGCCCAGCCCAGTGCAGGCGGCATCGCCCCGGATAGTCCCCCGATAACGATGTTCTGCGGCGTCGCTGGTTTGAGCAGTATGGTGTAAATCACCGCATAGCCAATAAATGTGGCGAACGTAAGCCACATCGTCAACGGGTTGACGAGAAAGTAGAGCACCCACATCCCGGCGCCACCAATGACGGCTGAAAACAGGCAAATCTGCTGCACCGAAATTTCACCTTGTGCGGAAGCACGTCGTGCCGTGCGCGCCATGCGTGAATCGATTTCGCGCTCCACCAGACAGTTGATTGCAAACGCAGCACCTGCCAGCAGCCAGATCCCCGCCGCCGCCGCGATAACAAGGTGCCAGTCGGGCAGGTCGGGCGTTGCCAAAAACATACCAATGACCGAGCAAAAAACCGCAAGCTGTGTAACGCGCGGTTTGGTTAACGCCAGATACTGTGAAATCCGACTTGGGTGAGCTGCCATGGTATTCATAAACTCGTTGGTTATCGTGTGAGGTCTATTGGCGACGTTGATCGACAGGGACTTGAACCCGGTAGTTTAACACGGTCATCAAAGCCAGGAGCAATGCCGCGCCCGCGTTGTGTAACACGGCCAAAGGTAATGGCCAGTTCAAAAGTATGGTGGTAAGCCCGGTACAGAATTGAACAAGCAAAACAGCAAGCACAGCGTTGGCAATTTTATTGAGTCCACTCAGTTTCCTCGCGCGTAACGCCACATAACCCGAACTCACGATGACCAACCATGCGAAATTGCGATGAGTCCAGTGGATTGCTGTCAGCGCAGCAAACGATAAATAATCGCCCCCCGCTGTTTTGCCGAGCTCGCGCCAGGCACTGAAACCCTGGTCAAAATCCATCGTCGGTATAACCGCGCCCTGACACAAGGGATAATCGGTACAGGCCAGAACAGCATAGTTGGTACTTACCCAGCCACCCAGCGCAATCTGCATCAACAGAATCAGCCATGCGAGACGTGCCGCCCACTTCAAATTTAAGGCTTCATGGGGAATCCGTATCTTCATCCGTGTTGCAGACGAAAATTGTATCCGCGCTGCCAGCCAGGTGAGCATCGCCAGCAATATCATGCCAAGCAGCAAGTGTGTGGTGACGATAATCGGTTGCAGTTTCAGGGTCACGGTCCACATACCGAACGCGCCCTGCAAACAGACGAAGAAAAAAAGAACCGTCGCATACAACGGGGCACCGGCAAATTGCTTGCGTTTGACCCAGGCGATGACCATTTGCGCGACGATCAGAATACCGACCGACATGGCAATGTAGCGGTGGATCATTTCGATCCACGCTTTGAAATGGGTCACCGGACCTTGTGGCATCACAGCTTGTGCCGCACTGATTTGCGCATGCGCAATGAACGGGTTGGACTGGCCATAACAACCCGGCCAGTCCGGGCATCCGAGTCCTGAATCGGTCAGCCGGGTAAATGCACCAAATACAATCAGGTCAAACGTCAGAAATAGCGTCACAAACACAAGTTTTCGGTATTTGTTGACGTCACTTGAAACCCAGATCACCGACAAGGGCAAGGTGGCTACCAGCAATGCAGTAATGAAAAGTTGAATCCACATGATCCTGATTACCCGATACTGGAAGCTTTAAGCAGTTTGATGATGTCTTTTTTGACCTTGTTCGGATCTGCATCGACGTTATAGCGCATCATCAGGTTACCCAGCGGATCAATCAGATACAAGCGGTCCTGGACCGTTTCACCCTGTTCGACCGGTAACCAGGCGTTGACCGGACCGGAATCGGCGCGCAGGATGTGTACGCCATCGTACTGACGGATCAGGCTGGTCTCCATTGGTTGGTTATCGGTGATCAGCAATACGCGTTCAATTCTGTCCATGTCCTTGCCCTGCATCAAACGCAACTGACGCATGGCAAACAATCCGTTCTGGCACGGCGCCTGGCAATTCGACGAGCTGACCTGCAACATGACCCATTTCCCTTTGAATTCACTTAATTCTTCGGGACCACCACCTTGCAACACGCTGTTCAGTCTGGGTATGGGGTATAAACGCGGATCCAGTAACGTTCCATAATTGGTTCGACTGGTCGGCTTGATCACATAATAAGTGACATACGACAGAATTAAGGGTAGCGCACAGATCAGGATAACCAGGAATAATTTCCATCGTCCCTGTGGTGCTGATTGTTGCGTATTATTGTGCATTTTATTGCTGGTTTGTTCGTTCACTTTGCTCTTCTTTTCGTTTAAAACTGGTCACCAGAAAAAACAGTAATGCCGTCCCGGCCAGCGCCGCCCATTGAAATGCATAACCGCGATTTCGATCCGAACCTGACGAAGCCCTCGGCCAGTCGCGCAACAATCCATCCTCTGTGCCTTTGGTCTGCTCAATAACAAAAGGGTAGGTGGGTAATTGGCTGGCTTTGACAAACTCGTCGATTTCAAGATTCTGTATCATAACATTCGGCTGTAATGGTACGCTCTGCCCCAACTGGAAAACATGGCCCAGGTGCATTTTTACCATGCCTTCAATCTGGATCAGGCCAGTTGGCGTGTCATAACGTTTAATCGCGGCCCTGTCCAGACTGTTTCTCGGTATCCAGCCACGGACCACCAGCACATAGTGGTTCTGATTAACCAGCTTGAAAGGCATGACAACATAGATCCCCGCCTTGCCATTCATGGGTCGGTTATCCAGATACACAGGCCACTGCGAGTCAAATTCACCGTTTAAAATAACCCGCGAATATTCCATGTTCCCGGTATTCGCTGTTCCCGAAAACACGGTCGGCGGTGCTTTTTCGCGCATTAGTAGTGTAGCTTCGATCAGTTCCTTCTGATGCGCACGCTGTGTTTGCCAATACGACAAAGAACAACCGAGGATCACCAATAGCAGTGTCGCAATGAAAGGAACTGGTCTAAAATGAAAGGTGCGCATGACTGTGATTTACTTGTGACCTGAAAAATACGCAAAGGATTGCCTGTCTGTGTTCCCAATTGTTCGGTCTGGCGGATTCAGTACCACCCCTCCACTCACCGCCTTACCAGCAACTTTACTTAGCGCCTGATTTACCTATATACCATGAAAATTATTGTTGCGATTGCGTTCATACTCATCATTGCCAGTCTCGGATCCGCGCTCGTTTTTCTGATGAAGGACAAGGGTCAAAGTAGTCGCACGATGAAAGCACTGGCGATGCGCGTGGGCTTTTCAATTACCCTGTTTGTCCTGATTTTGCTCGCCAATCACTATGGGTTGATACAACCTACCGGTTTGCCGTATTTATCATCGCCCCGTTAATCATTGATTGACCATCAGACCTGTAAATCCTGCTGCCAAAACAGTCAGGTGCGCTGTGTCCGGGCAGGTTGAACATGCCACAATTCGGCCAAGAAAAAGCCGCACCCTAAGTGCGGCTTTTTTCAGGATAAACCTTATTACAACCAGTAGACGACGACGTATAAGCCTAACCAGACGACGTCCACAAAATGCCAGTACCACGCCGCGCCTTCAAATGCGAAATGATGGGTTGGCGTAAAGTGACCTTTCAAGTGGCGATATAACACAACCGACAACATGATCGCACCCATGGTGACGTGGAAACCGTGGAATCCGGTCAACAGGAAGAACGTCGAGCCGTAAATGCCCGAGGTCAGCTTGAGATTCAAGGTTGAATAGGCTTCCATGTACTCATGTGCCTGCAGTCCCATGAAACAGGCGCCCAGCAAAATCGTAAAAAATAAAAACATGGACGTTTTCGCGCGATTGCCTGCAATGAGGGCATGGTGAGCAATGGTCAATGTTACGCCGGATGAAAGCAGCAAGGCAGTATTAATGGTAGGTATCGGATATGGGCTCATCATTTTAAATGCTTCGATGGTGCCTGCCGGACCTACGTTCCCCCAATGGGCAGCGAAATCAGGCCATAACACTTTATGATCCAGATCAGCCAGCCATGGCATCGTAATGGTTCGTGCATAAAACAGCGCGCCAAAAAATGCGCCGAAGAACATCACTTCGGAAAAAATGAACCAGCTCATGCTCCAGCGATAAGAAATATCGACACGCTCGTTATATTTTCCGCCTTCCGATTCCGCAATGGCGGCACCAAACCAGTTATACAGTACCAGTAAGGTAAGGACGATACCACCCAGATTTGTGTACATACCCCATGCCAGTCCGTTCACCCAGGCAGCGGCTCCTATCATCGTCAGCAGCAAGGTCGCTCCTGCACAAATAGGCCATTGAGATGGACTTGGAACAAAGTAATACGGCGCGTGCCCTGAACTCATTTTTATCTCCCGAATCAATACTTGATAGTTAAATCTTTGGCGCCCTACCCTGAAACGACATGCTTCACAATCAGGATCAGGGTTGTTATGAAAATCACCACTCCCAATATGCCCGCAACAATCACATAAACCGGATTCAGTTTTGCTGCATCCTGCTCGTAACCGCTTTTTTTGCGTATACCCACAAACGACCAGCAGACCGCTTTCAATGTTGCAAAAAACGACAGCTTGCGTTGCGTGGCGGATTTCAAATCCTGCATATAATTCCAATGAAACTTTTTAAACTTTAATGTCTTTCGACACTTTCACAAGCCACTCGCCAGGCAAACAGCTAGGGAGAAGCGACCTTATTGCCACCCACCTCAAAAAATGTATATGACAGCGTAATTGTATTTACATTTTTCGGCAACTTGGGGTCAATGAAGAAAACCACCGGCATCTGCCGCGCTTCATTCGGACCCAAAGTTTGCTGCTTGAAGCAAAAACATTCCACCTTCTTAAAAAAGGGGGTAGCCTGCTGCGGTGCATAGCTGGGGATCGCCTGCGCGTCCATCTTACGGGACTGCGTGTTTACCACTTCATAAACAATCTGCGACATTTCCCCCGGGTGGACTTTCATACTGCTCACCACAGGACGGAAGCGCCACGGTCCGGTTGTGTTTGCATCAAATTCAACAGTCACCAGCCTGTTTTTATCAATCTGTGAATTTTCCGGAATACTTATCTTGTCGTCTTTATTGGTGAGAATATTGACGCCGGTAATTTCACAGATTTGCTTATAAACAGGAATCAAAAGAAACCCGAATCCAAACATCAACGCTGCCACAACCAACAGCTTGCCCAGCATAACTGCATTCAATTTTGCAAGAAGTCGGGTTGCCTTGTTCTTTGACTTACTGTTATCGCCGTCAGTTTCCATTAAATTTTATCTGAACCATATTTGCTTAACAAATATGCCGATGAAAAAAACCGCGACAACTGAAAACAAAATCAGTGCCGTCTGCAAATTCTTTGCTTTTTTATCATCCATCATGCTGTTCCATTTAAACTGGGGGAAGCACCGGGCTTCCCCACTTGTTACTTGACTGTAGGTGGCGTTTCAAATGTATGGAAAGGTGCAGGGCTTGGCACTGTCCATTCAAGTCCTTCTGCGCCTTCCCAGGGTTTGTCGCCAGGCGCTTTACCGCTGCGATAAGCAGGGAGAACAACAAAGAAAATGAAATACACCTGCGACAGTCCGAATCCAAAGGCACCCACTGTCGCCAGCATGTTGAAATCCGTGAATTGTGCCGGGTAGTCCGCATATCGACGCGGCATGCCCGCCAACCCCAGAAAGTGCATGGGAAAGAAGGTCACGTTGAACCAGAACAGGGAATTCCAGAAGTGAATCTTGCCGCGGGTTTCGTTATACATGAAGCCAGTCCACTTGGGACTCCAGTAGTAAAACCCGGCAAACAGCGCAAACAGTGAACCTGCTACCAGAACGTAGTGAAAGTGAGCCACCACGTAATAGGTATCCTGCATCTGGATATCAATCGGAGTTACGGCAAGAATCAGACCGGTGAAGCCACCCATCGTGAATACAAAAATGAAGCCGACAGCAAACAGCATCGGCGTTTCAAATGTCATTGATCCCTGCCACATGGTTGCAATCCAGTTGAACACTTTCACGCCGGTCGGAACTGCAATCAGCATGGTCGCGTACATGAAGAACAGCTGCGCCGTGACAGGCATACCTGTCGTAAACATGTGGTGCGCCCACACGATGAATGACAGGATTGCAATCGACGATGTCGCATACACCATCGACGCGTAACCAAACAGCGGTTTGCGTGCAAAAGCAGGAATGATGTGAGAAATGATGCCGAAAGCCGGCAGAATCATGATGTAAACTTCCGGATGTCCGAAGAACCAGAAAATGTGCTGATACATAACCGGATCACCACCACCGGCGGCGTTAAAAAACGATGTGCCGAAATGACGGTCTGTCAGTGTCATGGTGATGGCTCCCGCCAGCACAGGCATCACAGCAATCAGCAGATAGGCGGTAATTAACCAGGTCCAGCAGAACATCGGCATTTTCATCAGTGTCATGCCAGGGGCGCGCATATTCAGAATGGTGGTAATGATATTGATGGAACCCATGATCGATGAAGCACCCATGATATGAACGGCAAAAATTGCCATGTCCATACCAGGTCCCATTTGCGTCGTCAGCGGTGCGTACAAGGTCCAGCCAGCCGCGGTGGCGCCGCCGGGCACAAAAAACGAACCCATCAGCAATATCGCCGCCGGGGGCAATAACCAGAAGGAAAAGTTGTTCATCCGCGCAAATGCCATATCAGCAGCGCCAATTTGCAGAGGTATCATCCAGTTAGCAAATCCGACAAAGGCCGGCATAATTGCACCGAACACCATGACCAGGCCATGCATGGTTGTCAGCTGGTTAAAAAATTCCGGCTGGAAAAACTGCAGGCCAGGCTGAAACAATTCAGCACGAATCATCAGGGCCATTACGCCGCCTGCCAGCAACATGACAAGTGAGAAAATCAGATACAGAGTACCAATATCTTTATGATTGGTCGCAAACAGCCAGCGGCTAAATCCATGCGGATGATCGTCATGTGCGTGATCATGACCATGATCGGCAGCGTGGGCGTGATCCATTGTGGTGTTACTCATTCGAATCTCCTATGAATTACTTACGTGCAGCCAGAACTTCTGCTGGCTGAACAATGTTTTCTTGCGCTTTATTGGACCAGTTATTACGCGTATAAGTAATAACAGCGGCAATCTCCGTATCAGACAAAACCGATTTCCAGGAAGGCATTTTGTTATTCTTGCCGTTCAGCACAATAGCTTCCTGATCCGCTTTCGGACCCAATACCACCGCGGAGCCATCCAGCGCAGGAAACGCCCCGGGAACGCCCTTGCCGTTGGCCTGATGACACGTGACGCAGTTCGCGGCATACACTTTTTCGCCACGCTGTTTCAATTCGTCCACGGTCCAGACTTTGGAAGGATCGTCTGCCAGAGCGGCCATTTCTTTTTTCTTGCCATCCACCCATTTTGAATAGTCTGCTTCGCTGACCACATTTACCACAACGGGCATGAATGCATGTTCTTTGCCGCATAATTCAACACACTGGCCACGGTATTTACCGATCTTTTCTGCCTTGAACCATGTATCACGCACAAACCCTGGAATCGCATCCTGCTTGAGACCGAACGCCTGGATGGTCCATGAATGGATCACGTCATTCGCTGTCGTGATGATGCGGATTTTCTTGTTGACAGGCACAACCACTTCGTTATCAACTTCAATCAGATAGTTTTCACCGCGGGCTTCGGTAGGCGGCTTCCCGGGGGCACCAATCTGCTCCCTTGGAGTGGACAGGGCAGACAGGAATGAAATACCTTCGCCTTCACCCTTGAGGTAGTCATAGCCCCATTTCCACTGCATACCCGTCACTTTGATAGTGATGTCGGAATTCGAGGTGTCCTTCATGGCCACCACCGTTTTGGTTGCCGGGAGCGCCATGCCGATAACAATCAGGAAGGGGACGATGGTCCAGGCAATTTCCACCGTGATACTTTCATGGAACGTCGCCGGCTTATGGCCCAGGGATTTGCGGTGTTTCAGGATCGAATAAAACATGACGCCAAATACCGCAATGAAAATAACCAGGCAGATACCCATCATCAAGTTATGAATTGAGTAAATCTGCTCTGCTATCTGAGTGACAGGCTGCTGAAAGGTCATTTCCCGGACTGCAGGACCACCCTTGCTGTCGACAACCTGATTTTGTACGACCTCTTGTGCCCATGATGAAACGCCGCTCATCATCAGTAAGCCACTGAGCATTAACGACGGAAATCGCTTTGCATATTTCATGTTTTCCCCAAAAACCAATTAGAATTCTCATCAAAAGGCGGTATGCGTTGATTTAAATGCTTATCAACCCTGGAATCTGATCCATACCACGATATGCCTGCTTTTTTTAAACTTGCTGCCTGATTTTACGGCCGGACTTGTGGATAAACCCGGCTCCGGCCAAATCGTCACCATCAATTGCTGGCACTTTTTATAATCACGAGAGTATAAGTCGGAAATGCGCATGTTATCAAGCATAATGCAGTTCCAACTACGCTGATTTACATCAATTTAGGTCGCTGACCCACAAAAAATTCCTTAATTTAGCGCAATAAATTTCTTTTCATTTTCGTAAAATATCAAATTTGATAATGCTTTCTCCGGGATTTGCTCGTTTTAACTCCGGTTTAAACGCGTGGCCATAGATAATTTCCAATGTGAGCGGGATACGTCCATCGTGCATGCGCATCTGCTCCAACCTGTCACAGGCCCGACGCCAGGCCATTTTGCCCATTAACCCTCTGCCTCTGGTTTCAAGCGGATTTCCGCCCAGCGCCCGAACTTCGCTCAACAGCTGGGCTACTGATGTGTAGGTTAGCGTTATGACTTCCATATCCATCACCGGCGTTGCAAAACCGGCGTTCACCAGCATGTCACCAAAATCGTGCATATCGACGAACGGCAGGGTGTGCGCAAGGCAGTCCGCCTCGTCAAAGGCATGGCGGATTTCCTTCAGGCTGTCCGGGCCAAAACAGGAAAACATCAACAGCCCGTGCGTGGTCAGCAAGCGTCGCCATTCCTTGAATACCTGATCCGGCTCACTGTGCCAATGCAAAGCCATATTCGACCAGACCAGGTTCATCGATTGCTCACTAATCGGCATTTGACAGAAATCGCCGCAGATCACATCCCATTCACTGTTGCTGTTGCCGCTGAAAAATGATGTCAACCGATTCAGAAAAACACTGGCGGCAGTTTGCTCTTTTCGCGCCAGCGTGAGTCCCTGAAACGACCCGTCAATCCCAACGATCTGTGCCTGGGGGTATTGACCCTGCAAAATCCGGATGTCGGCGCCGCGACCACAGCCGACATCCAGTACCCGGGCGGGATCCAGTTTCACCAGCCGCAGGCGCTCCAGCATCCGGGTCGCAATTTCGCGGTAAATAAAATCAGCCGTTGCCAGCCGGGCGGGCCGACTGAATAAATATCGGACCCGGTTTAAATCGATCGGAGCACTTTTCATTGCACGTTATCTAAAAATAATGTCATTATGTTAAAAACAGGCGTCTGTCAGCAGGCGACAACTTATTCAACAACGGACCCGAATCCCAAACCCGAACCATGAAACTGATGCAACTGATAAGTAAGGGCTGCGCCCATTTGATACCGAACAGCTGTCTGCTGTGCGGCATCGAAAAAAACCAGCTCATCTGCAGCGAATGCCACTCACAATTCTTTGAGGCAGCATCGGTGCGCTGTGAATTCTGTGCCATTCCTGTCGGGCCTGTCGATGCACGATGCGGTCAGTGCCTGGCACAACGCCCCGCGTACGATTCCACCACGGTAGCATGTGATTATATGGCACCTCTTGACCAGTTAGTCCTCAGCCTTAAATTCGGGCAACGGCTTCCTGTCGCAGCGGCGCTGGCGAACTTGCTGGCCGCATCCGTAAAAAAAACAGTCCCTCCACCTGAAATTCCCGATCTCTTCATCCCGGTGCCCCTGAGTCGGGAACGCCTTGCGGAGCGCGGATTCAATCAGGCGCTGGAAATTGCCAGACCCCTGGCAAAAGCACTGAACCGCCCGATCAGCCCGAATCTGCTCCATCGGGTGCGCCACACCACCGCACAATCTCTTCTGCACCCGGACCAGCGTCACGAAAATATTATGCACGCATTTTCCCCGAACAGGCGCTATAAAGATAAAATAGTGGGGCAACACATCGGTGTTGTTGACGATGTCATGACGACCGGAGCCACTCTGCATGAAATTGCAGCCTGTCTGAAACGACATGGGGCAGGCAGGGTCAGTAATTTTGTATTTGCCCGCACGCCGCCTCACTAAATGGCAATTCAGGAGAATATCTTGTTTCATGTCGTACTGGTTGAACCTGAAATCCCCCCGAACACCGGCAACATTATCCGGCTCTGCGCCAACACCGGCACGCAACTTCATTTGGTTGAACCCCTCGGCTTTCCTCTGGAAGACAGTAAACTGAAACGCGCCGGTCTGGATTACCACGAGTACGCCAGAATGCATGTTCATGCCAGCTGGCCGGCATTCGTTGAGTTTCTGAATCCGGATCCATCCCGGATGTTCGCCCTGACCACGCATGGCTCGGGTTTGTTTGCACAGGCCCGGTTCATGCCGGGCGATGTGTTCGTTTTTGGATCAGAAACCAGGGGACTGGACCTCGCATTAAGGCACTCGTTTCCGGAAGGGCAGCGCATCCGGCTGCCCATGCAGCCTGAAAATCGCAGTTTGAACTTATCGAACACCGTGGCAGTCGTAGTCTATGAAGCCTGGCGGCAGAATGATTTTGCCGGCGGCTCATGAACCCCTCTTTTCAAGGAACAATGATGCAAACTTTTAACCGTACCGTTTTTATGGCACGCCAGGCGGCCGCCGGTTTTTTATTGGCGCTATCCACTCTGGCAACTCTGGCCGATGCACATGAATTTAAACTGGGAAACATAGTTATCGGCCATCCCTATACCCGGGCAACGGCACCACAACAGACGTCAGCCGGCGCTTACCTTGGGCTTGATAATCAGGGTAAAACGGACGACAGGCTCGTCAAGGTAGAATCAGACATCGCTAAA
Source organism: uncultured Oxalobacteraceae bacterium (assembly GCA_903893945.1). Classification (GTDB taxonomy): domain Bacteria; phylum Pseudomonadota; class Gammaproteobacteria; order Burkholderiales; family Burkholderiaceae_D; genus Solimicrobium. The sequence continues at coordinate 44,145 of CAITOF010000101.1, read as the reverse complement.
ACCGTTGAAATACACAATATGGAAATGGTCGGCGACATCATGAAAATGCGCGAAGTTGATGGTATTGATTTAAAAGCCGGCAGCAAACTCAGCATGAAACCCGGCGGCGGTTACCACATCATGCTAAACGGCATAGGTCATGAACTGAAAGCGGGTGACCAATTCCCGCTGACCTTATATTTTTCCAGGGCGGGGAAAATTGAGGTTATTGTGCATGTGGAAGCCGACGCGAACAGCCCTGTCCCGATGCCAGAACACGCCCGTTAAGTTCGAACCTTCGCCAACAGCTTTGAGGTGGAACGGTCATGTTTGAAGGTGATCGCTTCAACCCTGCCCCCATAGGCCAGCACGGCCTTGCCTTCAGGAATGGCGTCCATCTGATAATCGCCACCCTTGGCATAGATATCGGGGCGGGCGATTTTTACCGTTTCCAGCGCCGTATCCTCATCAAAGGCAACCACCAGACTCACCGATTCCAGGGCAGCGACAACGGCCATACGGTCTTCACACGTATTGACAGGCCGATCGTCCCCCTTCCCCAGATGTTTTACAGACGCGTCGGTATTTATGGCGACCACCAGTGAAGCACCCAGCGCACGGGCCTGCTCCAGATAAGTGACATGACCGCGATGCAGAATATCAAACACCCCGTTGGTCAGCACCACCGGCTTTGGCAATCGACTGATTTGCGATTGTAGTCGTTCTATTGAGGTTATTTTGTCTTCGAACATGATGCCTGGTTCCATGGTGATCTGATAATTCAGCCTGAATGGCTGATTTCCCTGACTATTTTTTCCTTGCGGCCTGATTTTAATCCACTCCGCCACTCTATGCGGCGAAATGTGCAACACAATATCGGCGGCACCGCATAAAATTTGGAATTGCCGAATTTTAACCACTACAATCCAACAAAACCGGATTTCATTCGGGCCAGCGATTTTTTAGATGCGCACGCCTTTTCAGACCTATTGTGTGGCAAAATCTCGTGCGCAAACGGCCATGGATGTTGTCACACTGCTGTAGGTTTGGATTTGTATACTGTTGCCACCATTTTATTGTCGAAAATACATTTTTTGCACAATAAACCGATAATCCGCCGATCGACCCCCTCGGCTTCCAATAAACCCGACCTCGTCGTATGAAAATTAGTCAGCAAGGCACGCCAACAATGAACTCCAAGAAAATACTGGTTACTGCACTGATCCTGATTGCCATCACCACAATCAGTTATCTTTTTTTTGCCAGATCGCACTCCGATGACACAAAAAAGGCCGCTGAAAGCGAACGATCGATGGTCACCGTGCAAGGCGACAAACTTTTCGTGCCCCCGGAGTCACCCTTGCGAAAGCGCATTGTGGTCGCCGCCGTGAGCAACGCGGCACCTGACCATACCATAACACTGCCAGGCATAGTCGAGGCAGACCCGGCGACAACCGTCAATATCGTGCCACCCCTGACAGGCAGATTGACTGAATTGAAGGTAAAGTTGGGCGATTCGGTGCAATCCGGGCAAGTGCTCGCCGTGCTCAATTCGGCCGATTTGGGCCAGGCTTATTCTGATGCCGATAAAGCGCGCGATGCACTCGATCTAGCCAGGCGCGCGCTGGACCGTGGAGAGGGTGTCAATACAGCGGGTGCAAATGCCGCAAAGGATCTAGAGCAAATCAGAAGTAACTACAATCAGGCCCTGGCAGAATTTAATCGTGCTGAAGAGCGCCTGAAAACCCTGGGAGTGAACAATGACATCACGGCCAGGGATGGCAAAAGTCGCCAGCTGTTGATCACCGCGCCCGTTTCGGGGACCGTGACAGCATTAAATAATGGAATGGGTTCCTATATCAATGACCCAACTGTCGCAATCATGACCATTTCGAATCTGGATCACGTATGGGTCACCGCCAACGTACCGGAAAATCAGGTTGCCGAACTGCATAACGGACAAACCGCAGATATCACATTTGATGCCTACCCGGGGCAAAACTGGCAGGGCAAGATTACGTCTGTCAGCGCCGTTATCGAGCCGGATACACACCGCAATAAAGCGCGGATCAGTTTCAGGAACACGGATGGGCGACTGAAACCAAATATGTACGCCAGCATCAGGTTGGCGACAGCGCAGAAAGGGAAATTAATGGTTCCGAATTCTGCATTGCTGATGAATAACGACAGTGTCACCGTCTTTGTTGAAACAACTCCCTGGACATTTACACGCCACATCGTGACGATCGGCAGCGAAGACAATGACCAGGTCAGCGTGTTATCCGGATTAAACCAGGGAGACCGGATTGTTGTCAGTGGCGGGGTACTGATCAATGATTAACCAGTTAATAGGCATCTGTTTCCGGCGCCGTTATCTGGCCTGGGTGCTGGCGGTGCTGCTGGCCATCTACGGCTACATTTCATGGACCAATATGGCTGTTGAGGCCTATCCTGAACTCGACGACGTCACCGTACAGGTGTCCACCCAGGTACCAGGTCTGGCAGCCGAAGAAATTGAACAGCAGATCACCACACCTCTGGAACGCGGTCTTTCCAATACACCGGGTCTGGTCACCATGCGGTCCAGCAGCACATTTGCCCTGTCGCTGATCACACTGGTTTTCAAAGACGGTACCGAAGATTATTTTATTCGCCAACGGGTGCTTGATCGAATCGGGACCGTGCCGCTGCCGGCCGGGGTACAACCGGGACTGGATCCGGTTTCCGGTTCCGGCGGCGAAATTCTGCGTTACACACTGGAATCAGATAAAAAAAATCTGATGGAACTCTCTGAAATCCAGCGCTGGATCGTCCGGCCTGCATTAAAACAGGTGAAAGGCGTTGCCGACGTCAACAATTTCGGTGGTTTTACCAAGGAATTTCAGATTGAACTGGAGCCCGATCAGCTCCAGCATTATGGCATCGTGCTAAACGACGTTGTCAATGCCATTAACAACAATAATGCCAATGCCGGGGGTGGCAGGATTGCACGTGGCGAGCAGAGCTATGTTGTCCGCGGCATAGGCCAGATTCACTCACTTGAGGACCTTGGCTCGATTGTCGTGACCCAGTCAAATGGTGCACCCATCCTGCTGCGACAACTTGGCAAACTTCAGTTCGGTCATCAGGAACGTGAAGGCATATTGGGCAAAGACAATAATCCGGACACCATCGAGGGTATTGTTTTAATGCTCAAGTACGAAAATCCGTCACGAGTTCTGCAAGGGGTGCATGCAAAGGTCAACGAGCTGCAGAAAAAACTCGCCCCGATGGGCGTCCGGATCGTCCCCTATATTGATCGTGATGACCTGGTCGAGCTCACCGTGCACAAAGTTTCACACACCGTGCTGGAAGGTATCGGGTTAGTCTGCATAGTCCTGATTCTGTTTTTAGGCAGCCCACGCAGTGCCATCGTGGCTGCCGTTGCCATACCGATTGCGTTAGTCACCGTCTTCATACTCATGAGCGCCACACGAATGCCGGCAAACCTGTTTTCGCTGGGCGCCATTGACTTTGGTATTATCGTCGATGGTGCCATTGTCGTGATGGAAGCCATCCTGAGACGCCGGGAAGAAAACCCGCTTGAAGAATTGACAGAAAACGACATTCTGGAAACCTCCAGTCAGGTGGCACGACCCATATTTTTTGCCACCCTGATTATCATCGTCGCCTATTTGCCGTTGTTTGCGTTTGAACGCGCAGAAGGCAAGCTGTTTACCCCCATGGCCTACACTGTTTCCTACGCATTGATAGGCGCATTATTATGCTCTTTGATGTTAATTCCCGGTCTTGCTTACACGGCTTTACGATATCCGCAGAAACTGTTTCATAACAAGCCACTCATGTGGCTTACGGTTCATTACCGCAGGGCCCTGGGACATCTGCTGGAACGTCCCTGGATCGCCTATATCCTTGCTGCAATTGCACTGGTTGCCGTATTGATTCTGGGCGCAAGCGCAGGTCGCGAGTTTTTGCCGGAACTGGACGAAGGCGCTTTATGGTTGCAGGTACAAATGCCGACCGGCCTGTCTATTGAAAAAGCCAACGATATGGCTGCCGAGTTACGGCGCACCTTGCTGGAGTATCCCGAAATATCATTTGTGGTGACCCAACTCGGCCGCAATGATGACGGGACAGATCCATGGACACCGTCTCACATGGAAGTACCGGTCGGATTAAAGCCTTACGAGCAATGGCCCAACGGCGAAACCAAGCCCGAACTGATTGCCAGGTTGAACCAGCGCTTTGCCACCATGCCCGGATTTTCCATCGGGATCAGTCAGCCCATTATTGATGGTGTCAACGATATGATAGGCGGTGCTCACAGTCCGCTCGTGTTGCGCGTTTATGGCAGCGATTTGAAAGAGGCACGACGAATCGGCACCGAGATCGTCAGTTTACTGGAAACCGTGCGGGGCACAGCGTCTGCATCGCTTTTTCAGGAGCCACCGATTCCGCAGGTGGTCGTCAACATTGATCGCGAAAAGGCAGCACGCTTTGGTATCAGCATTGCCGACGTGGCGGCGTTAATTCAGATTGGTGTCGGCGGGGCGCCGGTCACGACTGTGTATGTTGGCGATCGGATTTACAACGTGACTGCCAAATTTCCGAAAGCAAATAAAGGCAGCACCGAAACATTGGGAAATCTGTTTCTGAACAGCTCCACCGGGGCAAAAATAGCACTGTCCCAGGTTGCGACCATTACCTTGCAAAATGGCGAAAGCACCATCTCACACGAATCAAGCGAACGCGAGATTACCGTCAGAATCGATAATCGCGACCGTGATCTGACGACGTATCTGGCGGACGCGCAACACCGTATCGACAATGAAATAAAGTTTGACCGGCAGAAGTTCAGGCTCGAATGGGCCGGACAGTTTGAAAATCAGCGCCGTGCACAGGCACGACTGGTAGTCATACTTGGCGTCATGCTGCTGATGATGGCAGTGCTGCTCTATATGCAGTTTGGAAAATTACGCCAGTCTGCGTTAATTCTTGGCGTTGTCCCGCTGGCAACGCTGGGCGGATTAATAGCGGTTCATGTGACGGGCGAGACACTGAACGTGGCAACTGCCGTGGGCTTCATTGCATTATTCGGCGTTTCTGTGCAAAACGGTATTATCATGGTCGCCAACTTCCGGCGCGTGCACGGGGAAGGACTTACGTTGAGTCAGACCGTGATAGAGGGCGCTTCAGAACGCCTGCGCCCGGTGTTGATGACCGCCACGGTCGCATCGATAGGCATGCTTCCTGCTGCGCTGGCCACCGGTGTCGGCACCGACGTGCAGCGCGGTCTGGCAACCGTCGTTGTGGGGGGATTGATTGTGTCCACTTTATTGACTCTTTTTATACTCCCGACCTTCTACTTTGCAATGGAAACCTACGTGTCGGGCAAATCGTGGGGCAAACGTAACAGGCAGGATCGCTGATGAAAGATACCTTGATGACTTACAATTCGCGACGTGGCCTGGCTTTTGCCATTGCGCATGTCTGCCTGTACTTGCTATCAGGTTGCGCGCTGGGTCCGGATTATGTCCGTCCGGACACCGCTATTCCGGCCCACCACACCGAACAGCCATTGGCGATCACGAGGGCCCCGGATGGCGACGTCACCCAGACCTTCGCAGATGGACAGGATATTCCGGCGCAGTGGTGGGAGCTGTTTCATTCTGACGCGCTCAATGAATTGATACAGGCAAGCCTGAAAAGCAACCCGGACCTGCAAGCTGCCCAGGCGGCATTACGCGTTGCGCAGGAAAATGTCGCAGCACAACAGGGCGGCTATTATCCGACTGTCGGCGCAGAATACGATGCGACACGACAGCGAGTTGCCCAGGCACTCTCGACATCGGCCTCATCAAATGCTTATTTATACAATTTGCATACGGCACAACTCAACATATCTTATGCGCCTGATATATTCGGCCTGAATCGCAGACAGCTGGAATCATTGCAGGCCCAGGCCGATATGCAGCAGTATCTGTTGCACGCCACGTATCTGACGCTAACCTCAAATCTGGTCAATGCCGCCATCAATGAAGCGGCTTTGCGCGCGCAATTACAGGCGCTGCAAAAAATTGTTGATAGCCAGAAAAAAATATTGCTGAGTGTAAATCGCCAATTTCAGCTTGGCCAACTTGGCCCGCTTGATGTGGCAGCCCAGGAGTCGGCATTGGCCAACGCTGTCGCAGCAGTGGCCCCCACGGAAAAGCAGCTGGCACTGCAACGTGACAAGATTAAAGCGCTCTCGGGGAAATTTCCAGATGACGCCGGCCTTCCGCAATTTGAACTCGCCAGCCTGAAATTGCCGGGTGAGATTCCACTGACGCTCCCGTCCACACTGGTCGATCACCGGCCTGACATTTTGGCGGCTGAAGCACAACTCCACGCTGCCAGTGCCAACATCGGTGTGGCCGTCGCCAACCGGTTTCCTGACATTACACTGGGGGTCAACTCCTACGGGTCCGCCGCCTACAAACTGGGTGATCTGTTCAAATCGGGAACATCATTCTGGAATCTGGCCGGTTCAGTGACCCAGCCGATTTTTGACGGCGGCGTACTTAAACACCGGCAGGATGCCGCTCAGGCCGCCTACGAGCAGGCACAGGCTCAATACCGTTCCACCGTCATTTCGGCCTTCCAGAATGTTGCCGATTCGTTGCAGGCAATTCAGCTGGATGCGGTCACCTTGCAGGCCACAAAAAACGCCGAAATAGCTGCCAGAAAAACGCTGGATATCGCAAACAGGCAGTTGGCATTGGGTGACCTGAGTCCGGTTGCGTTACTCAGCATTGAACAGAACTATCAGCAGGCCGAACTCGCCCATATCGTGGCGCAGGCCGCCCGTTACTCTGACACAGTGGCACTTTTTCAATCCTTGGGTGGTGGATGGTGGAACGCAAGAAAATGAGAATATCTGATCACGGAATTTCTTTTGACTAAACACATTGAGAACAACACTATGGACATAACACGCTATGAAATGGGACCGCGTTTCAGTGAAATGACGGTGGTTGATCTGGGTAACGCCAAACTGATCTATCTGGCTGGGCAGGTTGCGCAAAACTCCTCGCTGGACGTGTCGGGACAAACCCGTGAAGTGTTGCAATATGTCGATCATTTATTAGCCCAGGCTGGCGCAAATAAAACCCATATAGTCCAGGCACGCATTTATCTGGCATCGACCGGTGACTATGCAGTGATGAATGCAATTTGGGATGACTGGGTTGCGCCAGGCCACACGCCCGCGCGCACCACGGTAGGCACTCGTCTGGTCAATCTGGACTACAAAGTGGAAATTGAAGTGACCGCAGCCGTCGGTAAAATAGCCTGAAGGTAAAACCGGCATCCCCGCGCTGTCGCAGGTATGCCGGCTCGTCAGCGGTTAGTTTGCGTCAGGAACAGGTCACGATTGCCGGCGGTGCGCTGCCGGTTGACGGTATCTGTCCGGTTCCGTTGGTCACAGTACAATTCTGCCCCGCAGGCTGCGTCTTTACCGTTACGTTGTAATTCGAATTGATCGAGAGCGGCGTCGGAAACAGATTTACCACGGTTCCACCGGCATTGGTGACGGAGTTGCCGACAACGGTGAGTGTATCGTTACCGTTATCCAGAAGAACCAGTGTCTCATTCAAAAACAGACTGCTCACACTGACAGAAACGGCCGATGTCGTGGAACTTCCCTGTACGCAATTAACCGACACACTTGTGACACTGTCGCCACCTGAATCCACCGTTCCTACGCCATTCGATACGTTACAGGTCTGTCCGCTGGGCTGCGATTGAACCGTCACATTATAAGTCCCGTTTGAACCTACCGTTGAATTGAACGTGAAGCTGCCATTGGCGGTGATCGTGAGTGCATTCGCTCCGTTATTCAGCAGCACCAGCGTTGTGCCACCGGCCAGGCCAGCAACCGTGCCGCCAATGGTGGCGTTGACGGCGCCGCCACAACCGGCAATGAGCAATGCAACCGCAGATAATAAAGATCCGATTTTCAACAATTTCATTTCGTTACCTTGTCAATTTTAGGGCTGATTCCGACGATATGCCGATAGGCCTGTTGAGTTAGAAATCAGGGGCAGTCAATAGCTGGGATACGCTGGAATACGCTGAAATACGCTCGCATACAAACAGGCCACAGGCTAGCCAGAGCACTTATTTTACCACTGCCGGCATCGATTCAGCGCTCTGGATTGTCCCAAAAAGTAACAAGCAGCAACCACCCGGTCTTCGAAATCAGGCCGCAACGGCCACAAGGCGCGCAGAAATCTCTTTGCGATAACGATTTAAATCCTGTACGGTTGAAAAACTTCTTTCAAACAACAGCGATAAGTTATGCAAAATCCGCTCAACGACTTTCTTTTCCCAGCTATCGTCAAACTTGATCTGACCGTCCAGCCAGCGCTCTAACCAGTCGGGGTCCGGCAATCGGCTCTGGATGGTGTCATTCGGAAACAGCGCCTGATTCACATGCAGATTGGTCGGATGCAAGGGTTTGTCCGTACGGCGAGACGACGCCATTAACACGCCGATTTTCGCAAACGATGAACTGGCCACATCGCCCAATTCCACCAGTGCTTTTTTCATGTACTTCAAATAGGCACCGCCATGACGCGCTTCATCCTGACTGATTATTTTGTAGATATGCTTAATTACCGGTTCGGTATGCCAGTCGGAGGCGCAGCGATACCAGTGGTTCAAACGAATTTCGCCGCAAAAATGCAGCATCAATGTCTCCAATGCCGGCGCCGGGTCAAATTCGAATCGAACCTTGTCAAGCTCTTCTTCCGTCGGCACCAGGGCTGGGTAGAAACGCCGCAAATATTCCATCAAAACGAGTGAATGTTTTTGCTCTTCAAAAAACCAGACCGACATAAACGCAGAAAAATCGCTATCGGTGCGATTGTCGCGCAAGAACATTTCCGTTGCCGGTAACGCGGCCCATTCCGTTATCGCATTCATTTTGATGGTCTGCGCCTGTTCGATGGTAAGTTTGGAGGCATCGAACTGATCCCAGGGAATGTCAGTTTCCATGTTCCAACGCACCTGTTCCAACGATTTGAATAATTCCGGATATAACATAGTCACGACAATACCTCAGGTAAAATAGAAAACTGGAGACTCAGTTTGTTCACTCAGTTTGTTCATTCTAGCAGAACTGAAACCAACCGCTACTGATGCCATTGTGTCGAGTCTGCTGTCTAAATACTACGGCAGTATGAATTACAGACAAAAAAAAACACAATGCGTTTATTTCATTGTGTTTTTAACTACGATGTAAAATACCTGCGCGACAACGCGCCGCACGGATCACCGGCCTGACCGCTAATTTTTAGGAAACCAGTATTTTTTGTATTGATTCCGGTAATCGTTCTCGGGTTCGAACATGTTCTTCGCGCCGCCATCAAAAGCAAGATTCTGGTCCGTGACCAGATGCACCGGCATTGAAAAACCCGTGGGTGCGACGCCGGAAAACGCACGATTCAGTTCATCGACCAATTGCCAGCCTTCCAGGTTCACGGGTTCCGGTATGGTGCCGATCTGAACTGAATTCGGATTATGCAGGCGCACGTAGGCGGAAGTCGAACCATCGCCAGCCGCCATCCCCTTCAGCTTGTTACCGGCAATAATGGTGGCGACTGACGGCTTTTCCATTAAATCAAAATACGCATCGTTGACGGCAATCGCATGCGTCCAGCGCGATCCAAACCGCTTGACCAGATCCTCCATCAGTATTTGAAATTTGTTGGCGGTATCGGGCAATACAAACTCCTCGACGCTTAGCAGGCGGCAATTCTCACATTGCTTGATAATTTCCACAATAGCGGCCGATTTCGCCGCCAGATACGGTGTTGAATTATCAGTAAGAATGACCATGCCAGTCCGGCTATTTGCTTCCGTCACGCCATAGAGTGCCGCAATCTGCGCCGCTTCTCTCGGGTTGTAACCGATGTCAGCAAACAGGCCTTCAACCGGCCCTGGCTTGGACAACGAATGCCAGCCAACCACGGGAATTTTCTTTTCCTGCGCCTTGGCAAAACCCTTTGCCTGTGTTGTCGCATCCACGCCGGCAAGAATGATGCCGTCGGGCTTCATTCCAATTGCCTGATTGATGACTGGAGCGCCCTGGTAGCAAGCACCACGACAATCAATAAGCAGCACTTCCCAGCCAGCCAGTGCGGCAGCTTCCTTGGTGCCTTTGAACAGATCAGCGATGACGGTATTAACCATGTCACCACCAATAAAAACAATACGCTTTTTAGTTTGCAACTTGGGGCCCTCCGAGGGCCCTTCCCAATGATTTTTGCGCGACGCCGCTTTCGCCACTTTGGCGTTTGCTTTGCCCATCGCCTGCATCGCATTTTCCTGCGCCAGCAATGAACTACTGAAAAGCAGCAACAGGAGTGCGCCCAGGAAAATCGCTAACTTTTTTTGTATCATAATTTCACAGTGAATAAATCTGCGTTGAGAAGTGAAAACAAATGCTGACGTTTTGCTACGATACAACGAGCTGATTATTGCAGATATTTACTATTAGTAACAAAATTTATTTGGAAATATTGGGAAAAATGACACTGGCTGATGCCGCGAATAGTTAATTTTATATCACCACTCTATTGGCAACTGTCATCAGTTTGCGTCATTTTCAATTAAAATCACTGATTTTCACGAAAGATCGTTCAATGCGATCTAAAACGGGTTGCTTAATTCCGCTTGTGCACGGGTCTGCCATGAACAGACCTAATTGACACTGACGTCGCCTGCGCCGGTATTACTGATGTTTTTCTTTGCAGGGTTGCCAAAGATTTCAATCGTCGCCGTACCGGTTGAAACCACGCTCACTTGCCGGGTCGCGTACAATTTCAGATTGCCTGACCCGTGAGAAATGGCGTCGGTCTGAAGAGCAATCAATCGTTCCGCATCGATGTCACCGGAACCGGTTGAATTTGCCAGTAACCTGTTAACTTTACCGGTTACCGAAATGTCGCCAGAACCACTCAGACTGATATCGGCCTGATCACTGCCCGCCAGTTCCAATTCAATATTGCCGCTACTTCTGGATTGTGCCATGACATGCTGGTACTGCCCGGAAAAAAACAGATTACCCGAACCGTTCAGATTCAGCGTTATCGTAGCGCCGGAAAATCCTTTTATCTCACTATCACCACTCCCGTCCTGGGTCAGAACGGTCAGTGACGGAATGGACAAGGTAATTTTGGGTGTCTGGTTCATGATGACCAGCATACCCTTGGTCGTAATCCTCAGTACCTTGCCGTCCTGCTGGACGACAACTTTAGGCAGCAGCCTGTCGACTCCTTCAATTTTCAGATCCGCCTTATCCGATTTAACGATATCAAGATCGAAGGGCCCATTCATTTCGACCTGCTCAATGTCACGGGTCACCGTGCGGGTTTCGGTCACCATTTTTTCCTGGGCTACCGTAAGGGTTCCCGATTGTTTTACGTTTCTGCTCATGACGTTATAGGCCACTGTGCCAAGCGCAGCCGCCAATAATGCCAGCACCAGCAACGACGTTGTGATGAGTTTCATTTTTGCACCTCTATAAATAATGGGATCCAGCTGTTGCTATGCACTTTTGAGGACGCTGAAATGCCAGGACGCGAACTGCTTCACCATGCGAAAGGTAAAGCGCGTCGCCAACAGGCATAACACCAGAATCAGCATGCCGGACAGCGTTGTACCTATCCCCTTCCATATCGAACGTTTATCCAGATGCGTGGCAATATGAATGCCCCGCTCATGCAACGGGGACGCATCACGGACAGCAGGTTGCTCCGGTGTCTCCCTGGCCCTGTCCGGTTCGTCGTTACCGGCTAGGTCAGAAGGCACTATGTCTATATCCGCAATGGTGACGTGTGTCGAGCCCTTCAGACTCATGTCACCCGGAAAATAATAGGCCGGTACATCAATAAAATTCACACCCGCCAGGCTCGCAGAGGCTTGAAATATCCCGGCCAGATAAATCAGTGCTCCACAAAAATAGAAGGTCATGAGCAGGGCAAGATAAGCCATTCCCGGTATCAACAGAAACAGATCCAGCATCAGCAGGCCGAACCCGCTGAAACCGACTCGTGCCACTTTTTCGGCGTTGACAACCTGTTTTAAATTTCCATTCAGGGTGCCCAGTTTCAGCCTTAGTGCTGCATGCTGGGGCGAGCCCCATTGCGCTACGATGGACTGCTCACTGAGGCCAGACAGGAACTGGTCTGTAAACTGGCGCTCATAACCGGCGACCGCTGTATCCACCAGATCCGGTGGCAGTGCGTCGCAGGCAGATTTGAAACTGTCCAGAAATTCTAATTTAGTCACGATAGGCTCCTGATCTCTTATACGGATGAACTATATTCAAGTTTCATCCGGCAGGTAACGCTTTTGCGACAAAACGTCACTTTATGGGAATAGTCTGCAGGATAGTCAGGGCTCAGCCGGAACGGGCCGCAGAAAATGGCAACAAATTTGCCTTTTTAGTACCGCAGGTAGCGAATTGACCGGCTCGTGGCGCGCCAAGCGATGGTTAATTGCGTGCGTGAGAAAGATGAAAGTCGTCAATACCGCTAAGCGCCATAAGTTCGGTCGACAAGTTGGGCAGCGTGGCGCCGTGTGCGCGATCGACAGCCAGCACCACAAAATGCCATTCGGTGCGACCTGCGTTGTGCGCTATCGAAATGGATCCTGGTGCCAGCATATATCCCCGGTTGCTTACCGCCTTTTTTATGACCTCAATATCCGGAGGGGTATCTTTCTTAAAGCGCAGCATGACGGCGACCGCCGGTCGCGCCGGAAGCCTGGCTTCAATTTTCGACACCAGTGTCATGCACGCGATGGCACACAGCACCATCGCCATTGCTGCGACATAAAGTCCAACGCCGACCAATATGCCAACCGCGGAGACTGTCCAAAGCGACGCAGCGGTCGTCAATCCACTGATACTGAAGCCTTCTTTCATGATCACACCGGCACATAAAAAACCGATACCGGTCACAATGCCCTGAATCGACCGGGTTGGGTCTGCGTGATAATTCGTATTGGCAAATTGCACGCCGTACCACATCTCCGGATAACCACTCACCAGAACAACACCGGCCGAAACCATGCACACCAGTCCGTAGGTGCGCATCCCGGCGGCGCGCCCATGGTAACTGCGCTCGTAACCCAGGGCGAGACCCAAAAGAAGCGCACCGATCAAATTCATCACTATTAAAAAATTAGCGAGAATATGCGGAACGCTCCAATAACTCAGTAAGGAATCAATAAAACTCACGATTTTTCTCTATTTTTAGTGTTTATTTTTTATAATTATTGTTATTATTGAAACTATCATTCAAACTATTTCGACAAAATCAATAACAAAAAACAACATTTCACCGGCGAAATTTTATATCTTCGCTTAAAATCGTCTTTCAAGCAGGAAATATATTAATGGAAAGATTTTTTTCTCTTTATTCATACAGACCCATCAGGAATGGCTGTAATTCAGGCTGAATCAATTCGGTAACGCCGATACCCGGGTTGCCGATCATTTTGCCGCGCATCATCGATACCCGATCGATTCCTTCAGTCTAGATGGTGATTCAATTTCTCTCAAGAAAATTAACTAAAATGAATCTGAAAAATACTGTTCCCAATGTAGCCGTCATCGGCGCCGGCCCGGCCGGGCTGATGGCTGCAGAAACATTGGCGCAAAATGGCGTCGACGTCGACCTGTATGATGCCATGCCCTCGGTAGGACGGAAATTTCTGCTGGCGGGTAAGGGTGGATTGAATTTGACCCATGCTGAAGATCAGGCCGATTTTATACGCCGCTACGGAAAGCGGCAGAACGATATTAATCGCTGGATTTATGAATTCAATCCAACCAACCTGCGCAGCTGGGCCAAGGGTCTGGGCATAGATACGTTTGTCGGCACGTCGGGGCGTGTCTTTCCTGCAGAAATGAAAGCGGCGCCGTTATTGCGTGCATGGCTGCATCGACTGCGAGCCAGCGGAGTGCGGTTTCATATGCGCCACAAATGGACCGGCTGGCAAGACGGTGCGCTGCGCTTTTACCATCCGGCTGGCGACATCGTGAAGCGGTTCGACGCTGTCGTGTTGGCACTCGGCGGTGCCAGCTGGCCGCAACTTGGGTCGAACGGTGCCTGGGTTGCGCTGCTTAAAGCAAAAGGCGTGCGCATAGCGCCCCTTGAGCCTTCAAATTGCGGTTTTGACGTTAATTGGTCGGATTACTTTAAGACGCATTTTGCGGGTCAGCCATTGAGTCCAGTTGCCATCACATTTCAAAATGAATCCGGAGAAAAATCGCGCCGTCTGGGGCAATTTGTCATCACCGAGCATGGCGTTGAAGGCAGCCTGATTTACGCATTATCGGGCTTGCTGCGTGATCAGATCAAGGGCAACGGCAGCACGCAGATTACGCTGGATCTCCTGCCTGACCTGCCCCTGCACCGCGCCATCCAGCATTGTGAACATCCACGGGGTTCACGCTCTGTTGCCGGTCACCTGCAAAGCCGTTTAAATCTGCGCGGCGTAAAAACCGGACTGTTACGCGAACTCTGCACACCTGAAACCCTGCAGAGCCCGGTATTGCTGGCCAACGCAATCAAGGCACTTCCGGTAACCCTGTTGTCCACGCGCCCGATTAGCGAAGTCATCAGCACTGCTGGCGGTGTAAAACTGGAATCGATGCACAATGACCTGATGTTAAAGGAAATGCCGGGAGTTTTCTGTGCCGGTGAAATGCTGGATTGGGAAGCACCCACCGGTGGGTACCTGCTGACCGCCTGTTTTGCCAGTGGCAAAGTGGCCGGCAAAGGCGTACTGAACTGGCTTGCACAAAAAAAATGAGGCGCAGGACCTGGCCCGGCACACCGTCACCCTGCGTTAATTTATGTCACATGAATCCAGCGTCAGGGCTGTGTGACGGCTGCTGGAGAACCCTGGAGGAAATCAGCATCTGGGGCGGTGCCAGCGAAGAAACCAGACAGCAGATCTGGCAGAAAATAAAGTTCAGACGGCAAACCACGACGCTGAACGATAAAAAATGATGCCCCAGATTCGATACGCACGGATCCCCTCTTCCCGGATGGCGGCCGGTACAGCCCGACCAATGGCATCCACAACCAAAGCGACCGCTAATATTGATAACAAAAAATTATGCATCGCGACAAAACAGTCTGTCGCCATGCTGACCGCATATTGACAACTATTCAACGCAGACACCGCGAAGGTTTTTTTGGGCATAGTTAAAATTCAAGTTTCTGCCAATTCATCCGTAATCAATAGAACCCCAACTTCTATTTGCCAACATCATGCGCAGCTTATCCGCCAACGCCATCCAGACGCTGCTTATTACTGCCTGGCTGCTGACCGTCACGGCCATTGTCAGTGGCCCGCTGCATGCTGCTGATGAGACTGAACCCAGCAAACCCATAACACCGGATGCATTACCGAATAAATTAAAAAACCTGGAAAATGCCGACGGCACCCTGAAACCCAAGGCACCAACCAAGGCGACCCCACCGCCCGCTGCGAAGGATGAGCTCAGCCCGGATGAACTGGCAAACCGGATTGCCAAAAAGATGGCCGAGCTGCGTAAAGAAAACGAACGTATCAAAGCCGCACAGGCGCTGACACCAAAGCCGGCAAAATCATCGGCCGGTCCATCTGCAATGCCGCACGGCGCCAATCTGGCCAGCGATAATGCCATGCTGTCCCACGACGTACACTGGAGTTACGACGGCGACGGCGGCCCCATGCGCTGGGGTAAAATTGACCCGGCCAATGCCAAATGTGACACGGGTGAAAGGCAGTCACCGATTGATATTCGTGACGGCATACGCGTCGAATTGGAGCCAGTTGTTTTTGACTATAAACCGGTGCGTTTCAACGTGGTCGATAATGGTCACACGATCCAGGTCAATCTTGGCGCAGGAAACAGCATTACCATCCTCGGACGACGTTATGATCTGGTCCAGTTCCATTTCCACAAACCCGCGGAAGAACGCGTCAATGGCGCAGGCTTTGATATGGTGGTCCACCTGGTGCACAAGGATATCGATGGGAAGCTGGTTGTGCTGGCGGTGCTGGTGCAACAGGGTAAAGCCAACAGCCTGGTCCAAACCATCTGGAATTACCTGCCGCTTGAGAAAAATGACACGGTCCAGCCACCCGGCACCATAGACTTGAACCAGATCCTGCCCGTCAACCGTCAATACTATACCTACATGGGCTCGCTGACGACCCCTCCCTGCACGGAAGGGGTGTTGTGGATCGTGTTTAAAGAGCCCGTTGAATTTTCCCAGGATCAGATCGGCATCTTCAGTCGACTTTATCCCATGAATGCAAGGCCAATCCAGAATAGTGCCGGTCGCCTGATCAAGGAATCGAATTGAGACACTTGCTTCTAAAATATAAACTGCGAAAGTCTTTGTAACAATCGATCAAACCCGATTGTTTCGCCTGATTATCCGTACTAGTATCAAGCTCGACTGCGCTAGAAAGTTGCAGCCCGTTTAGCTGGCATTATCTGCCCGGTACAATTAATTCAGGGAAGGAAACCACATCATGCTCAACCAGTCGGCATTAAGAAAAAAAACCGCGCCAGCGTCGCTGATCAGGCGCGATGCTTACTTTGGCCTAGGCACCTTGGTCGCAATGACAATTCTGCTTTTATTCATGAATCAGCATGCGCAGGCTCAAACCCCGGCTACGCCCAACCCGACACTGCCTGCGCAACCACGGCAGACGCCCAATTTTGCAGAGCATCAGCAAAAAGAATTGGCCCACATTGCGGCTCATATCCAGATCCTGCAAACCCTGCAGTCCTGCGTCCAGTCAGCAACCAGTCATGAAAGCCTGAAAGCCTGCAATGAAACGGCTCACCAGTCCGAAGAAGTCAATCGCCGCTCAAAATAACTTGCTTTAAACAATAAACAACCTCATTCTTGCGATTGAGGTTGTTTATTTTCGTTCAGCCGACTGAAACAGGGGGGGTATGAAACCGACTTTAAGTATTATCGGTGCAGGCAGGGTAGGCTGTGTGCTTGGGCGTCAGTTTCATCAGGACCGGATTTTTACTGTCTGCGACATCTTAAACCGAACGATGGACAGCAGTCTGGCTGCGTGTCAGTTCATTGCTGCAGGCACCGCAACAGACGCGTTCGCGCAACTGCGCCCGGCGGATATATACATGATTGCCGTACCGGACGATCAAATCCGCGCATGCAGCATGAAGTTAATTGACACCGGACGCATTCAACCATCAACACTCGTCTTTCATTGCAGTGGCGCATTGACAGCCGCAGAATTGGGTCTGAACGCTAACGCCGCCAGCCTGCATCCGATGCGCAGTTTTGCGGACCCGGCCCAGGTCGCGGCCACATTTCAAAAAACCATTTTCAGCATCGAAGGTGACGCTACGGCAACCGGACCATTGGCCGAAGCACTGAAGCGCAGTGGCGCAGAGGTTGTCGCCATCCAATCGGACCACAAACCGCTTTACCATGCTGCAGCCGTGTTTGCCAGCAACTATCTGGTGACATTGATGGACGCGGCTCTGATCACGTTTGAAGCGGCTGGCATTTCCGGGGATCTGGCCAGGCGTCTGGCCGAACCAATGGCCCAGGAAACATTCAACAACATTTTTCGGCTCGGCCCACAACGGGCACTGACCGGGCCGATTGCCCGTGGCGATGTTCAGACTGTCCTGAACCATGAAGACGCGTTAAAAAAATGGAACCCGGAGCTGGCAATTCTCTACAGGGAGTTGGCCAACGCAACCAGGGCGATGAAGAGCCGACTGTAATTCAGACAAAACCAGACGGAATTTCATTGGCAACAAAGTGGCCTGTAACGAGGCCATGAATCCTATGCATTGACGTAGTAAGAAATTTCCGCCCTGTTTCTACCTTCAGATTTCGCCAGATACACGGCTTCATCCACACGGGCGAATAAGTCATCCACCGATTCATTGTCGGTCCACTCTGCCACTCCCAGGCTGATGGTAACCGACGCGTCACGATCGGCCAGGGTAAAGGGGTGATTCTGCACATTCAGACGCAGTTGTTCAGCAATTTTATAGGCCTGCTCCACATCACATCGTTTCAACAGCAATGCGAACTGCTCGCCACCCCATCTGCACAACAGATCGCTGCCGCGCACTGAACTTTTACTCAGTCTGGCGACATCCGTAATGATTTTATCGCCCGTTGCATGGCCATGCGATTCGTTGATTTTTTTCAGGTAATCGATGTCAAATAAAATGAATGACAGTGGCAACTTCAGACGCTGCATTTCAAGCACGGCTTGCTGAAAAGAGTTGGTGAACGCCTGGCGGTTCATCAGCCCTGTCATGCTGTCCCGGCTGGCCAATACGTTCATGCGAATCTGGTAATTGGCAATGAAGTGCCCTGCCAGCAGCAGCGCCAACAGTGTAATGACAGTACCGGCCACGGCATTGGTGTAAACCAGCGGCATGACGTCGTGCACGGCGCTGGCCGTATCATTTTCCACCATCAGATACCACCCGAGCTCGGGAACATAGCGTGCATTCAGCTGCAAACGCGCCTCGGCTTTATCGTACGATTTACTCTGTATGGGCTGTCGATTATTCAGAAGATCATCGGCCACCAGTTTAATGCCATCCAGTTGGCGAATATTGCCCACTTTATTCGATCGCGTGTCAGACAGAACTATTTTCCCGTTGTGGTCAACGAAAAAAATTGAACAACCGTAATTTTTCGCATAGTCGTTCATGGTTGTCAGTAATACTGTCATTGGCATGCTGAGGCCGACGGCACCCGCAAAGCCATGTTCTGCATCGTGGATGGGGTAGCCCAGATTCAGAATCGGGCTATTTTCTTCAGCAAAATCAGATGCTATCTGCGCCACATGGTCGCGGTCAGACTGGCGTAACTGCGCGTACCATTCATCCCGAAAATCGTCCTGATTGACGGTTCGTACAGTGCCGCGGCTGTCCAGATATTTCTGGTCCTTTTCAATCACCAGAAAATGCGACAGCGACGCATCTTTTTGCCTGGCTGATTTGAGATACGCGACCACTTTTTCCGTGTCCGGATCCTCACTCAGTATTGCGTCGCGCAGGAAAACATCATTGGCCAGCTGTGATGATATAGCGTGTGATCTGGACAGGCTGAGTGCAATGACTGACGCCATATTTTCGCCAATTAACGGCAGCGTTTTCTTCTCACTCTGCTGCAGCAGTGCGTCGCGCGACAGGTAAAGCGTGGCAAGAGAGTTCGCCAGGAAGCCAAGGGCCAGGATGACGCCCAGTCCCAGCAGTAGATTGTACTTTTTGAATAAACGGCGCATAGATGCTATAGGTAATTGGATGCAGACGTGATTTTCACGTGATTTTAATTCAAGAGCCGTGCCTTTGTATCGTGTTAATTGCACTTATCTTGCGTGCATCTTGCTGTTTTATTTGACAAAATGGTATTTTAATTTCAACAAATGCACGACAAACCAATTTCAAATGGTTAATTTGGCGGTTAAATGACTGTATCATTGTCCGGCTGCCAGCAATCCCAGTCTGCTTTTGGACAGTCGCTTCTAATTTAAAACGAATGGAGACAACATGAAATATTCTGCCTGGATCACCATAGCCAGTTTGCTGATGTATATCTGGACTTTTGCCAAAGCGGGAAAAGCCCGGGGAATCTATAAAGTCAGTGCACCCTATTCCGATGGTCCGCCCGAGTTTCTGGTCGCCCAGCGCGTCCAGGCCAATACCGTTGAACAAATCATCATTTTTATCCCCTTACTGTGGCTTACCTGCCTTTTCATGGATGACCGGCTTGCGGCACTGCTGGGCGCCATCTGGGTGGTTGGTCGGGTCATTTATGCGCTCGGCTATTACAAGGCACCTGAAAAGCGCTCGCTGGGTTTCGGCATTTCGAGTCTGGCCGCCATAGGATTACTGATCACCTCGATTGTCGGCCTGATCATTCATTGAGGCCGGGTCGTTCAGCCATGTCCAATAAATACACATTACCTGTGCTTGCATCCTACGTACTGGCCCTTCTGGCAGGTATTGTGATTTTGAAAGCAGGGTTACTGTTTGCACTCTATGCAGGATTGCTGGTGTATTCACTGGTCCATCTTATCTCGCCACTGGTCGAGAAGAAAATAAAATTCGTCAAGGCACGCATTTTTGTATTGGCGGTTTTGGCTTTTTTGGTCATCAGCCTGCTGACCACCCTTACGCTGCTTGCCATCAGTTTTGCCCGAAGTGACTCGGGCAACCTGCACAGCGTGCTACAGACATTGGCAGGTGTGATTGAAACAGCACGTCCGCAAATACCTGCATGGATCGGGGGATACCTGCCTGGCACGGCCGACGAATTGCGTGAGCTGTTAGCCAACTGGTTGCGCACCAACGGTCACGCGGCGGAAAACTGGGGGCAGGAAATCCTGCGAGCTTTCATTCATGTCCTGATCGGCATGATCATTGGGGGAATGATAGCCATCCATGACAAACCGATGGTCCTGCCGGATTTTGTTCAGGCCTTGCAGGAGCGCGCAAAAAATCTGCAGTCGGCGTTCCAGCGCATCGTCTTTGCGCAAGTGCGGATCTCGGCTATCAACACGATTTTTTCGGCCGTTTACCTGCTGCTTATTCTGCCCGCGTGTGATGTCCATCTGCCGTTTTCAAAGACCATGGTCCTGATTACCTTCATTACCGGCCTGTTGCCGGTGGTCGGCAATATCATTTCAAACACCATCGTCGTGACGGTCAGCATTACCCATTCCCTGCAGGTTGCGCTTTTTTCCCTGCTCTACATGGTATTCATTCATAAATTTGAATATTTTCTGAACGCCCAGATCATAGGCAGCCAGATCAATGCCCGCGCCTGGGAGATACTGATTGCCATGCTGGTGATGGAAGCATTGTTCGGCCTGCCCGGCCTGATTTCAGCGCCGATATTTTATGCCTGGCTCAAGCTGGAACTTGGCATGGGTTATGGGTGTGACACGGTCAAACCTTGACGCCTGGTTATCATGGCCATCCACCCGGTAATCAAAATCCACGATCTGGCTCCGGCGAAGCCGCCAGTCGGCCAACCGTGCAATGGCTGTGGCATCTGTTGCATGGTGGCGCCCTGCCCGGTTTCCGCGCTGCTATTGTCACATAAGGAAGAGGCCTGCCCCGCATTGATCTGGCAGGCTGAAACTGCCGTTTACCGCTGTGGGATGTTGCTGACCCCAGGACGATTTTGCGCGTGGTTACCGGCCGTGTTCAATCGCCCCTTTATTTTTCTGGTACGGCGATGGTTAGCGCTGGAGATTGGGTGTGATTCAGACGCCCAGGTGGAAATAAGTGAATCCTAAAATCGGTAGCTGATTCCGATATTGAATACCGGTAGTGAAGCGGATCTGCCCGGCGTGTTATGAACAGTTCCCCTGCCAACCTCGCCCGGACCGCCGCCCGGACAGTTCTCCGTTGTATCCCCATATGACAGGATGCAGCGCGTGTCGGCCAGGCTAATGGTAGTCCTTCCATGGTACAACACGCCGACATCACTGAAAACGGCCCAGCCCTTTTGGGTCACATGCCAGGTTTTCCATCCCGCACCGGTTCTGGTCGTTCCATAATGTCTTTCGGTAAAGACGCTGTTTCCTGCGACGTAATCGTCGGTAGCGACTTTATACGCATTGTTCAGGGCCGATGTATAGGATCCCAGATCCGCGCCGACATTATCCGCACAGGCATTCAAGCACAGGTATGACGACAACCAGCCTATCGACCATTTCTGCCATTTATTCATGATCCGCTCCAGACCCGGGCGAAGTCCGGCTCTGAGGCTTATACTAAAATCCTTTTTTATTTCCGCAAAGCAATATTACAATTCATAACATCAACGGTACAATAGCCCTTTCCATTTACAAATTTAACCATGAGCTTACGTATTCTCGCCACCGGTGGCACTTTTGACAAGCATTATGACGAACTGACCGGCAAGCTTGGTTTTGCCGCCAGTCATTTGCCCGACGTCATTGCGCGCACCCGAATGACATTGCCGACCCAACTCGAGATTGTTGCCATGCTGGATTCACTGGACATGCAGGATGCCGATCGGATCAATGTGTGCGCTGCTTGCCAGCGCGCCAGCGAAAAAAACATCGTCATAATTCACGGCACTGACACAATGCGCGAAACGGCACATGTCCTGGGAAAGGCCCGATTAGATAAGACCATCGTTCTGACCGGTGCCATGATCCCCTATGAAATCGCCAATTCCGATGCATTTTTCAATTTCGGATTTGCCTGCGGCATTGCACAGACCCTGGCAGCGGGTGTCTACATTGCCATGAACGGACAAATTTTCAACTGGGATAATGTCAGGAAAAATCGCGATCAGGGTGTCTTTGTACCTGAATGAAGGGGGTCTGAATGTTTTGTGCCAACTTTATCTTTAAGAAAAAGCAATTTGACGACGCATTTCATCAGCTTGATCAGGCCATCGCGGACTTTGCCCGTAGTACGACAGGCTATATCGGCGAAGAAACCTGGGAAAATCCGGATACTGGCTGTGTTTCAACCATGTATTACTGGTCATCGATGGACGGACTCCAGGAATTGATGCAGCACCCCAAACATCTGGAAGCGAAAGCAAATCACAAAAACTGGCTGGAAGGCTACCAGGTGGTTATTTCGCAGGTGTTGCGCAGCTATGGCGACGGGTCGATTTTTCATCCCGCGTCACATGTCAGTTAGATGACAACATCAGACAGTTTTTTTTCGGATATACTCTCTTACCCTCTTTATAAGTCTGGTAACACGACAATGAACCGTTCAATTAAAAACATCACACCAATCCTGACCCTGCCGGGCCTGTGCATCAGTTCAGTTCTGGTCTTCACGTCAATAACTGCCCACGCGACGCTCGGCCTTGACGCTGCCAGTGTTAAAAAGGATCAGGCTGCACTGGGTGCCACGCTTAAAATCACCAAGAGTGATGGCTACACTGACTATATGCTGACGCTTCCAGACAATGGAGTGGTTCATGAGCTGGTTTCGCCAGCTGGCAAGGTATTTGAAATTACCTGGCTTAAGCGCGGTTCATGGCCCCAGATGGGTCCGCTCTGGGGCGATTACGCCAACCGTTTTTCCGGTTCGGTTCATGGAACGTCTCCTACCAGCCGCCACGCAGACCGGGTCGATGACGATTTTGAAATGCATGCACGCGCAGTTAACCGGATTTTTTCAGGTACGGCGCATGTTCCGGCGTTACTTCCGCAAAACCTGTCTGGTCCGATAGCCGTTCCCAACGAGAAGATGAAGTAATCATCGCAGATTTTCCATTATTTATTATTCCAGACCCGCAATCAAAAAGGAACGCACTGCCATGTTTTGTTCATCTTGCCAAATTTCCCGAGTCCTGTTGGTGGCAGTTGCCGCAATTACCCTGTCCGTTTCCGGTTGCGGTGGAGGTGGAGGCGGCTCCTCGTCGTCGACCACAACGCCACCGGTAACAACGCCGGTCACCCCACCTGCCAGTGGCATAGTCAGCCCAATGGGTTGCGGCACGGTGACCAGTACAGGTTCGGGCAACGTGACACCACTCGTTGTGGATGGATTTCCCTGCGCGGCGGCCGGTACAGCCGGTGTGGCAAATTTTCCGGAACAACCTTACATCAGCGTGAAGATCTGTGCACCCGGCAGCACCACCAATTGCCAGATCATTGACCATATCCTGGTTGATACCGGCTCAACAGGTCTGCGCATCGCGGACTCAGCCTTGTCATCCACACTGAAAGCGGCGTTGCCCGCAGTTACCAACGGCAGCGCGACAACGACGGTCAGTGAATGTGAACAGTATGTGTCCAGCTATGTCTGGGGACCTGTCGTCAATGTCGATGTTTCTATCGCCGGTAAATCGGCGACAGGCACACAAATGCAGATTTTTGGTAATTCAGGATTTTCGGTGCCCAGTGCATGCTCCACCCCGGTTGGCTCTACGACACCGTTAACACAAACTGACTCGATCACTTCGTTTGGCGGTAACGGACTGCTCGGAGTCAGTTTCAGTCTGCTCGATTACTCCTCTTATTTTGATTGCCCTGACAGTGGCACGGGTACCTGCACACAGAATAACTTTAGCGGCTTGCCCAATATAGTCTACAACTTTGCATCGGATAATAACGGCGTGGTTATTACGCTTCCCGCCGTCGGTGCTTCGGGTTCTGTTACACCTGTCGTTGGAACACTCACATTTGGTGTGAGTACAGAATCCAACAACACACCTGTGTCGACATTATTTACCCTGTTGAATGACGGAAACCTGCAGGATTATACTTATGCCACCTTTCAGGCTGAAGTCGGTGGCGTCTGGAATTCGGCCTATATTGACAGCGGCACGGACATCGCGTATTTCAATGATCCGGGCAATTCATCTTTATCGGCGTGCTCAAATACAAATTTTAACGGCCTGTACTGCCCGGCTACCACACAAAGCGTAATTTTCAATTATGCCAATTACACCACCGGTACTCCCACATCACAGGGAACATTTGCCCTGTCAGTGATTGATCCTTCGCTGTTTAATTCAAATGTTATTGCCTTCAATAATGTCGCCGGCCCAATCACCAATTCAACCACAGCCAGTTCAGACATTGCCTTGGGATTTGTCACGTTTTTCGGACACACAAACTACATTCTGTTCAGTGGTCAACAAATCCCCGGGACCGGTTTTGGATCTCAGAGCACCATTCAGGGACCCATGAATGGTATTAATTAAGTGGACTCGGATTGTGGCTCGCGCACAGGCACACTTGCGAGATGTGCCACCCTTAATTCCCTGGCCGCCGATACCATATTTTTCAATGCGGGTATGACCTCTTCCCAGGTGCGCGTTTTCAATCCGCAATCCGGATTAATCCACAACCGATCGGACGGAATTCGCTCAGAGGCCTTGTTCATTAGCTGAATAATCTGTTTTTGATCCGGAGTATTGGGAGTATGAATATCGTAAACGCCCGGACCAATTTCGTTCGGATAGTTGAAATGATCAAACGCGTCCAGCAACTCCATATTCGATCGGGAGGTTTCGATAGTAATCACATCGGCATCCATCGCGGCAATGGCAGCAATAATGTCATTAAACTCGGAATAACACATGTGGGTGTGAATCTGGGTTTCATCCTTGACGCCGTTGGCAGCAATTCGGAAAGCCTCTACCGCCCATTGCAGATAGCGTCCCCATTCACTGCGTCGCAGGGGTAAACCCTCCCTTAATGCGGCCTCATCAATCTGGATGACACGCACGCCGGCGCTTTCCAGATCGAGCACTTCCTGGCGAATGGCCAATGCAATCTGATAACACGAGACAAAGCGGGGTTGATCGTCCCGGACAAAGGACCAGTTCAACAGGGTCACGGGCCCGGTCAGCATGCCCTTCATGGGCTTGGTCGTTAATGACTGCGCATACGTGATCCATTCGAGCGTCATTGGCTTCGGTCGACTGACGTCACCAAACAGGATGGGCGGCTTGACGCAGCGGGAGCCGTAAGATTGCACCCAACCGCCCTCTGTAATGGCAAACCCCTGCAACAGCTCACCAAAATACTCCACCATGTCGTTACGTTCAGGTTCGCCGTGCACCAGCACATCCAGACCCAGCCTGTCCTGTTCATTGACGCAGCGTGAAATTTCGCCCTGCATCAATTTTTTATAGGCTGCCTCATCTATTTTTCCGGAACGGAAACAATTTCTTGCCTGCCGAATCTCTCTGGTTTGTGGAAATGAACCTATCGTGGTCGTCGGAAAACGGGGAAGATTCAATAAGGGCGACTGCTTATTTGCACGTATTGAATAGGCATTGATGCGCCGCCCCAGGGGTGTGCCGATATTTTTTACGGCCAGCTTCACTTCGGGATTGTGTACCAGCGTTGAGTGCCGGCGCAGCTCGATGGCAGCACTGTTTTCAACCAGCGCCTGCTGCACGGAAAC
Organism: uncultured Oxalobacteraceae bacterium; assembly: GCA_903893945.1. GTDB lineage: Bacteria > Pseudomonadota > Gammaproteobacteria > Burkholderiales > Burkholderiaceae_D > Solimicrobium. Next base: position 18,176 of record CAITOF010000101.1, on the reverse strand, counting down.
TCTGCCGTGATTTAAGGCATTCGCCAGCAAACCCAGCTCATCCAGCTTCTGTCGGGCAAAGGCTAACCAGTAGTGCATCCGGCTATCCAGCCTGGTTTCGGTTTGCAGATCGATGGGCACATGCAACAGGGAACATGAAGGAGCGATCCATAGCCGATCCTGCAGCATGCCATGGATGGGTTCAAGCCAGGCCAGGATCTGATGCAGGTCCGACTTCCAGATATTGCGGCCATTGATCACGCCCAGTGAAATGATTTTGTCGCCTGGCACCTGACTGACTATGTTGTGCAGTTCAGTCTGGTCAGTTGCCACGTCAAAATGCATGCCATCGACAGCCAAACCGCACACCAGTTCAAGATTATCCTGCAATGCGCCAAAATAGCTTGCCAGCAGAAGTTTGGGCCTGTTGTGCGGTTTGTTATGCGGTTTGCTGGACGCCAGTGCCTTGTAGGCATCGATGAATCCCTGTTTCCATTGCGCATCGAGTTCGGTGACCAGTATGGGTTCATCGATCTGTATCCAGTCGACGCCACTATCAGCCAATTCACTGATTAACGCGGCATAGACCGGTATTAATCGTGGAAGCAGATCGAGTCGGTCGGAATCATCGCTCGTTTTGCCCAACCACAGGTACGTCAGTGGCCCGATGATCACTGGCTTGGTTTGATGTTGTAACAAACGCGCCTCAGCGATCTGCTTCAGCAGACGCGACGGGTCCAGGCTGAATTGCGTGTTGGCTGACAATTCGGGAACAATATAATGATAGTTGGTATCAAACCATTTGGTCATTTCACCGGCATGCACGCATTCACAGTCTGTATCACCCGAAGAGCGACCGCGGGCCACACGGAAATAATTGTCGAGCAGATTCCCTCCCGGTTTTTTTACCCGGTCAGGCACATTCCCCAGCATAAAACTCATATCCAGCACCTGGTCATACAACGAAAAATCGCCCACGGGAACCATGCTCAGCCCGGATTGTAACTGCCAGTGCCTGGCTCGAAGCTGCGAGCCGCATTGTTCCAGTTGCTCAACCGACAATGCGCCCTGCCAGTATTTCTCCAATGCAAATTTAAGCTCACGCTGTACGCCGATGCGCGGAAAACCGAGATTGTGTGTGGTAACCATATTATTCCTCCTGTGAATGAGCCATACTAGCCGCCTTCACTCATGAAAAATAATGGTATTATTTAATGTATTGATTAATTTTATTCATGGATAAATAATGTTGGACCGTCTCCATCTGCAACTCGTACAGGAAGTTGACCGGCAAGGGTCCCTGACGGGCGCCGCCAGTGTGCTGTGCCTGACCCAGTCAGCGTTGAGCCACACTGTGAAGAAACTTGAATCGTCACTTGGCACAGCGATCTTTACCCGCGAGGGTCGCAGTCTGCGTCTGACCCAGGCCGGAGATTATCTGCTGGTGCTGGCCAATCGCTTACTCCCCCAGTTTGAGCATGCCGAACAGATCATGCAACAGTACGCCCAGGGAGAGCGCGGCACGCTCCGCATCGGTATGGAGTGTCATCCCTGCTATCAGTGGTTACTGCGTGTGGTGTCGCCGTACCTGAACAATTGGCCTGACGTTGATGTTGACGTAAAACAGAAATTTCAGTTTGGAGGGATTGGCGCTTTGCTCGGCTTCGAGATTGATGTTCTGGTGACGCCGGATCCACTGTACAAGCCAGGACTGGTATTCAAACCGGTGTTTGACTATGAACAGGTACTGGTGGTTGCAAAGAATCACCCGCTCGCCGCAAAAAAATATGTCTTGCCGAATCATTTGACCGAGGAAACCCTGATAACCTACCCAGTCGACATTGATCGTCTCGATATTTACAACCAGTTTTTTCTGCCCGCCAATTGCGCACCGAAAAATCACAAAACCATTGAAACCACTGACATCATGCTGCAAATGGTCGCGAGCAACCGGGGAGTGGCTGCCTTGCCCGGATGGCTGGCGGCTGAGTATGCCCGTAAAATGCCGCTTCGCCAGGTGCGACTGGGCCGTCATGGTATCGCCAAACAGATTTTTTTGGGTAGCCGTCAAAATGAAGCCGCCCATGGATATCTGAATGCGTTTATCGAACTTGCCAGCACCATTTCCATGCAAGGCTAACCCTGCATTGATAAAACCGGTACGATAACCGACGCGCCGGGAAGCCGTTCGGCCCTGCCTGACGAACCAACCCCGGCGATCCGTCTAAGCAACCTGCTTGCCCGGCTCCGCTGCGGCATTAAAGCGTGACAGCAAATCGGCTTGTTTGGCTTGCGCCAGGATCAAATGCCGTTCCTTGACGTGACCAAATCCACGAATTTCTTCGGGCAGGACGGCAATCGCCAGAGCTGTTGCGAAATTTTCTTTCGTTAATTGTGGCAACAGCCTGGCAATCGTGCTGCGATATTGACTCGGCAGGGCACGCTCCATCTTTCGTTCGGAGCTATAACCGAACAGATCGAAAGGCGTACCACGCAGTCCTTTCAGTTTTGCCAGCGCATTGAAAGCGTAGCGCATCCACGGACCAAACCGTTGCTTTACCAGATGCCCTTTCGCGTCCCGTTTTGCCAAAAGGGGTGGTGCCAGATGGTAATTTATTCTGTAATCCCCCTCAAACATACTCTCAATTTTATTTGCAAATGCATCAGATGCATGCAGACGCGCCACCTCGTACTCGTCTTTGTATGCCATCAATTTGAACAGGTACTTTGCCACAGCTTCGGTCAGCCTGGTAGTGGAATCGTTCACCCGGCCCTCTGCCAGTTTTACTTCAGCGACAAAATCAGCATACTGTCTTGCGTAATCCGCATTCTGGTACTGGGTCAGGTACTCAACCCGCGTGGCCACAATCATCTCCAGAGTGGGAGCCCGTTTGAATTCAATCACCGTTGAAGGCATGGCAATCTTCTTCACGGTGGCCAGATCGAATGCCGCCTTCCGTCCCCATTCAAATGCCGTTTTGTTAAACCCGACTGAAACACCATTTAGCTCAACCGCGCGCAGAATGGAGGTTTCCTGCAGGGGTACCCAGCCTCGCTGCCAGGCGTACCCCAGCATGAACATGTTGGTCGCTATGGTGTCACCCATCAGCGCAGTTGCAATATCGCCGGCATTGATCAATGCGACCCGGTCCGGTCCGCAGGCATTTCGTATCGCTTCCTCGGCACTGTCTTCAGGAAACTGCCAATCCGGATTTTTTACAAAGGCCGCTGTCGGTGACGTTGATGTATTGATGGCCGCAAAAGTGCGTCCTTCGCCCATGCGCGACAAGGCATCACGACCGGCGGTCACGATGACATCACAACCAATCACCAGGTCTGCGGCGCCGGTGCCTACACGTGTGGAATGCAGGTCTGATGAATGGTCGGCAATGCGCACATGGGACAGCACAGGGCCACCTTTTTGAGCCAGTCCGCTCATGTCCAGCACCGAACTGGCTTTGCCTTCCAGATGTGCCGCGACGGCCAGGATCTGGCCTACTGTAACTACGCCGGTACCGCCAACACCGGTCACGACGATACCGAACGACCTTTCAGTTGAGGGCAACTGTGGCGTTGGCAACTGCATCGGTGTGCCGGTTATTTCGACCTTTTTCGGTTTTTTCAGGGACCCACCTTCAACTGTCACAAAGCTGGGACAAAAGCCATTGACGCAAGAAAAATCCTTGTTGCAGGACGACTGGTTGATCTGGCGTTTACGACCAAACGCGGTTTCGAGCGGCTCAACCGACAGGCAATTCGATTGCACGCCACAGTCACCGCAGCCTTCACACACCGCTTCGTTGATCACTGCGCGTATTGCCGGATCCGGGTACTCGTTCTTTTTCCGGCGACGCCGTTTTTCACTGGCGCAGGTCTGATCGTAAATCATTGCCGACACGCCGGTCACTTCACGCAGTTCGCGCTGGACAGCATCAAGTTCGCTCCGGTGGCGTACCGTCACACCCTCGGCCCAAGGGTAATCGTCGGGGTATTTATCCGGCTCATCAGTCACCACAATGACAGGCTTAACACCTTCGGCAGCGATCTGGCGTGAAATCATGCCAGGATCTATCGGGCCGTCAACCGCCTGACCGCCTGTCATGGCGACGGCGTCGTTATACAGAATTTTATAGGTAATATTCACCTTCCCGGCGACAGCGGCACGGATTGCCAGCAGACCGGAATGGAAATAGGTGCCGTCACCCAGATTGGTAAATACGTGTTTTTCCGTGGTAAACGGCGACTGACCCACCCAGCTTACCCCTTCGGCCCCCATATGACTGAAATTGGTCGTTTCCCGATCCATCCAGAGCGCCATATAGTGGCAGCCAATACCAGCCAACGCACGGCTGCCTTCAGGCAAGCGTGTTGATGTGTTGTGCGGACATCCGGAACAGAAATGCGGTACCCGGTCTTTGTTGGGGTCGGGCTTGGCCGCAGCCATCAGCAAAGTTTCTTTGGCTTCCAGAAATGCAATGCGTTCAGCCACTTTCTGTGCGACGGGGTGACCAGAAAAATACCTGGAAATTCGAGAGGCGATGGCACGGGCTATTTGCGCCGGACTTAATTCGTAAGTCGCCGGCAACAGCCATTCGCCATGGCCTGCACCCTGCAGATTACTCCATTCACCGGTGTCATCAAATTTGCCAACCACGCGCGGCCGGATTTTATCGATCCAGCAATACAGTTCTTCTTTCAGCTGGTATTCAAGGATCTGCCGTTTTTCTTCAACGACCAGAATTTCCTCCAGTCCGGTGGCAAAATGCCGCACCCCTTCTGATTCCAGGGGCCAGATCATGCCCACTTTATACAGTCGCAATCCAATATCGTGCGCCACCTGCTCGTCAATACCGAGGTCATCGAGTGCCTGACGGGTGTCCAGGTACGATTTTCCGGCCGTAATAATGCCTATCCTGGCGTGCGGACTGTCCCAGATAATTTTATTCAGCTTATTGGCGCGCGCATAGGCCAGTGCGGCATACCATTTGTAGTTGTTCATGCGCGCTTCCTGCGCCAGCACGGCATCCCCCTGACGGATATTCAGACCGTCGGCTGGCAACACCAGATCGGTCGGCACAAGCGGCTGGACGCGGTCTGGATCTATATCGACAACGGCGCCTGATTCAACAATATCGGTGACGCATTTCATTGCAACCCACAGGCCGGTATAGCGGCTCATGGCAAACCCGTGCAAGCCATAATCAAGATACTCCTGCACGGACGAAGGAAATAACACCGGTATTCCGCAGGCGTTCAGAATGTGTTCGCTTTGGTGCGCCGTGGTCGATGATTTGGCGGCATGATCATCGCCAGCCAGCACCAGTACCCCGCCATGTTGCGATGTGCCAGCCATGTTCGCATGCTTGAAAACGTCGCCACACCGGTCGACACCGGGACCTTTGCCGTACCATATCGAAAACACGCCGTCGTACTTTGCACCCGGAAATAGATTAACCTGCTGAGTGCCCCACACCGTTGTCGCGGCCAGATCTTCGTTCATTCCGGGGTGAAATTTGATGTGTTCCGCTTCCAGGTATTTTTTCGCCTTGTCGGCGGTCATATCCACGCCACCGAGCGGTGAACCCCGGTAGCCGGTTATATAACCTGCGGTATTCAGTCCCGCCCTGGCGTCGCTTTGATGCTGCATCATGGCCAGGCGCATGAAAGCCTGCGTGCCGGTCATGAACGCACGGCCGTGCGGTAATGTGTATTTGTCGTCCAGGGAAATGGAATGCAGGTCTGCAATTGTTGACGCTGCTTTGTTCGTGTCAGTCATGGGTGTCTCCGTGCCATGTTCAGGTGCGGGTTAATGGTCTGTTTGCGGCAGGATCGCTGCCATCATTAAACTTCAGCGCCTTGTGAGCGCAAGCGCACGATATCATGGCGTAAATTGCAACTCCATACACACACTCTACTATTCTTGCCAGTACAGTTGTCGCCATTATTATTGTCAAAAAGACACTGTTAACAAGTTGGCCGCTACCTTGTCCCATAGGTCTGAGCCGGTGCAGAGCGGGTGATTTTCCCGCTACGCGCCATTTATTTTTCCGGGATCAGAATTCCTTTGTCCACTGTCCTGATGTCAGTGCGGCCACAAAATGCCATGGTCAAATCGAGCTCATTGCGGATGATGTCCAGGCATTTTGTGACGCCGTCCTGCCCCATTGCACCTAAGCCGTACAGAAACGGTCGTCCGATATACACGCCTTTTGCGCCCAATGCGATGGCTTTCAGTACATCCTGTCCGGAACGTATCCCGCCGTCCATATGTACTTCGATCTGCGAACCGACCGCATCAACAATAGCAGGCAAGGCACGGATGCTCGATGGCGCGCCATCCAGTTGACGCCCGCCGTGATTGGATACAATTAACGCATCGGCGCCGCTTTGAACCGCCAATCTTGCATCATCCGGATCCATGATACCTTTAATGATCAGCTTTCCACCCCAGCGTTGTTTGATCCACTCTATATCTTTCCATGACAGCGACAAATCAAACTGTTGCGTGGTCCATAAAGCCAGCGAAGACAGGTTGGTCGCATTGCTGACATGACCCATAATATTGCCAAAACTCCGGCGCCGGGTACCCAGCATCCCCATGCACCAGCGTGGCTTGGTCATCATGTTGGCAAAACTGGACAGGGTTATTTTGGGCGGCACGGACAGTCCATTGATAATATCCTTGTGCCGCTGACCAAGAATCTGCAGATCCAGAGTAAGTACTAACGCCGAACATTTTGCCGCTTTGGCGCGATCGATCAGCCGATACACGTAATCACGATCCTTCATCACATACATCTGGAACCAGAATGGCCTGGTGGTGTGTGCCGCTATATCTTCTATGGAGCAGATACTCATGGTGGACAGCGTAAACGGTACACCGAATTTTTCCGCAGCCTGCGCGGCAAGTATTTCGCCATCGGCATGCTGCATACCCGCGGAGCCGGTCGGCGCAAGTGCGACCGGCATCGCGACGGTTTCGCCTATCATGGTGCTTTGCAAACTGCGGTTTTCCAGATTGACGGCTACACGCTGCCGGAAGTGGTAATCCGCGAAATCAGAGGCATTTGCACGATAGGTGGACTCGGTCCAGGAACCGGAGTCGGCGTAGTCGTAGAACATTCTGGGCACGCGTTTCTTGGCGAGGCGTCGCAGGTCTTCGATTGTGGTTATTACTGGCATAATTCCAACCCTTCGTTTTGGCTCTTTACTACGGCTATTCACGCACCCGGATTGCAGGTCGGGCCACGTCCGACCTGCAGCTGGAGGCAATTCAGGCAATAATCAATCTGCAATTACAGAATCCGCTCCTAGTACACCATCAATGTGAACGGGTAAACATAGGCCTGCAACATGACCACAACCCCCACCAGGCAGGCCAGCACGATCGAATGGAAAAACACGTACCGCAAAATTTCACCTTCGTGCCCAAACCATTTGGTCGCAGTCGCGGCCACCACAATCGACTGTGCATCAATCATTTTCCCCATTACGCCACCCGAGGAATTCGCCGACGCCATTAAAACCGGATTGATTCCCAGTTGCTGTGCCGACGCTTTCTGCAAGCCCCCAAACAGCACATTGGATGCGGTATCCGATCCGGTCAGGGCAACACCCAGCCAACCTAACAGCGTTCCAAAAAACGGATACAGGACACCGGTATGTGCGAACGCCAGACCGAGGGTGGAATCCAAACCGCAATAGCGCGTGATATAACCGAGCGACAGCATTGTCGCGATGGTCAGCAGCGAAAATTTGAGTAGTTTGATTGTTTCCCAGTAGGTTTTGACTAATTCGGTTATTTTATAACCCATCAATAAACCCGACAATACGCACGCAATTAACACGCCAGAGCCGGTTGCGGATAACCAGTTCAAATTGTAGACAGCCGCTTCAGGGCTCATCTTTGAGACGATCGGCGGCATTTTCTGTACCATTTTATGCAATGCCGGCCATTCAATTTTAATCACGGACAGGCCATCCAGATACTTTTTCCATTCAGGAATACCCCAGAAAAACACCAGCAGCGACAGTATTAACCACGGCATCCATGCCCGTAAAACCTGCTGTGTCGTATATTGTCCGACCACGGGTGTTACCTCCATTTCGCCGGCCGATTTGAATTTCCCGGCCGGATTGGTCCAAATGGTGGCGGGTTTCCAGATTTTCAGGAACAAGGTCAGACAGGTCATCGAGCAGATGGCCGCACCGACGTCGACTAACCACGGGCCATGATAATTGGAGATGAAGAACTGGGGTACGGCAAATGTGACCCCTGCCACCAGAATGGCCGGCCAGATTTCACGCATACCCTTGAACCCGCAGAATGCCCAGATCAGCCAGAAGGGCACCATTAACGAAAACAGCGGCAGTTGGCGTCCGACCATGCCGGACAGTTGCAACATATCCAACCCGGTCACAGCCGCCAGGGCAATAATTGGCGTGCCAAGCGCTCCATAAGCGACAGGCGCCGTGTTGGCAATCAGCGACAGACCCGAGGCGGCAAGTGGAGCAAATCCGAGACCTATCAATAATGCCCCGGTCACCGCGACCGGGGTACCAAATCCCCCCGCACCTTCAAAAAACGCGCCAAACGAAAAGGCCACAAGCAGTAATTGCAGGCGCCGGTCCGTCGTGATCGTGGTTATACTCTCCTGCAGGATCTTAAAATAGCCTTTCCTTTCTGTGAGCTGATACAAAAAAATCACATTCAGGACTATCCAGCCGATCGGCAATAATCCGTTTGCCGCGCCAAACAACGCCGCAGAAACGGCGGTCGTGGCCGGCATCGAATAAGCAAAAATGGCGACAATCAATGCGGATAACAAACCCAATCCGGCAGCGATATGCGCTTTTATGTGAAAAAATGCCAGCGACGCCAGCATGACAATGACAGGAATTGCCGCAGCCAGGGTTGAAAGCCATGGATTATTAAGGGGGTCATACACTTGGTTCCACATATTTTGTCTCCATTAGTTGTCAATTTTATTGATCTTAATTCAGGTGATCTGCTTTAATTTATACGATAGAATGGTAATTTATTTATAACATTATTGGCGACGCGCAGACAATTACAAAAAGGCATTTCTATGCACCACCTGATTTACGAAATCTCAACGACTGTACTCGGCACCATCTCTGCCCTGTTACCCATTGCCAATCCGTTGACCACGGTAGCCATTTTGCCCGCCATAGCCGCACACCTTACTCCTATTGAACGAGCCCAACAAGTCCGTCGTGCCTGTTATTACATGGCAGCGATACTGATTATTTTTCTTCTGGTGGGTGTGGTGCTGATGGATTTCTTCAGTATTTCAATCCCGGGACTGCGCATTGCAGGCGGTTTCATCGTCTGCAAATTCGGCTTTAATATGTTGTTTCCGCCCACAGAACACCATCACGAACAGAAAATAAACGCCAAACGTGATATTTCGTTCAGCCCGCTGGCCATGCCAACCCTGTCCGGCCCCGGATCCATTGCCGTGGTGATCTCCATGTCGACCGGTGTACACAATCAGACCACCCTGCCGGTATGGTTGGGCTATTTGTCGGTTGTCATCGGGATCTTGCTGGTAGCCTATTTATCCTGGCTGGTGCTGCACGCATCAGAGCGCCTCACGTCCATGCTGGGACCGGATGGAATTGAAGCGGTCACGCGGATTATGGGCTTTCTGCTGATCTGCATCGGTGTTCAGTTTGTCATTAACGGGATAGGGAACCTGCTCCATGACCCGCAGTTCTGGCCTGAACTGCTGACTTTATGAATGTTGATCTGCTACTCAGAAAAGCCATCAGTGCGAGCAAGCTCATCAGCACCAGCCATAAATAATTTCCGCAAACAATATAGGGTGTCAAACCCTGGTAGCCCTGGACGCGAACGTCCAGTTCACCCCGGACAAACGGAGTCAGCTGTTTGACCACGATTCCGTGCGCATCGACCAGCGTGGTAATCCCCGTATTCGTTGAACGCAGCATGGGCCGCCCGGTTTCCAGGGTTCGCATCTGGGTAATCTGCACATGTTGTGGCATAGCCCAGGTGTCACCAAACCACGACAGGTTTGTCATGTTCAACAATATGGTCGGCACGGTTTTATGCGCGAAATAAGCATAGGAAATTCTGGCTGCTATTTCTTCGCCAAAAACATCTTCATAGCAGATATTGGGCAAAATCTGCTGGTCCTTTACCGGAAACGGCTGCGCCAATAACGGGCCGCGCTGCAGATCGCCCATCGGAATCTGCATGTAATGATAAAACCACGCAAACCCTTTCGGTATGAATTCACCAAATGGCACCAGGTGATGTTTATCGTAGCGATAATCAGGCTGCTGCCGCGTCGGGCCCACTGTAATCATGCTGTTGGCATACAAGTCGGGACCATCGCTGGTAAATAATCCAAGTGCAATAACCGATTGGGTGTCGCCTGCAAATTGTTGCAGATTGGGCAGATAGCCGACGGGCAATGACTGGATCGGGATGGGCAGGGCTGATTCAGGCGTCACTATCAGGTCAGCGGGTGCTTTACGGATCGCTTCATCGTAAAACCGAAGGCCTTCAATAACGTGCTCACGTTCAAATTTGACCTGCTGATCAACGTTACCCTGTAACAGGCGAACCGATAACGTTTTACCCGCAGGTTCGGTCCATTTAACAAAGTGCAAACCGGCACCGCCTAGCAAAATTCCGATAACGAGCAGGGCATACGAGCGCCTGCCTGCCACGCACAATACCACGCAACCGGCCAAAATGGATACCAGCCAGCTGATGCCATACACGCCAACAACCGGAGCGTACCCTGCCAACGGCGACACATTATGGGCGTATCCCGACACCAGCCACGGGAACCCGGTAAATATCCAGCCCCGGGTCCACTCAGCGACACTCCACAACGTGGGAAACAACGCCAGACAGGTGATAACGCCAGACAGGGAATAGCGCAAGCGAAGGTGGGCGGCCAGTCCCATCAGACCGGCGGGGATGAACGCCAGCGCTGCTGTAAACAAGGCGACGCAAACGACAGAAAGCCAGACAGGCATATCGCCGTAACGAAACATTGTCACTGTCAGCCAGATCACGCCAAAGAATAACCAGGCAAAACAGTACAACCAGGTCAGCTGCATGGCGCGCCGAACATTCGCAGCAGCGTACTGAAAATAAAACAGCAGCGATAAAGCCGCCAGTTGCAACGGCCAGAAACCGACAGGCGCAAACGCAAACACATTCAATGCGCCGGCTATAAATGCGGATAAAAAAAGTGCCCAGACCGGGCAACGCTGCATCAGGCTCTGCAAGTAACGCCTTTCAGGAATGGTCAGGTCGCGACAGGTCTGGGTCTAAACCTTGTCCGGACCGGGTAAAACAACATTTGCCGAACGCTCCACCAGCAACACATCCACCTGCCTCGGGTCAGCGCGCAGCACTTCAAAACTGACGGTGCCGATGGAGAATTTGTCCCCTTTGTGCGGCACCCTGCCTAAATGATTGGCGACCAGTCCACCGATGGTATCAACATCTTCGTCCGAAAAATGGCTGCCGATGATGTCATTAAACTGACTGATTTCAGTCAGGCCCTTCACGCGCCAGCGCAGGTCATGGCTGCCTGTACCAATCGACAAAATATTATCCTCTTCCTCATCAAAATCATATTCATCTTCGATATCGCCAACTATCTGTTCCAGAACATCTTCAATGGTGATCAGGCCATCAACGCCACCATATTCATCAACCACCATCGCAATATGGTTGCGATTGGCACGAAAGTCGCGCAACAGCACATTCAGCCGCTTTGATTCGGGAATAAATACGGCGGGACGAAGCATGTCGCGCACGTCAAATTCTTCATCAAAGTAGTACCGCAATAAATCTTTCGCCAGAAGTACACCCACCACCTTGTCCCGATTGCCTTCGACGGCCGGGAACCGTGAATGGGCGGTACTGATCACATGCGGCATCCATTCTTCAATCGGTTTGGTGATATCAATAACGTCCATTTGGGAGCGAGGCACCATAATGTCGCGGGCACAGAGGTCAGACACCTGAAACACGCCTTCAATCATGGACAGTGCATCCGCGTCAATTAGATTACGCTCGTGCGCATCCTGCAACACCTCGAGCAATTCGGCGCGATTTTCGGGTTCGGGGGAAATAAGTGCGGTCAGGCGTTCAAATAAAGAACGATGGGGTTTGGGGTCAGAAGTTGCCAGTTTGGTCGCAACGCTGGGTTCTGATTTTTTTACTTTACCAGGATGTTCGGGCATAGGGGGCTTGGAGCCGTAGTTTTAATGCTATAGCATACATTAAAAGCGACCAAATTCCAAAATTATGCCGCAGCCCGCAGTTCCAGCAGGCGTTGGTTATAGTGATCCAGCCAATGCATAATTTCCAACTTTCCATCCATATGTTCGACCAGCGCCGTACAACTTTCAACCCAGTCGCCATCGTTGCAATAAGTTAATCCATCAATATCGCGGATTTCGGCGTGGTGGATATGTCCACAGACCACACCATCAACATGTTTATGGGCGGCATCGGCGGCCACAACTGTTTCAAAACAGGAAATGAAATTGACCGCATTCTTGACTTTGAGCTTGAGAAACTGCGACAGAGACCAGTGTGACAGACCGAAAAAACGGCGCACCTTGTTGATGGGCTGATTCAGCTTCAACAGCATCTCATAAGCACTATCGCCCAGAAACGCCAGCCAGCGCGAGTACAGCATCACATTATCATACTGATCACCATGCACCACCAGCAACCGTTTCCCGTCGGCAGTTTCATGGATGGGATTATTTTTGACTTCCACATCACCAAAGGAAAGATCGAAATAACTCCGTAAAAATTCATCGTGATTACCCGGGACATAGATAATCCGACTTCCCTTTCGAGCTTTACGCAGCAATTTCTGAACTACGTCATTGTGGGACTGGGGCCAGTACCACGACTTCTTTAACCGCCATCCATCGACAATGTCACCAACCAGATAATACGTTTCCGCATTGCAGTGCTTTAAAAAATCAAGGAGGACCTCCGCCTGACAGCCCTTGGTACCCAAATGGATATCGGAAATAAAGATGGTGCGCAATCTGAAATCAACCTGATCATCATCACCTGCAATTGCCTTATTGCTCACACAAATCTCCTTCAACGGATATATGATCCGGCTAAGACGGAAATACGCAGAGCTTAATTATTTATTGTGTCAGCTTGATGAAATGTGTCGTTTATGCACACTGAGCGGGCATCGTGGATTTTTTACAGATACGGATTGGCGATACCGAGCGCCGCCAGAATATCCACTTCCAGTTGCTCCATTTCAGCGGCGTCCTCATCGTTTTCATGGTCGTAACCCTGGGCGTGCAGCACCCCATGGACAATTAAATGCAGGGTATGATCAACGATAGATTTATGTTGTTGTGCCGCTTCCTTCTGCAACACATCCGTGCACAGGATAATATCTGCCAAGGTGACTTCGGCATCGATATCTTCGGTATACGCAAACGTCAGGACATTGGTTGCATAGTCTTTGCCGCGAAATTCCCGGTTCAGTAATCTGCCCTCCGTCCTGTCGACAAACCGGACAGTCAGCTCCGCCGGAAAAAACAGGGCCGCCCGCACACTTTTCTTGATCAGCGCTTCAGGCAGTTCTTTCTGCAGGCGCTGGTCGGCAAATTGCAATGTGAGTTTCAGCTTATGTTTCAGCTTATGGCCCTGTTTCTGACCTGGCGCATGATTATTCTGCGTTTTTCCGGCCATTTTTGTTCACTTTGGTGGCAGTTGCCCGTCTGGATGACAATTCAGCGGTGGATTCGGCCGCGCTTTCATAGGCATCCACAATACGGGCGACCAAAGGATGGCGAACCACGTCGACGCTGGTGAAGCGGGTAAAGGCAATTCCGCGTACATCACCGAGTACACTCATCGCGTCCACCAGGCCACTTTTTTGCCCGCGTTGCAGATCTATCTGGGTCACGTCGCCAGTGACAACCGCCTTGCTGCCAAATCCGATGCGCGTCAAAAACATCTTCATCTGCTCCGGCGTTGTATTTTGCGCTTCATCCAGAATGACAAACGCATGATTCAACGTCCGCCCGCGCATATAGGCCAATGGGGCAATTTCTATGGCCTGCTTCTCAAATAATTTCTGAGTCCGGTCGAATCCCAGCAGATCGTATAACGCGTCATACAATGGTCTTAAATAAGGGTCGACTTTTTGGGCCAGATCGCCGGGTAAAAACCCCAGGCGTTCGCCCGCCTCAACGGCGGGCCGGGTCAGCACGATACGTTTAACCGCATCGCGTTCCAGGGCATCCACCGCACATGCCACGGCCAGGTAGGTTTTACCTGTCCCGGCCGGTCCGACGCCAAAGGTCACATCGTGTGCCATGATCGAATGAAGGTAGCTGATCTGGTGCGGTGTCCGGCCGCGCAAATCCGAACGACGCGTTTTCAGGATCGGGCTTACCAGATCGGACGGTAACTCACTGTTCAAGACCGCGGGAATCGATGCCACACTGTTCGAACTGCGTTGCTCAACCAGAGCCAGTTGCACCTCGTCAACAGAAATGGTTTTTTGATTCGAATTGTAAAATTTTTCCAGCAGGGCAATCGCCTGATCTGCCCGTTCCCCACTCACAATAAATTTTTCACCACGTCGAAACAGGGACACATCAAGGGCCGCCGAAATTTGACGCAGGTTGGCATCCATAGGGCCACACAGCGCAGCCAGCTTGGTGTTGTCCAGCGGCTGCTCCGGCGAAAAAGTAAGTACGTTTGTTTTATTTTTCACGTTGAGGTTACACCGAAACGGCAACTGGCGCATCGACAAGTTCGCCGCGCAACGTGAAATTGTAACTTTGCGTGATTTTCAGTTTCACCAACTGTCCGATCAGATCAACCGGACCGGCAAAATTGACCACCCGATTGTTTTCTGTGCGCCCCTGCAATTCATGCACATTTTTCACCGTCGGCGATTCCACCAGCACAGTCTGAACCGTGCCTATCATGGCATTGCTATAGCGCTTCACGTTTTCGTTGATCACACCCTGCAAGCGTTGCAGGCGCGCCAGCTTGATTTCATGTGGCGTATCGTCCGCCAAATTGGCCGCCGGCGTTCCGGGGCGCGGGCTGAATATGAAACTGAAGCAGTTATCAAAGCCGATATCGTCAATCAGCTTCATCATCGCCTCAAAATCAGCTTCAGTTTCTCCGGGAAACCCCACAATAAAATCGGATGAAATGGACAGATTGGGGCGGACTGCTTTCAGGCGACGCAGCACCGATTTGTATTCAAGTACGGTATAACCCCGTTTCATTGCAGACAGAATCCGGTCAGACCCATGTTGCGCCGGCAAGTATAAATGATCCACCAATTTGGGTACTTTGGCATAAGTGTCAATCAACCGTTGGGTAAATTCCTTCGGATGGCTGGTCACAAACCGAATCCGTTCAATACCGGGAATTTCAGCGGTATATTCAATCAGCAGGGCAAAATCAGCCACCTCACCATCCGCCATGGCACCACGGAACGCATTCACGTTCTGTCCGAGATAGGTAATTTCTTTCACACCCTGAGCCGCCAATCCGGCAACCTCTGTCAGCACATCTTCAAAACGTCTCGATACTTCTTCGCCCCGCGTATAAGGGACCACGCAGTAACTGCAGTATTTGCTGCAGCCTTCCATGATGGAGACGTACGCCGTTGGGCCCTCCACTTTGGCTGGTGGCATGTGGTCAAATTTCTCAATTTCAGGAAAACTGATATCGACCTGCGACTTGCCGCTGCTGCGCTGGTCCTTCAGCATTTGCGGCAGCCGGTGTAATGTTTGCGGTCCAAACACAACGTCAACATACGGGGCACGTTTTACGATGGCAGCACCTTCCTGCGAGGCGACGCAACCACCGACACCAATAATCAGTTCAGGCCGCTTCAATTTCAATTCGCGTAACCGCCCCAGATCCGAAAAAACTTTTTCCTGGGCCTTCTCGCGCACCGAGCAGGTATTGAGCAGGACGACATCGGCTTCCTCGACATTGTCTGTCTGCGTCATCCCTTCCGCGAAATTGAGTACGTCGGCCATTTTGTCCGAATCGTACTCATTCATCTGGCACCCAAAGGTTTTAATAAATACTTTTTTTTGCATAATTGCTGTCATTGCTCATTATTCAGTTTTTCGCCGGATAAATCGGCTTGGGACGGGTGCCCGACTCAAATTGCTGCAGTTCAGCCGGCGTCAATATCCAGATGCGATCAACCTGACCCAGTTTATTCAGGTTGTATAACACCTTGACATCAGCCCCTTTCAGAGTCGCGGTCTGGACTATCAGATTCTTGTCATTCCTGATTTGCGCACCGGCTGTCAATTTATGCGTCTGTCCATCGATGACTATCGCCGGCAAAGCCGATATCGATAACGTACCGACGGTACCGTTATACGGCAACGGTCTGTCGTCAGCCGCAACGCGCAGACACACGAACAGGCAAAGCAGTAAGCATGAAAACAGTCTTGTATTGACGCGCATATCAATTCCCGTGCCATGAAGAAAATTAAAAGGTTGAGTCCGGCAGTTTACCATACCGTCGCCAGGTAACTCGTCGCAAAAGCTGCCAACTTTTCCGGCTTGCCGGGGATATCGGCCCCGATCCTGTCCTTAATTCTTGAAAAGGAACCATTTTTGATGAATAAAAGCTAACGTTCGGACAGGTAAAACAATGTGGGTCGATGAAACCACATCGGTCTACTTTACCCCTGCCTGACGAGCTTTCGTGATCAGGCCGGCTGTCGAGCTGTCAAATTCATCACCGGTGACGCCTGACTGCAAATTGGCTTCGATCGTTTTGGCCAGCACTTTACCCAACTCGACACCCCATTGATCGAAACTGTTAATTCCCCAGCAAAATCCCTGCACGGCGACCTTGTGCTCATACAGGGCAATCAAGGCGCCCAATGAACGCGGATCAAGGTCCTCCAGCAATATTGTATTGCTCGGACGGTTACCATCAAACGTGCGATGCGGAATAAGCCGCTGAATCTTTTCTTCCGGCAAACCTTGCGCCTGCATTTCAGTTCTGACTTGCTGTGCCGTTCTACCTGTCATCAATGCCTGCGACTGCGCAAAACAATTCGCCAGTAAAATTAGCTGATGCTCGGCAAGGTTGTGACGCGGCTTTAAGGCAGCGATGAAATCGACGGGAATGATGTCACTGCCCTGATGGATCAACTGAAAATAGGCATGCTGTCCATTCGTACCGACATTTCCCCATATGACCGGACCTGTCGGTACGGCCAGCTTCTGTCCCTGCCGGTCTATGGTTTTCCCGTTGCTTTCCATGTCCAGTTGCTGGAGATAGCTCGAAAATTCGCTTAAATCCTGATGGTACGGTGCAATTGAAAGGGTGTCATAGCCCAGAAAGTTCCGATTCCATATGCCGGTTAACGCCAGCACGACCGGCATGTTTTTCTCGATGGGCGCCTCTCTGAAATGCCGGTCCATTTCGTGCGCGCCGTCCAGCAGGGCACGAAAATGTCCAAAGCCGATTGCCAGTGCAATGGGTAAGCCGATTGCAGACCATAATGAATACCGTCCGCCCACCCAGTCCCAGAAACCGAAACAGTTCTCACTGGCGATGCCAAACTGGTTCGCGGCAGCCAGGTTCGTGGAGACGGCCACAAAATGCTGCGGCAAGTCGGCCTCGGTGAATGAACCCAGGAACCAGTTGCGCGCCGAATGGGCATTGAGCATGGTTTCGGCGGTGGTAAATGTCTTGGAGGCCACGACGAACAACGTTGTGGCCGGATTCACCCGACCCAGAACAGCATCCAGCGCGTGGCCGTCAACATTGGAAACAAAATGGCTGGTGATACCCGGACAGGCAAAACAGCGCAACGCTTCACATACCAGTTTCGGCCCCAGATCCGAGCCGCCAATGCCGATATTAACAATATCCGTGATGGCCAGACCACTCGCACCACGCCACGACCCACTGTGAATCTTGTCGGAAAATGTTTCCATACGATCGAGCACTTCGGTGATGGCCGCATGAATGTCGACACCCTCAATCACCAGGCCCGAGGTGCTTGCCCGTGGCAATCGCAATGCCGTGTGAAGCACGGAACGCTGCTCAGTAAAATTTATTTTTTCACCTGAAAACATCGCGTCACGCTGCGCTTCGACCTGCCGTTCCCGTGCCAGTTCGCCCAGG
>CAITOF010000100.1 GCA_903893945.1 uncultured Oxalobacteraceae bacterium | reverse complement strand
TCATTTGTTAGCCCAATGGGTAGCTTGGTCGGAACTTCCATACCTCTTCTTACGAAGGTGGCTGCTATTGCCTGAGCCAAAATGTGTGGATCAAGAACTTCACGGCTTATTAATATCCAGAGATCCAAGTAGTCCTTTAAACGGCTGTTAGCCATGCCTAGTAGGGCGATGGCATGCAGTTTTTCTGAAATCACGGTATAGACAGGATAAGTTCTTAGCTGCGGGGCTGGGAAGTCTGCGATCAGTACTGGGTATGTTGCCTGCACCGGTCCGGGAGTTACTGCGTCGCCGAATCCTATATCAATCTGTGTCTTGCATCTTGCTTTTTCAATTTCTCCAATAATTAATACGCGTGCGCCAGCGTATGCTGCGTCTTTGCGGATTTCTTCGATGCTAATGGTATCTGGGTCAAAAATAATTCCGTCGTCTACTTCAACGCTGGCGATATCTTTGAAGGTTTGGGCTAGCGCTTTGAGATCGCTTGGGCCATAACCTAAGAGGTCCACGTCACGCGTGGCCCGGTGTGGCATGTCGTACCATAAATTAAATAGCAATGCACCCTTGAGGAGGAAATTATCCGCATACTGCGATTGACTTAAGCGGTAAAGGATGCGTTCCAATGCAAAACGTACCAATATTTGGTTGAAGTCGGTATTTTCAGCTTTTGCTATAGCCAGAAGTTTTGCTCGCACAGATGAGGCGATATTATTTGTCATTCAATCGCTTCCAGATAGGGCCGTATTAGATTAGTTACCCGGCAAATTTTGGCGAAACGCCATAGCTCATTCATGTCGATTTTCTTTTTCAATTTTGCTTCTTTCAGAGCTTCCAGAGCCACATCGAGCCCAATTTTATGTCGATGTTTAAAACAATCAGCGATGGTTTTTTCCACGTTATATACCTGAATTTTAATTTTTTCACGTTCAACAACTTCTATCCCTTCGGAGTAGGCTGTGTCACTGTACTGAATCATTTTAATGGGGGGGTAGCTTATTTTGGGGGCGTGGCTGCCGCGCGGCGCGGCAATCCATATCTGGCGAGGTAGCTGCGTGGTTAGTTCGTGAAATTGCAGTGCGCTAAGCAGACAAATCACGGCTTGAGGAACCAATGTGGCAATAGTGAACAAGCTTTCGTGCTCAGTAATTTGGCTATTAGGCAAACGATATAAACCCCGGCTGACCCTTTCCAGGCGACCGGTGGCAACCAAGCGTGTCAATACCATGCGCGGCATATGAATGCCATCCAAGTCTTTAGGACGTAGCAATCCCCTGTGGGCTACCAGTGCAAGTACGCGTTGGCTTTGGTTGTTAGTATTTATCATTGTCGTATTATGTTCCATTTTTTCGTCAATTTCAAATTAATGACGAATAAATGGAACATAATTGTGTTTATTATAATTAAATATGCTAATGTTTTGCTCAAAACTCATTTCAATAAATTGAAAAGTGCATTGATAAACCATTTCCGCAAATCGTGGGGAAGGTCCTCGTTTTACAGGCTGAAAACGGCGATCAGGTTTAGCGATTGGCGCAGCTTTGGTCAGCCCCTCCCCACCTTGCATGCGCCGACTCCCGAAGCGGGGCGATAATGATATCAAAATAATAATTTACACCTATTGTGACAGATTATTTTCACAATTTATTTGTTGCCCGATCCATTTGTCATCAAATTGTCATATTCAATTCCTACGCTGAAGAAGGAGTTTCCCGATCTGACATTCAATTTTGTTGATGAGATAACCAATGAATAACACATTAAAATCGCGTCTGAGTTCAGTGATCGGCCTGATCACCCTGCTGGCCGTCGGCATCGGTATTCTGGGTCTGTTTGGAATGAACCGGGCCAATGAGGGATTGAAAACCGTTTATGAAAACCGCACGGTGGCACTTGAACAGATTTCCCGTATTGATCGCTTGATGGTGCAAAGTCAGCTGGCACTGGTTGAGGCCATTCAGGATTCGATGGCAGCGACCATAAAGACCAAAAGTGCCTTGATAGAAAAGAACATTACCGAGATGGATCAGACCTGGGACAGTTATATAAAATCGGAACATGGTGAGGTTGAACGGAAGCTGGCCGATACGTTTCACGCCGATCGCGAAAAGATGATCAATGACGGTTTACGTAAAACCATTAAAGCCATGAATGACGGGGATCTCGCGCTGGCCGGGGAATTGCAGGACAAGGTTCAGGCATTGGCCATTCCCTTGCGAAAAAGCACCGATGAACTCAGAAAAATCCAGGTAGACGAAGCGGGTAGCGAATATCAAAAGGCCAATTCGCGCTATGCGCTGCTGCGTGTACTGGTTATTGCGGCGATTGTTCTCGGGGGGCTGACCGCGGCGGTGTCGGGTTATTATCTGATCAGAAGCGTGTATGCCCAACTTGGTGGCGAACCGAGTTATGCACATCACATCGTGCACAGTATTGCCGCAGGAGATTTGACTCTGGATGTGCGCCTGATGCACGGCGATAGAAAAAGTCTGTTATTTGCAATGAAATGCATGCAGAAGACGCTGTTTGAAACGATGAGCGAGATCAGAAATTCAACCGATACGATTACGACTGCCTCGGCAGAAATCGCAAGCGGGAACATGGACCTTTCTTCCCGCACTGAAAATCAGGCAAGCTCGCTCGAAGAGACGTCAGCATCCCTGATGGATCTGACGAACAGTGTCAAAACCAATGCGGAAAATACCCGGATGGCGAACCAGCTGGCCCATTCGGCATCGGATGTGGCCCACAAGGGCAGCAGCACCGTATTGCAGATTGTCGATACCATGGGCTCCATTAATGCGTCTGCCAAAAAAATCACCGACATCATCAGCGTGATTGATGGCATTGCATTTCAGACCAATATTCTGGCGCTCAATGCGGCCGTGGAGGCCGCACGTGCCGGTGAACAGGGGCGCGGCTTTGCGGTCGTCGCCAGTGAAGTGCGCAATCTGGCACAACGCTCTGCTGCGGCCGCGCGCGAAATCAAGGAATTGATCAGTCAGTCTGTTGAAGAAGTGAATCTGGGCAGCGCCATCGTGTCCAACGCCGGTGCGACCATGCATGAAATTGTGGAAAGCGTTAAACGGGTGACCGATATCATGTCTGTCATCAGCGCAGCCAATGAGGAACAGCATAATGACATAAATCAGGTGAGCAGTGCCATCAGCCAGATTGATGATGTCACCCAGCAGAATTCAGCGCTGGTCGAACAGGCTTCTGCAGCAGCCGAATCACTGAAAGAACAGGCGGTTGTGCTCGGTGAGCTGGTCAGGACGTTCAAATTGGACGACACGCAGTCTGAATCGCAGGTCCTGTTGATCGCATCGTAGGCTGTCGCCATAAAAAACGGCTCAATCCGGAAGCCGGATTGAGCCGCTGACGCAGTGTGCGGGTTGCTTACCAGCCCATGACCAGGTTATACACGTTCACGGAGCCGATACCTGTCGCATAATCCCAACCGGTACCTGTTCCAAAGGCCTTGGTATAGGTGCTGTCACTGGTTGATAACACACCATAGGTGCCGCTCGGTTTGTAGCAGTTGTTGGTGCCTGTGCAGTTCACGTCCATGTCGCCCTGGGTAACGTCATAGAATATGCAGCTTGATGCAGGGCCGCCGGTTGCACTGGAGTTGCACGTTGTGCTGCCACTTGCACCATATTCAGTTTTGGCCAGCGAGTATAAAGTTGGATTCGGATTGCCCTGTTTGGCGCCGGTGTGCTGATTTACCAGAGCCTGGAACGCTGCCCAGATCGGTGACGCAAATGAAGTGCCACCTGCACCCGACCAGCCACTGGGTGCGCCGGTACAGGCTGCATTTCCCTGATTTCTGTCGCCGGTGTCGGAATCACAGAAGACGTAGTAATGACCCCATACGCCATTCGCCGCAAATAACGACACGTCCGGCAAATCACGAACACCATCCGATGGGTTACCCACCAGTGACTGCCAGGACGGTTTTGCATAGCCGGCACAGGTTCCGCCAACCACTCCGCTGGTTTTTGGTGAGCCGGTCGCACAACCGCTTGGGCCACCGCTGCCACTGGCCGTCGTCAGGTAACTGGCCTTGCCGGTTGTGCTGTTGCAGAATCCGCTGGTGCCGTACGTGGCCGAATAGCCTTCTTTGCTTGCAAGTAACGAGCTGGCGCAGGAATCATTCCATGGGATTTCCGGCACGTAGCTCTTGGCAGATCCGTAGACGCTGGTGTTGGTGGTATTCCAGTAGGTGCTGTTGGTTCCGGCATAAGTATCACCGAAGTCGGTTCCACCCACCGCAACGTTGTACGGTGTCGATGCAAAGCCGCTGACACCGATTCCGTGTGTCGAGTTGGTCAGGTCGGCATCACAGCTTGCGGCCCCTTCGTCGCCCGCAGAGACATACACCGAGGTACCTTCAGCGACAGCCTGCTGGTAGACCGTGTTGTAGGCCGCGTTGGCAGTTGCACCGTTTTCGGCTTCACATTCACCATAACTCATACTGACGATGGTCGGTGGTGTGGTTCCGTTGACCAGATTCTGCAAGGCGATCAAACCACCGAATGTGGTTGTGGTATCTTTG
Organism: uncultured Oxalobacteraceae bacterium; assembly: GCA_903893945.1. GTDB lineage: Bacteria > Pseudomonadota > Gammaproteobacteria > Burkholderiales > Burkholderiaceae_D > Solimicrobium. The sequence goes on along the minus strand of CAITOF010000100.1, from coordinate 28,845 downwards.
CAGGAGGCCAGCTGGATATTGGCTGCGGGGGCACCGGCACTGGCCCATTCAACGTCCAGTTCCGCTTCAACTTCGTTACCTTTGACTGTGCCCGGATTGGTACAGGTAGTGGAACCGGTCGGATGAACCTGCGTCAACGTGGCGGTTGTGCTATAGGTATTTAATCCGAAGGTGCTCCTGAAGGTGGACCAGTCACTGGTGCTGTAGATATTGGTGTCTTCAATAATGGTAATGGTCTGGCCGGAGCCGGTAATGCCGGCACTGAACAGCGGTGTCAGATTATAGATGGTCCACAGATCCTGGGGGACAATTGCCTGCAAGGTTGAGGTGCCGCTGGTGTAGGTGTAAGCAGGTTTCGGTTTGTAATTTGTATGTGGCCGGAAATCGTGCAGCGACACCACGCCGTGCACAACCTCGCCGAGCGCCTCAGGAATCCTGGGGTTGCTGTTATTGGCAATATGGCTGACCCCTTTTACATTGTAACTGTGGATTTCCGTACCGAATGCCGCATGGATCTGACCCGCGGTACCGGAAAAATCAATCAGCATCTGGTTGGTCTGCACACCATTCACTTTGAATCCATAGTTCTGCAACCAGGCTTTGACGACTGAAATATCGTTTGATGAAACACCGTAGGTATCACCAAATTCTTTTGCGCTCAGCCATTGATGATAATTGGATGAACTTTTACTGGTCAATGACTCCACAAACTGCTTAAGCTGCGCATCTAACTCGGCAGGGCGTTTCAACAGTAACTGCATATGTTCAACCACCAGGCCATCATCGACTTTGCCCGCATCATTTTCTGCTGTCGCTTCAGGGCGGGTATTGCCATAAAGCTCGATAGTGTGGGCCGGGTCAACCGTATGAGTAATCAACTGCCGGGCCGATGCCATTGCCCCGGATGTGAGCGAACAGAGTCCGGCCAACATCATCAGGGAAATCAAAGAACGAGATTCGCGTCTTATGAACATAGAATGTCTCCAGTTAAATGAATACAGCGAAGGGTTTGCCGCGCAGGTGTCGTCAATTTTGTAATGCGGCAACTCGTAAAGTAGATGATATAAATTCAAAATACAATCACCGTAAAATTTTTTTTGCGTGGTGCGTTGCTAGCAAGTTGAAAGATTGTCTTGCGGAAATTAACCATGTCAGTTGTGAATGCTTAAAAAGCTATTCCTGCCGACAATTATGGAACTTCGCCAATTGTTGACCTGCAACAAATGGGGGGGGAACGTGGGCCGTCATTGCCTGGTCCCGGTACCATTCGCGCAATTTCCCAGGGTTTTTCGTTTTAAGGAAAATACCACCGGCGCCAACGACTCGTTGCATTGTGTTGCTCCGATTGGAAATGATGGCCAACAAGTCGGTATCCTGTTCAATTCAGGTCGTACCTAATATGGTGATGGTCCGCTCCACATTAAGTTCAAACTGTTTGTCGTTTTAATGCAAAATACCGTCGTTATAATCCTCATCTCAATTTATCGCCTACCGTAGTCTGTGGTCCAGTGCCTCTCTGAACGGTCCGTCCGGACCTGTGCGGTGGGCGTTTTTTGAGTGACGAACCGAGGAATCAGAAAATGGATTTTAATCTTTCCAAAGAACACCTGGCACTGCAAGCCAAAGCGAAAGACTTTGTTGAGCAGGTTTTATTCCCACACGAAATGGAGTGTGAGGAAAATGATGGTATCAGCAAGGAAACGCATCAGAAAATCATCAAGGCCACACTCGAATGGGGATTTAATGCGCCCAATCACAGCAAGGAAGACGGTGGCCAGGGATTTTCGATCTTTGAACAGACCCTGCTGAATGAACAGCTCGGCAAAGCGACCGGCGCTATCTGGGACGCGTTGTGGTATCCCTCTTACCCAATGCGATTTGCGACCAAAGCGCAAAAAGAAGAGTACCTGATCCCGACCTGTCAGGGCAGGCGCCGCGATGCCTACGCCATTACCGAAGAAGGCGCAGGATCGGATCCGACCCAGTGCGCAACGCGTGCTGACAAAGTGCCGGGCGGCTGGAAAATCAATGGTGAAAAGTGGTTCGTGACCATCGGTGATATTGCTGACTATATACTGGTGCATGCTCACGTGGACGGTGACTCGTCGAAACCGACCGTTTTTTTTGTGGATAAAAACCTGCCCGGCGTAAGTGTAAAACGCACGCCGCTGTACACCCATCATTTTGCCTTCAAACACCCGGAATTCATTTTCAGGGATGTCGTGGTCGGTGATGATAAAGTGCTGGGCGCCATAGGCGACGGTTATAACATGACCAAGGACTGGTTCGTCGAAGCGCGCCTTGGCATCGCAGCACGTTGTGTGGGCGGCGCCATCCGGGTGACAGAAGAAGCAAATAAATATGCGGCCGAACGCATTCAGTTCGGTCAGCCGATCCGTGATTTTCAGGCGATTGAGTTCATGCTGGCTGATATGGCCGTTGATATCATGGCCGCCAAATCGATGCTGTACCGCTTAAGCTGGGAAATTGACCAGACCCATGACCGCAAGCGTAATCATGCCCGTGCGTCTGCACTGAAATTGTTTTGCTCGGAAATGGTCGGACGTGTTTGCGACAAGGCCGTGCAGATACTCGGCGGGCGCGGTTACATGCGCGAACAGGCGGTTGAACGCTTGTGGCGTGATACCCGCGTTGACCGTATCTGGGAAGGCACATCGGAAGTGCAGCGTGTGGTTATCAGTGGCCAGATCAAAAAGCGCGGACTCGATATTTACACCGGCTGGTAGCGTACGCCACTATACCAGTGGTCGTATCCGTTCGCTTTTGGGTGTTTGCTCGAACTGGTTGCGGTAGGCACGTGAAAAGTGCGAGACCAGGTTAAAGCCGGTCGCGACACTGATTTCGGTAATGGACAGATCAGTTTCCCGCAGCAGCGAACGGGCCCGGTCGAGCCGGAGCCGCAGATAGAACCGGGTGGGGGTCTCGCCAAAGCTTGATTTGAAAAGCCGTTCCAGCTGACGGCTGGAGATATGCGTGTTGGCGGCGAGTTCATCCATGTCCAGCGGATTTTCAATATGAGTTTCCATTTGCAGTATGGCAGTGGCCAAACGCTTGTTGTAGACATTGTGACGTTTGCTGACCTCCAGACGCTGGTGTTCCGACTGTGAGCGAATCCGGCTCAGCAGCAACTGTTCGGAAATCGTGATCGACAACTGCTGATCATGTTCCTGCATGATTTCATACAGCATCATGTCGATGCCGGCTGTTCCGCCGGCACAGTACATTCTGCGATCTGATACTTCAAATAATTCGCTGCTGATCCGGGCGTTGGGATAATCTTCAACAAAACTGGGGATCTGTTCCCAGTGAAGCGTCACTTTTTCGTTACCTATCAGCCCTGCATCGGCCAGAAAGTAGATGCCGGTATCGAGTGCGCCCAAGGTAGCATGCTGTTGATCCAGTTTTTTCAGCCAGCTGCGAATTGCCGGCGAGAGATAGCGGTTGGGATTGAAGCTGGAACAGACAAAGACCCGTGCTGCGTGATCGATCTGGTCGATGCTGTGCGATACCTGTATCGGAACGCCATTACTGGCCAGTACCGCACCCATGGTTTCACCCACCAGCACCCATTCATAAAGCGCGCCGCCAAACCGGTTGGCAATCCGCATCGGTTCCAGAATCGATGCCAGTGATATCATGGAAAATTCCGGAATCAGCAAAAAATGAATTTTCTCCGGCTGGTTCGGCAAGTTTTTTTTGGAGTTGTTCACGCTGACTATTTTAACAGGGAGCCGGAGTCGCCCTGCTGGCTGATGCCAGCCAGCGCATCAGGGCGTAAAATCTGCACGCGTCCATCCACAATGCAAATAATTCCCTTGTCTTCCCATTGGCGCATGATTTTGTTGATGCTTTCACGGGCCGCCCCAACCATGCTGCCGATTTCGCCCTGCGATATTCGTGCGTGTACATAGCGTTTGCCCTGTAACTCGCTTCCCAGCGTTTCTGACAGGGTAATCAGGGTGCGCGCCAGTCGGGCTGGCACTTCCAGTGCCGACAGGTCTTCAACGCGATCGGTCAGCGTGCGTATCCGTCCGCACAGGGCAACGATCAGCTTGTCGCGCGTTTCAGGAAAATGGGTCAGAAACTGGTTAAAGTTGTGGCGGTCTATGGTGGCAATGGTACTGGCCTGGCAGGCAATCACCGAGGCACTGCGGGGTTTGCCATCCAGCAGGGCAAGTTCGCCAAACGTCATGCCGGGCCCGAGCATGGACAACACCACTTCGTGCCCGTCTTCGCTGGCTGTGACAACTTTTAACAAACCGGAAAGAACAACGTAGAAGCTGTTGCCCGGGTCGCCCTGGTGGCAGACCACACTGCGTGTTTTGAGATCGGACTGTCTCAGGAGTTTTGTCAGTGCGTCCAGCTCGGCGGCAGACAGACCGGCAAACAGCGAATTGCGCAACAGCATGTCGGTGATTTTGGAAATAGCCACGTGGCGCTCCAGAAAAAATGGACGATTCAGTATTGAAACCGGCAACTCCGTAACTGTAACGCCATGCAGCGTATCTGTAAATTCCACTGTGCTGCATGGCATGTCAGGCAGAACCGGCGTACTGCCGCAGAGCGTCAGAAATTGTAATTCAGACGCGCGTAGTAGTAAGCACCGTTCATGCCGACGGGCGAGACAAAATTGTACGGAAATGCGCCGGAATAACTGTCATACGCATCGGTAGTTTTGGTCGGATACTGATTGGTCAGATTGCTGCTGCCGACGACGATCGAGGTTGACTTGTTCACAGCGTATTTGCCTTCCAGATCCAGGACCCAGGCCGGTTTGAATTCAAACGGATTGCCGGTATCATAGGATAGCACCGACAGGCCACCATAGCGCGTCACCCGGCTGGTTAGGTCCCACCGGTCGACATGCCAGTCGGCCGAGAGCACCAGTTTTGTAGTGGGCGTTTCGTGGATCAGATCGTAGACCGTCAGGGGTGCAAAAAATTGTTCGCCGTTAATGCCGGTGCGAACCGAATCCAGCCGGGTGTGGTTGTAATTGAACGCTGCGGTCAGGTTCAGCTTGCTGCCGGACAGCTGAACTTCATGCAGGATCACCGCGTCCACGCCACTGGTCGTGGTATCCAGACCGTTGGTCAGGAAATTGACTGCGCCCAGCGTCGGGTAGTTGGGATCACTGATATTGATAGGGCTGGACAGTGAAATACGGTCTTTGATTTTAATCTGGTAGGTATCCAGCGTGACATTGGTGCGGCTGGAAATGCGGTACGCCAGTCCCAGTGTTTCATTGACCGAGGTTTCCGGCTTCAATGGCTGGGCACCCTGTTGCTGTGCCAGAGGATCGGTTGCCGGAACCAGTGCAACGTTGGCCAACTGGCCGGCGTTGTTAAATCCCAGCACGGTATTCCGGAAACCGATCTGTGCCAATTCAGGCGCACGGAAACTGTTCGAGACCGAGCCCCGAACCAGGAAGTCAGGCGTGAATTTATATCGCGCAGACAGTTTGCCTGTGGTCTTGTTGCCGGCATCGCCGATTTCAGAGTAACGTGCCGCCGCGCCAACCAGTAAGTCGCGGGTCAGATCGCTGTCGATATCCACATAGACCGATTTATCGGTGCGCGACAGGTTGACGGTGTCGGACGGCTGCAGTCCCGGGTCACCCTGTGAACCGGGCAGGCCGTTGACGTTGGGACCGACGGCATACGAGGCAGGGTCACCGGCTTCGGTGACATAGGTGTCGCGCTGCAGTTCCGCACCAACAGCAACGTTCAAGGGTACCGGCAGGATGCCATCGAAGCTGCGATGTGCGTCTGCATTGATGCCCTGCTGGCCGGAAATGAAATTGGCCAGATGAAAGGATGTCGGGCTGTCGGCACCGAGCGAGGAGTTGAGCGTGTTTTCAAGGTTGTAGCTGAAATTGTTATGACCCAGCCGCAGACTCAGGTCAACTGTCCAGTCGGCCACATCGCCGCGCACACCGAATACGGCGCCAAAATCGTTGCTGTTGTTGACACTGACCGGCCGGTAGCCATTCGGATAGACCGACAGAATATTGCTCGGGTCGCCCGGCCACCGGAAAAACGCTGCGCCGAAAGAGCGACGCTCGTTGTAGGTGGCGAACGAATAAAATTCGATATCGTCTGAAACAGGCACCGCACCGTTGTAGAACAGATTGGTGTTGTACAGTTTGGGGTCACCCGATTTAAATAGCACCTGGCCCACCAGCGCCAGATCAGCCGGTGTACTGTAGTACGAATCAGAGGCGTCTGCCGAGGGGCCGGCACGATTGGTGCCGTTCTTGTCCTGATAATCAAAACCGAAGCGCACATAACCCCTGTCACCAATTTTTATTCCGGTGTTTGCCCCTGCCTGCAGGTTCTGTCCGTCGGTAATGGTTTTGTCAGTCGGTGCAAAATGGGTGTGGTTACCACCGTAAGACACATAGGTCTCGGTCCCCTCGGGTGCTTTCTTCAGGACGATGTTGATCACGCCTGCAACAGCATCACTGCCGTATTGCGAACCCGCGCCATCCCGCAGCACTTCAATACGTTCGATAGAGCTGATCGGAATTGCATTCAGGTCAACGGAGACGGTGCCCTGAAACAGTCCTTCCTGGTCCATGACGGCATTGGCATGCCAGCGCTTGCCATTGACCAGTATCAGCACTTCATCGGGCGCAAGTCCGCGCAGCTGAATGGTGCGTATGGTGTCCGACGTGCCGCTGGCCGACGCCCGCGGCATGTTGATCGAGGGGGACAGATTCTGCAGCAACTGACCCAGTTCGCCTGTGCTGTTGGCATGCTCGATGTCGGCTGCCGTGAATACGTCCACCGGCACGTCGCTGTCAAACAGCGAGCGCACTTTGGCGCGTGAGCCGACGATGGATACAGACTGTACCTGTTGATCCGCTGTGTCAGCTGCAGTGCTGACGGTTTGTGCATAGCCATGCGGTGCGCCGACTGCGACGAGGCCCGCCATGGCCAATGCTTTTCTCATGAGGTTATTTTTTGCTGGTTTCATTGATACCTGTTTCCCTGAATTCTGAAAATATGTGATAACTGATGATTACGAATAAAGTTTACTTACTGGTCGCACTGGCTTTTTCTATTTCAATATGCCAGTCTGCGCCCGATTGAATGTGATATTTTCTGGCAAAATCACCTTGATTCAGGGCAAGTGAAAAATTCAGCAGACTGTTGATGTAGGCGATTGGTTTGCCCACGCTGACCTCACCAAACGAATTGGCAAACGGAACCGAGATGGACAGGGTCTTTTTATCCTTGTTATAAATTCGCACATTCAGCATATCGCCGGCCTTGATATTCAGTTCGTCGATCAGTGATTTCGGAATATTGGTCCAGACATTGCCAAAGTTGACATCCAGAACCGGGATGTTGCCGCGCAATGAATTGCCCGATCTGTCGGCTTTCTGGTAACTGATCTTGATCAGGCTGGCGGGATCCAGCACTGGCCCAACCTGTTCAAAACTGATCGCTCCGGACGCCAGACGCGCGCCGGTATATGCGTAAACGTCACGACCGTGGAAGGTGTAGCTGTCTTCCGAACCTGGCAGCCGGTTTATTTTTTCGTCAATTTCGCGCATTTCAGCAATACCGTCGCGTTCGGCAATCAGGGTATACAGGCCGTTGTTTGGTCCAACGAAGAACCGGCCATTTTTTGTTTTGAGTACCACCGACTTGCGTACAGTCCCGACACCCGGATCGATCACCGTGACAAAAACCGTGCCCTGTGGCCAGTAGTTGACCGTCTGGTACAGGCGGTAAGCGGCAATCCAGATGTCAAAGGTCGGTATCTGATGGGTCAGATCGGAAATACTCAATTGCGGGTCAACACCAAATGCAACACCGCGCATTGCCGCCACGGCACCGTCTGCCTGGCCGAAATCAGTCATCAGCACCAGAGGTGTGCGGGTCTGCGCGAAACAGGCTGTGCTGGCCGATGCGGAAATGAAGGCGATTGCAAGGATTACTATTCTCAGGATTTTCATGATAGAGCCGTTATGTAAGTAGTTAAGTAGTTAAAAAAAACAAAAAATGGCAAACAAGCCGACATTTTAGCTTGGTTTGGGACCGGTATTCCAGAATCAATTCCTATATGCATATGAAAAAAATGTTAAAACACCAGGCCTACCACGGTGGCACTCAGAAAACTGACCAGCGAAGCGCCATAGAGCAGTTTGAATCCGAAACGGGCCACCACATTACCCTGTTTTTGATCGAGTGCCTTGATGGAACCACAGACGATACCGATGGATCCGAAGTTGGCAAACGAGACCAGAAAGACCGAGATAATGGCGATGCTGCGCGGATCAAACAGGTATTTTCCGCTATCCAGATTATTTTTCAGGTCCTGCATGGCGACAAATTCGTTACTGATCAGTTTGGTGGCCATGATGCTGCCGGCATCAACAGCGTTGTCCCAGGGTATGCCGATCAAAAATGCCAGTGGTGAAAACAGGTAGCCCAGAAAGCGCTGGAAGCTGACACTGAAAAAATAGGTGAATATCGCATTGGCCATGTCAATGAGGGCGATGAAACCCACCAGCATGGCCGCCACAATGACCGCGATCTTGAAGCCGTCCAGAATATATTCACCGAGCATTTCAAAGAAACTCTGTGGTTCTTCCCTGACGGTCAGGACATCCTCGTCGCTGGCGACTGCATACGGATTGATTAATGATGCAATGATGAAGCCGCCGAACAGGTTTAACACCACGGCACATACAACGAATCGGGGTTCAAGCAATTGCATGTAGGCAGCGATGATGGCGGCTGACACCGAGGACATGGCCGCCGTGCACAAGGTGTAAAGCCGTGCTTCAGACAGATAGGGCAGCTGTTTCTTGATCGAGATGAATACTTCTGACTGTCCCAGAATTGCCGAGGCCACTGCGTTGTACGATTCCAGTTTGCCCATGCCGTTCACTTTGTAAAGCGCGGTGCCCAGGCCACGTATGATCAGGCCGAGTATTTTCCAGTGCTGGAGAATCCCGATTAATGCCGAGATGAAAACAATTGGCATGAGCACATTAAAGAAAAACGAAAAACTGTTTGCATTGACCAGTCCGCCAAAGACGAAATTGATGCCGACAGCAGCAAATCTGAGCAGCTGGTCAAAAAGTCCGACTATGCCATTGATGATGATTTGTCCCGCGTCGGAATTCAGCATGACATACGCAAACAGGATCTCCAGCGCCAGCAACGTAAAAATCGGTTTGAATTTCACCTGCGTGCGGTTGTAGCTTGCCGCATAGGCAACGGCAAAAATGAACAGTACCCCGGCCACGCCAATTATATATTTCACTTTGGTTTCCAATCTTCGTTTGTTGACATTCAATTCGGGTTCGGTGCAGACGATCAAGGCTTGTGCTGCTCGGCCATCCAGGCATTTTCTGCTTTACCTACAGGCAAATCCGGTGCTGTTTTCGCATCATCTCGCACTACGCAGGGCAAAACAGGCCTGACGGTATTCAAACTGCGGGCATGGAGACAATGTGCGATGATGACTTTAATCGGACGACAATCCGTTAATGTACCGGATCACCTCCGCTATATCTTTTTCCGAACTGATATGCGACGCTATCGTACGCATCATCATACTGGGTAAATCGGTGCTGTCTGACGTGCCGCGCCATCCTGCTGTATACGCTTTCAGCTGGTTGGCGATATACCAGTCATTCAAAATGGTCAGGTTGGGACTTCTCAATTGCACGAATCCCCGGGCTTGCGGTCCGTGACATTGCAGGCAGGTGGTAATGTAAAGATCTTTGCCGGTATCGGTTTTCAGTCCGGGTGGCGTGCTGACAGTCATTTTTCCGTATTCGGCGGCCAGCTCAGCGAGGTCGTTATCGCTCAAGGCCTGCACGACGCTGCGCATCTGGCCACCTGCCTTGTCGTCGGGATGATATCCGCGGCTACCTGCCCTGAAGTGCAATAACTGGTTTTCCAGATACGCGACATTTTGTCCGGCAATGCGCGGCGCTGCGGTTGTCGGGTTTCCTTCGCCCTGTGCGCCATGGCAACCAGCGCACAGCTGCATGGCAGCTGTGAGATGAGCTGAATATGCCAGGTTGTGCACACCGTTCGTTGACAGGATCAGCAGTGCTAACAAGATTGATTTTATCGGTGTCATTTGATGACCTTATTGTCTGGACCTGGGCTGGAGCTGTTCAATTTTACGCACCAGTTCAGCTCGTCGGCTGGCCACATCGACCAGCGGGTGAGGGCGGAGCTGCGCGACCTCCTCGGCGTTGTACCTGACAAAGTCAGACGGTAACTGATCCGGGCTGAAGGTGGTCAGCATCCAGTTCAGCAATGCGGCAAGCTGTTCGTTGTTCAGATCGGCTTGCGCCGCGCCTGGCACCTGGACCAGGTATTGCCGTCCGCCCGGCACTTTCAGGAAATTGCCGACATAATTCGTCAGGGTTGGCACGCCGCGCAGGGGAAAGCCGCGCCCATTGTCCAGATGACAGCCCTGGCAGCTCAGCATGTAGTCCGCCACAACGCTCTCTGTCGCGCCGGCCAGACTCGTCGTTCCCAGTAGCAGTGCCATCACAACCAGCCGTGGTTTCATGGATCAATCCTTAACACCGAGCACAACTGACAGGGAGCAATGGTAAGGTACACCCGCCTGACTGCCGGTGCACCAGTTCAGGTGGTTTGATGTTTGCGGCCGGTAAATCGGCGTATTGTTCTGGTCCCGTTGGCAGGCGCAACTTCCGCAACTGCTTTTTCCGCAGCAGTCGTTGTACGAAATAATGTAATGCTTGTTGTCGGTGGGATTGAGGCAGGTGCCAATCCAGGTTATGTCAGATGGTATGGTGCCGGGCGGGCACGAGGTATTCGAACCGCCGCAACAGCCGCATAAAAAGCCGTCAATGGCGCAGTTACGCCAGTAATCACAACTGTTCGGATCACCTGTTTCATCCCTGGTTTCCGCCGCGCCGCCGCGGTAAACCGGTAACAGCGTCAGTGCGCCCAGGCCAATCAGCGATTTGCCAACCTGCGATAAAAATGCGCGACGGGAATGACTGCGCGCGTTTTGACGCAACAGCGATTCGGTCAATTCGTCCAATTTTGTCAACCAGTGTTTATTCATGAAAATCTCGTTTCATTCACGTCGATGTATCATTCTGACCCGCTGTTCAGCTGACCGTTTCTTCCACGGTCTGGGCCTGCTGCAGATCCTGCGCCGTGGCAAAACCCAGTGCGCTGGCTTCAAACAGGCTTTCCAGATGCTCGCGATTGTTAATCAGTCCATGGGACGTCACCCGACCTTCCCGGGATATCAGCACGGCATAGGGAAGTTTGCCGATCTGGTAGGCGATTCCGACGTCGCGCGACAGCAGGTAAGGCAGACCATCCAGTTTCTGCTGCTGTATAAAGACCTGGTGTTCAGTTTCAGTGCCGTCGCTGGCCAGCACCAGTTGCAACCAGCTTTGTTCAGACTGCTGTACCGATTTCAACAGCGGCAATAACGTTTTGCAGACCGGGCAGGTCGGCGACAGGAAGAATAACAGCGTGGATTTCTGAGCCTGTGCGCCCAGCGTGATCGAGCCGCCGTTCAGGCTCGGCAAGACAAACTGCGGTGCGGTGTCCCCCGCCTTGATGACCTTTGCAAACGACAACGCACCAACCGGTTTGATCCGTTCATGCAGCACGCCGATCTGCCTGGCCAGTGCCAGAACGGTCATGGCCAGGGCGAGTATCAGTGCCCAGCTGATCAGGTTCGACAAAATTAAAACGTCAGTCATGGAATAAATCCTGTGATGAGAGATGGGTGCCAATCAGACTGTTGACCAGACCGTAAAACGTGCAGCCGATCAGCGTCAGCAAACCGATGGCGGCGACGTCGGCATAGCCCAGGGGGCGTAGGGCAGACGACCGGGCCAGATTGAGGGCAATCAGTGCCAGTATCAGGTTGCGCCACACCAGCATCGGGCTGACCTGGTGTCGGGTTGAGCCGACACTGCAGCCGCAATCGGCCACCTGTTTGCCGCTTGACAAGGTCCGCGCCATCACGCCCGCATACGACAACAACAGTCCGGTAATCAGCAGCGCAGCCAGCTGATGGGTCGCCGGGATGAACAGCGCCAGGGCGAGCAGCAGTTCACTGACCGGAACCAGTCGTTTTAATGGTGTTACAAGGAACCCGGGAAATACATCGTAGCTGACCAGTACCCGGCCGAAATCATCAGGCAGGCGCAATTTGTGCAGCGCCGTGCCCGCCAGCAGAATTGCCAGTCCGAGCGCCGATGGAACAACGATAAATGGATCAGTCAGAAGCTGCATGGGGCGTGTCCTCTACCACGGTAAAACCATATTCAGGTAACCGGTCGGTAATCCTTCAATCCGGTGCAACAGCTTGCCCGATCCGACGTCGTAAATCGTGATGCAGTTCTGCAGTACCTTCATGATACCGTCCTGACCCTGGGTGAGAAATACCCAGAGCATGGCCAGATAGGGCATGGGAACAAAGAAATCAACGCTGTACAGTAACGGTTTGTCGCCCTGCGTGACACCAATGCCCAGACTCAGCTCTTTGAGTTCAATGCGCGCGGTGCGCTGATGTGTCCTGACATCAAATACCCAGGCTTCTGTGCCGGGCTCTTCGCTGGTCTCCGGCGCGCCCTGGTGCATCAGCACATAAAATTGTCCGTCACTTTTGTGTATTGCCGTGTGCTGAACGCCGCTGATGCGCCAGTTACTGTCGCGTTCCCTGTCGCTGACCAGCGGCCATTTCCCGGCAAGCCGGAGTCCGGACGGCGTCATCTCTATGGCGTACGCATTGCTTTTGATGGAGACAAAATACCAGGTATTGCCGGAGCGTGACGCTGAGGTCGTCAGGTGGTCATGGGCGACGTCGAATACCGGTGCAATTCGTTCGCGCAGCACCGGTTTGCCGCTGTCATCCAGACGCAGATGCAGGAAGCCCCCATTGCCGCAGATCGAATAGAAATCGCGCGTCCCTGCCGGATAGAGCGCAGCGCATCCGGGTGTATCGACTTCCGTGACAAATTGGCTGGTGTCGAGGTCGACAATCGACACAGACTGGGCCGGCGTGTAATTCAGTACCAGCAGAAACCGGTCATCGTCTGACATGACGGCCAGGCCGGTATTGCTCAGGGAATTCATGCGTTTGGGTGGAATCCTGATCTCACGTTTGGCGGTCAGCGTGTTCGGGTCGTAGACCGTCACGACATCGGTCCGGTCGCCGCGCAAGCCGCGCGTGAAGTAGGTTTCAACGGAAAACAGTTCGTTGCGTTTTTCGGAAGGAAGCAGACTGTTAGGCCAGAAGCCGGTGTTCAGTTGGCCCAACTGCCTGCCGTCGGAATTGAACAGAAAGGCCCTGCCATCGATTTGCGCAGGAGCACGGTTTCCCCATACCCAAAACCATTGTTTACCCTGGTGGTTGGCAAGTACTTCGGCACGCGCCTGTTCGGGTTGAATTTCCGCCTGTGCGGGCAGGACAGAAACGGCAATCAGAAGCCCGCAGAATAGAAATTTATGCATTCAATTCCCTGATTTGTTCGCGCAACAAACACATTAAGAAAATAATAATTTTGTGCAGAACCGTGTCGTGCGCGCAGTTTTTAGTGATTGAGCGTATAGCAGGCCATTTGCAAAATCAAGCCAACCCCCGCTTAATATTAGAATAAACCCTCTATTTGTGGTATATATAGTTGTATTTTTAATTTCTAATTTGAAATATTTTAGACTTCAATTGATACTAATGCGTCGATCCAACGACTTGAGCAACTATAAAATCAAAATTACGGAGAAAGCATGAGAAAAACGAAACCTACGATATTGGCACACAGCCTTGCCATGGCCTTCGCAGGCAGCGCGGCTATTTTTGCCGCACCGGTACTGGCCGCCGATGATGATGTGATTGTCGTTGAAGTCACTGCACAGAGCCGCCATCAGCAGTTGAGTGATGTGCCGCTTGCCATTCAGGTGGTGACTGCCAAAGATATCGAAACACTGGGTGCAAAGGATCTCTCCCAATTAAATGGCTACATACCCGGATTTACCGCGGATAACACGGAGCCGACTGAGCCGGTATTTTCCATACGTGGTGTTCAGGGCGGTGGTGATTTCGGTATTGGTACCGACTCGCCGGTGGGTATTTACGAAGATGGCGTCTACACCGGAAAAACCGGTGGTGCCATGATGAATTTCATTGACGTGCAGCGTATTGAAGTGATTAAAGGACCTCAGGGTACACTGTTCGGACGCAACAGTGCGGCGGGCGCGATCTCGATTGTGACCAACGAACCGACACAGGATGTCGATGCCCTGCTGCATGTGACTTCGGGCGCATTCGGTACGCACAAGGCAGACCTGATGCTGAATGCGCCACTGACTGACACGGCAGCGGTGCGATTTGTATTTGCGCGTGACGGCAGTCGTGGCTGGGTCAAGGATGTAACGACTGACCAGTATATGGGGGGGAACGATGACTGGGCCACCCGACTGTCCTTTAAGGATACGATCGCTGGCGTTAAACTCAATCTCGGCTGGGAACACGAAGAGATGAATCAGGACGGCCGTCCTGCATTTGGCGTTGTGAATAACCCGAATCTGGCGTTACCGTTCGGCGGGTTCAATCCGTCAGTCGGGTACACACCGGCGTATATAGCCACGTTTTCCAACCCCTTGAATACGCCTCTGGTTGATTCGAATCCAGGCTCCGAATCACGCAAATTTGACGGCATTACATTACGCGCTGAAGCACCGATCGGTAACATGACATTGAATTCGACCACCGGCTACCGGATTTTCGAAACCTGGGATGCGACGGACAATACCGGAACGAACAACCCCTACACCGATATTTTCACACTCGATGCCAAGAAATCGCACAGCATACAGCAGGAATTCAAGCTGTCCGGTAAAAATGAATCAATGGACTGGATCAGCGGTATCAGTTATTACAGCAATCAGGAGCAGCAGATCAGTGCGGCCAACACGACGACCGGCACGCTCGACACCATATCCGGTGCGCCAGGGGTCAGCCCTGCCTATCCGAACGGTTTTGCTGACCCTCAGGCAGGCCTGTATACCTTCGCCTACATTTTCGGTCAGCTGGGACTGGGTGGTGTTCCAGGTATCAGCAGTTCGAAGTTCATGCCCTGGGCGGAAAATGAATACAGCCATACCGACACCAAATCGTGGTCCGTGTATGGCGATACGATCTGGCACCTTGACCCGAAGTCCAATCTGACCTTTGGTCTGCGCTGGTCTGAAGATGAAAAAACCATGACCTGGTTTACACCACCGCGTGTGTCAACCCAGCTTGACCAGACCCTGAATGCTTATGCACCCCAGTTTGCCGCATTAATTCCGGCCAATGTGGCGTTCTATACCGCGTCGCTGACGTCGGCGACACCGATCAGCAGTTCAAAGACCTGGACCAACCTGAGTCCGCGGCTGGTGCTGGATCATAAATACGATAAAGATACCATGGTGTTTGCGTCGCTCTCCCAGGGCTACCAGGCGGGCGGATTCAATGTATTCACGCCACCCGTGCCGACCTCGCCGATCGCCAGCCTGAGGGATCCGAGTTTTTCGCCTGAAAAAATGACCAATCTGGAAACCGGTATCAAGATGGCGTTACCGAATCTGAACGCGTCGCTGAATTCGTCGTTGTTTGCATACCGGTTTAACAATCTGCAGAATATTACCCTGCAGGGTAATCCGGGTGAAATTCCGACCTATAACGTCACCACCAGCGACCAGAAGGCCTACGGATGGGACCTCGACGGCAGGATTAAACCGGTGAAAAATCTTACCCTGTTTACCGGATTCGAATTCATTGACGCCACATTCACAAAATACAGTGAAGAGGGCACCGCAGGTGGATCCACCAACCTGGCCGGGCAACCGGTCGGCACACCCTACTTTACCGGTATGGCAGGGATGAATCTGAAATGGGAACTGTTAAGCGGACACGCCGAGTGGACCTTCCAGGGTACTCACACGTCCGAGGTCCGACGCTGCAGTGATGACCCCATGTTGTCCTGTCTTGATGCACCGAATATCCACACGGGTTCGGCCACCAACAAGTTTGATACCCGGCTCGGATGGCAGAATGAGTCGCATCAGTTCGGCGTTGCGCTGCTTGTCAATAACGTCTTCAATCAGCGCTATGTGCAGTACCTTGGCGGTCAGCTGACATCGTACGGTGTTCCGTATGCGACCATTACACCGCCACGTTATTTTGGTGTTGAATTCACAGCCAGCATGTAACGGGATGCATTGAGTTGCTGGTGAGCCAGCAAAAAAACGGGCAAGCACGAGTTGTGCTGCCCGTTTTTTTATGCGGCCAACCGATTAATTCAACCAGAGATTGCTCAGTGTGGCCCCCTGCACGACAGGTTCCTTGCCGCTCTCAGCGCCCGAAACCCGAATGGTCGCGCCGTCCGAACCCAGATCCCACAGATCACCACGTAAAAAAACATTCATGCCGGCCCTGATTCCGGCTGCCTGCGTCCGTCGTGGAAGGGCGTACTTCATCCATGCGTCACCCTCGGTGATATGGCCGATATCGTCAGCGCTTACGTCCGCCGGTGCTGCGCCACCGTTATAGCCGCCCCAGACGGTCGACCAGACATGATCATGCGCACTGAATGAAGGTACCGCCACCATATCAGCACCTGATTTCTTCAGCGCCACGTAATTGTCCGGATACCAGGCATCGGCGCAGATCAGGACTCCCAGTTTTCCTGCCGGGGTATCAAACACCGGCAGCGACGCAGTGTTACCGGTGCCGATAAATTCGAGTTCGTCCTGTATCGGGAAAACCTTGACGACCAGCGGCGCAATAATATGACCGTCGGCACCAAACACGGCCGATACGTTGAATAACCGCTTGCCGGGATTGACCACCAGTTGTCCGTTGACCAGGGCGGGCTCCGGTAACAGGATCGAGCCGGCCACGATGCTGACACCAAATTGCTGCGACAGGTGGCTGAATACGGCCTGGTAATCTTTGGCGGCCTGTCCGGCCTTGACGGTAAACAATGCCCACTTGGCCCTGTCTTGCACAGCGGGCGCGGTCAGAAAGCGGTAAGCAAATTCGGGAAAGTGGGTCAGTGCCACGGTGTTCATCGCGTCGTCCGACCTGGACTCTGCATAAATGCTGGTTTTCTCACCGGAGGCCACCAGCCAGGTTCCCGTGTATTCAGGAAAGACCACCACGGTTTTTTCAGACAGCCAGCCGTGTTCCCGTGCCGCTGTCAAATAGCCGGCGAATTTGGCGCCCAGCGTGGCCGGATTCGTATAGTCACTGGCGGTCAGCCAGGGCTGAATGCCCAGCAGGTTACCCTTGCCGGTATTCGTTCCATGCGACTGGATATCGGCCAGTTTCGCATCGAACGGCACGGCGACCAGACCGGCGCGATCCTGGCGGGACCAGATTTGCTGACCCGCCAGCAGGAGCGCCAGCGCGGCCAACGCAACCAGCAGAACGGTCTTTAACAGCCTGTTAATTTTGCGCATAAGTTGGATGAACAGATAGTTTCATCGGATTGAAATACATCATTTCGGCCGACACAAGTTGACGAAATATTTTTAAAACGCTATAAACTTGCCAATTAGAATTATTATAGCCTTAATTATCCATTCAATTGCTCTGATTCCCCGACTCGAAAGCAATCCAGCGTGAATCCTATTTTATTTGCAATTCCTGTTTTTTTAACAACCATAGTGTTTGAAGCACTGGTCGCGTACCGTCAGGGTAAGGCCGTGTACGACATACCGGATGCGATCACCAGCCTGCACCAGGGTGTGTTAAGCCAGTTGAGCGGACTGATATTCAAAATGGTTTTCATCGGGCTGTATGTCACGGTTTTTGAGCACTATAAAGCGACGGCCTTCCCGGCAGATAATCTCCTTGTATGGATACTGGCACTCGTCTTCTATGATTTCTGTTATTACTGGTCGCATCGCCTGTACCATGAGGTCAGCATTTTCTGGGCGTCGCACATTGTGCATCACTCTTCGGATTACTATAATCTGTCGACCGCGCTGAGGCAGCCGTCTACCGACTGGCTGTTCGGCTGGCTGTTTTTTCTGCCGCTGGCGGTTGCCGGCGTTCCGCCGGACGTATTCATCGGTGTCGGATTGATTGATCTGCTCTACCAGTACTGGGTCCATACCGAACTGGTCGGACGACTTGGATGGATAGACAGCGTGTTGGTCACGCCTTCCAATCACCGTGTTCACCATGGCAAAAACGACTACTGCATTGATAAAAATTACGGTGGCATTTTCATTATCTGGGACCGGATTTTCGGCACCTTCGAAATGGAACGAGCCGATGAAAAAATCATGTATGGCATACGCACACCGCTGCACAGTTACAATCCGTTGTGGGGAGTGGTGCACTATTATTACGAACTCTGGCAGACTGCACGTACCAGACCGGACTGGCGTTCCAGTCTGGGCGTGTTGATCGCGCCGCCGGGTGGCTGGAGTGAGGTGGGCCTGACCCATCTTGATACCACCGGGATGGTGCGGTTCCGGTGGCCAACGCCGACCTCGATCCGCTGGTATGTCGTCGTCCAGTATGTGCTGTCAGTGCCGTTCTTCATGCATTGCATTGCCATTGGTGACCAGTTAAGCGCGACCGATCTAACCCTGTATGTCGCGTTTCTTGTTGTCACTATGCAGGTACTGGGAGCATTGCTGAACACCAGCAGGTTTTCTGTCGGACTGGAACTGGTGCGCACGCTGGCAGTGGGGCTGGGATTCGCCATGGCCACGTTCTGGTTTGGCGATGCCATTCCGATCGTGTTAAAGGGAGTCGTGCCTGTCGTCATGGTTGCCAGCGCTGCCTGGCTGATGGCCGAAACCAGAAAATTGAAGCACAATTCATGAACTACGATCTGCTTTCCGAAATTTTACTGGCTGGCCTGACCTTTTATATTGCCTGGCGCGAATTGGCCACGCGCCCCGGTATTGCCTTGTGCGCGGCCAGCATAGGAATTGCGGCGCTGCTGGGCGCACTGGTTTTTTCCGGTGTTGCCAGCGCGGACGGTCCGCACAGGGTGGTCAGCCTGCTGGCTTCCTGTGCCGGGTTGCCGCTGTTTGCCGCCAGCCTGCGCTGGAATCAGGGTGAACTGGCCAGACGTCGCAGCGCGTCTGTCCGATTTTTTCTGATCGGCAGCGGAGTATGCCTGTGGATGGTCGAGGTCCTGCATATGGCGTGGTGGGGTCAGCTTGTCCCGGCCCTGTCGGCAACGGTGATCATGGTGGCAGCAATTCAGTCCGGACAGGTCGTGACCATGCTGGGTGGCCTGACGCTGCTGGTCTGCTTTACGCTGAATGTGCTGGGGCGGACTATATACCCGCTCGACGCCGATCAGCAATTGCATGTGTTACTGTCGCTGTCATTGTTTCTCCTTGTAAAAAACCGCCCACGGGGCGCGTGACTAACCTCCTTTTGAAGAGTGTCTTTATGAACAAACGTTTAACCATCGGCGCATCGATCATAGTGATTCTGGTGCTCGGAGCGATCTGGCTGCATGCCGTGCCACCGGAATTATTCCGGGTCGGTTCCAACTACAGCGCCAAGATAGTCTGCACCAATGTGTTTATGGTCAACCGCAATGCGGACGAGGTTCTGAACATCGATGTGCAGGCACCCGGCAACCCGTTTTTGAAATTGATGAAGGTCGAGGTTGACAAGGCGCAGGGCGTGGTGCACGCCAACCTGTTCGGCTTTATCGGCAACGGACTGGCGGTGTACCGGCCGGGTACCGGGTGCGCTGCGGTTCCGGATGGCGATATCGCAGCGGCCAGAAAATACCAGTTTAATCCGGCGCCCATGGCAGCGCCATCGCCTGAACTGGCATGGCCACTGGGGTCAAAAATGACCGTGAATGAAAAGGTTAACGCCGTCATCCAGAAAGACGAACTGACCGGTCCCGGTGTGCGTGCCGTCGCGGTCATTTCGCATGGCCATCTGATTGCGCAGCGCTACGCGCCCGGCTTCAGTGCGGATACCCCCCTGATTGGCTGGTCCATGACCAAGACAGTGAACGCAGCGTTAGTCGGCTTGCAGGTCGGCGCGGGCAAATTGTCTCTGGAGCAGGATCATATCTGGCCGGCTGACAAAACCTCGGGCGGCAGGGAAAAAATCAGGCTGGCGGATTTGCTGGCGATGTCGTCCGGACTGGAATTCAACGAAGAGTATGGTGAAGTGTCTGACGTGACCCGTCTGCTTTATCTGGAACCCGACATGGCCGGTTTTGTCTATAACAAGCCATTGCAGCATCCGGTCGGCAGTGTCTGGAATTATTCCACCGGCACGTCGGTATTTTTATCCAGACTCTGGCAGCAGTCGGTGGGTGCCGATTCACTGTCGTTTCCAAGAACGCACCTGTTTGGACCACTCGGTATGAGCAGTGCCTTTATTGAAGCGGATGAACGCGGTACGATAACAGGTGGCAGTTATATGTATGCGACGGCCCAGGACTGGGCCCGTTTCGGTCAGTTCCTCCTGCAGGATGGGGTCTGGAATGGCCAACGTCTGTTACCCGAAGGCTACGTGGAGATGATGCACAGTCCGGCCCCGGCTTCGCATGGAAAATATGGACGTGGTCAGCTCTGGCTGGAAGGACCTGAAGCCAAAGATACCGGCCCCGATGCCAATGCCGATACGCCCTATCATTTACCCGCTGACATTTACTGGCTGCTGGGTCACGACGGACAGATCATTGCGATCGTTCCGTCATTGCAGCTGGTTGTGGTCCGACTCGGTTTGACACCCGATCAGCTGTATTATCAGCCACAGGTCATGGTGGAAAAAATCATAGCGGCGCTGAATTGACACGCGCGCCGCGAAAACGGGCCCGCTGGTGATCCCCTTCCGGTTGCTGCGCCACCACGCTGCCATGATTGGCGTGGTGTGCCGCATCGGTGTGCGGCTGATTTTTCCGGCCACAACAAATCAGCTGCGCGACGTTCAGCCTGTCCATAAAACCATTCCGGCACCGCCGAAGCAACTGGTCAATGCCTACCTGAGCTGGTGCAATGCGAGTGATCACTATCAGGATTGCCTGCCACCGCATATGGTCTCCCAATGGGGTTTGCCCCTGATAGCGGAATTACTTTTTCAGACCCCTTACGCGCTGACCCGAGTACTGAATCAGGGCGTCACGCTGGATATTCATGGCGAGCTGCCGCGCGACCAGCCATTGCTTTGCCATGCGTTCGTCAACTCGATTGCCGACGAAGCGCACCGGACCCGAATTTCTGTCACGGTTCAGACAGGTACCGCCCAGGTGCCCAATCTGGTTGAAGTGACCCTGCATATGGTTTTCATCAACACCAGGACCTCCAAAACCGGGAGCAGGGATTCGGGTACTGAAGCACACGACTGGACCGTCAGGGGAATCTGGCGCGCCAGTGAGCATGACGGCCTGCTTTTTTCATTGATTACCGGTGATTTCAATCCGATACACTGGTCGACCCTGGCCGGGAAATTGTCCGCATTGCACAATAAAATTCTGCAAGGATTCGGCACGTTTGCCCGGACCTTTGAACAGCTCGATTCAAAACGCGTGGCCCGGATTGAGGTTCGGTTCTTGCGCCCGGTACCGTTACCCTCGGCACCCCTGTACGTCGAGCAGTCGGCAACCCCGGTTGACAAGACGGTCCAGGTCAGGTTGCGTGGCGCGGACCACACCCTGCATCTGGTTGGAAATGCAACGCTGCGCTGATGCGCACTGTTGTTCATTGCTGGCGTGCCCGAGCAGCCAGGGACAGCCGGTCATGGTTACGGCGCTCTGCACCTGTATTCAAAACAGGTTGCTTGTCATAGTATCGCTAGGTATTATTGGGGCAGCGGATCGATTTCAACTAGTTGCATAAAGGACAAATGAACAATACAAACTGCCGGGACACGTCGCTATCGGGGTCTTCAGTCGCCAGCCAGCTGAGGCGGGTGATGTTTGTTGTTGCATTATTAATGGCAGATGTTGGCGTCGCGGATCCGCTGTCGGTCCAGTCCAGATTGAGTCAACTTACGAAGTTGAGCGAATCGAACCCGGATCAGGCGGTACTTGCCATAGCGGAGTTTCAGACCCAGTTTCCGCAGGAGCTGTCCGACACTGACAGGCGTGATTTAATGCTCATTCAGCTGCAACTGGCACTTGACAAGGGAAACAGGCAGCAGGCCAATGATCTGATCAGCAAGCTGACACAGCTTGGGCACAAAAACAGTGATCCGGTGGCCAATTTCATGGTGAAAAATTTTCAGGCCAGGATGTACGGCGAAGACGGAAAATTCGGTGAAGGACTGGCGATTATCGAACCCATCCTGGAAGCCGTCAAAAAGGGCAGTGACCGCGTGCTGCAAAATCAGATCGAAAATACGGCCGGCCAGCTCTATTCATCCATCGGTAATTTTCAAATCGCACTGGAACATCATCTGAGCGCACTGGACGCGTTGCAACCCTTAAAGGAGGGTGAATGGCAAACCGATCTGATCCGCGCCAAAACGTTAAACAGTATCGGGCAGATGTACCTGTCGCTGAAGGATGATTCGATGGCGCTGGATTATTTTCATAAAGCGAAAGACGGGGCACGCCAGCTTGAGGCACCCGGCCTGTTGTCAAGTATTGCCAATAACACGGGATTTGCCTATGCAGATCAGGAAAACTGGACGGCGGCGATTACGGCTTATGAAGAAAGTCTGACGATAAGCAAAAAAATTGGCAACCACAATGCCGAGGCCAAAGGTTTGAATAACCTGGCCGATGCCTCATTGAATCAGGAAAAATATCCGGATTGCGTGCGTTTTGCAGAACAGTCCCTGCGTATCGCAAACCAGTACGAGTTAAAAAATACGGCAGCAATTGCAGAAACAAATCTGGGTATCTGTCACATCTATATGGGTGAAATTGAAAAAGGCATTGCCGAGGATAAACTGGGTATTGATTTTGCGCGCAGTGCCAACGCCAAGCCAACACTTGAAGGTATGCTGACGGATCTTGCCAATGCCTATAAAAAAACCGGCATGTACAGGGAAGCACTGAAAACGCTGGAAGAGAGAGACCAGATTATCAATGAACTTTTTCATGCAGACCGGGATCGTGCAATGATCGAAATGAAGGTGCATTTTGATCTCAGTCAGCATCAGAAAGAGATTGAAAAACTGGAGCAGAAAAATGCCCTGCAACATGTCGAAATCGAAAACAAGAACCTGCAGAGGATCGTGTCAGTATTTTTAATTGCCACGGCAGTGATGGCTGTGGTTGGTATATTTTTCCTGTACCGGCGCGTCCGGCAGAGTAACCTGCGGCTCCGTGCGGCGAATCTGAAATTGAAGGATCAGTCCACCCGCGACCCATTGACCGGTCTGCTGAACCGGCGTGCATTTCAGAACATGATAGACTCGTTCAATCTGGAAAATGATCGACGAATGGCCCCTGACTCGGGTCTGCACGACGTGCTTGTGCTGCTGGATATAGATCATTTCAAACGGATCAATGACACTTACGGCCATCCTGCCGGTGACAGTGTGCTGGTGGAGATCGGCAGACGATTACAGAAAATCCTGCGCGAGAAAGACATGTTAATGCGATGGGGTGGCGAGGAATTTCTGATTTACCTGCACCGTGTGCCACTCGAACGGGTGTCCGATATCGTACGACGAGAGCTGGTTGTGGTTGGCGCGACGCCGATAGACCAGCCAGACAGGCACAAAGATGCCATGTCGGTGACTATTTCGGCTGGCTATATTCTAATGCCGTTACCGGGTGCCGCCGATTCGAAACTCAGCTGGGAGAAAGCATTGAAACTGGTGGATCTGGCGCTGTATTTTGCCAAATCCAGCGGTCGCAATCAGGCGATTGGTCTGGAAAGTGTTAAAGGAACAACTGAGCAGATTGATGCGTTTCTGGAAGGTAATTTGCAGGCCGCCGTGGACAGCGGAGTCGTTGAACTTCAGCGCGTTAAGGGGGTCTGATTTTGACCTGCAGCGGCTAATAAGTGTCGCGCAGAAAAATCAGGTATAGTTTCAGCCGTTGAAGACGGTTGCATCATGACGTTAGCTGGAGCGGTTCGACCGATTCGGGTACATAATGGACAGGCCGCGTTGTGGTCCTGGCTATGAGTTTGAGGAGTATTTGTTTGAAAAAGAGATCAAAGGCTGTTTCTCCAATTTCTTCGTTTCAAGACAGTCAGAAAAAAAATCAGTCCTTAAACAAGCTGATTGTTGCAGCAAAAAGAGTTCGGGTCACAACAGTGGAGCAGGCCCAGGGAACCTGTTTGACGATGTCCCTGGAATTATGCATGTTGGCCGAAGAATACGGGATTCCGGTTGAACTGGTTATGTGGCCGGTAAAAGGGGACCCTGCTTTCTGTGATCACTGGGCAGTGCGTATTAATCCGTTGCAGGTGATTGACCTGACGCGCATCCAGGTTGATGGCCGGTTGTCGTCAAACGTGGTGTTTGATATCGCGGATTACCCGGCCAACTACAAAGCGCATCGCACCTACAATATTGGCCCGCTACTTAAAGAATACAGTTTTTTCAAATCGACCTATACCGCAAAACTGCCGCCGGTAATGATAAAAAATATTCGTAATCTGATGCTGAAACAGGATATCAGCAACGTCAATCATTTCAGGAATTTCCCCGGTGTGACGTCGGCACTCTTATCCTATTTGCGGTTTCGGCTGTTCTTTTATCTTTCCGAACTCGAAGAACGGTTGCTGCGGCGACGTGATGCGCTCAAAAGTCGCTGAGTCTGATCCAGTTGCACTCTTTTAACCGATCACCTGATGCCGCACAGGTTCAGAGATGCAATTTGACGAACACCTTTGCATGATTCAGTTCCTTGAATACCGTCAGGTTTAACCCGGCGTCTGCGTAGGCGTCGATAAATTGCGGAGTCATGACGTCCGCTCCGATGACATTGTCATCGATGACCATGGCGGTAACCAGCGAATGCAGATTCGCTCTGCCAAGTTGAGACAGATAATCGGTAAACGCCGCCAGGCATTCGGACGATGTGGTCGCGTTTTCTTTTATGACAATAATATCGGCCCACTGACCGCATTTCTGCATCTCATAGACCAGACTCAGCTCTATATCGGCAATCGCCGCAATCAATTCTTTGTCGAACGGTCCATGGGCTTCGCAGATCAGCAGGTTGTCATCTTTGGTAAAGGTGACTCGTCCGTGCGGCCGGAATTTTTGCGGATCAAAATCATCGGTCGATTTGAGTTTTTTGGCTGTCATGATAGGCAATAAGGGTGTTTATTTTGCATGTTAACGCTGGCATGCCGGATGGATGGCCGCGTCAGCTCTGAATGAGTGGATTATATTGGAAATCCTGACTTAATTGCAGGGTGTTCCGTCAAAACAGGCCCTCAAAAATGAAAAAGCACCGACCAAAGTCGATGCTTTTCTATCAGAAGGCTGGTGCCCGGGGCCGGACTCGAACTGGCACGCCTTGCGGCGGGGGATGTGGGTACCGCAGTGCCTGAAAATCTCCTTATATATCAAATGGTTAAAATGCAAATTGGACGCTTTGCACATGCTCTGCAAAATCGTCGAGGCACGGCTCATTTTTTGATCATGCTTGACAATTTGTGCGAATTGTAAATACATTGTAGTTATAAACGGACTTGACTTTACATGGGATAAATCAAAAGTGGCAATCAACATCAGGAAACACGGCGTGCGTTTTGACGAGGCGAAATCTGTTTTTTCGGACGAACGAGCGTGATTGATTGTGGATCCCGATCATTCTGAGAACGAAGACCGCTTTATTCTGTTGGACTACAGTTCCGGTTTGCGGCTTTTGATTGTTTGTCATTGTTATCGCTCCGATGACAGTGCTATTCGGATTTTTTCCGCGCGCAAAGCGACTCGCCGCGAAGCTACTTTTTACAACAGGTGAAATCATGAGAGAAGAATACGATTTTTCAAACGCAGCAAAAAATCCCTATGCACCACGACTGAAAAAACAAATCACCATTCGACTGGACGAGGAAAGCGTTAATTACTTCAAGTCCATTTCCGAGACTGTCGGCATTCCGTATCAGAGCCTGATCAATTTGTATCTTCGTGACTGCGCGGCATCACAACGGAAATTGAATCTGAAGTGGAAGTAAGTTTGATGTACAGCTGGAATGAAAAAAGCACTGAATAAATCAGTGCTTTTTTCATGGATCTGGTGCCCGGGGCCGGACTCGAACCGGCACGCCTTGCGGCGGGGGATTTTGAGTCCCCTACGTCTACCAATTTCATCACCCGGGCATTTGTTGTCAGCAGCATGGCCGCCCAACGAAGTTCGCTATTATGCTATAACGGGCTCGCTGGTGCAAGTCCTTTATCACCCGCTAAGACTCTACGCGGCACGCCGTGGTGAGGGCCATTGTGGGGGGGCTTGATTGTCAACGCAGCAATCTCGCCTGGAATCATGGCGAAAAAATAATGCAAAGCGGTTTGTTCAAATCAGAACACCAAGCCAACCACCGTGGCGCTTAAAAAACTGACCAATGATGCGCTATACAGCAGTTTGAAACCGAAGCGCGCCGCCAAGTTTCCTTGTCGGGCATCTAACGCCTTGATGCAGCCACAGATAATGCCGATCGAGCCAAAATTGGCAAACGACACCAGAAATACTGACAAGATGGCGTTGCTGCGCGCATCGAACACGCAGCGTGCCGTATCAAGGCAGCTTTTCATGTCCTGCATGGCTACAAACTCATTGCTCAATAGTTTGGTGGCCATGATGCTGCCAGCGGCAATGGCGCTGCGCCAGGGGATGCCGGTTAAGAATGCAAGTGGTGCGAACAGGTAACCGAGGCAGGTTTGAAAGCTGATGCCGAATAGCTGGATGAAGATTGCGTTGATTAGCTCCAGCAGTGCGATAAAGCCGACCAGCATGGCTGCGACGATGACTGCGATTTTGAATCCGTCCAGTATGTATTCGGCAAGCATTTCAAAAAAACTTTGCGGCTCTTCCTTGATGCTCAGTACGTCATCGACTGGGTCGACCTGATAGGGGTTAATCAGCGACGCGATAATGCAACTGCCAAACAGATTTAACACGACTGCGGTAACCACATAGCGCGGTTCGATCAGCTGCATGTAGGCGGCAATAATGGAGGCTGACACGGTGGACATGGCGGCGGTACACAGCGTGAACAGTCGCTTTTCAGGCAGCAGAGGTAATTGTTTTTTGATCGAGATGAATACTTCGGATTGGCCCAGTATTGCCGATGCGACGGTGTTATAGGATTCCAGCCTGCCCATGCCGTTTACCTTTGATAGCAGAAAGCCTAGTACCCGGATAATCAGGCCCAGTATTTTCCAATACTGCAAAATGCCGATCAGGGCTGAAACAAATACGATAGGCATTAACACCTGGAAGAAAAACGAAAAACTGTTGAGATTCACCAAGCCGCCGAATACGAAGTCGATGCCGACTGACGAGAATTTTAGCAGTTGCCCAAAACAGGCAACGATGAAGTTGATCAGCAATTGTCCAACATTAGCATTGAGCATTGCATAAGCAAGCAGGAATTGCAGAATCAATAATTGCCATATCGGCCGAAAGCGCACCTGCTTTTTGTCATAACTGGGGACGTAGGCCAGCCCGAGTATGACCAGTATGCCGATTAGACCGATAAGATAATTGAGCATGGTTGTCCTGTCATGTCGGGCGCTCAGCGATGCACTAATTTTGCCGAATGGGTTGTCAATTCGGACCGCCGGGTAATCACCTGTTGCGCTTGAACAGCATAAATCGTTCGGATTTATCTGCCGTGCGGTGACCTTCCCAGATCGGTTCGGTGCTTGGATAGTTAGGTGGCTTAGGCATCCTGCGTTGTGCCAGGAAATAGTCGCACCGCGTGGTGCTTTCAAATTCGGCGAAACGAATATTGCCGAAGAAGGCGAACGAGGCCCGTTGTGCAGGACTCGTGTTGGTGTCGACGCAGTTGTAGTGTTCAGGTAAATGTTCGGCTATTTCTTTGGCCAGCGGGCGGTAACTGATACGGTAATCGATCCACGGTGTGAACAGGGTCAAGCTGAGCAGCCAGCATAAGACCACGCCGCTACTTGATAGCACGACCGCGCGCCACAACACCCGTGGGTGACGCGAGATGCGCCAGTGCACCAGCTTTATCCATGCGCAGGTGGACACGAAGGCGATGAAGAACAGCACAGGACTGAATTCGGCAGTAAAACCTGGCACGGTTTTGAAAACGTTGTTGTGCATCTGCTCCGGCCAACCGAATTCCATCGCAAACCAGCTCAGCCAGATAAAGACCGCGAGCATGCTGAATGCCAGCACCGAAAACCAGTCCACGGCGTTGATTGCGCCGCGCTTCATGGTCGGCAAACCAAATGCGGCCAAGATCGACAATGGCGGGATCAGTGGGATCAGGCTGCTTTGTTCGGCGTAGGGGCTGCAGAAGGCCAGTATTACCAGCGCAATCAAAAATCCGAGTGGCAGGGCAATGTGTAGCGCTTTGGTTTGGCTACGCCACGCATAGACTGCCCAGCCGGCAAATGGCCAGGCTGGCCAGGTGAACCACGTGCTGTATTTGATGAAATATTGCAGACTGGTATAGTTTGGCCGGAAAAACTCCTGCGTATTCCAACTCATCCACCCGTTAAATGGGGAGCCGTGATAGGGCTGCAGTAATTGACTGCTCAGCAGCCAGATAGCGGTAACGGTGATTGATGCCGGCAGGCTGAGTAACGTTAGGGGCGTGAGTAATTTTTTATTTCGAAACCCCGCCAAGACCAGGCATGTCGCCCACAATGCAGCCGGAACAACCCAGCCGCGGGTCAACGTCAATAAGCCCAGCGCTACGC